>CAZCTC010000098.1:0-24818 GCA_964501335.1 uncultured Anaerolineales bacterium | reverse complement strand
GCGAGATTACGCAAGTTCTCTCGCCCTTTTCTTTTATCTAAATCCGAGTTCAGAAGCCGCCGAAAATATGAATAAAAAATAACGCTCTCCCTCTATCCAGCGCGTCGCATTTTACCGGGAAAGCACCTGGTGCGGGATGCAAAAACCGTTTTTAATCCATACTCATGAACAACCGCACAGGTCGTTATTTTAATTGTTGTTGATGAAAGAACAAATGGAAATCAATCCTCTAATAATTGGCGGGTGTAGTTGGGGATAGGATAACTTTCGAGCCTTCTATCCTTACCCCATCGCCGGTTTTGAAAGGGTCCAGCGGGAGATGATCGACCATAGGGATCGCGCTGATAATGGCGCCGACGGCTACGATCGGTTCACTTTCGGCATTGAGGATGGCCGCCGGTGCCAGTCCATTTTCTGCCAGTTGATAGAGTACATAGGAACCTACCGTGCTTCCTTTGCCGGTGGGGAAAACGAGCACTTTGCCGGCCACACACTGTCCCTCCAGGGGATGCCCCTTCTCCGTTACTATGCCCGTTGCCGGATCGACGCCCCCCAGAAAGCCGATCGGTTCGGAAGAAACCAGGGCCGCTCCTTCGGCTGTGCCGGCTTTGATGCAGCGTCCTTCCAGAATCAAGGGTCTTTGTTCCATTGTTTTTACTCCGTTTCCCAGCGCCCGGTCAAAGCGGCGGTGACGCATTGTTCCAGGGTGCCGAAATGGACAGTGACGCCGGCGAGATTGCGCAGGTAGTAGGCTCCTTTGGCGGAGTTGGTCGCAACGGCACGATAGCCGAGATCGCGGACAGGGGCGATGGCCACACAGGCATCGGCGATCACCCGGGCGCCGGTCGCTTCCAGGATTGCCAGGGTGCCGTTTTGGGCCGCAGCCTCTCTCAGAGGCCGGGCAGTTGTAATCCAGAGCGGCAGGCAGACTTTTTTACCGACCAGCAGTTCGGCCACTCGGGCGAGATCGTTGACCGAAGCGTGAGGACAGCCCAACCAGATCAAATCCAGGCCGGCATCGGGATCGTTCAGACCGGCATATCCAGGTTGCAAATCGGTGATGCGAATTGATTCGGCATCGGAGGCCAGCAAGGTGAAGTCCTGAGCTTCGGGGGTGATCTTTTCTACATGAAAGAGAGCGACGGCGCCTGTCGCGGCCATGGCGGCTCCCAGGGCTTTGAGCTTTTGGACGGTCAGGGGATCGTCCCGATCCAGGGGGAGTCCGGTGAACCAGGGGACCCGCGAGCCGGCGATTTTTCCCACCAGGGCGCCCAGGGCGCTGTAATCGGAAGGGGTGACCGGCTGGGCGGTCACTTCGACCTGGAGCGTGGCGCGGCGGTTGGCATCCAGATGCAGCCCGTAGGCGGCGGTGCGTCCCAGGATGGCGGCGGCTATGGCGCCGGGGCCGCCTTCGCGATTGGTGCGGGCTCCGAGTACGCTGTTGGCATAAGCGACGGCGGAGGATTCCGCCCAGGCAATCGATTCGCCGGAGTGGGGGAGGTTGCCGATGGCGTAGGGGGTACAGGTCGGCAGGGGATGGCCCTGACCGACGCCCATGGCGGCAAAAGTGTCGACCACTTCCAGCTGGCGAGCGGCGAAATCCGGGTGAAAGCCCAGTTCCCGCCACTGTTCCAGATCCATTCCTGTCGGGTTGAGCGTGGTGGGGACCGAGACGCGGGCGCCTTCTTCGGCCCAGCGGCGGAGAAATCGCAGTCCGGCGGCGCCGATGTTGCGATAGGAGACTCCGGAGATTTGCACGCTGGCGACCGGGATCAGCCGTTCCGCGTCGTAGATCTGTCCCAGCGCTACGACGATTTCCGCTGCGCGTTGAACGGCAGGGCCGGCTTCGCCCTGCAACCAGGAGCGTTCTTCTAGGGTAAGGTGCATGGTTAACTCTATGGATTGAAGATTTGATGCCAGGCAGCTTCTACCTGGGCGCGGGTAGCTTCCAACGAGCCGCCGGTGTTGATAATCACGGTGGCCCGGTCCAGTTTGGCCTGAGGAGCGGGCTGGGCGGCGATACGTTGGCGGGCCTCGGCTTCGGAGAGTCCGCGTTGTTGTATCAAGCGTTCGACCTGCATTTCCTGAGGGCAGGTCGTGACCCAGAGGGCATCGCAGCGGTCGGCGCTGCCGGCCTCGATCAATTTGATGGCTTCGATGACCACCACAGAGGCCTGACCGGCGGCGATACGGCGTTCCACTTCTTCCAGTACCAACGGATGGGTCAGCTTTTCCAGCCGGTTCAAGGCGGCGGGATTGGAAAAAACGATCGCGCCGAGTGCGCGGCGGTCAATGGTGCCATGGGGAGTCAGAATAGCGGGGCCGAAGGCGGCCAGGATGGGGGCATAAGCCGGACCGCCGGGGGCCATGATTTCATGGACGATCCGGTCGGCATCGAAGACCGCGGCCCCCAGTTGGGCCAGGGTGGCGGCAACCGTAGATTTTCCGGTAGCGATATTGCCGGTCAGGCCGATGCGGTAGGGGGAATCAGTTTTCTGCATGGAGTTTCTCTGTTTTATATTTTTCGTAGCCGCTTGAGGCGGCTACGAAAAAAGTTATTAGAGAGCGGCAGCGATTTCAGTCCATTCTTCCAGTAAACGATCCAGCTCGCTCTGCACCTGGTTATATTCGGCTCCCAGGCGGGTGACGCGACCGACATCCTGGGCCCGGCCGGCGATTTCCAGGGCCAGCGTGATTTCTTTCAGGCGGGTTTCCTGGGCATGGATCGTTTCTTCGAGGGCCTGAAGACGCTTCTGTTGTTTGGCCTGGGCCCGCTGTCGTTCTTTTTCCGCCTGTCGTTCAGCATCGCGACGGATGCGGGCAGCTTCTTCCGCCCGGCGGTCGGGCGGTGAGCCTTCACGGCGGGCCTGTTGCCAGGCGGCGAAGGCCGCATAGCCTTCAAACGTGTAAAGTTGCCCATCCGCTACTGCCCAGATGTGGGTGGCCAGTTCGCGGATCAGATAGCGGTCGTGACTGACCAGCAGGACCGTCCCGGCAAAATTGGTCAGGACATTTTGCAGCACTTCCTGAGAGGCCAGATCCAGGTGATTGGTCGGTTCGTCGAGCAGCAGGAAATTGGCTTTTTCCAGCGCCAGAATGGCGATGGCGACCCGGGCGCGTTCCCCTCCGGAGAGGACCCCGATTTCTTTGAAGACATCGTCGCCGCGGAAGCCGTAACGAGCCAGGAAGGAGCGGGTCTCTCCGACCGAAACCATGCCGGCATCTAACAGCGTATCCAGAACGCGCTGGTCTGGATCCAGATGGGCCTGCACCTGGGCGAAATAACCGACGCGGACGGAGGCTCCCAGTCGGATATGGCCTTTGAGGGGAGAGATCTGGTTGAGCACCGTACGGAGCAAAGTGGTTTTTCCGGTGCCGTTGGAGCCGACCAGGGCGACGCGCTGGCCACGGCGAGCTTCGGCTTCGGCGACGCTGACCAGGGGGCAGCCGGGTTCGTAACCTACTTCCAGGTCGTAAAGTCCCAGGACCAGATCGCCGCTGCGGAGATTGGTTTGCAGATCGACGCGGATGGCGGTCGTTTCCTGGACCCGTTCCAGGCGTTCTACCCGTTCCAGCCGTTTCAGGCGGCCTTTGGCTTCGGCAGAACGTTGACCGGCCATGTAGCGGCGGATATATTCTTCCGTGCGGGCAATTTGTTCCTGTTGGGCCTGATAAGCGGCTTCGCGTTGGGTGCGTCGTTCTTCACGTTGGGCGAGATAGGCGGTGTAATTGCCGCGATAGCTTTCCAGTTTGCCCTGCTCAAGTTCCAGAACCCGACTGGCGATGGCATCAAGGAAGGCGCGGTCATGGGCCACGACAATGATGCCGCCTTTCCAGTTTTTGATCTGGTCTTCGAGCCAGGTGATGCCTTCCAGGTCGAGGTGGTTGGTCGGTTCGTCGAGCAGCAACAGGTCGGGTTCTTCCAACAGAAGGCGGGCCAGAAGAGCGCGGGTGCGTTCGCCGCCACTGAGATGGGCGACGGGGGTTTGAAATTCTTCCGGTTTGAAACCGAGGCCGCCGAGTACCTGGCCGATGCGGCCTTCGTAAGTGAAGCCGCCGGCCTGCTCAAAGGTTTCCAGCAAAGCGCCGTAACGTTCCAGGGCGGCTTCGCGTTGTTCGCTGTCGGCCATGGCGGCTTCCAGCTGGCGGAGCTGGCGGGCCTGGGTCTGCAAATTGCCGAAGACCGCTTCCATCGCTTCCCAGAGGGAGCTTTCGGTGTTGAGGTCGGGCATTTGGGGCAGGTATCCCAGCCGGATTTCGCGGGAGCGGTGAACGTTCCCGGCATCGGGTTCCAGATGGCTGGATAGAATTTCCAGCAGAGTACTTTTGCCGCAGCCGTTAGGGCCTACGAGGGCTACCCGTTCACCGGCGTGCACTTCAAAAGTCAGGTCTGCGAAAACTTCGCGGGCGCCGTAATATTTGCTTAGATTGGATGCCGAAATCAGTGCCATGGGTGCATTATACCAGAAATTAGAGAGTGGTTTTAAACCGGTAGGGAAGCTAAAAATTCATCAGCGGCTTCGCGGAAGAGGGCGGGGCGGCTCCACATCAGAGGGTGATCGCCTTCGAGGGCCATAAAGAGTCGGCAATGGGGAATCTGGCGGGCCATGGCGGAAAATTGCGTTTCGATGTCGACCATACTGGGATCTTGCAGACTGCCGCTCAACAGGGTGGGGCATTGAATTTGAGGGAGGCGACCGCGGGCCCAATCTCCGCCCTGATCGGCCAGCTGCAGCAGCAGCGTATTGTCGGCCGCGACGACCTGTTCCCAATCTTCTCCATGTCCCTGACGCCAGAATCCTGCCGCTCCGGGGTCTTGGAAATTTCGGTTGATCGTCTCTGCCCGCAAAAGATCGGGAGGGAGAAATTCGACGCAACTGTCGGCGATGACAGCCCGGACCGATTGAGGGAAGAGGGCGGCCGTCAACAGGGCGATCATGCCGCCGCCGCTGGTTCCCATGATCAGAGCGGGAGCTGTTTTCAGATGGGCAATCAGGGCGGCTACATCTCGGGCTCCCTGTTCCCACCAGTCGGCGGTCCACGTCGCCCGACGATCCGACTGTCCGGTGCCCCAGAAATCCAGGGCGACGGTGTGGTAGCGTTGTCCGAAATAGGCCAGTTCACCTTCATGGTGGGCGGAGGAGGCGGTATTGCCGGGTAAAATGACCAGTAAAGGCCCCTTACCGTTTTGACGGTAAAAGAGGCGATGTCCATTTACTTCAAATGCAGGCATGATGGCTCCGTGAAATATTAGATGTATCCGTATTATAACAAAACTCCCCGGATTTAATAAACCGGGGAGTTTTGTGTGAATGTAGGGTAAGTAAAAAACTAGAAACAGTTTACAGTTTAAGGAATGTAAAGCCGCATGTCCGATTCCACGGCCACGGGCAGGCGGCGACTGAGAAGGCGCCCGGTATCTGTTTTGCGCGGCGTCGCATTATCTCGAGGTTCACGTCCAATAAGCTCAGCGATTGGCATGTGATAGAAATTGTCGTAGAGATCATTGCCGACAATGGCCAATGGATGAAGGTGTAAAATTTTAACCTGGGTTTCCCGGTCAAAAAGTCGCTGATCATACATACAGACCAGCATCCATTCATTGCCAGGGAAGAGCTCATTGAGTTTTTCTTCGTATTTAAATAGCAGATCGAGATTTTGGAATCCTTGCAAAAGCAAGCCGGCTTCACTGATGCCGCGAAGGGCCGTATATCCTTCGGCGATGGCGCGTTCTTTTTCGGTTTGGAAAGTGGCGATCATCGAATCCGGATCCATCCGTCCCTGGGCGTTGGAAAGATCGGCCAGAGCCGGCAAAATTAAATCCTCGCGTACCAGAATGGCCTGAACATCGATGCCGGTGGATTGCAAATGTTCCAGCAGATGGCGAGCACTGTTTTCTTCGATGAGACAGACGACTTTTTCATGTCGTGCCAAACCTTGTTGTACCAGACGAACAAGACTGCGCAGGTATTCACCCTCATCTTTGTAGAAGCAGCAGAGGTGGTCTCCGCACCCCAAGTCCTCAATCTTTTGGGGAGAGTAGGGGTAAGTCATTTGATAACCTCCTTTTATGATCCAAATAGTTGCCTGATTCCAAGCCACCCGGAAACAGTTGTTTTTGTGCAGGTGGTTGGGCGGTTCAATAAAACTCACGGCAAAGCCGTGAGAAAGATAAAAACTGGTTTAATTTGGGTTGATTCCGGGTTTAAGGGACTCAAGCCGTTCGGATTTTTTTCGCGGATGCGGAAAATTTAAAACAAAATTTGGGACCGCCCTGCGTTGCACCTACATATATAATGTTAACATTAAAGCCGCGAGTAAACAGATGGGATGTGTTTGGAATATCGCAGAGATTGGTTAGTAAAGTTGGATTATTGTTGGTTTGGGAAAGTTGACCTTAGGTAGAGATGTTTTATACTGACGATAAGATCAGGGTGGGGAGCGGTGGTATGAAAGATAGATTTCCGCCTTCGGGATATATAGCAGGGCCTTCGGCGGTTGAGGGAATTGAGGTCTACGTTCCAGCGTCGGTAGAAGGCGAAGCCCATCGAGAAGTGGTCGATTTTGTCTGTCCCCAGTGTGGCGCGGCTACTGCGTATAGCGTCATGGACGGCGCTTTGCGCTGTGCCCATTGTGGGTATGTGCGGGGTCCCCAAAAGCGGGCGGTCGGGCGGTCGGCGGAGCAGTTTGAATTTACCCTGGAGACGCTCGATCGCGCGGCGCGGGGATGGGGCGAGGCCCGGCGCGAGCTCCAATGTCAGCATTGTGGGGCGGCCTTATCTATTCCGGCGCAGGGGTTGACCTCGACCTGCCCGTTTTGTGGTTCCAATCGGGTGATTCAACGGGAGGTTCCCCAGGATGTCCTGCGGCCTCGTTTTCTGATCCCTTTTAAAGTGCAGGCGGCGGTCTGTCGGGATATCGCCGGCAAATGGTTGGGGAGTAGTTGGATGACTCCCACCTCTTTGCGCCATGCCGCAGGTTTGAATGAGTTTGCGGCGATTTATCTGCCCTTTTGGACTTTTGATGCCGACGCCACGGCCGAATGGCGAGCGGAGGTTGGCCATACCGAAACGCGAACTCATTATCGAGATGGCAAATCGGAGAGTGAGACGGAGACGGTCTGGGAATGGAAAAATGGGCGCCTGAGTCAGAATTTTGATGATTGGTTGATTGCCGGCACTCGCCGTATCAGTACTTTGTTGTTGGATCGGGTGCAGGCCAGCAATTTTAGCGAATTGACTCCGTACGAACCGCATTATCTGGCCGGGTTGCAGGCTCAGGCGTACGATTTTCCTTTGAAAGCGGCCTGGAATCAGGGGCGTAAAGAAATGCGAGATGAGACTCGCCGGCGTTGTATGCAGCAGATCGGCAGTTCCCTGGTACGTAATTTCAGCATGCAATTGGATTTTTCGAATGAAAGCTGGCGTTATATTTTGTTGCCGTTTTATCTGACCGCCTATACTTACGAAGGTCGGACGTTCCAGGTAGTGGTCAACGGTCAAACCGGGGCGATCAGTGGGCAACGTCCGGTGGATTGGAACAAGGTTTGGTTAGTGATTGCGGCTGTGTTGGCCCCGGGTTTGTTGTTGACCCTGTTGGGGGGATTGACTTTAGTGTTGGGGATCGGGGTCCCGGTTGCAATTGGGGGCGGCATTCTGTTGATCGTTGGAGTGATTGTCTCTTTGATCCTGTTTTTTAAAGCCCGGGGGATGGACGATGCCTGAATCTACTATCGAATCCGATGCGATTTTTTCTCAGTCTGCCTGGAATTTGCCGTTGCAGGCGGTGATTTGTTCCCGTTGTGACTGGAGTTTTTTGATTCCTGTCGGACCTGTTCCTGAGCATTGTCCGCATTGTTTCCAGGGGGCATTGGCGGTCTTCAAGCCCGAGGGGATTTTGGAGCCGGAGAGCATCCTGCCATTTTCGCTTACCGGGGAGGGCCTGGCTGAAAAGGTGGGGGCGTTTACCCGGGGAATTCCTTTTCCCCCGGCCGATTTAACCTTATCTAATTTGCGGCAGCGTTTGCAGCGGTTTTATTTGCCGCGCTGGCTGGTCGATAGCAATATCGCGGCTACCTGGCAGGCTGAAGCCGGTTTTGATTATCAGGTTCTCAGCCATCAGGAAGAATATAATCAGAACCATGATGCCTGGTCCACGGCCGAGGTGACGGAAACCCGGGTACGTTGGGAGCCCCGGCTGGGGCGGTTACAGCGGATTTATCAGAATGCGCCGGCTCCTGCCCTGGAAGAATCTCAGAAGTTGACGGCTGCATTGGGACCTTATCCTGTAAGTGCCGGGCAAACTTATACACCGGCCCTGATTCAAGGCGCGTGGGTTCGTCTGCCCAACCGTTCAGCTCCCGATGCCTGGTCCGAGGCTCAAGTTGTTTTCTTCAATCGGGCTCAGGAAGAGTGTCAGAAAGCGACCGGGGCTCAACATATTCGCAATTTTCAGTGGGAACCGGAATTCCTGACCCAGCATTGGACTTTGTTGCTGGAACCTGTGTATGTTACCTGCTATCAGGATGATCAGGCGATGCCCCAGGCGGTGTGGATCAATGGCTGCACGGGACAGATTTCGGGGGTCCGGCGAGGATCGATGAAGCGGGCGCAGTCGGTCGCTCTATGGATGGGGTTGGCCGCGCTTTTGATTTTCATTTTCAGTCTCTTTTTGGGGGTGGCGGCCTTTATCTTTGTTCCGCTGGCTCTGTTGAGCGGGTTGGGAATTTTTCTGGCCGCATCGATTGGCGTAGGGGCGTTGGTTCCCCTGGTATGGGTTTGGTGGTTTAATCGTCGGTCAGGGCCTTCGCCGGTTTGAAAAGGAGAGTTTTTTATTTCCTGTACGATCTTTTGTTTAGAATTTGATTTCGATCAATGTCTCTGCGTTGGTGGGAGCTTTGAACTGTAAGGTCAGGGTGTCGTTTTCCCAGTGCCAGTCCCGGAAGATGGGGCCATTGATTCGGACTCCTTGAGGGCGTGGAATTCGATGGAAGATCAGCAGGAGTTCTCGTTCGGCAGGCAGTCCCGGAAGGGTGCCCGTGGCCGGCGCGATGCGGGTCATGAGAGTGTTGTTGCGTTCGGTGATGCTGAACGCCGTTACGGCATAGGCGCCTTGTTGATAGGCCCGGGTAACCCCGTCATCTTCGTAGAGTTCCCCCAGTACGGCTGGATTGTAGGGCGGCCAGGCATGTAGTTCCAGTTTTTCAAAGCGATGGTTTTCGGGGATGAACTGAAGCGGCACTCCTAATATGAGAAGGGTTCCGCCCTTTACCAGCATCGGCAGACGATCTAACGGGGCCGGGTAATCGATGGTGGTATCGCCTTCCCAGCTGCGTTCAGTCCAGAAATCATGCCAGATTCCTTTCGGCAGGATGATGGGGCGAGTGCGGGCGCCCTCTTTGGTTACGGGAGCCAGCATGAGGTTAGGCCCGAGCATGAGTTGATCGTCGATCGGGGCCATGCGGAGATCGTTTTGGAATTCCAGGATCATCGGGCGCAGCATGGGAATACCGGTGCGGTAGGCTTCCCAGCTCAGAGTGTAATAGGTGGGAAGCAGCCGATAACGCAGCTCGGCATAACTTCGGAAATTGGTTTCGGCGGCCGGACCATGAGACCAGGGGAAGCGGGTGTTATCGACATGGGGTGGACGGATGAAATAGCGGGCAATGGGGGTCATCAGGGCCCATTGGGCATACCGCAGATGCATTTCCGGAGTGGTCTTGCCGTCCAACCCGAAAACATCGGCGGTCCAGTAAGCGAATCCCAGCAGGCTGAGATTGAGCCCGGCGCGAATGGTGCTGTGCAGGTGGGCCCCGGTGGGCTTTTGATCGCCCATAAAGATGCCGGGGTAGCGTTGTGAGCCGGCCCAGACCGAGCGGGCATAGATCAAGGGGCGGCGGTCGTCGAGGTCGGCCATGCCTTCATAGAGGGCCCGGCCGTAGAAGAAACCGTAGAGATTATGGTATTCTTTGCCGTCTATCCCCAGGGCGCTGTGGGCATCTTCCGGCAGATATTCACCGTCATCGTTCTTAAAGAAGGCCACTCCCTGTTCGTAACGGGGCTTCATCAGGTTGTTCCACCAGGCGGCGGCTTCCGGATTGGCGAAATCGATCATGCCGCCAGTTCCGAACCACCAGTTGGCTTTTTCGTGAGCCAGATAGCCCCGGGTGCGGGCCAGTTCATATTCGGGCAGGGCCCGTTCATCGGCCAGCAGTTGTTTGAAGGGGATATCCTGGACGTAGAGGTAGAGGAAAAATTTGTACCAGCGGCGATTTCCGATATTTTGAAAGGGTGTGGTGATCAGGCCCAGATGGACTCCCCGTTCTTTTAATTGGGCGATCATGCGGTCGGGGTCGGGGATGATGTCGCGACGCCAGCGAAAATTATGGAAGGTTTCTTCCCAGTGGTAATCCAGGATGACGGCATCGAGGGGGATCTGCCTGCGTCGGTGTTCCTCGACATGGTTGATCACTTTTTCCTGGTGGGTCTGCGGATATCCGGTGACCCAGAGTCCAAAAGCCCATTGGGGCAGGAGCGGCGGGCGACCGGTTAAGGCTGTGTAGGTTTCCAAAATTCGTTTGAAGGAAGGTCCGTAGATGACCAGATAGTCGACGGGGGGCCCGCCGGCTTCAATTTCGATCGTTTCCCGGTCGGGGGCCAGGGTCCAGGTGCTGGTGTGGCTGTTGAGCAGGAAGAAGGCGTAACCTCGATCGCTGAGGAAGATGGGCAGGGCTGAGTAGGTGTGTTTGTTTTGCATCCAGGCCAGGGCATCCCGGATTTTGAGTTGTACCATGCCGGTTTCCCGGCGGAAGCCGTTGAACCATTCCCCCCAACCATAAAAACCTTCTCCGGGGGTGATATCCAGGGCCAGCCCGACCGTTCCTGCTTCATCCAGCCGAGGGGGTTGGGCCTCTCCCAGAACGAGCTTTCCGTCGTTCGTATAGATTTGGATGCCGGTGGGGGTGAAGTGGATTTCCAGTTCAGCGGCCTCGGGTGAACAGGGCTCGGAGGGCAGGCGAATATGTTGCAGCCAGGGGCGATCCGGTGGAAAATCGGCGGCAGAAAGCGGGGCATGTGTGATCCGAACGGCATTAGGAGCCCAGAATTCAACCCGGACGCGGGTGGAACCGGTTTCTTCGATCATACAGTTACCTCGCAATGGAGTTAGGATAGGGCCTCAGTTTTATTTAAGTTTTTACTTTATGAAATCTTGCTTTGTGCTCCGGCCTGGAAGATTGGAAAACAGGAAGCCTGGAAGGTTTTTCAATCTTCCAGCTTCCATTTTTCCAATCGCAAGATGCAAAATCGCTTTGTCGAGATCGCCGGGCTTTCAAAGATGGCAACCGGACTATTTAGATGTATCTCAGGTTGCTATTTTTGCAAGGCTACTTTTAGGGCCCGCGAAGGATGGGGTTTGGCGAGACCTTCCGGCGTGAGGGCATGGCGCAGATCGTAGATGATATAGGTGGAGTTTTCGTAGGCGACCGGGAACTGGCGTTGGATCGGTTTTTCTACCACCAGATAGCTGGCCCCATATTTTCGGGCAATTTCGACCAGTTGGTCGTCGGTCAGGCTGTTAAATGCAGCGGCGGTAATTCGGACGTTTTCAAAGTAATCGCCTTCGAATTGGGGCAAGGCACCGGGAGCCAGGGCGTTAAAGCGCGGTTCCCAGGTGTTTAGATAATCAGGCACGAAGGCGGCTTCCAGCAATTCCGAAAGGGTGACTACGGTGCTGCGTTCCGAGAAGACGCGCCATTCGGATTCGTAGAACCACCAGTTTTCCGGGGGGGTGATGAAGAGGGTGTTTTTGGGCGTATTGTCGCGGGCCCAGATTTGAGCATCATACCAGGGGCTTTGGTGGGCGTAGATGTAAATTCCCGGGGTCCAGACCTGATAGGAGAGGGTAATGATGATGGTGGCGATCCAGGCCATGATCAGCCCGGTCGCGGTGGCGATGCGACGGACGTGGACGGTAGGTAGCGGGAGGTAGCGTTCGAAGGCCCACACGGCCATCGGGACAATGGGCAGGGTAGAGACGGCAAAGGCCCCCATTTCCAGGACGAAATCAAATCGGACGTAGCCCGGGTCGCGGTATTTTTGGGCCAGGAAGGCGGCGAAGTAGAGGTAACCGAAGATGACGCCGAAGAGGCCTACCCGGATGATTTGAGATTGAATGATGATGGTGATCGGTAGCCAGGATGAGGTGATCATCTGGACGGCCAGGACGATGAAGACGGCAATAATGAAAATGGTGATGGTTTTGTCATGAGGACGGGGCGCCAACGATTTGCGGGCGGCCAGGAAAAGGCCGACGCCGCAAACCCCGCAGGCGGTGATCAGCAGAATGTGGGGGTAAGGAGCGATCACATAGAAGATGTTGTAGATGGTGCCTTTAGCGATAATGGCCAGCCATTCGGGCCGCAGGCTGAAGTCGTTGGGTGAGCTGCCGCTCAGCTTCCAGATCAAAACGGGCAGGGCGGCAATAACGAAGGCTACCAAGCCCAGGGCGATGTTGCGCCAACCGATTTTGCGGAATTCGAGCAGGCAATCGAATAAGACCATGGCCAGGACGAAATTGACCGAGATGACGTGCAGGTTATAAAGGGCGCCCAGCAGCAGGAAGGCCAGGATATAGCGGCGATGGAGGAAGAGATCCAGGGCAAAGAGCAGGAAGGGCAGCACAAAGGTGCGGTTGAGCAGGCTGAATTCGATGATGGGGAAGCCGGCAAAACCGATGTGCGGGAAGATGAAGGCGAAAACGGCAATCAGGGCGGCCAATGGATCTTCGAAGAGGGTCATGGCCAGCTTCCAGACGGCCCAGAAGGTAAGGTGGGTGGCCATAACGTGGACCAGGAACATGACGATTTCCAGAATTCCCAGACGATAGAACGGTTGGAAGAAGTACCAGAAATAGGAATAGTGGGTTGCTCGCATGGAGAAGAATTGATCACCTGGGAAGAGGGTAGGATCGACGGTGGCTTTGAGGAAGGGGATGTGAATCGCTTGGTCGAAGGTGCCAAAGTGATAACCAATAAAAAATATGCTGAGTAATGCCGACGCCAGGAAGAGCAACTGGCGCATCCAGGGGGATGAGTTCAGCCGCTGCGCTATTGAGTTTAACACGACGTATCTCCCATTTGAACTGAATCGAGGCGAATTGTACCACGGAAATCCACGAAGGGGAGTCTTTAATCTAATAAATCTGGAAATTGGTTCGTGAGATATTCCCATTGATCGCGGAAGACGGTGGGGGCGTGGGGCTGGATCAACTGAAGCATCCGGGCGGCCAGCCGGCGGATTTCCCATTGAGCAGCAGGGGCAAGTCGAAGGTCGAAGAAGTGGCGGAGTTCTCGAAAATTCATGGTGACGATGATGCGGGTAGCGGTGGCATTGGGCAGAATGAAGCGGGCATCTTCTTTACGGATACCCCGTTCTCGCAGGGCGGTATAGGTGGCCGCTACCTGGGCCATGTGAGTTTCCCAGATGGATAGAGCGGTGGGATCGGCGGCGATGGCCGGGGGGATAATCCATTCGGGCGCGTTCATTTCGACGTAGCGTTGGCTTTCCTGGGAGAAGGAGGCGAGGCGGTGGCGGACCAGTTGATGGCTACAGCTCCGGCTGATGCCGTTGACGGCAAAGGTGGCGCTGGCATGCTCGATCAGGCTGAGATGGCCTTCGTGCAGGCGAGCTGTGAGGAAGGCGGCCGGGTCGCCGTGGCTTTCGCTGCGGTAGCAGATCCGTCCGGCAGTTTCCAACAGGGATTCCGGCGTTTCATCGCCTGCCTGGTATTGGGTCAGGCCAATCAGTGTAACTTCCATAGATTTACCTTTCAAGTTTTTGATTTGTGCGATTGTTCGGTGGTTTAAAGAACGGCCGTTTTCTTGTGCTCCGCACCTGGCACTTTTCCCCCTAAGATACGACGCGCTGGATGGGGGGAGAGAATTTTTTATTTGTGTTTGGGCGGGCTTTCTGAAGCCCGCCCAAACACAGGTTTTTTATGTTTTCGGGTTTACGGTTCAGGTTGACGTTTTTGTTGAAAAGCCGTTTATGGCTGAAGCAGCGGCAGGTCGAAGAAGCGGGCGATGCCGGCGGTGGCTGTCTCGAGGGCTGATTGTACGTAATCCGGGAAGGGTGTGAAGGGCGTGATTTGTACACTCAGGCCTTTGTCCAACCGGTCGTACCGCCAGGTTCCAATGATTCGGCCGTATTCCAGCACCGCTCCTTCGATGTGGCCGGCCGGCCGCCAGATTTGATCGTACCAGGCGGCATCGATGACCCATTTTTTATCTTTATGGGCCAGAAAGAGGGGATCGAAACGGTAGAGCATTCGGACCGGCCAGGATTCTCGTTCCGGGGGCGGGGCGGCCAGTTCATCGATATCGTCGCGCAACAGCAATTGGGGCCCGGATTCGGTAGCGATTTCGGTCAGCTCGGATCCCAGGGCGGCGATCCAGGGCCGGGCTGAAGTGAGCGGGACGCCGCGCCAGTAGGCGAAATCACGCAGGGTAGCCGGCCCATAGGCTTTGAAGTAGCGGCGAACCAGTTCCTGATTGGCCAGATTGTGAGCGGGAGGATCCCAGTGCAGATCCGGCAGCCAGAGTTCGCGATAGGCGAAGCGACCTTCATTGCCCGCTTGTCCGGCGTGGCAGGCGACGCCCCGGCGGACCAGATCGGCGAAGATTCCACCCCAGGCGGAGAAGTGAAAGTCCGCCAGGGGGAGATCCAGGGTCCGTAGATCGCTGCGTGAGAGGTAGCCCCGTTCTTTTAAGATTTCGGCGACCTGATCGACCGTAGCGCGATAGAGTTCAATATTTCCACTTTGAGCTTCAGTCTGACGCTCCCACCAGCTGGGCTTTTGAGTGTTCAGGGCGGCATAGATCAGGGGCCATTCCTGACTGGGGTAGAGATGGAGGGTGCCGCGCTGGCCCCAGAGTTTGACCAGCGTGCGATTTTGATGGAGCCGGGCATCGAAGTCGTCATGGCTGAGGCCGGCGGTGCGGTTCCAGAGGGCCAGCCCGGCGGCCGGCAGGATTTGAGCCTGGATCCCGGCGAGGGTTGCTGCGGCGATTTCCGGGGTGGCGAAGGGGCGTTCCAGGCCGGAACGTCGAAGCCGAAACCAGCGAATTTGGAGTTCTGTGATAGCCATGGGGATAATTTTAACTCAAAGCGGGATTTTTGAACACAAGTTCGCCCGCCGGGAGGCGCAGGAGAAAAAAGTCTGTGTTTTTGCGCGCATTCTTATGCGCGCAAAAACACAAATAGAAAACTTTCTTTGTCGTGTAGCATCCAGCACGTCGCTTACATGGGAAGTGCCTGTTGCGGGATGTCAAAAGCCGGCCTTTGGCCATCCCTACGAACTATCGTACAGATCGTTATGCTTTGGGTTATTGAAAAAGACTATTCGCCTCGCGGGCGACGGAGGACGTTGCGGAAGATGAGATAGCCGCCGGCCAGAATCAAGGCCAGGGAACCGACGATATTGCTGTAGCGGAAAATCGATTCCATGGAGGCCAGGAAGATCATGCCGATGAGTCCCAGGAGGGCGGCCGGGATGAAGGCCCAGCTGTTGGGGCCGTGGCGGGTGGGAAGGATGCCGACGAGGGCAAAGGTGGCGGCGAAGCCCAACATCATCAGCCCGACCGAGAAATTTTCGGAAAGGATATCGATACTGATTGTGATCGCCAGGGTGAGCATCATGCCGGCGGGGATGATGGCCCACCATTGATCCCGGCGGACCACAAAGACGGCCAGGAATGCCAGACCGATGAAGGCCAGGAAGAGCGGACCGATCAGATCCTCGCCGTTGGGCAGGACATTGCCGATGAAGACGAGCAGGCTCAGGGCGAGCAGGATGCCGCCGGGGATCAGGGCCCACCAGAATTCGCGGCGGACCAGGAAGATGAGCAGGAAGCTCAATCCGATACTGCCGAGAAAGGTCGAGCCGAGCAGTCCTTCCTGCAAGGGGCCGGTCAGGGGAAGCAGGGAGAGGAAGATGGTGGCGCCCAATCCCAGCATGGAGAAGCCCGGAATGGCGGCCCACCAGGTATTATGCCGGTCGATGACGAAGTAGAACATAAAGGCCAGCCCCCCCAGACCGAAGAAGACGGCCCACAGCAGGCCCATGCCGACTGGGAAAAGCCCCAGCGATTGAGGCAGCAACAACAGGCCTCCTAAAATGAGCAGGGCTCCTGCAACTAAACGCGCATCAGGACGTTTCATCAGGAATACCTTCCTTTTATATGATCTCGATCGATCCTACACCGGCTTCGATTTCAATATCGGCCCGTTGTTCGGCATTGTCATAATTAAGGGATTGATAATAGCGATCCTGTTGCGGAAAGCGGGCCTGATTGACGCGCACTGAAGAGATGCCGCTGTCCACTTTGATGCGGGCCTCCACGCCTTCCGGAATATGGAGGGTGAAGCTGGCGGCTCCGCAGCTGACATGGACGTGGGTGATGCCGAGCGCCGGCAGGATCAGATCGGTAGAACTGGCCCCGGTATCGATGTGTAGATCGGGGATGCGCAGATCGTGGAAATCGAGATGGGTATCGTTGGCTCCCATTTTCAATGTAAGGTTGAGGGGAATTTCCCGGGTCAGGCCGACTGACCAGATGCGCTGGTCGGGAGCCACGATGCCGGGGATGAAAAGATCGATTAATTCGGGCGTCTTTAACTGGAGTTCGGGCATTTGGGCCTGGCGGTCGAGGTTGTACTCGACGCCGCCTTCAAAGCTGCCGGAAATCAGCATGCCGGGGGCTGCCTTGCTGTTGACGGTAAGCAGGCCGGCCCCATGTTTGATCTGGATGGCGGCCTGAGTCATTCCTTCCAGGGGGAGATCGAGTTTTTCGATCGTGGCGGATGCCGGGGCCGGTCGATGTTGGGTCTGCCAGATGATCCAGGCCCCTATGGCGATCAAGACCAACGGCCAGAGGACTCCCCAGGCACTGAGATTGCCCAGGAGTCCTAAATTGTCGAGCATGAAGACGGTACCGGCGACGATTAATAAAAGTCCCCAGAAAATTGAACTGCGTCTCATACAAATCTCCTTATTTAAAAGTAGCCAGTAGACAGGAAGAAAATTATCGACCTGCGTGGGTGTCCAGAAAAACGTGAGAGAAAAAAGCCTGGGTTGTCGTAATTCCGACCGACGGTTGCTTATTCTTCATGGCGGCGGCGGCCAAAAACGGATTGGATCAAGAGCATGAAACCCAGAGCGATGATCAACAAAGGCCAGTAGCGTTCCAACAGGGTGATGTTTGAGAAGGCCGATGCAAAAAGGGCAAAAAGGATTAGACTTGTCGTCAGCGTCCAGAGACCGCTGCGGATAATGCGTCCACGGCGGGTCCAGATGCCCATAAGAATGATACCCATACCGCTGAAGCCGGGGAGCAAGGCCCAGGTGTAAGCCCAGCTTTCCCAGCGACCGGTGTAGTTTTGCCAGTAGAGCAGGGCGCCTAAGCCGCCGATAATGCAAGCTGGAACGAACAGTCCCGGGGTATTGGTCAGCAGACCGAGGATTAAAAAGATTCCTCCCAGGCCGACGATCAGCAGGGGCCAGCCATGTTCGCTGAAAAACTGTTCTGCCAGTCCTGGATAGGCCTGGGCCACGAAGAAAAAGACACCCATGGCGATTAAGATGATCCCCCAGACCAGTCCGGGGTTGCGTTTGTGTTCCATGTCAGCCTCCTTAGCCTGCTATTTATACGGGTTGTGCGGCGGGGTATTTTCGATTGTGCCTATTATAACCTGAGTTGCCCCCCTTAAAAACAAGCGGTGCAGTTGTTTGTTTGTTTGTTGAAATACGCAGCGGAGGAAGTAAAGTTGCAATGGAAGGAAATGGGTTGGGAACCGGTGGAAGTTATGCAACGTCCTATCTACCATCACAAACCTTACCTTCGTGTTTTCCCCTAAGGTTGTTTTCAGGATGCTTTGAGTAAGGAGGAGGAAAGATGTCGCGCCCATGGTTACGTTGGCTTGGAGTTGGTGTGATCCTTGTCCTGGTGCTTTCCCTGGGTATAGGGATAGGTCTGGGGATTTATGGCCGGAATCTGCCGCAGACGGCTCCGCAGCAAGAGACGTTGATTTATGGGCAGAATCAACTCAGCCCGGGGAATCCGGCCGCTTTGCGGGTGGTGGTGCGGCAGGTCGGCAACGGTGCGGCGGTACCGGATGCCGGGCTTACGGTGACTTTGCAGCCGCGGGGCGGCGGGAAGGCCGTGGCCCTTTATGCCGGGAAGACCGACCTTTCGGGATCGGCTCAGGTGCATTTTACGGTGCCGGAGGATGCCGATCCGGACAGCCTGTTGATCGTGGAGACGCGTTCTTCCCATGGAAACGATCGGACTGAGCAGCCGGTTCAGATTTCGCGGAATTACAAAGTCCTGTTGACGACCGACAAGCCGATCTATCAGCCCGGGCAACTGATTCGGATGCGGGTGCTGGCGTTGGGGGCGACGGATCAGCGGCCGGCGACCTCCCAGCCGGTCACGGTGACGGTCACGGATGCCCGCGGCAACAAAGTTTTTCAGCAGCCGCTGACGACCACCGTGTACGGCGTGGCGGCCGTCGATTTTCAGCTGGCCAACGAGGTCAATTCCGGCGATTACAAGATTGCCGCGGAGATGGCGGGGATCAGTTCTGAAACCACAGTGTTGGTCCAGCCTTATGTCCTGCCCCGGTTCAAATTGACGGCCCAGCCTGAGGCTTCCTTCTATCTGCCGGGCGAGACGGTGCGCGGAGCGCTGAATGCCCAATACTTTTTCGGTAAGGCGGTGGAGCAGGGGCGGGTGGTGTTGACCGGTTATACCTTCGATGTCCAGCTCAACCAGGTTTTTCAAATTGAGGGGCAGACGGATGCCCAGGGGCAATATGCTTTTGAGTTTAAGCTGCCGGAGTATCTGGTTGGCGGCGGGTTGGAACAGGGAACGGGCACATTTATTCTGGAAGCGGCGGTGACCGATGGGGCCGAGCACACAGAACGTACCCAGGTAGCTATTCCCGTGGCCCGCGACCGGATTTTGGTCGAACTGGTGCCGGAAAGCGGTGAGTTTGTTATCGGGGTGGAAAATCTGGTTTACATTATGACGACCACACCTGACGGGGCCCCGGTGGCCTGCTCGCTTTTTATCCAGGTGGAGGGGCAAAATTATTCACTGAAGAGCGATGCCCATGGCCTGGCGGTTTGGAAATATACCCCTTCTTCTTACTGGCAATCGGTGATGGTGGTGGCTCAGGATGCGCAGGGACATACGGCGCAGAGTCAGATGGATTTCCAGACTCAGAGTTACAGCCCGGTGTTGTTACGGCCGGACAAGGCTATTTATCAGGTGGGCGAGACGATGACCCTGACTGTCTTCAGCACGCAGGGGACGGGGAGCTTTTACCTGGATATTGTGCGGGATGGCCAGACGGTGTCGACGCGGGTGCTGGAGGCTCAGAACGGCAAGGCTGAAGTCGCCGTCGATTTGACGCCCGATCTTTACGGGACGCTGGCCTTGCATGCTTACGTGATTCCGGTGGGCGGGGAGATTCAGCGCGATACCCGGCTGGTGATTGTCGATGCTCCGCAGTCGCTGGGCGTGAAGATTCAGCCGGATCGGACCGTCTATGCGCCGGGGGATAAGGCGGGCGTGGATTTCATTATCACGGGGGCGGACGGCAAATCCGTTCCGGCAACCTTGGGGCTTTCGGCAGTGGACGAAGCCGTCTATGCCTTACAGGAACAGGACCCGGGCTTTTTGAAGGTCTATTTCCTGTTGGAAAAGGAGCTGTTGACCCCGAAATACGACCTGCATGGTTTTTCTTTGACCGAAAGCGTGATTTATCCGGAGCAGGAGGCGGCCCTTCGGGCGGATCAACAGATCGCGGCGCAGGCAGCACTGGCCGGCGGTTTGCTCGTCCCGGGTTTTTCGCTCTCGGTCAATACCCGTTCTGAAGCGTTGGCTCAAATTTACGAAGATCAGCAGCGTTATTTCCAGATAGCCGGCGATCTGTGGCTTTTCTGGTTGATTGCGTTGCCGTTGGTGATCTTGATGATGACTCTTTTCTGGATGGGGCGGGATCATGTTTTTCTGCGGAGCCTGGGGGTAGGGGCTCTGGCTCTGGTTATTATGGTGGTGGCCGGCGCCATCACTTTGCCGCTCTGGGAATATCTGGAAGAGATGTCGTTGTGGATTTTGCTGGGTGTCAGCGGCGTGAGCTGGTTGGTGGTTTTCGGCCATGCCGTGGCGGTGAAGGATCCATTGCGAAGCTGGGTGCTGGCGCTCTGGTTCTTCTATGTTTTGATTCTGGGGGGGCTGGTCTATCTGGGCAACGATCTGGGCAGTGCCCTTAATGAGAGCTGGCTGATGGCGGCGGCCTGGTTGACCTTGATCTTCCCGGTGATCTATTTTATCAGTGGAGCCGGTCAGTTCGTCCAGGGACGCCGCTGGTTGGCGGCGGGATATTGGAGCATTGGAACGCCGGTCGTGATTATTGCGGTTGTAGCCCTATCCATGAGTATGAATTCGAGTTTGGGGGGGATGCCGGCCGGCGGGGTGGTCATGCAAGAGCCGATGATGGACGGCGCTCTGCCTCCGATGGCGATGGAAGAGGCGGTGCTTTTCAATGCGGTGGAGGCGCCCATGGAGATGGAACGTCAGGAGACCGCAACGGCTTCGGCCGATAAGTCGGGCGCGCAAACGGCGGCCGAGCCCCGGCTGCGGCAGAATTTCGGCGAGACGATGGTCTGGCTGCCGGAGCTGCGGACCGACGAACAGGGCCGGTTGCATCTGGATCTGCCGCTCTTCGACAATATCACGACGTGGCGGTTGACGGCCATGGCCCATTCCGACAGCGGGCAGCTGGGAATGGCGACGGCGCCGTTGAAGGTCTTCCAGGATTTCTTTGTGGATTTCGACCTTCCCTATGCGTTGACGCAGCATGATGAGGTTTCGTTGCCCGTGGCGGTCTACAACTATCTGGATCAGCCGCAGTCGGTGCGGTTGGTGTTGGAGCCGGCGGGTTGGTTTGAGTTGATGGAGGGTGGGGAGAAGACCGTAGCGTTGGAGCCCAATGAGGTCAGCGTGGTCTATTTCCGGATCAAAGTGACGGCAGTGCAGGGGCGCTATCGGCCGACCGTCCGGGCCTATGGGGAGCGGTTGAGCGATGCCACCACGGCTACCCACGATGTGCTGATCGTGCCGGACGGCAAGCGCTTTACGGATACCTGGTCGGGTTCATTGACTGAGACGCAGGAACGGACCGTTTTCCTGCCCGATGCCGTCATTCCGGGGACGGCGCAGGTGGAAGTGAAGATCTATCCCAGTGTGATGAGCCAGGTGGTCGAGGGGATGGATTCCATTTTGCAGATGCCGAACGGCTGTTTTGAGCAGACCAGCAGCAGTACCTATCCCGATGTGCTGGTGCTGGATTATATGAAGCGCACCGGCCAATCGACGCCGGAGATCCGAATGAAAGCGGAGCAGTACATCAATATCGGTTACCAACGGCTGACGACGTTCGAGGTGGTCGGCGGCGGGTTCTCGCTTTTCGGCGAGGCTCCGGCGGATCGGATGCTGACGGCTTATGGGTTGATGGAATTTACCGATATGGCCCAGGTCTATCCGGTGGACAAAGCTTTTGTCGATCGGGCGGCCCAGTGGTTGATGGGGCAGCAGCAAAGTGACGGTACCTGGACCAACGACCAGGGATTGGTGCACGAAAGCTCGCTTTCCAATTTGGGAGGCGATCGGACGCCGGTGACGGCCTATATTGTCTGGGCGCTGATCCATGCCGGATATAAGGATGAGCCCGTGACGCAGCGCGGTCTGGCCTATGTTCAGGAACATGCGGGCGCGGTGAAAGATCCCTATGCGTTGGCGTTGGTGGCCAATGCGTTGGTGGTCGGGGCGCCCGACGACGGGATGACCCAATCGACGCTGGAACGGCTGGCCGGGATGGCGCAGCAGGAAGGGAAAAATATCTGGTGGGAAAGCGGCGTGGCGACGATGATGGGATCGACGGATCAGACGGCTTCGCTGGAGACCACAGCGCTGGCGGCGTATGCTTTTATCAAAGCCAATGTGCATCCGGAACTGGTCAATCCGGCGCTCAACTATCTGGTGGAGCAAAAAGATGAACGGGGGACCTGGTATTCCACGCAGGCGACCATCCTTTCGCTCAAGGCGTTGATGGCCTCGGTTACGGCGGGCGGCGAGCAGACGGATGCCCGGGTGACGGTGGGGCTCAACGGCAGCCGGCATGAACCGTTGCAGATCAATGCCGGAAATTACGATGTGGTGCAGGTGGTGACCTTTGAGGATGTGAAGCCGGGAGAGAATCTGGTTCAGCTGGCGGTGGAGGGGCAGGCTTCGTTGATGGCGCAGGTGACCGTGCGCTATTATCTGCCCTGGAATGCGCTGCCGGAAATCAGCGCTGAGGAAAAGCCGGCCATGGATATTCAGGTGCACTATGACCGGACGCAGTTGCGGGTCGATGATACGGTAGGGGTATCGGTCACGGTGGTTTTGCGGGAAGGGACCGTGGATTGGGCGCTGGTCGATCTGGGGACGCCGCCGGGCTTTACCGTTTTGACGGATGAGCTGGAGGCGCGGGTGGCCCACGACCTGACGGCTGAAGTGGTGGGCGGGCGGTTGAAGAAGTTCGAGCTGACCGGGCGGCAGGCGTTGATCTATCTGCAAGGATTGGAAGCCGGGAAGCCCTTTACTTTTAGCTATCGATTGCGGGCGCGATTCCCCTTGACGGCCAAGGCGCCGGCTTCGCAGGCGTATGATTATTACAATCCGGGGTCGCGGGGCGAGCAGCCTCCGACGACTCTGGTGGTGCAGCCGTAGGGAAGGGGAAAAGGGCGTCTCTGGAAAAGGCCTATGTTTTGGCGCGCATTCTGATGCGCGCCAAAACATAAACAAAAAACATAAGCTACGCGCGTCCTGTCAGGACGCGCGTAGCTTATGTTAAAACAGGCGGAGGGGTTCAGGCGGTAATTTCCGGCGTTGCCGGCTCAGGTTCAGCAGGGTAATGGGCCTGGATCCACTGTATCCCTTTCCAGCCGACCAGGGCAAAGATCAGGATGCCCATTTCAATGAGCCAGTGACCGCCGACCGAGGCGGCCGTGCCGTTCATGCTGGCGTAGGCGGCCAGCGTATCGACCAGAGTTTTGTAAAGAGCCGAGATCCAGAGCCAGCGCGGCTCGCGGCGGGCGATGGCGTAGAAGAGCAACACATTGCTGAAGATATGGACGACGATGATCAAGATCCGCTCGGCGATGGAGGCGAGACTGTGAAGGGGGTCCTGGTAGATGAGGAGGTTTTGCAGGGCGGCCGGCGATAAGAATTGGGGGGCTGCCAGCGCTGTGATGGCGGGCAAGGCAGCGGCGCATCCTACCAGGAACGCTTCGACGGCGCCGAAACCGATGCCGAAGGAGAGGGCGCGGGGCCAGGGTGCGCGTCCCAGGCGGGTATAACGCAGGGCCGGCCAGAGCACCAGGACTTCAAAGATGCCGGTCAGAGAGCCGACATAGAGATAGGTGAGCCAGGCGGCCGGCAAGGGGGGCAGAACGGCGCTGAGGGCGGCGGCGATGGGGGTGTTGAGGGGGATGGCCCAGGCAAATTTCAAGGCGACCGTGAGGGTCCAGGCGAGGGCGCCCAGGCCGAGGTAGCTCCAGCCCAGGCGGCGGCGCGCTGCATAGATCACGGCGGCGATGCCGACGGCCATCATGCCGAAACCGCCCAGCAGGACGATGGGGGAGAGGGTTTGGGAGGGGATGGCGTGCGGTTCCCATTCCAGCCAGTATTGGCCTTCCACGGGGCCGTCCCAGGTCAATCCGAAAGTGTAGTTGCCGGCCGGGAGTGCCGTGAAGAGGCAGTTTTCGGAGAAGGTGCCGGGTTGGGCGTCGTATCCCCAGACGGTTTTGCCGTCGGGATCGAGCAGTTGCGCCCGCAGGATGCCCTGGTTGATCATGCCGTGGTAAACGATTCCGATGGGATCGCCGGCCTGTTTGACAGGGATGGTAAATTCCATGAATTCGCCGGGGCCGGTTTTATGGATGGGTCCGTTCACGGCAGCGCCTTCGATGACGGCCGAAGGGCCGGTACTGCATCCGGCACATAGAAGTAAGACCAGGATTAAAAAGACCAGTTTTGATTTCAAGTTCATGTTTTCGACCTTTGACGAAACGATTGGATGGATATTATAGCCTTTTTTGTTATATTTTCGTGCGCCGCAGACGGCACGCGCAAATATAGCGATCCGTGCGGTTTACGGGGAAAAAGCCTATGTTTTGCGCGCATTCTTATGCGCGCAAAACATAAACAAAAAACTCTTTCTGTCTGTTCTGCGCGTCGTTTTTTACCGGGAGAACCGCTGTTGCGGGATGTAAAAAGCAGTTTTTTGCCAAACCTGCGAACCGCCACCGGGGTCGTTTTTTTATGTTTTTACAGGCGGGGAAATTTATTCGTAGTCTATTATTTGACGGCTGGGATAGTGGTTTTATACTTTGAGGAATTGTTTATCTGTGGGGCTTCTCAATTATTTGAGGATTTTTAAGGTCTCTTGTGAATTTAAGAATGGAGAAGGGCCTGTTTCCGACCGTAAAGGAGCTGGAAGACGTGCCGCTGGCAGGGGAATGAGGGGGAAGGGGCTAAGCGGGGCTCGTCGCCGGGGCGGTTCTGGAAAAGGCCAAAGAAAGTAGACCGCCGCAAGTAGACCGTAGACAGCCTGTGTCGCCGGAACGGCTCTGGAAAACATGAACAAAAAACTCTCGGCCTGTGCGGTTAGCGTAAGTTTTGTGCAAATAGAGCCCCGAGTGCTCAAATCGAA
>CAZCTC010000097.1:0-25285 GCA_964501335.1 uncultured Anaerolineales bacterium | reverse complement strand
ACTTTTCTTTTGTCCTTATTGAGTCCGCCCGACATTGTCGGGCGGACTTTTTGTTATCTCCCAGATTTCACCACGGAGGCCCAGAGAACACAGAGAAGATTTTTTTTGAATTCTTCGCGGCGTCCTCTGTTGTTCGGGAAAAAGCCTGTGTTTTGCGCGGCGATGCCTCCTACGGGGAAAGGGCCCTGGGCGGGACGCTATAAGGCTGAGATTGTACCGGCACAGGTGGAAAGTATTTTTCTGTTTTATTCAAGCACGGGCCGTGATTTGATTGCCCGATTCGTAACGTTGCAATCCTTTGCGGAAGACGGTGCGGGCGGCCAGTCCCACTCCTACGGCAAAAAGAATCAGTTCTCCCAGCTTGATCCACGAAAATTCCAGCAGCAGGGTGGCCGGGAAAGTCCCTATCAGCGCGGCAGGCAGGAAAGTGTAAAGAAGTACGCGGATCAATCCAGGGAAAATCTCGGCCGGATAGAGGCTGAAGGCCAGCAGGGCATTGTTGAGTTGAGAGGCCAGGCTTTCAGCCTGCCCCAGCCAGAAGGCCAGCGAGCCCATGATGATGTTGAAGCTGATGAAGATAACGGCGCTCAGGGTCCCCAGCAATAGAAAGAGCGGCAGTTGTGTCCAATGTTGACTATCCGACGCGAGGAAAAGGAACAATCCGAAGAGGGCATCGCCCCATCCCGGCAATGAAATCCGGGAAATCAGCAGGTGGAGCAGCGGATCGGCCGGGAGAGCCAGATAGTAATCCAGGTCTCCGTTGGCGATGATGGGAGCGACTCGCATGGCATTATCGCTGATTCCGGTGCCCAGGCCGAATCCGAAGGCGGCGATGCTGTAGATGAGCAGAATTCCCTGTAAATCCCATCCGTTCAGCATAGGCATCCGGCTGAAAAGAACGACCCAGAAAAAGAGCAGCATGAGATCGTTGAGCATCATCCCTGCAACTTGAAGGAAGAAGGCTCCGCGATAGGCCATGGCGGTCATAAAGTTGTGTTTCAGATAGGCAGCCACCAGTTTCAGGTTGTGCATCGGCTATCCCCCTTGAATGGTCATCCGGCGTTGGGCCAGGCCCCAGACTCCCAGGATAAGGAGACTGAAGAGGGCGATGTAGATTATTTGACCTGTAGCTGCCTGCAACACCGTTGCGGGTTCAAAGGCGACAAAAGCCCGGGCCGGGGCGTAGGAGATGAACTGGAACGGCATCCATTGAGTGATTTTTTGCAGCCAGGTGGGGAAGAATTCCAACGGCAGGAAGAGCCCTCCGACCGTAAAGAGCAGTTTTTGATAGATCCAGTAGATTGGGGTGACTTCTTCCAACCAGAAGGCCAGGAGCCCGATCAGGACGGCTATCAGGGCATCCAGGATGAGGGCGAGACCGGCCAGGATGAGAAAGGTGAGCAATCCGGCGGGGCTACCGGCCCATTCCCCGCCACTGCCGATCAGGACCACGGCGGAGGCGGTCAGCAGGTTGATTCCCAGTGAGGGCAAAGAGGTGCCAAGCGATTGAGCCACCTGAAAAAAGGGGTAGCTGAGCGGTCGGGTAAGGGTATAAGCCAGACTGCCGCCGCGGACTTCTTCGGCGATGCGGGTATGGATGCGGGAACTGGAAAGGGTCACGGTTTCGGTCATGGCGAGATACCAGAGAATGGCCGCATGGGAATACCCGGCCAGCTGAGGTGATTTGCTGATTCCATAGGCGGTATTCCAGAGGGCGACGAAGATTCCCATGAAGAGCACCATGGAGACGGCGCGCAGTCCCATCTCGGTACGGTAAGCCCATTGCTGACGGGCTGCGGTATAGAGGACGAAGGCGTAGCGGGTCATGAAGCCTCTTGGGGCGCGGTGGCATAAATACGGGCGATGATATCTTCCATAGGGGGATTGTCGACATTCAGATCGACGATCGGGTAGCGCGCCAGCAATTGCGTCATGACGGTTTCGATGGGCACATGGCGGGTATCGACTTGAAGTTTGACCCCGTATTCTTTTTGTTTGAGCAGCGTTACGCCTTCCAACTCGAAACCGTTCCAGGGGACTCCCAGTTTGAGCGAGATGGTTTTGGTGGTTAGATAGGTGTGTTTGAGGTCGGTCACTCGCCCATCGTAGATGACGGTGCCGTGGTTGATGACCATGGCGCGGCGGCAGAGCACTTCCACATCTCCCGCATCATGCGAGGTGAGGAAGATGGTGAGACCTTCCTGCTGATTGAGTTCCAGGATGAGATCCCGGATCCGCTGCTTGATGACCACATCCAGACCGATGGTGGGTTCATCCAGAAAGAGAATCTGGGGGGTGTGCAGGAGTGAGGCGGCGATCTCACAGCGCATCCGTTCGCCCAGTGAAAGTTTGCGTACGGGTTGATTCAGGTACGGGCCGATTTCAAAGCGTTCGACCAGATCTTTGCGCCGGCGGAGATAGTTGGCGCGGGGTTGGGCGTAGATATGGGCCAGCAACTCGAAGGAATCGGCGGGCGGCAGGTGATACCAGAGTTGGGATTTCTGTCCAAAGACCGAGCCGATTTTATAGGAAAGCTGCTGACGTTCCGTCCAGGGGATATGGCCCAGAACCCGGGCTTCGCCGGAGCTGGGAAAGAGGATCCCGATCAGCATTTTGATGGTGGTCGATTTGCCGGCGCCATTGGGACCGATAAAGGCCAGTCTTTCGCCCGCTTCTACTTCAAAGTTGATTTCCCGGACGGCCGAGATTTCTTTGTAGACGGGTTTGAACATGGCCCGTAGGCTTCCAGAAAAGCCCGGTGCTTTTTCAATGACCTGAAAGGCTTTGGCCAGATTTTGCACCTGGATAATGTTCATGGAATATTTTCCTGGGAAGTTATGGGTTGTTCGTAAACCCATACATCCGGGGTGAATTCCTGCCAGGGCTCCAATCCCAGTTCCTGAGCGATCTGAAGGGCGGGCAGCGGGGGTTCCGTGTCCCAGCGGGGGATCAGCAGAGAGAACCAGGTAGCTTCCCGTCCCAGATAGAAGCCGTGATTGAGCAAGATTCGCAAGGCTTCGGGGTCACCTTCCAGAAAGTCGATATAGAATTCGTGGGGGCCATGGGTGGATCGTCCGATGCAGAGCAGCCCTCGTAAGTTTCCGGTAGCCGGGTTGCGCAATCCCAGTGCATGATGCAGATGATCGGTAAATTCCCGGGCACCTTCGTCATAGGGGTAGAACCACCAGCCCCGCGGCAGGTAGCCATGGGAAGCTTTGAGGAAATCGGAATGGGCGACATAGTCCAGCACTTCGTCCGGCGAAATTTCCTCTACATCGGGATTGGCGATGCCCTGATTGCGCGGTTTATGTTCGCCGGCTTCCATCATTACGAACGTGGAGACTTTGCTGAATCCATGGCTTTCGATGATATGGATTGAAGCAAGGTTTTCGATATAGGTGGAGAGGCCAGCGCGAGAGGCCCCTTCACGGTGGGCTTTTTCCAGAAAATAGCGGGTAATCGCTTTACCGGCGCCGCCTCCCCGATATTCCGGATCGGTGCGGATGCCTTCAAACCAGGCATAATGAGGCAAGATCCAGGCAAAGCGGGCAAAAGCGATGATTTTATCATCGGAGAGGGCTACCGTGACTTCATCCTGTTCGGAGGCCAGCCATTCATCAATGACATGAGGGACGTAATCATTGCCTTCCCAGATTTGGGCCGCAATTTCCAGAATGCGAGGTTTATCGGCCGTGGTGGCCCGGCGTAAGGTCAAAGCCATGGAGCACCTTCCTGGATTATGGTTGGTTCAGGCCGGAGGGAGGACAAAGTAGAAGCGACTGCCCTGGTTGAGCTGGCTTTCGGCTCCCGTCTGCCCACCCAATTTTTCGGCAATAAAGCGTACAATATAGAGTCCCAGTCCATGCACTTCGTTGTCTTCGGTATTGTGTGGGCGTAGATCCGGGAAGGGGGTGAAGAGTTTTTGCTGCTCCTCTGGTTTGAGCCCCGGGCCGTGATCTTTGACCCAGAATTGTAAGCGTCCATCGGTTTGCGTAAGGGACCCTAATTCAATATGCGGCGGGTTTCCGCCATATTTCAGGGCGTTGCTAATGTAATTGAACCAGATTTCTTCCACCCAGGGGCCGTAACCCAGGGCCTTGGGCCAGGAGGTGGGGAGTTTGATGCGGGCCCGGGTACTTTTTAACTGGCTTTCCAGCCGATGTAACGTTTCTTCCACGATCTGTTGCATATCCAGGGGCTTCATTTCGATCCGTTTTTCACGGACATCGATCAGCAGCTGCAGTTCTTTAATGACCCGGCCCATTTTGCGGCCGTGATAGGCGATCGTGCTGGCATGTTCCAATATGATTTTGCGGCTGATGTTTTCCGCTTCGCTTTCGAGAAATTCGGCCAGCGCCACGACAAAGGTCAATTCGTTTTTTAATTCATGAGCGATCGCTATGGTGAAGATATTAAGCTCTTCATTACGGGTACGCAGTTCCTGGGTCTGAGTCTGGAGTTTGATTTCAGCCTGTTTCCGTTCATCGATATAATGAGCGATCCCCTGGAAATCGGTGATCTCCTGGATCGTGTTTAATATCAATGTGGGACCGATCGGGATGAAACGGACGAGCAGGCCCCGTTTTTTGCCGGAGTTGTCGGGCCAACCTTCCAGAGATAAGGGGCCGACGGCATTGTTTTCCAGGGCTTGATAGATGGCTGTGATCAGGGCCGGGGTATGGGAGAGGAACTGTTCTGGGCCGCAACCGGGCGTGACTGTCCCCGCGTTCCATTGACGAGCCGTTGTATTGAGTTGGAGCAGGATGGGGCGGCGTGGGGCAGGATATTCCCAGAGCATGACCGGACCGGGAAATGCTTCCATGAGTTGTTGGGCTAACAGCATTTGCATTTCCGGAGAGAATCCCGCTTCAGGTTGGATTCCCGGCATGTCGTTCCGGAGAGCTGCTTGCGGCAGAGGATCGTTCATTCTAATGCTCCGGCGTTGGCTCAGACACTAAATGCTGGTGAATAAATTCTCCCGGTGCCAGGTATCCCCAGTAGGCCGGGTGAGCATGTTCAGGTAAGTCGTCCCAGGTATAACCGACCGCGGCGGTGTAGCCGTTGCATTTGCCGCGGCCGCCGGCCGAATCGGCGGGAAAGAGGGCGCTACCATCTTTGAAGGTGCGGATTTCCCAATGGAGATGGCTGTTCAATCCCCGGTCGTGGATTTTGCCGATGGTCTGTCCTTGCAGAACGGCTTCACCTACGGTAGCTTGCAGGTCGGTAACGTGCCAGTAAGCCGACCAGATCTGACTGCCATCCAGTTGCCGGTGTTCAATGACGATAAGATTGCCATCCCGGCCCAGATTTTGTTCCCAGGTGACTATGCCATTGGCCACGGCGTGGACTTCGGCCCCTTTGCCGCCGTCTCCCACAATTTGCCCCTTGTCATCCAGGGCAAACCAGTCTTCCCCGGCATGATAAAGCTGGTCAAAGGCGATTTGGTTTCCTGAGGTATCGACAAAACATTTGCCGGCATTGCCGACTCCGGGGTTTTGTACATCGAAACGGGTGTCGACCGAAAGTGGACTGGAAACAGAGGGAATATAAGGTCCAAATTTTTCTGGATCAAGCGGGTAGGCAAAGGTCGCGGCGGGTTCCGCCGTTTGAACGGTTGCCAGCGGTGTGGGGAGGGGTGCTTCTGGAGCCCGGAAGTAGCGACATCCGACAAAACTGGTGAGAATCAGCAGTGATCCGATTCCGGTTTGTGCCGCATGGTAGAAAATGGATAGTGTGTTTTTTCGGATAGACTTCATAATGCTCCTGGATTGCTTTGAAAAGCATTCTTTGTCAGAATTTAGTATAACTCAGGTTGAAAGAGAGTGCAAGCTGTTATATTTTTTGAACGCAGAAAGCCGCCCGGGGCAAACGGGCGGTCTTTTTTTTGCAGATTTCTAGCGCCGTTCCCACTCTTTAGTGGCGGCTTGAATCATAGCACGAATTTCTGGATCTGGAACCTGATCGACGGTGGCATAGACAATCCCGTCGATGGCTACATTAACGCCGCCACCCGGGGCATTTTGCAGACGAATGACTCGATTGCTGAGGTTGGGATAACGGGGACGGAATTCTTCGATGATGCCGTTGATTTCTTTGGCGAGATCGATGACGGGCAACAGGCTGGGGGGACCGGAGCGTCGTAGTTCAGGTTCGCGGGGGGGGGCTACGCGGGGGGCGTTGGAGGTCGGATCTATTGAGCGGAAAGTTCCGGTTATTTCGCCTGTTCCGGCGGGAGATTGAGTCGGTGGGGGGGGCGTCGGTGCTGACGCCGGCTTGTTGCCTGCGGCAGGTTGTTTTTGCAAATATTCTTTGCCGAAAAGGACCAGCGCGCGGGTGGCTTCGGCATATTCCTGACGTATCGGTTCATCGTAAACTGAGCTGATGTTGTAATAGAGTTGGCCGTTGAGCCGGATTTCCCAGGTTCCGGAGGCCCCGCGGCGCATTCGCAGGAAATCCTTGTTGAGTTCAGCGGCGGTGGTTTTGGCACCTGGAGCTGCGGGTTGGGACGGGACCTCTCCGTTTGTATTTTCGGAAGAGCGTCTGCCGCGGGTGATTTCCAGGGTCAGGAAGGCCGCAATGGCCACAATGCCGATGAGGAGCAGGACCAGCACCAATGGGAAAAAAGGTGAGCCTAAGAAATCATCCATTTTTTACCACCTCCGGGGCTTTCAGGCCCGATAAAGATATTCTCCGATCAGATGAACTTTCCAGGAAGGCGGAATCAGTTGTTCCAGGCCCAGGGCCAGCTGAAAAGTTGGTTTATTCCAGGCGAAATAGCTGGGATCGGCTATGATTTCTTCGCGTATTTTTTCAAAACCGGCTTCTTGGGCCCGGAAAGCGATTTGCTCGGGGGTATTACACCGGTAAAAAACTGGAAAGGTATCTTCGGCCCTGCGCCCATAAATCCGGGCCACCCATTGTTTTTGTTGATGGATAGCGCCGGCCAACCAATGACTGAGGCGAGGAATGGGATGGCGGCGGTTGGGAGTGAGATAGAAAAAATGGCCGTCAGGGCGTAAGATACGGGCGACTTCACTAAAAAGCGCCTGGGGATTTGCTACATGTTCCAATACCCAGGAGGCAATGACGATATCGAATGTGTGAGCGGCAAAGGGCAGCCGCTCGGATGCCGCCTGGCCGCGAGGCAGGCTGGAAAGGCGATGTTCCTTTAAAGAAAGCCAATCGGGATCGATCCCTATCCAGCGACCAGTGGCCTGTAGTCGTTCTACAATTCCACCGCGCCCACAGCCCAGGTCCAGCACGCGACTTTGGGAAGTCAGGCGCTCTGAGACCCAATGTTGGTAACGTTGGGTGGAGGCCTCCCAGTGGGGGTTCAGGGCTGCATATTGTTTTCGAAAATGTTCCAGCCGGTCCCATGTACTCATCAGGTTTAATTATACTCAATTTGTGAAACTGTCCAAAACCGGTTAGATTTCTAAAGAGAGTTCACCACAGGGCTCGGAGAACACAGAGAAGAAAAGAGGAGATTTTCTCTAATGTCTTCTCTGTAAAAAGGGGAAGGGGGGAATTTGCACGCCTTCTGAGGCGTGCAAATTCCCCGAAAAACAAATTCTTCCTTCCTATCTAGCGCGTCGTCTCTGGCCGGGTAAAGATCATTTGCGAGACGTTACAAGGCCGGGGCCCTGCCCTAAAGGTCTATTTCCAGGACGGGGCGCAGCGAAAACGTACAACTCTCCGGTTGCTGAATATCGGGGTTGAATTATGATTGGTTCGATACGGAATTGATTTTCATTTGTGGGAGGCCGAGGTGCGAATTCTCATCACAGGCGTCAAGGGGCAATTGGGGCGGGCCTTGTTGCCATGTCTTTCCAGCCATGAAGTGATTGGGGTGGATTATCCGGAATGCGATATTACCGATCGGGTTGTTTTTTCTCGGGCGGTTCAGGAAAGCGGTCCTGATGTGATCATCCATGCTGCCGCTATGACCGATGTGGACGGCTGCGCGCGCAATCCTCATGAGGCTTACCGTGTGAACGGTATGGGAACGCAAAATGTAGCTATGGCCGCAGTAGCGGCCGGAGCGGAATTGCTTACGGTCAGCACCAATGAGGTGTTCGACGGCAAAGCAACGGAGCCCTACACCGAATGGGCAACGGTCAATCCCGGCAATGCTTATGCCCGTTCCAAACTGGCCGGGGAACAGTATACGATGCATTTGACTGCGCGATTTTATATTGTGCGGACGGCCTGGCTCTATGCGGCGGGGGGACGAAATTTTCCCCATCGCATTATGCAACTGGCCGATGAGTGCGGGGAGTTGAATGTGGTGATGGATGAAGTGGGCTCGCCGACTTATGCGGCGGATCTGGCGCAGGGGATTGCGGCTTTGATTGAGACCCATGCTTACGGGATTTATCATCTGGTCAATGAGGGCGTGGCTTCACGCTATGAATTTGCCCAGGAGATCCTGCGGCTGACCGGACGGGGGGAGGTGCCGATCCACCCGATTACTTCCGATCGCTTTCAGCGCGCCAGCACGCCGCCGCCGTATGCTCCGTTGGCTAACTATGCTGCGGCCGCGCTGGGAATTCGGTTGCGTCCCTGGCAGGAGGCGTTGGCTGAATTTCTGGCTCCGGCGGCGCCGGCTCAGCGTCAGGGCGACGTGCAATGATTCCGCTGCTTTCGGTCATTATCCCCAACTGGAATGGGGCGGAACATCTGCCGGGATGTCTGGAAAGTCTGCGCGGGCAGAGTTTGCGTGATTTTGAAGTGGTGGTGCCTGATAACGGCTCGCAGGACGGTTCCCTGGAACTGCTGGCCGGCTATCCTGAAGCCCGGGTGCTGGCGTTGGGTGAGAACCGGGGATTTACGGGGGCTTGCAATGCCGGATTGCAGGCGGCTCAGGGGCGATTTCTGGTGCTTCTTAATAACGATACGGCGGTCGATGCGGACTGGCTGACTGAAGTGGCGGCCGCTTTCGAACGGCATCCTGAGGTGGGGCTGGTGGCCTCCAAAATGCTGCTTTTTGATCGACGGGACACCTTCCATACGGCGGGCGATTATGTGGCGCTGGATGGAAATCCTCACAATCGCGGGGTCTGGGAGCAGGATCATGGGCAGTACGATCGGGAGGCTTACGTTTTCAGTGCCTGCGGCGGCAGTGCGGCCTATCGGCGGACGATGCTGGATGAAATCGGCCTGCTGGATGATGATTTCTTTTTTTCCTGCGAAGATGTCGATCTGGCCTGGCGGGCGCAACTGGCCGGCTGGCGTTGCCTCTTTGCTCCCCGGGCGCGGGTTTATCACAAGCTCAGTGCCACGGGCGGCGGGACGACGGCCTCGTTTTATGACGGCCGTAACCGGCTCTATTTGCTGGCGAAGGATTATCCCGACGATCTCTGGCGCCTTTATGGCCGGCGGGTGATGGCGGCGCAATGGGGCGTGGTCTGGGCGGCTTTGCGGGCCTGGCGCGGAGCGGCTGCCCGGGCAACTCTGCGGGGCGTCATGGCCGGTCTGACTCGCTGGCCGGCGATGCGGCGTAAACGGGCGGCGATTCAATCTCGCCGGAAGGTGGAGCGGGGGTATCTTGAAAAGTTGATGACTCCACCGTATGAGCTATAATGGCGATGGAAACTTTTGTTCAGTTTTTTGCGGGCCGACGGTCTGCAAAAACTGAACTGGAATCAGCAGTCAATTTCTAATCTATAAGGAGTCCTCGATGGGAGAAAAGGTCGAACAACTGGTGGCTAAGCTCCACACCCCGATTGATTTGCAATGCGTGCTGGCGCTTATGGGATGGGATCAGGAAGTCTATATGCCGGAAGGCGGCGTTGCGGCCCGTGGGGAACAGATGGCCACGCTCAGTGCTCTGGCTCACGAAATGGCCACTTCTCCTGAAGTCGGGGAATTGATTGCGGCGGCGGAGACGGAAGTTGCCGGAGCGGATTATGATTCCGACGATGCCAGCCTGGTACGTATTACCCGCCGGGAATACAACGAAATGACTCTTCTGCCGACTGAATTGATCGCAGAACGGTCGCGGGTGGTGGCGCAGGCTTTTGCGGCATGGCGACAGGCGCGGCAGGAGAATTCTTTCCCTGTTTTCCAACCGCATTTGCAGAGGATCGTGGATATCAATCGTCGAATGGCCGATGCTTTCGGCTATACCGATCATCCTTACGATCCGCTTTTGAACCTTTACGAACCGGGAATGAAAACGGCGGATGTGACCCGTCTCTTTAACGATCTGAAGGCCGGCTTGGTGCCGCTGCTTCAGGAGATTATGGCGCGCGGCAAGCCCGTTGATGATTCTTTCCTGGCTAAAGATTATCCCGAGGATCGGCAGTGGGATATGACCATGGCCTGTCTGCGGGGGATCGGTTACGATTTCAACCGGGGGCGCCAGGATAAGACGGCTCATCCCTTTACCATTACTTTCTCGATCAATGATGTGCGGGTGACCAACCGTTTCATGCATAACCGACCGCAGTCGGCGATTGCCAGCGCGGTCCACGAAGGCGGGCATGCTTTGTATGAACAGGGTGTGGCGCAGCGCTTCGAGCGGACGCCGTTGATGGGCGGCGCCACGCTGGGAATCCATGAATCGCAGTCGCGGATGTGGGAAAACATCGTCGGGCGCAGTCGCGGTTTCTGGCATTATTTCTTCCCGATTTTCCGGGCTTTCTTCCCCGATCAGACGGCTGGTGTTTCTCATGAGGCTTTCTATCGGGCGATCAATAAGGTGGAGCCCAGTCTGGTACGGGTGGAAGCGGATGAAGTGACTTACAATATGCACGTTTTTGTCCGCTTTGAACTGGAGCAGGCGTTGGTGAGCGGCGAGCTGAAGGTGGCGGATGTTCCGGAGGCCTGGAATGCCAAGTATAAGGAATATCTGGGTGTTACGCCGCCGACCGACAGTGAGGGCTGTTTGCAGGATGTCCATTGGTCGCATGCCAATATCGGGTATTTCCCGACCTATAGTCTGGGCAATTTGATGTCGGCGCAACTTTATGCGCGGGCGAAGGTCGAGTTGCCCGGGTTGGAAGAGGGTTTTGCGGCCGGGAATTTCGCGCCGTTGTTGACCTGGCTGCGCGAGAAGGTCCATCAGCATGGTCGGAAGTTTACGGCTAATGAGTTGATGCAGCGGATCGCCGGTGAGGATGTGAAAGCGCAGCCGTTGCTGGATTTGCTGCGCGCCAAGTATAGCGAGATTTACGAACTGTAAAATCTCTTTCGGGTGTTTTTTCATTTTGGGCGCAACGCCGGCCACAGGCCGACATTGCGCCCAAAATGCTTTTTTGAGGACCAAGGGGGGCCACATTGGGCTGTCCCTATGTGGATACCAATGTAGGGGCGCCCTAACCCGGTCTTATAAAGCCGTTTCTGTTAAAACATGTCTGTCGTGTCCCATCCCTTATGCGCGCTAATAAAATTTTTTGATCTGTACCGTGGGCATTTTAGCGTCCCGCAAAGGATTTTTGCCCGGTAAAAGGCGACGCGCTGGATGGGGGGAGAGAATTATTTTTATTTATGTTTTCGCGGGCTTCAGAAAGCCCGCGAAAACATAGGCTTTTTCCAGAGTTGTTTCAGCAGGGCGCGGGGGGAGAGAAGTTTTTTTGTTTATGTTTTCGTGGTTTACCACTTCAGAAAGCCCGTGAAAATATAGGCTTTTTGAGAGCGCTACGTTGCCTGGTCTTTTAGCTGTTTTTCCAGTTCGTGTAGGGTTTGCTCGATTTTGCGCTGGCGGAACCACATCCCCAGCATCAAGGCAAAGGGCAATGCCCAGAAAACCCCATAAGCCACTACCAGATAGATGGGCAAGGTAACCATCCTTTAATCCTCCTCTTCCAGAATGTATCGGCGCAAATGCGTCACCCGCTCCATAGTGTGTTCCTGTTGCAGGCGTTGGCGCAGGATTGTGATGTAGAGCAGGGTGAAGGCGCCCAGCGAAACGAACAGTGTCTGTAACATGGCCGGCGTGACGGCCATGGCTTCGCCGGTCAGCAGGTCCGGGTGAATGGTGCGCCACCAGCGAATGGCAAACCAGGAAAGCGGTACGGTGACGAAGGCCAGGATGCCGTAGACGGCGGCAAAACGGGCGGCGCGTTCGCGCGGTTCGACGGCGTTCCGCAGCATCAGGTAGGCTATATACAGCACCCATTGCACGGCTGAAATGGTCAAACGCGGTTCCCAGGTCCAGTAGGCGCCCCAGACCGGACGGGCCCACAGCGAGCCGGTGACGACGGTCATGGTGATAAAGGTCAGGCCGACTTCGGCGGAGGCGTGGGCCAGGGAGTCGCGGCGGGGCTCGGGTTTCAGCAGGTAGGCGATCCCGGCGGCGAAGGTGACGAAGAAGGCGAAAAAGCCGACCCAGGCTGAAGCGACGTGGAAATAGAAGATGCGCTGTACTTCGCCCATGGTGGCTTCGCGGGGGGCATAGCCGAAAACCATGCCCACGGCCAGCAGCATGGCGATCAGACTGGATGCTATCAGGACGATCTCTCCTGTTTTTTTTTCGGGCATAAATTTTTACTCCGTGATTAAAAAGTCAAAGGTCAACAGGGCGACGGCCCCGACGACCAGGTCGTAGACGACGAGCAGCCTGATCCAACCGGCGACGGCGTTCCAGTCTCCGCCGTCGACCAGGATGGCGGTGGCCTGCACGGCCGCGATCAACAGCGGGATGACCAGCGGCAGGAGCAGGATCGGCAGCAGGACTTCCCGGGCCCGGCTGTTGACGGCCATGGCGGCCAGCAGGGTTCCGACGGCGGCGTAGCCCCAGGTTCCCAGGAGCAGGACGGCGATGATTTCCGGCCGGAGCAGGGATAGATTGAAAAGGATCATGCAAAGTGGGATCAGCAGGGCTTCGACGGCGGTCATTACGATCCAGTTGGCGATGGCTTTGCCGAGGAAGAGGGCGCTGGAATCGACCGGGATCAGCCTCAGGGCGTCCAGGCCGCCGCTCTGTTCTTCGCGGGCCAGGGACCGGTTCAGGCTGAGGGTTCCGGAGAAGAGGAGGGTGGTCCAGAGGATGCCGGGGGCGGCGGCGCGGGCGCTGTTGCCTTGCAGGTCGAGGGCGAAGCCGAAGCTGAGCAGGGCGATGAGGGCGAAGATGAGCATGGCGCTGAATTGTTCGCGGGTGCGCCGTTCGGCGGCCAGGTCTTTGGTGATAATGGCCGCTATCGCGGAGAAGTAAGTATAGGATATTTTCCCCCAGGAAGGAAGGTTGATTTTTTTTCCCCCTATCCCCCCTGCCCCCCTTTCCCCTCCGGGGAAAGGGGGGTGGTTTTTAAGGGGATTTTGCGGGCAGCGAGCTGCCCGCAAAATCCCCTTTTTTTTATGTTCAGTTGCTTTTTGTTTTATTTGTGCGGTTGTCCCGGAAAACGTGGAGAAAAAGTTCATTTGAAAGCGTTATTTCTTCTTGTGAGTGTCGGGTTGGGCGGCGGCTTGTGCGAAGAGGGTCTGTAATTCATCGAGGGTGAGTTGTTCGCGGGGGGTGTCGGCGACGATGCGGCCGCGCGCCAGGATGATGATGCGCCGGCCCAGGTCCAGGGCGCGGTCCAGTTCGTGGAGGGTGGCGATGAGGGTGCAGCCTTCGCCGGCCAGTTCGGTCAACAAGGCGTGCAGGTTTTCTGCGGCCAGGGGGTCCAGGCCGGTGAAGGGTTCATCCAGCAGGAGCAGGGGCGGTCGATGCAAGACGGCCCGGGCGACGGCCAGCCGCTGCTGCATTCCTCGGGAAAGGGTGCGGACGGGATCGTTTCGGCGGTGGGTAAGGCCGATGCGCTGCAACAGCTCAGCGATCCGTGCGGCGGGCTGAGGCAGATCGTACATGCGGGCGTAGAAGGTGAGGTTCTGGTCGGGCGTCAATTCGTCGTAGAGCAGGGGACGATGGGAGAGGAAGCCGATGCGGCGGCGCAATTCGACGCCGGCGCGGGCGGGGTCCTGCCCGGCGATGCGCAGGGTGCCGGCGGTGGGATGGGTCAAGAGGGCGGCGATGCGCAGCAGGGTGGTTTTGCCGGCGCCGTTGGGGCCGAGCAGGACGACGGTTTCGCCGGCCAGCACCTTCAGATCGATGCTTTGAAGGGCCTGCCGCAGGCCGAAGCTGCGGCTGACGCCCTGGAGTTCAAGCATAGGGGCCCTGCCAGCCGTAGCGTTTGCGGTCGATTTTGCCGGCAGCGTCGAATTCGATGCCTTCGCTTTCGAGCAGGGCGCGCTGGACGTTGAAGCCGCTGATGTCGGTGGGGCAGCTCAGGCCGCCCTGGGCGTTGATGACGCGATGCCAGGGGACTCCGGATTTTTCGGGGAGGGAGTTGAGGGCCCAGCCGACGGTGCGGGCGCCGTTTTGGAGGCCGACCCAGGCGGCGATCTGGCCGTAGGTGGCGATGTGGCCGCTGGGGATTTGTTGGACCATGGCGTAAATTTGGGCGAAGAGACTTTCATTCATGGGTTTGGCTCCGAAAATATCCAATTAAAGAAGTATTTGCTCTATCTCTCTTTTCAATTCCTGGCGACGGAGATGGTAGAGTGCTTCTGGAATTTTACCGGCGGCGAGGTCGTCGTCAAGTGCGATGAGGGCGGCGAGCTGCGGCTGGACGACGGCCGGGGGGGGGACGGGGGCCGGGCGCCAGAGGGCGTAGATTCCGATGAGTGATCCGGCCAGGACCAGAAGGCCGATGCCGATTTCGCGCAGCGGGGAGCGGGTGACCGGGACGGATCGCGGCCCCAGCGTTATGTTCAGGGTTGTCCCGTCGCCGGGTGGGGTGATTTCGTAGGCGGTGGTGGGGCCGAGGGAGGTTTCCTGGGATTGGGCTGCGCCGAGGCCCGCTCCGCCGGCCTTCAGTTCGTCTCCGACGAGGATCAAGACGGCGCCGGTAAGCGGATAGTTGAATTTGCGCGGCAGGGTCATCCCTGGAATGTAGGGGAGCCGGTATTGAAAATCGACGGTCCCTTCGGCCGGGCCGGGAAGGACGGGGTCATGGTCGATGAGGGTATTGTCGCGCAGGGTGTAACGTTCTTCATCTTCGCTCTCGAAGAAAAAGGGGCCGCCGGCACCGGGCGGGAGGGGGAAATGCAGGGTTTCCCGTTCTTCTAAGTCGTTGTCCTGTCGGCCGAGATAGGTGCGATCGCTTAAATTTTCGATCTGATAGCTTTCGGCAACCTGGAGCTGGTCTCCTTCGAGGGAGATGATCCAATGCAGGCGGGAGATGCGCAGGTTGGGTGGCGTTTCGGTGGTTTCGGCGATGCTGATGGGCAGGGTCAGGGTGAGCTGATCGTCCTGGACGATGCCGACGGGGGAGAGGTAGCTGATTCCCTGGTAGACGGCGCGGGCAAAGAGGGGCTGCGTGGGGGCGGCCATCACATTGTCGATGCGGTAGGTGCCTTCTGCATCGACGGTGGTGGTATAGCGGCCGGCCGGCTCCATGCCGGAGAAGATGAAGAGGGTGACGGTCAGGCCGGACGGGACCTTTGCGCCGGCGGTGAGGTTTTGCACCCGACCTTCGATGGTGTGGCGATTGCCGGTCTGGGCGTAGATTGTTCCTATGAGGAACAGGGCCAGTCCCAGCCCGACGATGATTCCGGGTCCGCGAAGGAGGAATTTTTTCATTGGTCGGCTCTGGGCAGGGTGTGACCGCAGCGACGGCAGAAGCGGTCGGTGGGGGCGACGGCCTGGCTGCATTGAGGGCAGGTGGCGGAGGCGGCCGGTTCCGGGCGGGCGGCTTTGATCCAGCGTTCGATGGTTTGATCCAGTTCTTTGGGAGAGCGGAAGGGGCGAGCCAGGTAGGCGACGACGAGGGCGACGACGGCGATCTCTACCAGTAAGGTGCCGATGTTCATTTGTTGGCCTCCAATTCTTTGATTTCCTGGCGCAACTGATCGATTTCGACGGGGCCGATATGGACGTAGGCCAGGCGGCCGCCGGCGTCGATGATGAAGGTTTCCGGGACGCCGGTGATGCCGTAGTGGGCGGCCAGGGCGTCGTCGAGGCCGATAGGATAGGTGAGTCCGTAGTCGGTCGCGGTCTGCCGGACAGCCGCTGCGTCGTCCTGGTAGGCGGCTCCCAGGAATTGGACGGCCGGGAATTCTTCATGGAGGGCCTGGAGGGCGGGCAATTCGGTTTTGCAGCTGGGGCACCAGCTGGCCCAGAAGTTGAGTACGACGGTTTTGCCGCGCAGTGAGTTGAGGGATTGCGGAGTCTCATCGAGCGGGCGGAAGGTGAAGTCGGGGGCGGGACGGCCGGCCAGCGGTCGGGCCGTTTCCTGAACGACGGCGCCGTGGCTGAGTCCCCACATGGCGGTGCCGGCGCCGATCAACAGCAGGGCGCCGAAGGCCAGGGCCGGCAGGTCGCGCCGCTGCCGGTCGGCTGCGGCGACGGGCCAGAAGGCGATCGCTCCGCCGGCCAGGAAGACCAGGCCACCCAGCCAGAGGAAGTTGATCAGCCGGGCGATGATGACTTTGAAGGTGGCGGTGGCTCCGCCCTCTTCCCATCCGGCCAGTACGAGATAGAGATCCTGGCGCCAGCCGATCTGGAGGGCGGGTGTGGTGGCGGTCTGGCCGGTGGTCTGATATTCGTCCAGGGCGGGGGTGAGGGTCATCTGGTAGACGCCGTCGCGGTAGACGGAGACGACGGCGTGATGGGCCAGATGGTCGGCGGCGGTTTCGGATTTGAGTTCTTCATAGACCAGCGTGTATTCATTGACCGGCTGGGGCTGGCCTGGATGCAGGACATATTGTTCTTCAAAGGGGGCCATTCGGGTGCCCAGCACGCCGACGGCCATCAGGATGATGCCGGCGTGGACGAGATAACCACCGTAGCGGCGGCGTTGGAGGGCGAAGAGATTGAGCAGGGCGTTGAGGAGGGGTTCGCCGGTGGCCTGCCGGCGGGCCAGGGCGTCGAGGGCATATTCGGTCAGGGTGGCGGCGCCGGCCAGTCCGGTCACGGCGAAGCCGAGCAGGGCGAGAGGCTGAGTGAAGCCCAGGACGAAGGCGATTGCGGTTAAAATCAGCGTTCCGAGGGTGAGGGTGACGGCATAGAGAGGGCCGAGGCGGCGGGCGGTCCCGGCGGCGCGGCCCAGCAGCGGACAGATGCCGAGCAGCAGGATCAACAGGGCAAACTGGGGGCCGGTGACCCGGTCAAACCAGGCGGGGCCGGCTTCAAAGGTGCGGGAAGTGAGGGCGGTGGTCAGGGTGGGGAGGGTGCTGCCGATGAAAACGGAAATGGTCAGCGTCATCAGGAGCAGCAGGGTGAGGTGGAAGGCGCCTTCGCGGGAGATAAAGGCATCCGCGGGGCGGGGATCGCGCAGTTCGGTGCGGGCGCGGATGAGCAGGCCGACGGCGAGGAGCAGGGTCAGGCCGATGGCGCCGAGGAACCAGGGGCCGAGGTTGGAGCGGGTGTAGGCGTGGACCGATTGGATGAGGCCGCTGCGGGTGGCGAAGGTGCCGAAGAGGACCAGGATGAAGCTGAGGACGGCGAGGAGGGCGTTCCAGCGGCGGAAGGTGCCCCGTTGTTCCTGGATGACGCTGCCGTGCAGGAGTGCGGTGGCGGTCAGCCAGGGCATCAGGCCGGCGTTTTCGACCGGGTCCCAGCTCCAGTAGCCGCCCCAGCCGAGGACATCATAGGCCCAGCGGGCGCCCAGCAGCAGCCCGAGGCCCAGGAACCACCAGGCGGCCAGGGTCCAGCGGCGGGCGACGGCGGGCCAGGAGTCCAGCCGGCGGGCGATGAGGGCGGCGACGGCGAAGGCAAAGGGGACGGCAAGTCCGACGTAGCCGAGGTAGAGGGCGGGAGGATGGAGGGCCATGCCGGGATGGCGCAATAAGGGGTTGAGGCCGAGTCCGTCGGAGCGGACGACGGCGGCAGCCTGGAAGGGGTTGGAAAGGAAGAAGGTCAGGCCGGCGAAGAAGGCGGTGGTCAGGCTGAGCAGGGCGGTGGTCCAGGGAAGCAGCGGGCGGGCCTGGGGGGCTGGGCGGATGAGGACGGCGGCGGCGCAGAGGGCCTGGAGAAAGACCCAGAGCAGCAACGATCCCTCCTGGCCGGCCCAGAGGGCGGAGATTTTCAGCCAGGGGGAAAGGGTGCGGGATGAATGTTCGGCGACGTAGCTTAACTCAAAATTGTCGGCCAGGAAGGCAGTCAGGAGGACGGCCAGGGAGCTTCCCGCGAGCAGGGCAGTGGCGTGGAGGGCGTTACGGCCGCTGGCGGACCAGCGCGGGTCCTGACGGTAGAGGCCCCAGAGTACGGCCAGGGCGGCGTAGAGGGCGGTGATGAGGGTGAGTCCAAGCAGGAAGTTTCCGGTTTCACCGGGCATGGGGGACCTCCGGTAAGAGATTTTTTATATTTTTTACGCGGCGCACTCTGTCAGCGGGCGCCGCGTAAAAAATATGCTCAGTTGTTTTCATTTTCGGTCTGGGCGGGAAGCTCTTCTTCATAGCGCGAAGGGCATTTGAGCAAGACTTCGTCGGCGTGAAAGAGGCCGTCTTGATCGAGGCGGCCGCGGACGATGGCCTGGGCTTCGTTGCGCAGCAGGTCGGGTTTGACGGCGTTGTAGACGACCTGGATGCGGGGAGCCGTGTCGTTTTGGACGGCGGTGTGGAGGACGGCGGCGAGGCCGCCGGCGGCTTCGATGGCCTGGGGATCGCCGGGGATCTGGATGAGGGTGAAAGTGACGCGGGGGAGGGTGGAGTCGTAGGTGATGCTGGAGCCCAGGACGGCGCCGGAGATGGTGAGAGGGCGGTCCTGGGCGGAGTTTCCCATGGCGTGCAGTTCGTCAATGGTGAGGAAGTAGCGGGCGGAGTCATTGGTGGCGGTGAGGATCAGGAGTGCTACGGCGATGATGAGAAGCAGGCCGGCCGTGGCGAATTTCAGTTGGTTGCTCATCTGGTTTTCCTTTTGGTTGCGTCCCGCAAAGGGTGTTTTCCAGGTAAGGGACGATCTTCGACGGGATGGGAAGAGAGATATTTATTTTTTTTCATATTTTGCGCACCTTCTGCGGTGCGCAAAATATGGGCTTTTTTTCGGTTATGCAGCCGATGCTATGTTTTTTTCCGGGGGACTATACCATAAGGCAGGGGGGTGTCAATTTTGTAAATCTATATTAACTTAAGTGGCGCTTTGGGTTATGGCGAGAGGGTCATCTCGAATGATGAAACTGTGTTATAACTGGTGGGCGGGTGCCTTACCCCGAGGTGCCGTTGTTGTAGGCGGGCGATAGCGCTTTCCTCTTATAGATTTATGGGGTAGCAGTTTGTGTTCAAAACAGGAGGTTATGAAATGAAAGGTTCCAGAACGTTGATTGTTTTGTCTTGGGCGGTGGGGGCGCTGGCGTTGGTCTATGCAGGGTTTGGGCTTTTTGTATCAGGAGGTGATGGCGGGGGGACTTTTACTACCCTTCATGGACAGATAGTGCAGTTATATGGGCAGGGAATCTATCGTTATGATACCTTGCTGATCGGTGCGGGGTTGCGGGGAACCGATGTGGTTACTTTGCTGGTTGGGTTGCCTTTGTTGATATGGGCGATCATGTCTTATCAACGGGGATCTTTACGGGGAGGGATGTTGCTGAGTGGGGCGCTCTCGTATTTTTTGTACAATGCGGCTTCGCTGGCTTTGGGGGCTGCTTATAATTCGCTCTTTTTGCTTTACATTGCCGGTTTTTCCGCGGGGTTATTTGCTTTTGGGTTGGTTTTAACGGCCATTGAGGATAAACGATTGGTGGAGAACGTTTCTTCTCGAATGGCTCATCGAGGAATTGCAATTTTTCTTATCGTGGCCGGTGTTGTGACGGCTTTGATCTGGTTGATCGACATTGTGCCCGCTTTGTTGCAGGGGGACGTGCCGGCTACGTTGGGCAGTTACACGACGATCATTACCTATGTTTTGGATTTGGGGATTATTACCCCGGCGGCGGTGTTGGCGGGAGTTTTGTTATTGCGGCGGGCTCCGTGGGGCTATCGGCTGGCGGCGTCGTTGTTGGTTTTGAATTTGATGATCGGCCTGGCCGTCATTGCGCAGACCGTTTCCCAGCTGCTGGCGGGGTATGCTTTCACGCCCGTGCAGTTTGGGATTTTTACCGGTTCGTGGGTGGTGTTGTCGTTCGTGGCACTGGGATTTACGGTGAACTTTTTCCGCAGTTTTCCGGATGACGCCGGGCGTGCGGGCTGAAGTGGGATTGCTGCACTGGATGCAGCGAGTGTGTCGGGCTATTTTTCAGGCAGGTGGGTTGTGATGAATTGGACCCAGCTCATTTCGTTGAGTTGGTGGAGGTAAACGTAGTTATGGACGCCATAGGTGCGTTCGGCGACCTGCTCCAGTTCGGCGCTGAAGGTTTCAAATTGGGCCGGGGTGATGTAAAAGATGAGGGTGGGCCGTACTTTGCCGTCGAGGTCTCGGGTGGCGAAGATGGTTTCCTGTTGCCCGGCGCGGAGCGGATCGGGTGTTACGACGCAGGCGGCGAGGGCGGCGGTCCAGCGGCGGGCCTCTTCGCTGTTTTGTACATTGTCGATATTGGCGGGAAGGGTGGGCGGCCAGTTTTCTGCGGTGCGGGTGAAAGCGGGGATAAAGGCGATGGTGGTGTGGGTGTCGATGTCGGCCATGTAGAGGCCTTCGTAGTGGGCGGAGATTTCTTCGTCGACCTCGTATTTTTCAAGGTAGACGCGGACGGGAATGCCTTTGGATGAATCGAGTTTCATTTGTAAGATCCTTTCGATCAGGGTTCACGGACGCAGCGGTAGGAATGGCGGGGGTTGCCCGCGGATTTCATTTCTGCGTTGACGAAGCCGTTGAAGGAGACGAAATAGCCGTAGGTGGTGTTGTATTCTTCGGCGGCCCAGTAATAGATGGGGGATTGGTTGGGGGCCCAGAGGGGCGTTTCTTTGTCGGGGGCGAGGGTGCAGGGCTGCATCCGGCCTTTGGAACCGTCCCAGCTGCAACCGGCATTTTGGTCATGGAGGCTGAGGGTGCGGACCAGTTCATCTACGGTGGGCATGCGCCAGATGTTTTGCGGCTTTTCGTTCAGGGTCAGGCCGTCTTCGTTGAGATAGAGGCAGATGTTGTGGTGGGCCATGTCGGCGGCCGTGGCATGGATCCAGCTGCCGTCTTCCTGCCGGCCGTAGCCGGGTTTGCCGTAGCCGGGTTTTTCTTCCTGGCCGAGGGGCGAGAGGCCGTAGAGGGCGATGGAATTCCAGGAGGGGTAGCCGCCCCAGGGCTGTTTCCAGTTCCAGCCGGGCCCTTCGGGGGCCCAGATGAGCGAGACGCCGTTGCCTTCGATGCGGCGGGCGTTTCGGTTGCCGTCGTCGATGCGGCTCAGGACGGCGGGAAGGCGGTTGGCGGAGATGATCAGCAGGATCAGCAGGGGGATGCCGACGGCCAGCAGGGTGAGCAGGTGGCGCCGCCACCATTGAGGGGCCGGGGGATCGGGGGCATGGGCCCGTTTGAGAAATCCATCCCAGAGGAAGAGTGCGCCGAAGAGGATGACGACGCCGCTGATGAGGAAGCCGGCGGGGTTGCGGTTGATGACGAGCCGGCCGTCGGTGATGTGGATATTCATGAAAAAGAGAGTGAAGGCGATGCCCGCGAGCATGACGATGGTGCCGCCGATCCGGGGCCAGCGCAGGGCGAGCAGGGTGAGGATGAGGAAGCCCGCTCCTGGAATCCAATAGAGCAGCGGGGTGTACCAGGCGATGCCCCAGCCTTCGTGATAGCCTTCGCTGGTTCCCCAGAAGGTCCAGACGGCGGTGATGAGGATCATCAAAGCGGCGCCGATGTAGCCGGGAAGCCGTTGCCATGGGGAACGAGTTTTCATGAAGCCTCCTGCCGGGCGGTTTTTGCCCGATTGGTATAGAGTGATCTTTAAAAGGTTTTGGGCTGCGTTGAGGCTGCAATGAACGGGGCTATTTTAAAGCCGGTGGGACTGGAGTCAAGTGGAAAGGGATGGTAGAATCAGGGTGTCATTTTTTTAAGTAAGGATTTTAAGTTATGAAGCCATGGTGGCAGCGTTTGTGGGAGAAGTTCCGGTTTAAACATTCACGGTTTAAGATCGGCGATGTTGTACGCGTCAAGGCGGGTGTTGCGGATGTGGATCTGGGGGGAAGCCTGACGGGATGGCAGGGGCGGATTATGGCACTGCCGTCTGATAAGAAGGTTGTCGGGGTGGCCTGGGATAGCCTGACTTTACGCTCCATGCCGGCGGAGATGATAACGGTTTGTATCCAGCGGGAGTTGAAATGGTGGGTCTATTATCTCGGCGAGGACGATATCGAATTGGCGGAGCCTCGCGATACGTTGGAAGATGTGAAGGTGACGCTGGCTGAGATTAAACAGCTTCATATTTCCGACTGGCTGATCGATGCGGATGAGATCTGGCGGGAGGCGTTGACGGGGGTGGACGAGGATGATCTGGAGGCTTTACTGGAGGCCTGGGCGACCTATCTGCGGGGACATTTAACCTTTCCTTTTGAGGCCCGAGTGGTGGAAGTTCTGGCGGCCGATTCGTTAAAGATCGGGGAGCGGGTGAAAGTTTTGGGGATCAGCCATGTGGATGATTTTTTTGGGATCATTGTGGAGGTTCGCGGAAAGAATCAGCGCTTTTTTTATCGGCTGTGCGATTTAAGGATGCGCGATCAGAAATCGAAAAATTATCAGATCCTGGAAAGTTATTTTCAATGGTGGGATGAGCGATAAGCGGCAGGGGAATCTTAATTCAGGAGGTTATTTGATGAGCGATCGTGAGCTGCGTATTCAACTGGTAAATATGTTGGTGGAACGCCAGGCCCATATGGATTTGATCGATGCTCTGGCTGATTTTCCGGCCGATCAGATCAATACCCGGCTGCCGAACTGCAACTACACTTTCTGGCATTTGCTGGAGCATATGCGGATTGTTCAAAAGGATATCCTGGATTATATTCAAGCCGATCACTATATCTGGCTCAATTTTCCGAATGACTACTGGCCTGAAGTCGATGCCCGGACGGATTTTGAGGGCTGGCAGAAAACTCTGGCCGGCTTTGTGGCGGACCGGGAGAAGCTGGTGGAGATCGTCCAGGATCCAGGGCGGGATCTATTTGCGCCTTTGTCCAACAGCAAGGAATATCAACACAGCATTCTGCGGGAGATCGATGTCATCGCCTGTCACAATTCCTATCATACCGGCGAGATTGCTACGGCCCGCACGTTGATGGGATTGCAAAAGTAAGCGACTGGTGCGATTGTTCGTAGGGTTGGCTAACAGCCGGCTTTTAGCGTCCCGCAACCGGCAATTTCCTTGTAAAAGCGACGCGCGGTGCGAAGCAGGGTGAGAGAAATTGGGAGGAAATCTATGAAATCCTGGTTGCAGAGTTTGACGGAAAATCTTTCGGGTGGGAAAAAGCCGGAGGGTGAAGAGGAGGAGAATTCAATGTTGAAGAAAGCGATGTCGGTGCGGGTTAAAGCCGGTATTAAGGATGAGGATTTCGATGCCGATCTGGGCGGATGGCAGGGGCGTCTGACGGATAAGCCGGAGGGCGGTTATATCACGATAGCCTGGGACAGCATCACGTTGCGGGCGATGCCGGCGGAGATGATCACTGCCTGTGAGGTCGAGGGGTTGGATTGGGAGACCTATGGGTTGGCGGAAGATGATGTCGAACCGGCGCCGGAGCGGGATACGCCGGCGGATGTCGAAGCGGCCATTGCTGAGTTGAAAAAGCTCCATGCCTGGGATTACCTGGGAGACGAGGCGGAGTTGATCCGTGAGGTGTTGGCCGGGTTGGACCCTGACGACGAGGCGGCGATTCTGGAAGCCTGGGCCGATTATATGCAGGTCCATATGACTTTCCCCTTTGAGGCGAAGATCGATGAAGTTCAGGAACGGGGACCGCTTCAGGCAGGAGACAAAGTGCGGGTTTCCAGGATCACCGAGATCATTGAACCTTATGGAATCCTGGTCGATGTGATGAGTCAAAAGATAGGATCGCGGGTTTTCCCGCTCTCGAATCTGGAGGCACGCGATCACAAGTCGGAAAATTACGATATTGTACAAAATTACCGCGTCTGGTTTGCGAATCGACAGTGAAATAAGGCGGTACTGCGAAATAAGACTGAGGGAGGGTGGCCCTATGCTGGAAAATTTGAAGACTGTACCCTGGGAAAAATTGCACCATGCTTACGGTTCTGCTGAGGATACTCCGATTCACTTAAGGAATCTGGCTTCTGCTGATTCCGGCCTTCGTGAGGAGGCCTTTGATCAGTTATCTTATTCAATCGTGCATCAGGGCAGCGTCTATGAGGCCGCTATTTATGCCGTCCCCTTTTTAGTAGAGCTCTTGCAGGCCGAGAGCGTGCAGGCCAAACAGAATATCTTACGGCTGTTGATCGAGATCGCGGCCGGGGGCAGCTGGCATGAAAGCCATAAGCGCTTTACCAATCTGCTGGACCCGACGACGGAAGAATATCAGCAAGCCACCCAAGAGGAAAAGGGATGGATTTCCAGAATTAGGACGGCTTTATGGGAATACATCGATGTTTTTATCGGGTTCCTGTGGGACGAGAACGATGAGATTTTTGGTTGTGCGACGCAGCTGTTGACCTATTTCAGAGGGCTGGATCCGGATAGAGTGCAAAAGATTGCCGGTTTGATGTCGGAGGAGCAACGGGAAGTCAGAAAGGCCGATCTGGTCTTTTTGTTGGGAGCCCTGGATCGAGCACGATTTATGCCGCTCTTTGAGGAATTGTTTGAACAATCTCCGGTTGAATTGATCCGGCTGGCGGCAGCGGTGAATTTCGGTTTCGGCAGCCAGGAGTTCCCGGAAGCCATGGCGGAGTTTGTATCGGCTATTGTCTTAAGGAACGATCCGGAGTTGATCGCGCAATATTACACTCTGGGGGCGGCCCATGATTACTGGTACGATCTGGCCCGGATATTGGTTCTGGCCGATCCTATCTATCCGGATAAGTGCGCTCCGGTGTTCATACAAGAGATCGAAAAACGTGCCTTTGGTTCGGATAGCCATTTAATGGCGGTTTTGCTGATGGCGTTTTTTCGAGATAAGAAGATGCAAACGGAAGCGCCCAATGCGGTGCAAAAAGCGGCGGTCTATGCCGTCGCTAAAGTCGCCTATCCTCAGCCGCTGCACACCTATTGTAATGCGGTGGATGTGTTGAGAACTTTTGGGTTGCCGGCTACTCGAGCGGCGATTGACGGTTATCTGGGATTTCCCAATGAAGAGAATGCGGGATTTGCCGGCCCTGAGAAAGCGGCGATTGCTGAGTATCGAAAGCGGCGGGGAGAGGGCCGATAATTCACGACCTGTGCGGTTGTAAAAAAAGGAGCGCTCAGGCCGCGAAAGCAAAAGACAA
>CAZCTC010000096.1:0-27418 GCA_964501335.1 uncultured Anaerolineales bacterium | reverse complement strand
CTGTCTACTTGCTGCTGTCTACTTCCGCTGAATTTTCATCCTTCGGGGTGCCGCCTCCGGCATGACCTTCTGTCCTGAAAATAGGCCGCCCAAAGGTGCGACGCACTTTCTATCCATAGAACCATCGATTCAAACGACTCAACGTTGGAACAATTCGCCTGTCCTTGCAAGATCAGAGTGCGTTGCACCTCTTTGAGAAATCCTCCTCACCCGCACAAGGCCCCTCTCCTGTAAGTTGCGCCGCGCGGTGCGAAACAGGGAAAGAGAGTTTTTTGTTTATGTTTTGGTGCGCCTCAGAAGGCGCACCAAAACATAGCCCTTTTCCAGAGCCACCCTTAATTTCGTCGCCCGGCCCGCTTTAACTTCCAATCCTTGATTGCCTCTTCCAACGTTTCCCCGGGATGAGCCACGAAATAATCCCGAATATGCTGGTTATACTCAAACTGCGGCGCGATCTCTTTTACTGTCGGCTGATTTTGGTCCGCCATCCAGGCCTGCATCGCCTCGCGCAGCGTCCTTCCAGCCCCCTCACGGATAAAATCCCGCATGACGCCATTGAAATGAAACCCCGGCCCCAGTTCCTGTTCAAAAAAGGCCCGCAACGCCTGCGAACAATGCCAGTTCTGCCCAATCACCATCTCCGGCGTGAATTGCTCCGGCATCGCACCCGCCCGACGGGGCGATCGCGCCGGCACAAGAATCGCCCCATTTTGCAAGTAAGCCAGAATACGTGCAGTCAGTTCTGCCTTCCCTCCCAACGTCGATAACCCCTCCGTACGACAAAAAGCGACCAACTCTTCCTTTAACCAGTAAAAAGCCTGGAAATCCTCTGGAGAGATTTGAGCATTGAGTTCGGGTCGATTATTCAAGATTCTCCTCATGAAAAGCCGCCCGGGCCCGCACTTCCCCCGTCAGCCCCAGCATATACCCCACATTGCGCGCCACATTCCACCACAACCCCGTCTTGCTGGTCGCCAAACGCTGAAAGATATTCCCGGGCGCATAGAACTGCATCTTGGCCCATTCATAACCGGCGATCAACTCATCCGGGCTCATCAAACGGGGCTGATAGACCACATGCGTCTTGCCGTTATAATGCCGCCAGTCCCGGTCGATAATGCGCCCCTCGGCCTCCAGCCGGGCAAAAGAAGCCGTCCCCGGATAGGGGACCATCAGGCTGATCGTGGCATTGTCCAGGCCGATCTTTCCCATCCAATCCACGGTGCGGGCAAAGACATCCCGATCGTCGTTGTCGAACCCAAACATAATCCCGGCCTGCACCGCAATCCCATGCTCGTGGAACCGCTCCAGCAACCGGCGATACCCCAGAACTCCATTGTGTTGCTTGCCCACTTCATCCAGACTGCCCTGATTGACACTCTCCAGTCCCAAAAAGAGCGCCTTGCACCCGCTCAACGCCGCCAGCCGCAAAAATTCGTCGTCCTGAACGGCCGCCATCGTCGTCTGGCTGGTCCACCACCGCTTAAGCGGCACCATCGCCCGAAAAAGCTCCTTGGCATACTGCGCATTGGCCCCCAGATTATCGTCCCAAAAGACAATTCCCTTGTCCGGAATGGCCTCAATTTCCGCCACCACCTCTTCCACCGGCCGAAAACGCATCTGCCGGCCCTGCGGATAGATCAAAGGGATGGTGCAATAATCACAGTGATGCGGGCAGCCCCGCGTCGCAATGATCGCCCCCCGGGTGGCCCACCAGCGGTTCCACCCGCCGTGATGGATCAGATCCCGTCGGGCCGGCGGCAATCCCTTCAAATCAGCCGGCAGGGAACAGCGATAGATCCGGGCCCCTGTCGGCAGTACCTCTACCTCAGCCCCGATCGCCGCATCGAGAAGATGACGCCCGGCTGCATAGCTTGTCTCGCGTTCCACATCCTGCAAGACCCGCTCCCAGATCCGTTCCGCCTCGCCGACCACCACCAGATCCACCTGTTGCGCGACTTCATAGGGCAACAATGAAGCGTGCGGTCCTCCCATCACCACCGGAATGCCTCGGGCTCGAAAAGCCCCCGCCAGATCGTAAGCGTGCGGAGCCCCCGCCGTCGCCGCCGTGATCCCCACCAGATCGCAGGCCAGCCCCAAATCCACAGCTCGGGTAATCTCATCCGTATGAGTCACCTGCCAGGGCTCAGGGGTTAAAGCCGCCAGATAGGGCATCGTCAACTGAGGAAAACGGATCAACTCCCGCTCTCGGGCCTTTAACGTCAAAGGATCTTCCGCTGTAATTAGATGTAAATGCATGGCCGAATTTTAGAAATAAAGCTCAAAAGATCAAATTGGATATTTTCCTCCCATTCCCCTCCCTGATCATTTTTCGCGCCGCCCCCCGGGGGCGCGAAAAATGATCTAACTATCCCCCGGCACCTCGCTAATTGGACAATTCTTCAACCCGGGATATGATAATAAGAACAAATCAATCCAACTTCCATTGCCTCCCTGGCGCAAAAAATATCGGCACGGTCAGCCGCAGCTGAGAAAATCGCAATCAAATATAGAGGTGTCCAATGCAGCTCAAACTCAAAGCCTTACTCTTTGGCCTGATTCTCCTGGGCATGGCAGCCTGCACGGAATCCACCGGCGTCCCACCTACCCCCCCGGCCTCCATGACACCTCTTGATGCAACCGCGACAGCGGTTCCACCAACACCCACCGAACGTCCGGTTGTCCGCCAGATGCTCCGCTTCGCCGTTGATGTGACCAATTGGGGCACCGGCGACCCCCATTTTGCCGCCGGCCTTCAAGATCGCATGGTTGCCGAAATGGTCTTCAACGGTTTGATTCGCTATCGCCCCGGCGCCGCCCCCGCCCTGGAACCCGATCTGGCCGAAGATGTCCCCGGCCCGGAAATCATCGACGGCAAACAGACCTGGACCTTTCACCTGCGCCACGGCGTCCAATGTCAGGCCGGCCCCCAAAGCCCGGCTTACGAATTGACAGCCGACGATGTGGTCTATTCCCTCCAGAAATCGGCCGATCCCAAACGGTCGGCCTATTCCGGTGAATACAGCGGCATGACCGTCGAAAAAATCGACGATTACACGATCCGCATCACCCAGGACCCGCCCCTCTCGCCGATCCTCTTCCTGCCCAAATTTGCCAATTACGCCGGGGGATTCATTGTCTGCCGGAAAGCGATCGAAGCCATGGGCGACGAAGAATTCAAAACCCATCCGGTCGGCACCGGCCCCTTCCAGTTTGAAAGCTTCACCCCCGAAAAAGAGGTCAGCCTGCTTGCCCACGACGACTATTTCCGGGGAACGCCCCGGCTCACCGGATTTAAAATGCTCTTTATTCCAGCCGTCGCAGATCGCGAAACGGCCTTGAAAGAAGGGCGTGCCGACCTGATTGTAGGAGAAGGCAATCCGGAATGGCTGGCCCGCATGGAAAAAGAATCCGGCATCGCCGTAGATGTCAACAAAGGCGGCGAAGTGATGACGGTCCATTTCAATCTGACCCGCAAACCGATGGACAACATCCTGGTACGCCAGGCCATCGCCTACACCCTCGACCGGAACACCTACCTGCAACGCTTCGGCGACCGGCTGTCCGAACCTACCTACTCCGCCATCCCGGCCCAATCCCAGCCCGGCGGATTGAGCGCAGATGAAGTTCGCACCCTGGGACTCGATTATTCCTATGACCCCGATAAAGCCCGGCAACTGCTGGCCCAGGCCGGTTATCCTGACGGCTTTGCCGTCGAAATGATCTCCTCAAAACGCACCCAATACAGCGTCCCGGCCGAAATCATCAAGGAACAGTTGGGGGAAATCGGCATTACAGTGACCCTGGTCCTCACCGACCACGCCACCATGCATACCCTCATCCGTCAGGACAAAAATCCGCTGACCATTTATATCGCCTGGCGCCCCAATGCCGACGTAATCTTAAACAGCTTCTATCACTCCAACTCCATCGTCGTCACCGGAGCCAAACCCGACACCAATTTTTCTCACTATGGCGGAGCCGACGAACTGATCGAATCGGCACGCCTGTCGACGGACCCAGACCGCCAAATCGAACTCTGGAAACAGACCCAGGTCAAGATCCTGAAAGAACTGGCCGGCCTGCCCCTTTACACCACCAAAATCTCCTTCGCCCGTCTCACTACGGTTGAATATGGGCATGAACTCAACAGTTCCATGGCCCTCTACCCCCAGATTACCGAACTGACCGAAATCGTGAAATAGGGAAACGTTTATGAGAATCTATACTAAAATCCTGCTCAGTACCCTGCCGCTGGTCCTGCTGGCTCTGTTGACTGGGGCCGGAATCACCTATTATTTCTCCCATCAGGCCCTGACCACGATTGCGGAAGATTTATTGAACACCCGCCGGGATGAAGCCGTTCGCCAGGTCACCGAACGGGAAGAAATGCTGCGCACCTACGGATTGGAAGAAGTCGCCAGCAGCGTCAAACAGGCCCAAACCGATGCCGGGATCGCCCTGCAAAAAATCAAAATCAGCGATCAGGGATATATTTACGTTGTCGATTCCACCGGCACCGTTTTGGTCCATCCCGTGACCGCCACCGTAAATGCCCGGGTCCAATATGAGCCCTGGTTTCAAACGATCTCCGCTCAAAAAAACGGCAGCCTGAATTACACCTGGCAGGGAACCGATTATTTCGCGGTCTACGAGTATTTCCCCGATTGGGACTGGTACATCATCGCCACCGATCCTTATGCCGAGGTCTACGGAGCCATCGATCAAAGCGTGCTCTACATTGTTATCGCCGCCGTATTAGGCCTGTTCGGCATGGCCCTGGCAGTCATCATCATGACGCGCTTCCTGCTGCGGCCGCTTTACGCTTTGCGGGCCGGAGCAGAACAGCTGGGTAAAGGCGAACTGGAAACCCGCATCACGGTCCGCAGTAAAGATGAATTCGGTGAACTGGCCAATGTATTCAATACCATGGCCGAGCGTCTTCAGGAAACCCTGGAAACCCTGGAACACCGGGTCGCCGCTCGCACCCGCGATCTGCAAATTGCGGTCGATGTCTCCCGCCAGTTGACCTCAGAACTGGATCTCAATACGCTGCTGAAACAGGTAGTGATCCTCACTGTGAAAGCCTTCAACTTCTACGGTTCGATGATCTATCTCTTCGACGAACCGGAACAACAGTTAATCCGGGCCGCCGGCGCCAATGCTCAAGGAGAAATCATTCAAAACAGCCGTCACGGCTCCATCGCCCTCAGTGCCGAACCCGGTTTGATCGCCCTGGCCGCGCGCCGGCGCAAACTGCTGATCATCAACGATGTCAAAGCTTCCTCCGACTATCTCGCCATTGAGGATTTCCCCGAGACCTGTTCCGAGGTGGCCATCCCGATTCTGGTCGGCGAAAAACTGTTGGGCGTCTTCGACCTGCAATCCGAACAACTCAATCGCTTTGGGGAAAGTGAAGTGCGCGTGCTCAACTCCCTGGCCGAACAGATCGCCGTGGTCGTCCGCAACGTCCAGCTCTTCACCCAGGCCCAGACAGCCCAGAAAGCCGCCGAAATCGCCAACCGCGCCAAGAGCGAATTTCTGGCCAATATGAGCCACGAACTCCGCACCCCCTTGAACGGCATCCTGGGCTACACCCAGATCCTCCAGCGGGAAAAGGATCTCACGCCCCGCCAGATCGACGGCTTGAACATTATCCAGCAAAGCGGCGAACATCTCCTGACCCTGATCACCGACATTCTGGACCTCTCCAAAATCGAAGCCCGCCGGCTGGATCTCACCCCCACCGACTTCCACCTGCCGAATTTCCTCGACGGCATCGTCGGCATGATGCGGATGCGCGCCGAGCAGAAAAACCTGACCTTCATCTACGAAGCTCTGACCCCCTTGCCGACCGGTGTCCGGGCCGACGAAAAACGCCTGCGGCAGGTCCTGCTCAACCTGCTCAGCAATGCTGTTAAATTCACCGACAAAGGCACGGTCAATTTCCGGGTCAGCGTCATCGATGCCGAAAGCTCCGAGCCCGATCCCCTTAAAACCGAAAACATCTCCGATCTGGGCCGCTGCAAAATCCGCTTTGAGATCACCGATACCGGCCCCGGCATGAATCTGGAACAGCAGGCCCGTCTCTTCCAACCCTTCGAGCAGGTAGGGGCCAACAAACGCAGCGAAGGCACCGGCCTGGGGCTGGCCATCAGTCAAAAGCTGGTCCAGACGATGGGGAGTTCGATCCGCGTCCGCAGCGCGCCGGGACAGGGCAGCACCTTCTGGATGGAAATCGCCATCCCGCTCTCGTCCGCCCAGGTGACCGGCGTGCAGGCCAGCGAACGGGCCATCATCGGCTACCGGGGCCCGCGCCTGCGCGCCCTCATCGTGGACGACAAGACCTACAATCGCGCCGTCCTGGTCAATCTGCTGGGGCTGTCGGGCTTCGAGGTCTTTGAAGCCGAAAACGGCGCCGAAGGCGTGCGGATGGCGGTGGAAACCCATCCCGACATCATTATGATGGATCTGATCATGCCGTTGATGACCGGCATCGAAGCCACCCAAAGAATCCGGCAGCTCCCGGAACTGAACAACACCGTCATCATCGCCTGTTCAGCCAGCGTCTTTGAGACCGACCAGCAACAGAGCGTCCTGGCCGGCTGTAACGACTTCCTGGCCAAACCGGTCAATGCCCGGCGGCTCTTTGAACTGCTGGAACTCCACCTGAAGCTGGAATGGATCTACGACACGCCGGCAAAATCGGCCGAATCTCCCGCCGGCGAAAACCTGACCCTGGTCCCGCCCCCTCAGGAAGAGCTGATCCAGCTGTTGCCCCTGGCCCAGAAAGGCAACCTGCGCCGCATCCGCGAACAGGCCGACCGGATCGAACAACTGGACCCGAGTTACGCCCCCTTCGCCCGCAAATTGCGCGAACTGGCCAAATCCTTCCGCGAACGCGAAGTGCTGGCCCTGATCAAACAGTACGTCGACGTACAGAATTAAAACTACCTTAAAAATTTCGCGCCGGGCTTTGCCCGGCGCGAAATTTTTATATATCTCTATAGCTCAAACAGCCTTCGGCAAGGTAAACCGGAACGTCGTTCCCTTGCCGGCCGCACTCTCCACCACAATCGTACCGCCGTGTAACTCCACCAGCTGCCGGGCAATCGCCAGCCCCAATCCCGACCCGCCACCGCTGCGCGAACGCGACTTATCCCCCCGCCAGAAGCGATCGAACACATAGGGCAAATCTTCAGCCGCGATTCCCGATCCCGTATCGCTGATCGTCACCTCGACCATCCCGGCTCGTTCCGCCGCTCCCAAGGTGATCGTCCCGCCCCCCGGCGTAAACCGCAGCGCATTGGAGATCAGATTCCCCAACACCTGCGCAATCCGTCGCCAATCGGCATTCGCTTTCGGCAGGCCGCTCGGCAAATCCAAAGAGAGCGTCACTCCCCGGTCCTCCGCCTGACAGCTGAAATTCACATAAGCATCGTTGAGCAAATCCTCGACATCTGTGGGGCGCAGATCCAGCCGCAATTGGTCCGCCTCCGCTTCCGCCAGCAGCCGCAAATCCTCCACAAGATGGGTCAACAGCGCCGTCTGCTCCAGCACCGGCGTGATATGCTCCGGCGTCGCCGGATAGACCCCGTCCAGGATGCCCTCCAGCTTGCCCCGAATAATGCTCAACGGCGTCCGCAGCTCGTGCGCCACATCCACCGTCATATTGCGCCGCACCGAATCCGCATGGCGCAGCGCCTCCGTCATATGGTTGAACGCCTCCGCCAGTTCACCGATCTCCCCGGTATAAGAAGAAGAAACCCGCACATTGAGATCCCCGCCCGCAATCGTGCGGCTGGCCCGGGTCAATTCGGACATCGGCCGGCTCATGCCCCGCGAAATCAGCACGGTCGCAATCAACGCCACCAGCATGACATAGACGCTCGTCTGCACCATCCGATCCACAATCACCCCCCGCCGCTCCGGAAACCCAAACAGATCCGCCAACCACTCCGGGGAAAAAAGATCCGGAGGCCGGGAATCCGTGCGAGGATCGGGAAATTCTGCCAGCACATAGGGTACATCGCTCAATACCAGATTGCCGACCAGCTTGCCTTCCACCGTAATTGGAACCGCAAAGTTGATTTCAAAACGGCTGGCCGGCTGCCCCACCCGGTCTTCCCGGTTGGAATAGAGCACCGTCCCCGAATCCGAAATCAACAGATAACTGGGCATCCAGCTCTCATCCCAGGGTTCCCACCCCGGTCCCACCGGATACCCCGCAATCATCGTATCCGCGCCGGCCCAGGAACCGTTCTGTTGATAATAACGCCCCAACCGATCGACCCACAACTCCTGATCGTGAGAAGGATGCTTGCGAAAGAGATCCTGAGTTTGATCGACCGCCCGTTGTCCTACCAAAAAGATTCCCACCGCCGTGAACAACGTTACCAGCACAAAAGCCAGCAAGATTTGCCAGAAAAACCGCAGATTGGCCCATTTCCACAGCCGCTTCAATCCCTGCCCCAATGCTTTGAACACTGTCATGAAGGTCCCTCCAGTTTATACCCCACACCATAAACCGTGATGATGTACTGCGGCGAATGAGAATCGGGCTCGATCTTGCGCCGCAAATTCTTGATGTGCGAGTCGATCGCATGATCGTAACCGGTATAAGCAATATCGTAGACATACTCGACCAGTTGCGCGCGGGTAAAAGCCCGCCCGGGATGCTTCGCCAGCACGGCCAGCAGATCAAACTCCGTCGGAGTCAGCGCAATGCTCTCCCCGGCCACGGTCACCGTCCGCGTCGAAAGATCGATCTTCAGCTCCCCAATTCGAATAATCCCCCCCGCCCGATCCTCCGGCCGGGTCCGCCGCAACACCGCCTTGACCCGCGCCACCACCTCCCGCGGGCTGAACGGCTTGGTGATATAGTCATCCGCTCCCAGCTCCAACCCGATCAACCGATCCGTCTCCTCAACCCGCGCCGTCAGCATAATGATCGGAGTTTCCATCAAAGCATTGTCCTGACGAATCCGCCGACAGACATCCAAACCGTCCATCCCCCCCGGCAACATCAGATCCAGAATCACCAGATCGGGATGCTCGTGCCGGATCACCGTCAAAGCCGTCTGACCGTCGCGCGCCGTCAGCACCCGATAGCCGGAATTCTTGAGGTAATCGCTTACCACTTCCACGATTTGAGGGGAATCATCGACCACCAACACAGTTTGGATTATCACAGCAGCCCTCCTCTTGCCTGTCAGCAGATACTCTCCCAAGGACACAGCCATGCTATTTTAACTCAGGTTGAAATCTTTTCACTCCTCATGTCCCGCAAATGGCTTTTGTTTGGCAAAAAGCGACGCGCAGGTCAGGCCGAGAGAGTTCTGTTGTTTGTGTTTTTGCGCGCATAAGAATGCGCGCAAAAACACGGGCTTTTTTCTCTGCGTCTTCAGCGCCTCTGCGGTAAAATCTGAATGAATTATGCGGTACTGCCTTTTTCGGTAAGAACCGCCCCGCTGAATAGGAAGAGGATTTTTTGTTTATAATTTCGCACGCTTAAGAAAGCGTGCGAAATTATGTCTTATTTTCTCCGACCGGCCCAGGAACAGGCACGAAAATTCTCTGCTTCTCTGCGTTAAATATCCGCTTATTCGTACCGCAACGCTTCAATCGGATTGAGATTCGCCGCCTTGTTCGCCGGATAGATCCCAAAAAAGACCCCAATCGCAAAGGAGAAGCCCACCGCCAACAGGACCGACCAGGCCGACACCACGGCCGTGATCAGCCCCGTCAAAGAGACGATTTGAGCTGCCCCCACCCCCAGCAGAATGCCGATGATCCCTCCAATGAGACTCAACATCACCGCCTCCAACAGAAACTGCAACAGCACATCCCCCTTGCGCGCCCCGACCGCTTTACGCAGCCCTACCTCGCGCGTCCGTTCCGTCACCGACACCAGCATAATGTTCATAATGCCGATCCCGCCGACCAGCAGCGAAATCCCGGCAATCGCACCCAGAAAAGCCGTCAACGTCCCGGTAATGCTGGTCGCCGCACTGAGCATATCCGCCTGATTCATGATGTTGAAATCTGCATCGGCATCGGGGTCGATCCCATGGCGATCTCGCAACAAAGTATCGATCTCGCTCTCCGTCGTATTGACCAGTTCCTCGGATTTGGACATAATGTTGATCCGACTCACGGTCAGCTTCCCGGCCGTATTCCGGGCATTGAAAATCTTGGTCTGCGCGGTGGAAAGCGGCACAAAAATCTTGTCGTCCGTGCTGCTCAGCATGGAATCGCCTTCCTCTTTCAACACCCCGACCACCTTCAAAGAAACTGTGGCCCCGCCGGTCGTGACCACTTTGATCTTCTGCCCGATCGGATTGAAGGTCCCAAAAAGATCTTCCGCCACCGAAGCGCCCAACACCACCACCTTCAACCGGCGTTCCACATCCTCCGAAGTGATAAACTCACCCCGAGCCATCACCAGCTCATTCAACTTTTGATATTCCGACCGCACCCCGGAAACGGAGGCATTTTGATTGGTATCCCCAAAGATAATCTGCGCATTGCCGCTGTACTCCGGCGCCACGATAGCGGCCGTCGGCACATTGTTCGGGTCCGCCAACGCCTCCGCATCTTCCATCGTCAGATTGCGCCCGCCCGGCCCCCCGACCCGCCCCATGCCGCCCGAAGTGACGATCAGCATATTGGTCCCCATGCTGTTGATCTGACTGGTGATCGACTCCTGAGCCCCGGTCCCAATCGACATCAACGCGATCACGGCCGCCACCCCGATCACCACCCCCAGCATGGTCAACGCAGAGCGCATCTTATTGGAAAGTAACCCATCCAGCGCCACGCGGACATTTTCCAGCAAGTCGGCTAATTGTGTCAGGAACATTTTTCCTCCTCAGGAGACGATCAAGCCGTCTTTTAATCGAATAATCCGCTGAGCTTCGGCGCCGACCTCGGCATCGTGCGTGACCATAATCAGAGTAATCTTGCGCTCTTTATGCAGCCGATGGAAGATATCCATAATCTCGCGCCCGGATTTGGAATCCAGATTCCCCGTCGGCTCGTCCGCCATCAAAATCTTGGGCGAATTGACCAGAGCCCGGGCAATGGCAATCCGCTGCTGCTGCCCCCCCGAAAGCTCCGAAGGCTTGTGACCGACCCGGTCGCCCAACCCCACCATCGTCAAAGCTTCCAACGCCCGACGCTTGCGCTCCGCCGGCGCAACCCGGTTCCCGTTCCGCGCATACTGCATCGGCAGCATCACCTGCTTGAACGCGGGCGTGCGCGGCAACAGATTGAATGACTGAAAGACAAAGCCGATCTCCCGGCTGCGCACCGCCGCCAGATCGTTCTCTTCCATCTTGCTGACATCCACCCCATTCAACATGTAACTCCCTGAGGTCGGCACATCCAGACAACTGATCAAATGCATCAGGGTCGATTTCCCCGAGCCCGACGGTCCCATAATCGCCACCCATTCACCCTCTTCGATCTTCAAGGAAACGCCGCACAGCGCCCTGACCTCAACTTCACCCATCTTATAGACTTTGGTTAAATCCTTCACTTCGATCAGACTCATCTTACGGCCTCCCTCCCCCGCCACCGCCGAAGATCCGGCCCAGGCCGCCGAACCCCCCGCCGGCATTGGAGGTCGTGTCATCCGTCACCACTTCGCTGACCACACCGATCACATCCCCTTCCGCCAGACCGCTCTTGATCTCCACATTACCGCCCAGACTCTTACCCAGCGTCACCACAGTCTTCTCATACGTCCCTGTTCCCGTCTGGCGCATCACATAAGCCTGCTCGCCCTCCATCCGCACCGCCCGCTGCGGCAAATAGAGCACATTTTCCAGATTCTCCGTGATGATGGCCACATCGACCGTCATCGCCGGCCGCACCCCCGTCACGATCTCCGTCAACTGAACGGTGACCGGATACAAGGCCACCCCGGAAGCAACGGAGGCCACCGGAGCAATCGCCGTGACCGTTCCGGTCATCACCACCCCATCCAACGCTTCCACGGTCACCTGCACCGTCTGGCCGGTATGAACCAGCACCACATCCGACTCATCGAGCGAAATAGAAACTTCCAATGTCTTCAGATTCGCCATCGTGACGATCCCCGAACCCGAAGCCCGCTCACCCTCATCCACCGTCAACCCGGTGATCACGCCCGCAAAAGGCGCCGTGAGCGTCCCCGCATCCAGAGCCCGCTGCGCCTTGTCCAGAGAGAGCTGCGCCAGTTGAACTTTCAAATTGGCCGCTTCGATCTCCGCAGCGGTCGCTCCGCTCTGCAATTCTTTCAAAGTTGCCTGGGCCTGCTGTACCTGACTCCAGGAAGAGGTCAACGAAGAGGACGAAGGCCCCTGTTTCAGAGCAATTTCATAGGCCAGCCGGGCTGAGTCATAAGTCAGCGTGGCGTTCTGCAAAGCCGGCGCCATCCGGGGCCCATAGACATCGTAGTTCAACTGCGCCAGCTGGACATTCCGGGCCGCCACATCCATCGCCGCCTTCAGCGTGATCAACTGGCTCTCCGATGTCCCCGTAGCTTTGGTCTGCGCATAGCTGGCCTGCGCACTGGTGACGGAAGCCTTGGCCGCCGCCAGCTCCGCCGCCGAAGGCCCCGCCTTGACCGATTCCAGCTGGATCTGCGCCTGCTTCAGGCTGGCCTCAGCCTGCGCCACCGAAATCTCCAGCAACGTCGTGTCGATCTTCAACAATGGCGCTCCGGCTTTGATCTCATCCCCTTCCGCTACGTAGATCTCTTTCACCACACCGCTGCTGGAAAGGGCCAGCGACTGTTCCTCAGCCGCTGCCAGATTCCCGCTCGATTCGATGGAATCCTGGAGATTACCGCGAGCCACCGCAACCACTTCGGAAATCTCCTCGGTGCTCGTGCTCGCCTGCGCCTGATTTGAGCTGCCCCACAGCAGGAACCCGGCCCCGCCGATAAGGATAACGACCCCGATCAAAAACAACCATTTGTGCTTTTTGATAAATTTGCTCATCGCCTCACCGTTTCACCTTTCGTTCCACTGCCTGGAATACCAACCCTGCCCGTATAGGATCGGGTGCCCACTTAACCCCTTCAGAAAATGGAAAAGAAGAAGCTTATTTTTTGGGCGCGCCGTCTGCGGCATGCCCCAAAAAATAAACAAAAAACTCTCTCCCCCTGCTTCGCACAGCGCGTCGATTTTTACCGGACACAAACTCTTTGCGGGACGTTAAAAACAGACCCTATAGATAGAAAATTACCACCCTTGGAAGAACCTGCGTGACCCGGGCGCCCCTGCGAAAAACAGCCTTTTCACGGAGGGCCGCCGGCGCCGCCAGGAACAGGACCGCCTGCCGGCATCCCGCCCCCATCCGGAGGCATCCCTCCCGGCATCTCACCCGGCATCCCAAACGGCATGGTCTGCGTGGTGCTCGACGTAGACATCAACGCCACCACATCGCCCTCCGCCAGCCCGCTGAGCACCTGCACCTCAGTCTCAGACTGCGCGCCCAGCGTCACCGGCACCAGAGTAAACCCGCTCGTCCCGAAAGGTGAATTTCCCGACCGCGTACGGCCGGTCCCATTGCCACCAGCCGTACGGGTCCCGCTCGCATTGGGCCGCCCGCTCCCCATGCCCATTCCCTGAACGCTCGGCGTCTCGCCGGCCTTCAGCTGTCGCATCACAAAGGTCTGCTCGCCCCGCCGCTGCACCGCCGTCAACGGAATCAATAAAGTCTCGCCGCCCTCGATCGTGACGATCTCCACATCGGCCGCCATCCCCGGCCGCACCGCCAGCTCCGTCTTCGGCAGGCTGACCGTAACGTTGTACAATACCACGCCCGAACTTACACTCCCCACCGGCGCCACATAGATCACCTTGCCCTCCAGATCCCCGTCGTCGAAAACATCCAGGGTGATGCGCGCCGTCTGCCCCACTTTGACCGAAGCCACGTCGGATTCGTCCAGTGAAAGCTCGATCTGCAACGAATCGAGTGAACTGATCGCCATCGCCACGCCGCTGGCCGTCTCCCCGACGCTGATATTGATCGCCGTCACCGTACCGGCCGTCGGAGCCTTGAGCGTCGCCTGATCCAGGTTATACTGCGCCTGCTTCAAACTCAACTCCGCCTGCGTCACCGAAATCTCAGCCAGTTGCAGCGATTCCTCCGTCGGCTCCGCCTTGAGCTTATCCAGACTGGCCTGGGCCTGCTGCACTTTAGCCCAGGCCGCACTGCGCTCACTGGAGGTCGCCCCGCTCACCACATCGTTATAGCTCACTTTGGCCGCCTCATAGGCTGCCTGCGCCGTCCACAAATTGGTCGTCACGCTGGAATTGGCCGCCTCAGCCCGCCAGGCTGCCCCCGACCGATCGTAATTCGACTGCGCCGATTCGAGCGAAACTTCGGCCTGCCGCAGCGCCACCTTCGCCTGCTCCACTTCTTCAGCCGAAGCACCCTTCACCACCTCTGAATAACTGGCCCGCGCCGCCCGCAGCGAAGCCTCCGCCGCCGTCAGATCCGCATCCGACGGCCCCGCCTTCGTCTCCTCCAGCGAAATCCTGGCCTGCGCCAGGCTGATCTCCGCCTGCGTCACCGCATCCTGTAAATCGGTCGTATCGAGACGCGCCAACGGCTGCCCGGCCTTGACCTCATCGCCGACCTCCACCAAAATCTCAGCGACCTTGCCGCTCGAGCCGAAAGTCAGGCTGACATCATGAGCGGCCGAAACGCTGCTGCTTCCCGACACATTGGCGTCCAACAGCCCCCTGGTCACTGTGGCCGTCTCCAGCGTCATCGCCGTGCCCGTCGGGCGCATAAAATTCTGGTAAATCAAATAACCGCCGCCCCCCAGACCTGCCAGTACCACAATTGCAATCCCGATCCATAACCATCGCTTTTTAGATTTCATCCGTCTCACCTCACTTGAATCGACTTCGCCTTGATCCATGCTGATCTTAGAAAGAAACCCTGGAGAAATTATGGAGAAAATCTGGAGAAATGATGGAGATTTCGTTAATTTCATGATTTCGCCGGCCTCAGAAGGCCGGCGAAATCATGCTTTTCTTTTATCAGCCGCAGGCGCCCCCCTAAAAACACCTGACCGGAAAAGGGAAAAATATGTTTTCGCGGGCTTTCTTAAGCCCGCGAAAACATGAATAAAAAAACTCTCTCCCTCCATCCCGCGCGTCGCATCTTACAAGGAAAGCCCCCTTTGCGGGACGCACCTCCACCACGAAAAAATATAAATCAGGAGTATAATTCCCTCCGGAATGTGAAATTCCCCACACCCGGCTAACCGGACCACAGGAGGCTATGGATGACCCAATACGTCGCCGCCATTGACCAGGGTACCACCGGAACCCGCTGCATTCTCTTTGATCACCAGGGCAAAGTCGTCACCTGGGCTTACGAAGAACACCAGCAAATCTATCCCCAACCCGGCTGGGTCGAACACAATCCCCTCGAAATCTGGGAAAAAACCCAAAAAGTCATCGGCCAGGCCCTCGATTCCGCCAACATTCAGCCCGGCCAGATCGCCGCCGTCGGCATCACCAACCAACGCGAAACCACCCTCGTCTGGGATCGCCTCACCGGCAAACCCTACTACAACGCCGTCGTCTGGCAGGACACCCGCACCAAAACCCTCTGCGACGCCCTCGCCGCGGAAGGCGGCCAGGACCGCTTCCGCGACCGCGTCGGCCTGCCCCTCGCCACCTACTTCTCCGGCCCCAAACTGGCCTGGATTCTGGAAAATGTCCCCGGCGTCCGACAGGCCGCCGAACAGGGCAACGCCATCTTCGGCACCATCGACACCTGGGTCATCTGGTGGCTCACCGGCGGCCCCGAAGGCGGCGCCCACATCACCGATGTGACCAACGCCAGCCGCACGATGCTGATGGATCTCAAAACACTCGACTGGGACGACGACATCCTCCGCATCATGGGCATTCCGCGCTCCATGCTGCCCCAGATCCGCCCCTCCAGCGACCGCCGCGCCTACGGCTATACCCGCAAAGAGGGCCCCTTCGGCGAAGCGATCCCCGTCTCCGGCGACCTCGGCGACCAACAAGCCGCCCTGGTCGGGCAGGTCTGCTTCACCCCTGGCGAAGCCAAAAACACCTACGGTACCGGCTGCTTCATGCTGCTCAACACCGGCACCGAGATCGTCCCCTCGCACTGCGGCCTGCTCACCACCCTGGGCTACAAATTCGACGACGAGCCCGCCGTCTACGCCCTCGAAGGCTCCATCGCCATCACCGGCGCCCTCGTCCAATGGCTGCGCGACAACCTGGGCCTCTTCCAGCGCGCCGCCCAGGTCGAATCGCTGGCCCGCGAAGTGAACGACGCCGGCGGGATCTACATCGTCCCGGCCTTCTCCGGCCTCTTCGCCCCCTACTGGCGCAGCGATGCCCGGGGCGTCATCGTCGGCCTGACCCGCTACATCAACCGCAACCACATCTGCCGCGCCGCCCTGGAATCCACCGCCTACCAGACCCGCGATGTCCTGGAAGCGATGGCCGAAGATTCCGGCGTCCGCCTCACCGCCATCAAAGTCGACGGCGGGATGGTGGTCAATGAACTGCTGATGCAATTCCAGGCCGATATCGCCGGCGCCCCCGTCGTCCGCCCCAAAGTCACCGAAACCACCGCCCTGGGCGCCGCCTACGCCGCCGGACTCGCCGTCGGCTTCTGGAAAGATATCGACGAGCTGCGCCGCAACTGGGGCATCGACCGGACCTTCGAGCCGCAAATGTCTGCCGAACAGCGCGCCACCCTCTACGCCGGCTGGAAAAAAGCCGTCGAACGCACCCTGAATTGGGTAGAGGAATAAAAACCGTAGGGGCGGCCCGATGTGGCCGCCCTCCAATATCATGACATAAACAGGTAACTTAACAGACATCCAAAGCGGAGCGCCCATCTTCCAATCTTCCACCCTTCCAATCTTCCGGCTCCCTTTCTACTGTCTACTGTCTACTGTAGCCTGTCTACTTCTTAGGAGGATTCATGCCTGAAACGTACGATATAATCATCATCGGAGGGGGCGTGGTCGGGACCATGGTCGCCCGGACCCTTTCCCGCTATGCCCTGAGCATCCTGCTCATCGAAAAAGAAGCCGACATCTGCATGGGCGCCAGCGCTGCCAACTCCGCCATCATCCACGCCGGCTATGACCCCGTCCCCGGCTCCCTCAAAGCCGCCATGAACGTCCGCGGCAACGCCCTCTGGGACACCATCGCCGGCGAACTCGCCATCCCCTTCGACCGCCGCGGCGACTACGTCGTCGCCGTCGGCCCCGAAGAGATCCCCGGCCTGGAACTGCTGCTCCAGAAAGGCCGCCGCAACGGCGTCCCCGGCATGTCGATCATCTCCGGCGAAGAGATGCGCCGCCGCGAGCCCGCCATCAACTCCGCCACCAGCGGCGCCCTCTGGGCCTCCACCGGCGGCGTCTGCGATCCCTGGGCCGCCACCGTCGCCGCCGCAGAAAATGCCCTGCAGAACGGCGTGACGATCATGCTGGAAACCGCCTTCGAGGATTTCGTCATCGAAAGCGGCCGCATCGTCGGCGTGAAAACCAACCGCGGCACCTTCGGCTGTCGCTGGGCCGTCAACGCCGCCGGCATGTACGCCGATGAGGTCATGCACCGCGCCGGCGTCCGCCCCGATTTCCACATCACGCCCCGCCGCGGCGAATATTACATCCTCGACCGCGCCGAAATCAATGTCCACAACGTCCTCTTCCCCGTGCCCAACAACACCAGCAAAGGCATCCTGGTCAGCGGCACGATGCACGGCAACACCCTCGTCGGCCCCAACGCTGAAGAGCTCGACGACCGCGAAGACCGCTCCGTCACCCCGGCCGGCATGGGCGAGATCTGGCGCGGCGGCCAGAAATTGATCCCCGGCCTGGCCCAGCGCGCCATCATCGCCGTCTTCGCCGGGCTGCGCCCCGGCGGCAACGCCCCCTGCCTCACCCCCGGCGTCGATTACAAACACGACTTCATCATCGACATTCCCACCGAAATCCAGGGGCTGGTCAACCTGGGCGGCATCGAATCGCCCGGCCTCACCGCCGCTCCGGCCATCGCCGCGCGCGTCGCCGAACTGCTCAAGGATGCCGGCGAAGCGCTCATCGAGAAGGCCGACTGGAACCCCGTCCGCCCCGGACGGCCGCGCTTCCGCGACCTCTCCCCGGCCGAACAGGCCCTTTTGGTACAAAACGATCCCCGCTACGGGCGGGTTGTCTGCCGCTGCGAAAATGTCACCGAAGGCGAAATCGTCGCCGAAATCCACGCCCCGCTGCCCGCCCGCACCTACGACGCGATCAAGCGCCGCACCTGGCTCGGCACCGGCCGCTGCCTGGGGTCGTTCGACATGCCCCGGGTAGTCCAGATCCTCGCCCGCGAACTCGGCGTCTCCCCGTTGGAAATCTCCAAGCGCGGGCCCGGTTCCGAATTCCTGGTTCGCCGCACCAAGGAGGTCGCCTGAAATGCGCACACTGAAAGCTAAATATGATGTCGTGGTCATCGGCAGCGGGCCCGGCGGCCTCGCCGCCGCCATCGCCGCCAAGCAAGAGGGCGCCGACGACGTGCTGGTCATCGAACGCGATGTCGAGCCCGGCGGCATCCTGCTGCAATGTATCCACAACGGCTTCGGCGTGGAAATCTTTAAGAAAGATCTCCCCGGCCCCAGCTACGCCCAGCACTTTATCAATGAAGCGCGCAGCATCGGCGTGGATATCCTGCTGGATACCATGGTGCTCGATATCACGCCCACCCGCCATATCACCGCCAGCAGCCACGACCTGGGCTTCATCGAAATCGACGCCCGGGCCCTGGTCCTCTCGATGGGCTGCCGCGAACGCACCCGCGCCCAGATCCGCCTGCCCGGGATGCGCCCGTCAGGCGTCTTCACCGCCGGCACCGCCCAGCGTTGGGTCAACGTCGAAGGCTATATGCCCGGCAAAAACTTCGTCATCCTCGGCTCCGGCGATATCGGCATGATCATGGCCCGCCGCCTCACCTTCGAAGGCGCCCACGTCGAACGCGTCCTCGAAGTGATGCCCTTCCTCACCGGCCTCACCCGCAACTACGTCCAGTGTCTGCTCGATTTCGACATCCAGTTGCAGCTGCGGCATACCGTCAAGCGCATCATCGGCCGCGACCGCGTCGAAGCCATCGAAGCCGTGGCTGTCGATGAAAAGTGGAACTACATCCCCGGCACTGAAGAGATCATCCCCTGCGACACCCTGCTGCTCTCGGTCGGCCTGATCCCCGAGAACGAGCTGTCGCGCAAAGCCGGCGTAAAAATCGATTCGGTCACCGGCGGGCCCTTCGTCGATGACGGCTTCCAGACCAACGTCCCCGGCATCTTCGCCGCCGGCAACGTCGTCCACGTCTACGACCTGGTCGATTGGGTCACCAGCGCCGGCATGTCCGCCGGAGCCAGCGCGGGCCGCTTCGCCCTCGCCGAACGGGGCCGCGAACAGCGCCACGTCCCGCTCCAGGCCGGAGAGAACGTCCGCTACGTCGTCCCCCATCAGCTGGACAAAGAAACCCTCACCCGCGACAAAGTCATGCTGCAAATGCGCGTCACCCGGCCCATCGAAGAACCGGTCTGGGTCGAAGTCCGCGCCGGCGACAACCTCGTCGCCCGCAAATCCGAACGCTACGTCCGCCCCGGCGAAATGGTCAGCATCGACCTGCAAACCAAACATTACGACGCCGTGCAACAGGCGACCGCCCTCACCGTGGCCGTGGTCAAGAAGTAAGAGGTAAACACGATGGCTGAAAACATCAAACTGATCTGTATCACCTGCCCGATGGGCTGCTCCCTGGAAGTGACCCGTGAAGGCGACACCGTCCTGGCCGTCACCGGCAACACCTGCAAACGCGGCGAAGAATATGTCAAACGCGAGCTGACCGATCCCCGGCGGATGGTCGCCACCACCGTCAAAGTGCAAGGCGGGACGCATCCATTGCTGCCCGTCGCCACCGCCGCCCCCTTCCCCAAGCCGCGGATCTTCGAGCTGCTCACCGAACTGCGCGCGCTCGAACTCCAGGCCCCCGTCACCATGGGCGACATCATCCTGACCGACGCCCTCGGCACCGGCATCGACATCGTCGCCAGCCGCGACATGCCGCCGGCTCCCGGACATTAAAAACCTATCAGGGCGCCTACACAGAGACGCCTCTACATCAAAGACCCATATCGTAGGGGCGGCCCGATGTGGCCGCCCTAAAATTCTCCCCCATCCCGCGCGTCGCTTCAGGCCGAACAAAAGCCTCTTGCGGGATGCAAAAATGCTCACCGGACAAATAAAAAACCAACACAGTTAGCCCGGAAAAACGGGAGAAAAAAGACCTATGTTTTGGCGCGCTTTCTGAAGCGCGCCAAAACATAAACAAAAAAATTCTCCCCCCATCCCGCGCGTCGCTTCAGGCCGAACAAAAGCCTCTTGCGGGATGCCCAAAATACCTTCCCAATTCAAGGAGCTACCATGCAAATTGAACATATCGCCCTCTGGACCACCGACCTGGAACGCCTGCGCAGCTTCTACGAAACCTACTTCCAGGCCCGGGCCGGGAACAAATACACCAACCCCAACCGCCACTTTGAATCCTACTTCCTCACCTTCGACTCCGGCGCCCGGCTCGAACTGATGTCCATGCCGGGCATCCCCGAATCGAAAGATGATCCCTTCGTCCAGTTCACCGGCTATATCCACATGGCCGTCTCCGTCGGCTCCAAAGAGCAGGTCGATGAACTGACCGCCCGGCTGAAGGCCGACGGCTATCAGGTCGTCGACGGCCCCCGCACCACCGGCGACGGCTACTACGAAAGCTGCATCCTCGACCCCGACGGCAACAGAGTGGAAATTACCATCTAAACCAGTAGACAGGAAGAGACCGCCATTCGGATGCCCCCTTTGCGAAATGCAAAAAATCGAAAAGAGATTAAGGTAATTTCGCGGGCCGCAAAGCGGCCCGCGAAATTACCTTAACAATCCCCCCCTTTCCCTCGGGGGAAAGGGGGGCAGAAAAAGCCCATTTTTTCGCGCGCCGCAGACGGCGCGCGAAAAAATAAACAAAAAAACTCTCTCCCTCGCGTAGCATCCTGCGTGTCGTTTCTCACCAGGAAAATGCACCATGCGGGATGGTACAAGGCCGGGGCCATATAAGGGCAGCGCCTTAAGTTGCCTAATATGGGGGGTAGGGGGAAATAGGGGGAAATTAAAAATCGCCCATAAAACTCTTTGCGGGACGCTAAAATCTTAGGGGAGCAATCCAAATGAAACCCAATACGCCAGTGACGATAAAAGAACAGAAGCCCGCCGCCGCCCAGGCCCAGCTGGCTCGCTTTGCCCAAAGCTACAGCACCCTACTCGAATGGCAAAGCCGCGCCGCCGCCATCCGTCAGGGCATCCTCGAAGGCGCCTACCTCACCCCACCGCCGCCCCGCGGCCCCCTCAACCCTATCATCCGCCCGGCGCGCAGCCATCCCGGCTACACCGTCGCCAACGTCGCCTTCGAGAGCCTCCCCGGCATCTACGTCACCGGCAGCCTCTACCGCCCCGCCCAGGAAAACCCCTCCATGCCGGCCGTCCTCTGCTGCCATCCCCACGCCACCAGCTACGAAGAATACGGCCGCTTCGCTCCCTGCATGCAGCTCCTCGGGGCCACCCTTGCCCGCATGGGCGCCGTCGCCCTGGCCTGCGATATGGTCGGCTACGGCGAATTGAGCATCACCGGCTGGAAACACAACGCTCGCAACACCTTCAGCCTGCAACTCTGGAACGGCTTCCGTGCCCTCGACTGGCTGAGCGAAATGCCCGGCGTCGATCCCCAACGGATTGCCGTCGCCGGAGCCTCCGGCGGCGGCACCCAGACCATCTTCCTCACCGCCCTCGATCCGCGGGTCGCCGTCTCCATCCCCACGGTGCAGGTCTCGGCCCACTTCTTCGGCGGCTGCGTCTGTGAAAGCGGCATGCCCGTCCACCGGGGACCCAATCACGAAACCAACAACGCCGAAATCGCCGCTCTGGCCGCCCCGCGCCCCCAGTTGATCATCTCCGACGGTCAGGATTGGACCCAAAACACCCCGGCCGTCGAATTCCCCTACATCCGCAACGTCTACCGCCTCTACGACGCCGAATCAGCCGTCGAGAACCTCCATCTGGCCGACGAAGGGCACGATCTCGGACCCCACAAACGCCGGGGCATCTATCAATTCCTGGCCCGACATCTCGGGCTGAACAGCGATCCCACCCCGCAAAGCGAAACCGAAATTCCTATCGAATCGCGGCCAACGCTCTTCGTTTTCGACGAAAAACATCCCCTGCCGCCCAATGCCGTCCGGCACAACAACAAACTGGTCTGGTTCCTCCCGCCGAAGAGGATGTAATAACATGAATCAAAATCAATCAAGTGGAACTGCATTGGGCGTCGCTTTAATGCGCGCCATAGAGACACAAAAACCGGAAGCAGAACGGATTTGCAACGATCCTTATGCCCGGGATCTGATTGGGGCAGGGCCTTCCTATTACATCAGCAAATGGATCATCGATGTGGGGATCTACGACCGCATGGCCCCCGGCGCCACCACTTTCATCGTTGGCCGGGAACGGTACATCGACGATTTTCTCAAATCCAGTCTGAAAGAGGGGCTGGACCAGATCGTCATCCTCGGCGCCGGACTCGACACGCGCGCTTATCGCATCCCCGGCATCGAAAAAACGAAGGTCTTTGAAGTCGATCATCCGGCCAGCCAGGAAACCAAGCTGACACGATTGAAAAAAGTCATCCCTTCGCTGCCGCCTCACGTCACCTTTATCCCCATCGACTTCAACACGCAATCGCTTGCTGAATGTCTATTGAAAGGCGGCTACGATGAACGAGGTAAAACGCTCTTCATCTGGCAGGGAGTGGTTTACTTTCTAACGACAGAGGCCGTGGACAACACCCTGACCTTCATCGCCGACCATTCCGGCCCGGGAAGCGCAGTGATCTTCGATTATTTCTACGCGGATGTGCTGCGCGACCCCAACCGCAACGACATCAAAATGATGCGCCGGGCTGCTCGAATGACAGGCGAAGAATATATGTTTGGAATCGAACGGGGTGAGGCCGAAGCCTTCCTGACACAACGGGGTTTCACAGAGGTACACGACATGCCGGTCGAGAATTTCAAGCAGCTCTATCTCACCGGCCCCAATGCCAAAAGGACTACGCCGACCGGATTGGGGATTGTATCGGCAAAAGTAGCCAGGTAACCTGATAATTTGTGTTTTCGCGCGCTTCAGAAAGCGCGCGAAAACACAAATTGATCTTTCAACTTCAATGACTGTTCTTTACTCCACGCGGCCGGGTCATTTTTTACCGAAGCCGATTTTGTACAACCCCCGCGCCACGGAGAGCACCGGATCGTCGGGAATAAAGGTTACCTCCGGCAACCCGATCGCGCCTGGATGAGGCCGGCCCTCCCGATTAGGAAGGAGGTAAACGCCGCCGCCGACCAACACAACCCGCCCCAACCGGCCCTGAATGTTGCCCCAACGCCGGTTGACCATATCCGCCACCTGCCGCTGCCATAAAATTCTCTCTTCGTGACAGCTCAGCTTGCCGGTGCGGAGCCGTTGATCCAGTTCGCCCAACGAATAGCCGTTCATCCGCCCCTGAACCTGTTCCAGAAGAGTCCGCACACCCAACGGCTCGCCGGCCGTTCCTACCGGAAAGATCTCCGTGCCTTGCAGAAGGATCATATCGATCGTCCGATTGCCCAGAGAAATCACCCCCACCAGATCACGCTGGCCGTTCGTAGCTAACTCCATTTCACGCCCGGGGATGTTACGATTGTTTAAATCCACAAAATAATCCGTCACGGCCCCCAGAGCCTGAGGCACCACACCGACCTTCTCAATCGTGATGTGGTAGCTCTGCTCGTTGAAAACAAACCGATGCTCGCCCACAAAACGGTTGCGCACGCTTTCACGCAATTGCCGGGTATTTTCCGCCTGATAAACGGCTATCGGCAATCCACAGACCATTTGCCGGATAACGATCTCAGTCTCAGCCCCAAACAGCTTTGCCAGAGTGGCATAGATCATCAACCGGGCCTCGGGTCCGCTGAGCCGTTCCATATCGCCGGCCTCCAGCAGATTGGCGCTGTATTTTTCCGACCCTTCGCCTACCAGATATTGCGCGCCGTCGACTTTCAAAACGTCCGGACGGGTAGCAATCCGAAAATTTCCGCCCATGGCATCCAGAGTTCGCCCGTCATAAGTGGCCAGCACAAAAGGCAAAACAATTGAGGCCGGCGTCGCCCCGCCCTCTTTTTGCAACACCGTAAAAGCCTTGGCGGCGCCAAACCCCAGATCCATTCCCAATACTTTGATTTCTTCCATAGGGTCTTGTTTCACTCCTTATCTTCAGACATCGTCCATGTTTTTCGAGGAATACCAAGATGGAGTTTTAGCCTTAGATAATTCTCTGTATGGGAATTTTGCTTGATACGACTCCATCCACCCCATCTACCGCCCCGCATTGTAACGTCTCTTCGAGTAATCGTCAATTAATCTTAACAAGACCCTACCCGGCCTTCCGATAAACCAGCGAATAGCGCCAGAAAAACCGTCCGCGCACCTGCGCCCCCGGCAAGGCCCGCCCCGCCGCAGCCCGAATCTGCCCCAGCGTCAGATAGTGATCGTGAGGGCTATGGGCCGCCCAGGCCTCCTGCACTTCTTTCGGCGGATGCAACCGCCCATTCTTCGCCAGCCGCAACAAAGGACTGACCAGCATACTCACGAAGGCCGACGGCAAATCCTGCGGGAACTGCAAATTGAACAGATCCAGCACCAGCAAGGTGCCACCCGGCGCCAGGGCCCGTTTCAACTGCGCCAGCGTGGCCTCCAGAGGCAAATGGTGCAACGTCGCAATCGAAACAATACAATCAAAAGCCTCATCCGGCAGCGGATAAGCCGTCACATCGGCCACTTCATAACGCAGCCCCCGCCACCCACGGCTCTGCTCCTCAGCAATCCGCACCATCTCCGGCGAAAGATCCAATCCCAGCACCGAATCACAGCGCTCCGCCAGCAGCCGGGAAAAGACTCCGGTCCCGCACCCCACATCCAGACCTCGCCGACAGCGCGGCGGCAACTGTTTCAACAGGAAATCGTGATAATGGTTGTTGTGGCTCCACTTCTCATCGGAAAGCAACGCAATCCGATCGAAGTCGGCCTGAATCGCAGCCAGCTCCTCGCTCATCTATCCTCCATTAACGGCAATTCCACCACAAAAGTCGAGCCCTTCCCGATCGTACTGGTCACCCGGATCCTGCCGCCGTGTGCCTGCACCAGCTGCCGGGCAATCGCCAGCCCCAATCCGCTGCCGGTCCCTTCAGAATGCTTGCGGGAGCGATCGCCCCGCCAGAAGCGATCGAAAACAAAGGGCAGATCCTCCACCGCAATCCCCACCCCGGTATCCTCGACCGAGATCTGTACCCCCAGCCCGCCCCGCTCAGCCCGCAGCACAATCCGCCCACCGGCGGGAGTATGGCGCAGGGCATTGGTAACCAGATTGTTCAACACCTGTTCCAACCGCCCCGCATCGCCCTGCACCCAGAGATATTCCGGGGATTCCACCACCAAATCGACCCCATTGACCTCCGCCTGCCCGCTGAAACTGGTGCTGACGTCGGCCAGCAGATCGCTCACCGCCACCGGCTCCCGTACCAACGTCAATTGCCCGGCCTCGGCCTGCGAAAGCATCCGCAAATCTTCCACCAGCCGGGCCAGCAACTGAGCCTCTTCCAATGTCGCTTCGATATGTTCCGGCGTGGCCTGATAAATCCCATCGAGGATTCCTTCGAGGTTACCCTGAATGATCTGCAAAGGGGTGCGCAGTTCATGCGCCACATCCGCCGTCAGATTACGCCGCTGTTGATCCGCCAGCTGCAACCCGGCCGCCATCCGATTGAAAGCCTCCGCGACCCGGGCGAACTCCCTCGGCCCTCGCACCGGCACGCGCACGCTCAAATCCCCGGCCGCCACCGACTCCGCAGCCGCCATCACATCCGCCAGCGGAACCGCCACGCCGCGAAAAGCCCGGACCCCCGCAATTAAAATCACCACAGGCAAAATCAAAGCCGCGAGCAGACTGCCGATCCAGGCCAGCAGCGGCGCCGATCCCGGCAGGCCCATAAAATGCTGAAAGACCACCACCATCCCCACCATCCCCCCGACATTCACAAGCAGCCACAGCAGGAAGACAATCATCAGACGCGAAAAAAGCCGCCGGCGACGTTTCAACCAGTCGGGCGGAGGGGCTAAATGGGCATGGACTTCTTCCGGAAGGCGATGCCACTCTTCAGTACAGAATTTCATAATTGCCGCTCATCCGTAAAACGATAACCGACTCCATAAACGGTCAATATATAGCGGGGATCCAGCGGATCGGCCTCCAGTTTCCGCCGCAGATTCTTGATATGCGCATCGATGCTGCGATCGAATCCCGCCGCCGCCGTGACCCCATGCAGCCGGTCCAGCAACTGCTCGCGGGTAAAAGTTTGCCCGGCATGCCCGGCCAGGGTGGACAACAAATCAAATTCGGTCCGGGTCAACTGCACCGTTTCACCCCGGCGCAACACCCGCCGGCCCTTCAGGTCGATCTCCAACTCCCCACAGTGAATCCAGCCCTCACGGATAACCTCGCCGCGCACCCGCCGCAGAACGGTATGCGTACGGACCACCAGTTCCCGGGGCGAAAAGGGCTTGGTGATATAGTCGTCGGCTCCCAATTCCAGGCCGATCAACCGATCCGGCTCTTCCACCCGCGCCGTGAGCATAATGATAGGAACGGCCGATTCGCGCCGCAGAGCCCGGCAAACTTCGATCCCGTCCATGCCCGGCAGATTCAGATCCAACACAATCAAGTCGGGCTGCTGCTGGCGGGCCATCGCCAGGGCCGTCCGGCCGTCGCCCGCCGTGATTACCTGGAAGCCGTCGTTTTCCAGATAATCGCGCACCTGCCGCACGATTTTCGGTTCGTCATCGACCACCAGGATCAGGCCGTCCATACTTCCAACTCCCTCGAATATTTTTTCACCTGCGCGGGCCCCCAAAAACAAGGGAAAGCCCCCCTGAGGTTTATTTTTAACGTCCCGCATCGGGCACTTTTTCCGTAAGATACGACGCGCTGGATGGGGGGAGATTTTTTTGTTTATGTTTTCGCGGGCTTCGGAAAGCCCGCGAAAACATACGCTTTTTTTCTCCCGCTTTCCAGGGCTTACCGCACGGGTCGGGCTTTTTTTCTCCCGCTTTTCCGGGCTTACCGCACGGGTCGGGCTTCTTTCTCCTGCTTTTCCGGACTTACCGCACGGGTCGGGCTTTTTTTCTCCCGCTTTTCCGGGCTTACCGCACGGGTCGGGCTTCTTTCTCCTGCTTTTCCGG
>CAZCTC010000095.1:0-28144 GCA_964501335.1 uncultured Anaerolineales bacterium | reverse complement strand
TGTCCTGAAAATAGGGCACGCTGATATGGCCCCGGCCTTGTAACGTCCCGCAAATAGTCCTTGCCCGGTAAGATACGCCGCGCTGGATGGCGAGAGAAAGTTTTTTTGTTTATGTTTTCGCGGGCTTCAGAAAGCCCGCGAAAACATAGTCCTTTTCCAGAGCCGCACAGGCGACGCAGGCTGTCTACTGTCTACTTGCTGCTGTCTACTTCCGCTGAATTTTCATCCTTCGGGGTGCCGCCCCCGGCATGACTTTCTGTCCTGAAAATAGGCCTTTATGGCATGGCCCCGGCCTTGTAACGTCCCGCAAATGGCCCTTTCCCCGTAAAATACGACGCGCGGGACCGGAGGAAAGAGTTTTTTTGTTTATGTTTTGGTGCGCATCAGAAGGCGCACCAAAACATGGCCTTTTCCAGAGCCGTCCCGACGGCGCAGGCTGTCTACTTGCTACTGTCTACTTTCTTCTATGACCCTCTTCACCGCCGCCACGATCACCTCCGGCTCATCCAGCTGCACGTAATGCCGACTCTTCGCGGCCACGGCCATTTCACTACGCGAAGAGAGTTCCAGCAGCGCCGTCTGGATCTTGAGCCATTTCGCCTCGCCTTCCGGATCGCTGCCCTCTTCCAGCCCCGCCCGCACTACCACCACCGGCAGCGCTTTCAACGTCCCGGCCACCGCCTGCACGCTGCGGGCATTGGCCTCCAACGCCCCGATCTCTGCCCAATAGGTATCGCACAGATCGGGCCGATTGACCCGAGCCAGGGCCGCCGCCGCTTCCTCAGGCGCCAGTTTGTTCACTTCCCGCTGCGCCGGCAACGGATGCGCCAGCCGCAGATAGCCGAACGGGATCAACGCTTCCCGGCAGACCCCGCCAGCGTAGTTGAGCGATTTCTGATAGGGCAACGGCAGCGGAATCAAGGTCTCTTCATACGTCGATTCGACCAGCACCAGCCCCACAACCTCCTCCGGATAGCGCGCCTGATAGTAACGGGCATAAAGCCCGCCCCCCGAATGCCCTACCAGAATATAGGGGCCTTCAATGCCGCCCCGTTCCAGCAAGGTGTGCAGATCTGCCGCCATCTGCTCCACGGTGCTCAACCCGACAATCGGATCGCTCCAGCCGTTGCCGCGGCGATCATAGGCACAGACCCGCGTCGTCTTCGCCATCTCGGGCAGCACCCGCCCCCAGAAACTGGAGAACTCCAGATCGCCACCCTCCAGAATGACAGTCGGCATCCCTTCCCCCCGACAGTTAAGGTGCAGCCGATAGCCGCCCACATCGACCAGCCGTCCCGGCGCAGGATAACGCGCCGCCTCCACCGCTACCCAGAAGGCCTCATAACCGGCCCCGGCCAGCAAAACCCCGCCGACGACCGCCAGAAGCGTCACCACACCCCGCATCACCCGGCTTCCCCGTCCCCGCGCCTCCGGCCACGGCTGCAATTCCGGCAGATTCCAACGCCGGCTTCCCCACCGAACCCAAAAAATCAACAGCAGCAACCCGATCACCAACACGGTCCCGATCACCGTCATCTCCGAATCCATCCCGGCCGTGGTCCGCACATGGATCAAATTGAGCAGGGTATTGTTCAAAGTATGCGCCAGCCAGGGCGCCCACAAATTGTCCGTCTTGCCGTAAAGATAACCGTAAACCCAGCCACTGATCGCCGTGCTGATCAACAACATCGCCGCCTCTCCGATCACGGCGCCGGCCTCCGCCCCACCCAACGCATGTTTGATCGGCCAGACGAGATGCCAGACGGCAAAAAGCGCCGCCTGCAAGGCATTGGCCCGCAAAAACGAAAACTGCCGCATAAACTGCGGCAGCAAGACGCCCCGAAAAAGTCCCTCTTCCATCGCCGAGTTGACGAAATTCCCGAGCACCAGAAAGAGCGCGAAAGCTACCCCGCCGCTGATTCCGGCCTTGGGATCGATCGCCGCCAGTTCCAGAACCGGCCGGCGCTCCGCGGCCAGCGCAAAGGCCAGTCCATATCCCACCAGGTAAATCGGCAACACCCCTGTCGCGATCAACAACGCCCGCCCCAGCCGTCGCCGATGCATCCCGATCGAAGCGGGCAACCGGCCACTCCACGCCAGATAGAGCAGCACTGCAATCAATGCCAACGACTTGGAGAGAATGATCTCTCCCCACAGTTCGTCGAAACGAAAGGCGAAAATATCCAGAACCCGAAATCCCAACGCCAACGCCAGCAGAAGCACTCCCGGCATAAATGGATAATGAAGGACTTTTTTCACTGACGGATCTCCACCTCGATCTGTAGTTTGCGCACCAACGCCTGCGCCAGCATCTCCCCGCGCTTTTCAGCGGCTTTCAACGCCTCGTCCGAAAACTTCTTCCGGGCAACGCACCGTATCGTAATCTTATGCCCGGTGATTTTACAAGTCAGATCTTCCACCACACCTTCGTGAGCATAATCCAACCCATCAGCCAGCCGCAACAACGCCGCCAGAATCCCCACCCACCGCCGTTCCGGCTTCGAGAGATCGGCCCAGCCGCGATGTCGTTCCTCCGGCAACGATCCCCGGTGATAACGAGCCACGGTCCCCACGATCAACCGCTCGTGCTCCTCAAAAGGCAACAGGGGCGACTCCTGAATGATCCGCAAAGAGACCTTGTGATGCCCGTCCCCACCCTCGATCCAGCCCACGTCATGCAACAACGCGGCATACTGCAACCACTGGCGTTCCTGCCGGCCCAAACCATGCAAAGACTTCAATTCATCGAAAAGACGCAGCGCCAGATAGGTCACCTGATGGACATGTTCTACATCACATTCACAACGCCGCACCATCGCGCGGATGGCATCCAGGCAGGCAACCTCTCGTTCTTCCAGCGGTTCCGCAACCGCGACCTGCTCACTCACCGGCGCCGTCTTCATCAACACCTCATCCAGATTTCGGCCCTGTAGCGCCATCTGCGCAAAAGACTCCGGCAATCCATGGTCACGCAACGCCGCGGCCTCTCGCTCCACGTCATAATCCACCCGATAATGCCGCACCTGAAAAAAGCCCTTTTTGAGCTGCACCATCGCATACGAAGCCCGGGGATCGCCGTCGTCGGGCCGCCCCACGCTGCCCGGATTGATCAGCCAGACGCCGGCCACCTTACGCCGAAACGCCCGATGTGAATGGCCGAAAACAATCAAATCAACCCCGGCCTGCCGCACCAGTTCCAGCAGCCGCTCTTCCGGCGTCTCATCCGTAACAAATTCCCGAATCGAAGCCGGGCTGCCGTGCACCAGCAGCACCCGCCGCCCTTCCACCTCAAACCGCATCTCTGTAGGCAACCCTTGCAAATAAGCGCGATTCTCTTTCGACAACTGAGCATAAGCCCATTGAAAAGCCAGATTCTTCTCCAGGCTGCGCGGTTTCTTTTCCTGCCCCTTGCGATTGCTGCCCAGTTCCATGGCTTTGAGATCGTAATTCCCCGCAATACTCACCGCATGCCCGGCCTGCAACCGCGTCACCACCTGATCCGGGAAGGCACCGTAACCGATAAAATCGCCGGCGTTCCAGATCGCTTCGGCACCGCGTTTCTGCGCATCGGCCAGCACCGCTTCCAGCGCCGGCAGGTTCCCATGGACATCTGCAATCAATGCGACTTTCATCTTTCACCTGAAACTGATAATTATCCCCCATTATGCCCTAATCTCCATTTTCGGCAATACTTTCCTTGCGTCCCGCATAGGAGAACTTTCGATTAAGAATCGACGCGCCGAACAGGAAGAGATGTTTTTTGTTTGTATTTTCGGCGGCCTTCTGAGGCCGCCGAAAATACAGTAATACAGTTTTTCCAGAGCCGTCCCGGCCGCATGCTCTGAAGCCCCTCACCACTGCGCCGGCAACAGATACTTTTCCCATAAGACACGACGCGCCGAATGGGGAGAGAGAGTTTTTTGTTTGTATTTTTGCGCGCATCAGAATGCGCGCAAAAATACGGGCTTTTTCTCCAACCTGTATAGTTAGTCTGAGAAAAAAGCCCATATTTTCGGCGGCTTCAGAAAGCCGCCGAAAATACGAATAAAAAATAACTCTCTTCCCCCCTCCAACGCGGCACTTGCTACCTGGAAAACGCCTGTTGCGGGACGCAAAAACTGTCTTTTAAATACACCATCGCCCGCCATTTTCAGGCGGGCGATCTTTATCAATCTCTGCGGCTCTGCGTTAATTCCGGATCTCTCCCTTACTATGCCCAGGGAAGCAGAGAAGCCACCCCCAGCGCCAGCAAGGTATTGAAAACCGTCACGATCAAGAAAACCGCCAGCGGCTTCCACCCCATCTGCCGCAGATCCTTGAGCGAAAGCTCCAGGCCCATCCCCACAAAAGCCAGGGTGAAGGCCCAGTTCTTCATGGCTTCGATCGCCGTGCCCTTGCCGCCGTTGATCAACCCTATCGAGAAGAGCACCGCCGCCAGCACATAGCCCAGCACAAACTTTGGAAAACGATCCCAGATCATCCGTGGGCTGGGCCGTTCCACGCCGGCCTCTTTATTGCGCATAGAAAAGAAAAGCGCCAGCAGAAAAACCACCACCCCGATCATCGCATTCTGGGTATTCTTCACCAGAGAAGCCGTCTGCTGCGCCGCCTCGCTGTACATCGTCCCGGCGCCCATCACGGCCGCCGTCGTGTCGATATTGCCCCCGAACCAGGCTCCCGCCACCGCATCGGGCAGATTCATGGCCCGGCCTGCAATCGGCATCAAAACCATCATCGGCAACGCCACCAGGATCACCAGCGTCGTCACATAGGTCACCTGCTCTTTTTTAGCCAGCACCGACCCGGCCGCCGCAATCGCTGCGGAAACGCCGCAGACCGAAACCGCCGTCGACATCACCGCCCGCAGTTTTTCATCCAGTTTAAAAAGGCCGCTCACCCACCAGGAGAAGAAAAAGACACAGCTCATCATAACAATGCCCTGGAGCAAAGCCCATCCTGCCGACGGCCCTAATATCTTCAAATCCAACCCGGCGCCCAATAAAATCAAACCGGTCTTCAGAAACAATTCAGTACGGAAACCGGCCCGTACAGGCTCGTGCCACTTCAACTGTTTCAAAATAAAGTTGCCCGCCAGCCCCAACACGGCCCCCCACAAAGGAAATTCCAAAGCCTTGCCCGGAATGCCCCCGGGCAACGTCAATGTATAAATCCACTTAGTTAAAGCCCAGGCCGCAATTGCCAGCACCAACATCACCGCCAACCCACCGGCTACTGCCGACCAGTTGGTCTCCGTCTTGGTCTCCATGGGGGCTGCCTTCGATTTTTTCATCGCCTTCGCTGTTGATTTTGTCGCCATTCTTCCTCCTTATCAAACTTTGATTGAAAACTGCACGGTCAGCCTAGAAGCCGATCGGAATTCCGTTGGGGCCCAAAATTCCCAGCGTCGCCAACAGGATCAAAAGAAATCCCACTCCCACTGCCCACCAATCTTCGCTCAATTTAGGAAACCCCACCGTCGATTTGACTTCCTTCATACTCGCCCTCCTCCACTTTCCTTAAATAAAGGTAATATTTTTTGTTCGATACCGGCTGTGCCGGCGCCGAACAAAAAATTAAAAACTACACTTTCGGCTCACTCGTCTGAACGGCAGTCCGGGCCTCACTCACCTCATCCATATGCCAGATACCGCGGTGCTCCAACAGCCACACCTGCGAATTGAGCGCCGGATGCCCATCTTTCGGCACCAGCCGTTCATAATTACCGTTCGGCCGCAACCGCCGGGCCTGAACATTATCCTTCAAATGGATTCCTAAAATATGATCCCGCAGGGCATGCTTCAACCGGACATCCGCCACTGGGAACAACAACTCCACCCGCCGATCCAGATTGCGCGGCATCAAATCCGCGCTGCCCAACAAAATTTCCTCACCTTCGCCGCCCCCGTTACGGAAATAATAAATCCGCGCATGCTCCAGGAACCGCCCTACCACCGAGGTGACCGTGATATTCTCACTCACCCGCTGCAATCCCGGCCGCAAACAACAGATGCTGCGGATCTGCAAATCCACTTTCACGCCGGCCTGAGAAGCCCGGTAGAGCGCCGTAATACAGATCGGATCGACCAGGGCGTTCAACTTGAAAGCGATGTAGCCGTCGCCGTGAGCCTGATGTCGTGCAATCTCCCGATCGATCCGCTCCAGAATCCCCTGCCGCATGGTATCGGGAGCCACCAACAACTTGCGATAATTCGACTTCCGCGAATACCCCGTCAGCGCATTGAACAGATCCGAGACATCGGCCCCGATAGCCGGATCGCAGGTAAAATAACCCAGGTCGCCGTAAATCCGCGCCGTAGTCGCATTGTAATTGCCCGTGCTCAAATGCACATACCGCACAATGCCCTCCGGCTCACGCCGGATCACCATACACATCTTGGCATGCGTCTTGAGCCCCATCAGCCCATAGGCCACATGGACTCCCGACCGCTCCAACGCCCGGGCCCACCCGATGTTGTTCTCTTCATCAAAACGGGCCTTCAGCTCGACCAGGACGGCCACCTGCTTGCCGTTCTCCCGGGCTTCCATCAATGCATCGACAATCGGTGAATTGCGCCCCGCTCGATAGAGCGTCTGCTTGATCGCCAGCACCTGCGGGTCCGTCGCCGCCGCCTGGACAAAATCCACGACCGGGGAAAAGCTGTCGTAGGGATGATAGAGAAGGATATCCTGATTGCGGATCGCCGTAAAGATATCCTTGCTGCGCATCACCACCCGGGGCGTCGCCGCCATAAACGGAGGGTCCTTCAAATCCGGGCGCTCGATCCGCATCAATTCCATCAAATCCGCCTGCCCCAACGGCCGATCCACGGTGTAAACCTGATAGGGTGCCAGTCCCATATTGGACAAGAGGATATTGCGGATTCGTTCCGGCATGGCATTATCGACCTCCAACCGCACCGCCGACCCGAAATAACGCTGCCCCACACTCTCTTCCACCATCGAGAGCAGATCCGAGGCTTCGTCCTCTTCGATCTCCATATCTGCATCGCGCGTCACCCGGAAAGGATAGGCCGCCACAATATCGAGCCCCGGGAAAAGCAGATCCAGATTGGCCAATACCAGATCTTCCAACCAGACAAAGGTGTTGGATTTGACCTCTCCCAGCCCCAACTTCTCATAGCTGTCGACCTTCTCTTCGCTGGGAATGCGCAACAGGCGCGGAAAAACATCGGGCACCTTCAACCGGGCAAACCGTTCCCCGCGCACCGGATCGGCCACCACCACCGCCAGATTCAAACTCAGGCTGGAAATATGGGGAAAGGGATGACCGGGATCGAACGCCAGCGGAGTCAAAACCGGGAAGATCTCCTGTTCAAAATAGCGGCGCAGCAACTTGCGCTGTTTCCCCTTCAACTCCTCATAGCCCCAGACATGGATATCGGCCGCGTGCAGCCGGGGCAACAGATCATAGCGCCAGCATTCCACCTGCCGGGTCAATTGCGGCAAGAGCTTGCGGCGGATGGCGACCAGCTGCTCGGCGGGCGTCATCCCATCCGGAGGCGCCTCAACCACCCCGCCAGTCATCTGACGCCGCAGCCCGGAAACCCGCACCATAAAAAATTCATCCAGGTTGTTGGCAAAGATCGCCAGGAACTTCACCCGCTCCAGCAGCGGATGCCGTTCATCCAACGCCTCTTCCAACACCCGGGCATTGAATTCCAGCCAGCTCAGTTCCCGATTGATATAAAAACGCCGGCTTTTAAGGTTGACCGACCGCTGAGCCTTTTCTCCCGCTGCTTTAGTCTCGCCTTCGCTCATTGTTTATGCTCCATTGTCAATTCGATCATCATGACACCCCGCGAATAGGCTCTCTTCGGCCAGAATCGCCGCGCTGGATAGGAAGAGAGGGTTTTTTGTTTTTCATTTTTTGCGCGCATAAGAATGCGCGCAAAAAATGAGCTTTTCTTTCCGATCTGTGCAAATAAGCTTTTCTTTCCGATCTGTACAAATAAGCTTTTCTTTCCGATCGGTGCAAATGAGCTTTTCTTTCCGATCTGGGCAAATAAGCTTTTCTTTCCAACCCGTGCAAATGAGCTTTTCTTTCCGATCGGTGCAAATAAGCTTTTCTTTCCGATCGGTGCAAATGAGCTTTTCTTTCCGACCGGTGCAGTTGTTTGTTGGTTTGCTTAGCAGCCAGCTTTTTATGTCCCGCAACCAATACTTTCCCGGTAAAAAGCGCCGCGCTAGACGGGCAGAGAGAGTTTTTTGTTTATGTTTTTGCGCGCATAAGAATGCGCGCAAAAACACAGACTCTTTTTCTACCGCTTTTCCGGGCTAACCGCGCCGATCACTTTTGTTTACGGTTTCGCGCGCTTCGGAAAGCGCGCGAAACCAAATCATCCAGTCTTCCAATCTTCCAGTCTTCCACTCTTCCAGTCTTCCAGTCTTCCGGTCTTCCAGTCTTCCGGTCTTCCACTCTTGCAGTCCTACTTCTTCTCCGATTCATGCGGCCTTTCAGCCGGTTTCCCTTCCACATCCAGGAAGCTGGGTAGATTCATCCCCGCCATCTGAAAAAGGTTTTGCAGCGGCGGCAATGATTGCATCATCCCCGACATAAACTTCGCCGTCGAGGGAGTGCCGTCTCCACTGCCCGAATCCCAAACCACTACCTTATCGATCTTCAAGTTCTTGACCGCTTCCACCTGGATCTTCACCAGATCGGGCAGTTTATCGGTAATCATCAACATGGCGGCCAACCGGGCATCCCCACCCGCGGAAGCCACAACCGCCGACAACCCTTCGGCCTGCTTCATTAATAGTTCGCGCTGACCGCGGGCCTGAGCCTCCAACCGGGCATACAACGCATCTGCTTCACCCTGCGCCTCGCGCCGCAGCCGCTCGCCCACAGCCTCAGCCTCAATCTCCACCCGCTGCTTGGCAATTTCCGCCGCCACGATGACGTTGGCCTGCTGCGAAGCGCGCTCCTTCTCGGCACGCTGCACTTCAGCATTCCGTTCCGCCTGATAGGCCTCTTCCAACGCCTTCGCCATCTGGACTTTCTCAGCCGCCACCCCGCGCCGGTTGGCCTCAGCCTCCCGCTCGCGGCGATCAGCGCTCGATTGCGCGATCTTCACCGCCGAAAGGTTTTCACCTTCCACAGCCGTAGCATTCGCCGAAGCAACGCTGACACGCTGATCCCGTTCCGCATCGGCCCGCCCGATCTCACCGTCGCGGGTCCGTTCGGCCACCAGCTTCTTCGCTTCATTGATGGCCCGGGCCGCCGCTTCCTGCCCCAACGCCGCAATGTAGCCCGATTCGTCCGTAATGTCCTTGACATTGACGTTGATCAACCGCAGACCGATCTTCTTCAACTCCACTTCGACACCGTTGGTGATGTTCTCGACAAACTTATCCCGGTTGGAGATAATTTCCTCGATATCCATCACCGCCACGACCACACGAGTCTGCCCGAAAATGATATCCTCGGCAATCCGCCGGATCTCATCGCGCGACAGCCCCAACAACCGCTCCGCCGCATTCTCCATCACGCCGGTCTCGGTCGAAATACCCACCGTGAACGTCGACGGCACATCGATACGAATGTTCTGCTGTGAAAGCGCACTGCGCAGATCGATATCCAGCGTAATGGGAGTCAAATCGAGAAAGGCATAATCCTGAATCACCGGCACGATAAACGCGGCCCCGCCGTGGATCGGCCGGGAAGAACGTTCCCCCCCCAACCGCCCATAGATCACCAGAATTCGATCCGGGGGACAACGCTTATACCGCGACAACAGAGCCGCCGCCGTAATCACGACAACCAGAACCAATATCAAAATGATAATTGCGATACCGGTACCACCCATTTAACTCTACCTCCTTAAAAGATTGGTTTTAAAAACAGCCGGAACAGGGCGGCCCAATGGACCGCCCCGCCGGCTCATATCCGTCGCACCAACATCGAACCGTCGTCCAACACTTTCACCACCTGAATTCGAGTTCCGGTGGGCAAAGGGGCTTCCTCATCCGTCACGGCCGGCAACTCGCGCAGCCGATTCTGCACCACGACCTGCACCTGCCCCTTGCCCTGCCCCTTCGCCGGAATCGGCAGATAGACCGTCCCGGATTGTCCCAACGCATTCCGGGAATCGATCGTCCCCGATTCCGACAGCCGGTAGATCTGCACGGCCAGCCAGAAAACCACCAACAGGAAGATGACGCCCACCAGCGCCGCTCCCAGGATCGCCAGAAACAACACCACCCCGGAACGAAGCAAAATCACACCGGCCCAACCAAAACCCACCAGAAAGGCCAATACCGTCCGCACGGAGATCACGCCGGGGCCGGCATGCCCCACGCCATCCGGATGTTCTGCCCCGCCGTGGGAAAAATCGCCGTGATCGAAACCGTGACTGAGATCCCCATGGCCGAGATCCAACCCGCCGTCCCCCAGGTCATGGCCACCAAACCCACCGAACCAGCTGGCCACCATCTGCAAAATCAACAGGATACTGGAAACCCAGGCAATCACGGCAAATACCGCTTCCACCCCGCCCCCCATCTGAAAAAAATCCATCTTATCCCTCCTGAACAGCCCGCCGCTCTCGCCCGCCCGGGTCCAACACCCGCTCCAGCAGTTGCAGGCCGTAGTTCAAACTCCAGGTCAATGCCGCCACACTCAACGCGCCGGCCCAGATTTTGTCGTACCGCCCCACCTGAGCGATCCCGTCGAAAAGCAAAGTCCCCAGGCCCCCGGCACCGAACTTGGCTCCCACCGTGGCAATCGCCACGGAAACGACCACCGCAATCCGTTCCCCCGCCAGCATCACCGGCAAGGCCAGCGGCAACTGCACCCGCAGCCAGATCTGACGGCTGCTCATCCCCATCCCCCACGCTGCCTCCAACACCGCCGGATCGACACCGCTCAGGCCGGCTGTAAAATTCCGCACCAGGATCCCCAGAGCATAAAGTGCCAGCGCCGCAATCACCGTCCCCGGCCCCAACCCAAAAAGAGGCAACAACAAAATCATCAAAGCGATGCTGGGAATAGTGTAAATGCTGCTCAATCCACCTTCAATCCACCCCCGCAACCGCGGGTAGCGCACCACCACCAGACTTAACGGCAGGGCCAGCGCCGTTGCGATCAACAACGCCGTCCCCGCCATCCCCAAATGCTGCCCCAACAGCTGCATCATCACGCCGGGGTTGGCCAGAATATAGCTCATACCAGTTCCGGAAGACCGGCTCCCATTCCCTGAGCAGCCAGCCGGATCTGCTCCAGAGTCACGATCCCGGTCGGCCGGTCGCCGTCGATCACGATCACCTGCACCGCCCCTGTCCGCAACATCACCGAAAGCGCCTGCCGCAGATTTTCTCCCAAAGCAACGGTAGGACTCTCTTCCGGTTGGGCAAAATCGTGCGCCATCGCCGTCTCCACCCGCACCAGACTCAACCGCCGCACCACATCTTCCGCCCCCAGCAAACTGGAAACAAACTCGTCGACAGGATGGGCCAGCAGTTCAAACGGCGTGTCATATTGCACTACCCGCCCCGCCCGCATCACCACAATCCGATCCGCCAGCCGCAGCGCCTCTTCCACATCATGGGTGACAAACAGGACCGTCTTATGCAGCCGGCGCTGCAACTTCAAAACCGCCTCCTGTAACGTGCCCCGGGTAATGGCATCGATGGCGCCAAAAGGCTCATCCATCAGGATCACCTGCGGATCACCGGCCAGCGCCCGCGCCAATCCAACCCGCTGCTGCTGCCCCCCGGAAAGCTGGGCCGGATAACGCTCCTGATACTCATCCGGATCCAGTTCCACCAGAGAAAGCAGCTCTCGCACCCGGGCCGCAATCCGTTCCTTCGGCCAGTCCAACAGTTCGGGCACCACCCCCACATTGCGGGCCACCGTGAGATGCGGAAAAAGCCCCCCCTGTTGAATGACATAGCCGATCCGGCGACGCAAGGCTGTCACTTCCAACGACCGCACATCCGCCCCATCCAAAAAGATATGGCCGGAAGTCGGCTCATACAACCGGTTTACCATTTTGAGCAAAGTAGTCTTACCGCAACCCGAAGGCCCTAAAATGACCACAAAACTCTTAGCCGGCACTTCCAGGGTACAATTATCCACAGCCGGAACCGTTGCCCCCGGAAAAAGACGACTTACCTGCTCAAAATGAATCGCACTCACTACTTAATCAACCCCTGCTGCTGAAGAAATTCCTTAGCCACATCGGCCGGTTCCCGCTGCTTACCGCTCACCTCGTAATTCAACTGCTGCATCACGGCATCGGTCAACAGCGGAGCCAGTTTATTCAATTGCTCCTTGATCTGCGGATAGCTATCCAGGGTCGCCTGACGCACCACGGGAGCGAGTTGATAGGGCGGGAAAAGGTGCTTATCATCTTCCAGCACCACCAGCTTAAATGCGGCAATCTCACCGTCCGTCCCGAACGCCACCGCAATATCCGCCTGACCGTTGGTCAAAGCCTGATAGCGCAACCCCTTCTCAACTGCCACATACTGAGCCAGTTCAAAGCCGCCGTAGGCCTTTTGAATCCCCGGCAACCCGTCTTCCCGTTCGGAAAACTCCGCCGGCCCGGCCATCCGCAGCGAAGCGGCATGGGCCGCCATATCCGAGATCGTGCGCAGCCCATATTGATCCGCCACTTCCTGCGTCGTCGCCAACGCCTGCGTGTTGTTCATAGGAGCCGGCTCCAACCAGATCAAATGGAACTGTTCGCCATAAGCTTTGGAAACCGTCTGATAAACCACATCCCGATCGGCCTCGGTCGGCAACTTCAGCACGGTCAACAACGCCGTCCCGGTATATTCAGGATAGAGATCGATCTGTCCGTTTTTGATGGCCTCATGGGCAATCGGAGTCCCACCCAACCCCAACTTGCGCTCCACCGGAATTCCAGCTTCCTCCAACAACAGAGCATACATCTCCCCCACAATGTATTGCTCCGCAAAATCCTTAGAGGCAACCACAACCGGCTTCTTTGCCGACGCCGAACAGCCCGCCAGCATTCCGATCACAACCAGCAGCCCCAACCACTTCATCCATGAACGTTTCATAGCTCTCCTCCTTGAGTTTTCGATCGCACAAAAATTGCAATTCCCCAATCCACCCCCAGCGCCAGCAAAGCCACCGGGATGGCCCCTACCAGCAAAATAGGAATGCTGTACATCGCCAACCCCCGGGTAATGTAAATCCCCAACCCGCCCCCGCCAATAAAGGCCGCCAGAGTAGCGCTGGCTACCACCTCAACCGCCGCCGTACGAATCCCGGCCATCACCACCGGAAAGGCCAAGGGGATCTCCACCCGCCGCAATCGCTGCCCCCGCGTCATCCCCATCGCCAGAGCCGCCTCCAAAACATCCCGGGGAAGATTGCGAAAAGCCGCATCGGTATTGATCAAAATCGGCGGCAGAGCCAACACCGTCAAGGCAAACGCCGACGCCTTAAAGGTCAGGCCCAAATAGGGCAGGGTGAGAAATAAAATCGCCAGACTGGGGACTACACGAACAGCATTCAACGATGGAATAACGATGGCGGCAGCCAATCTGGAACGCGAGGTCCAGACACCCAAGGGAAGACCCAACACAATTCCCAGCCCCAGAGCCACACCGACCAACCGACCGTGGCCCTCCAGGGCGCCCAGCCACTCGGTCCCATGAGCAACAGCATAAAGCCAGGCTTCAATCAACATTCCGGATCATTCCTCCCCGGTTCCTGCCGTGCAGGCATTCTAACCAGAGACACTTCCATGGTAGCATAGTTCCCGCTTTGTACAAGTGAGAACAACTGATCCTCGACCTGTACGGTTATTCATAAGCATGGATTAAAACAGTCTTTCCGCCCCGCAGCAGATGCTTTCCTGGTGAAAAGCGACGCGCTGAATAGGGGAAAGAATTTTTTGTTTATGTTTTCGCGCGCATCGGAATGCGCGCGAAAACATGGAATTTTTCTCTGCATCTTTGGTGACTTTGCGGTTAAATCGGAGTGAATTATGCGCTTTCTTTGTTGAGAGAATTATTTAAACTAACTACGCTTCTATGCTTCTATGCTTCTATAATGAAAGGCGCCCGCGACAAAGAGGAAAGCGTCTCTCCTCCCGTCTCCGTGACCACCACATTGTCCTCGATCCGTATTCCCCCCAGCTCCGGCAGATAGATGCCCGGCTCCACCGTAAAGGTCATCCCCGGCGCCAGCAGCAACTCATTCCCGGCCACGATATAAGGGGGCTCATGGACCTCCAATCCCAAGCCATGCCCGGTACGATGGCAGAAAGCCGGACCATACCCGGCCATCTCAATCCGCCGCCGTGTCGCCATATCCACCGCCTGCGCCGGCGTTCCGGGATGGACCGCCGCCCGACCGGCTTCATTCGCCGCCAGCACGACCGCATGGATCTCCGCCAGCTTTCCTTGAGGCGGCCCGAATACGACCATCCGGGTCAAGTCGGCCGCGTAACCGTCGACCATGCCGCCCCAATCCACGACCACCCAATCGCCCCGTTGAAACGGCCGGCTTCCCGGTACCGCATGGGGCAACCCTGCATTGGGCCCCCCGGCGATAATCGGTTCAAAAGCCAGTCCTTCCGCGCCATGGGTCAACAGCGAGGCCACCAGACGGGCCGCCGCTTCCTTCTCCGTCATTCCCACACGCAACTGGGTCAACCACGCCTTGAAGGCCGTCTCCGTGACCGCCACCGCGCGCCGCATCGCCGCCAGTTCCGCCGCATCTTTGGCCATCCGGGAAGCAGAAAAAAGTTCATCGCAACCCACCAGTTCCACTCCAGGCGCATAACGTTTCAAAATACGGGCCTCGAACAGCCGTAAACGCAGCGCCTCCACCCCAATCCGTACCTCGGCCAGTTCCAGCGCCGCACAGGCACCCTGAAATGCCAGTGCATAACCTTCTTCATCCGTATAGGGAAAGGCCAGCAACCCGGCAGCTTCCGCTTTACCGGCTTCCAGAGCCGGCAAAACCACCGCCGGATCCCCTTCCACCGGAAAGAGCGCGATCACCGGCCGCTCGCTCAAATGAAACGACAGCCCCGTTGCATAGACCAGATTCGGCCCCGGCATCAACGCCAGTGCATCCAACCCTAAGGCCTGAGCCCGTTCCAGCATGACCTCCATCCGTGTCCAATCCATGGTTGCCTCCGCTTCGATGCTTTAAAACAAAGTTTAAAGCATTTTTCGTACACCGCCAGCCGCACCAGATAACGATGGCAGCCCCCCCCCGGGAACCGGGGTTGCTAAATAAAATTGCCAAATAGCTCTTTCCCCGTAAGGCACGCCGCGCGGTGCGAAGCAGGGGGAGAGAGTTTTTTATTCATTTTTTCGCGCGCCGCAGACGGCGCGCGAAAAAATGTGCTTTTTCTTCCCCTCTTTACGTAGCATCCCACGCGTCGTTTTTTACCGGGAAAGCAGCTGGTGCGGGGTGGGGAAACTGTTTTTAGCTATCGCCACTGAACAACCGCGTAAATAAAAAATCTATTGCAGTGCACAACACAACTACCTTTTATATAAGCTCCGATTACAATATAGACACTTAAACCCAGAGGAGAAGAAAATGCTCATTCTCACATGGCCCATCGGCCTGTTTGAATCCAACACCTACCTCATCGCGAATGAATCCACCGGGGAAAGCGTCGTCATCGATCCGGGCGGAGATACCACCCCACTGCTGACCGAAGTCAAACGCCGCAACCTCACCCTGCGTTACATCCTCAACACCCACGGCCACATCGATCACATTGCCGCCAACGCCTACCTCATCCCCTCAACCTGCAATCAACTGGGCCTGCATCCTGCCGATCGCGAACTACTGGAAGCAGGAGGCGGTGCCGGCTGGTTCGATCTGGCCTATGTCCCATCGCCCCCACCCAACCTTGAACTGTTCGACGGCCAGTTGCTGGAATTCGGAAATTTGAAAATCGAGGTCATCCATACGCCCGGTCACACCCCCGGCAGCGTCTGTTTTTATATCGAATCCGCAGCCGCTCTCTTTACCGGCGATACCCTCTTTGCCGGCAGCGTCGGCCGCACCGATTTTGCCGGCGGCAGTTCCCGGGCCCTGAGCGCCAGCTTGAAACGGCTGATAGCCTTGCCCCCGACCACAAAGATCTATTCCGGCCACGGCCCCACAAGCACCATCGAGGCCGAAAAACTTCACAATCCCTGGCTGCAAAGGCTTCCTTAGAAAAACTGCACAGGTCAAGAAAAAACATTCGCGCGCCGCCTTTTATAAGGCGGCGCGCGAAAAAAAATATCGGGTACCCGAGATCGACTTATTCGCCCGGAGCTGAAATCAGCCGCAGCAGTGTCAACAGACCCAAACTTACCTTCAAAATCTGCCCCGAAGAAGGTTTGGCCAGCTGCTTTTCACCGGTTTTGGAATTGAACTCCATCGGCGCCGAATTTGCATAGAGCCAACCGCCCAAAACCCCCACCGCTACACCGATAATCCCCCCAATGATCAAAATGCGCGTGCGTTGTTCGTCCGTCATACATTCCTCCTCACACTAAAATGATTCAAAACAGTTTGGATCATACGAACCGCTGAATGGACCATAATAAAGGGTTTGGCTATCATCCGTGAAGCCCGGTCGACATAGCTACGACCGATCTCCAGATAGACGTAGAGCTTGCGCAAACCCTCTTTAATCGGCTTGTAAATTTTATACGCTCCCACGGCCAGTGCAATGGTAATCACCAGAGGTATAAGGCCAATCGCCAGTACTTGAATGCCCAAAAAGATCAATGAAACATCACGGAAGGCTGATAACATAGTCCCTCCCTAAAGTTAAACTTCCAATATAGTATACTTCGAGAAAATTAAAGAGGCAAGGTAAAGAGGTTTTTTGTTTATGTTTTGGCGCACCTCAGAAGGCGCGCCAAAACATGGCCTTTTTCCAGAACTATGCCGGCGACGCCCTCTTACTCCCCCCTCTCCCGCGCGCGGGAGAGGGGGTCGGGGGGTGAGGGCCTGCGCCAAAACATGGCCTTTTCCAGAGCCGGCCCGGCGGCGCAGGCTGTCTACTGTCTACTTTGCTACTGTCTACTTCTTGAACACCGCCGTCAACAGCACCCGCCAGGCCTGCCAGCGTGAAATCAGCCGCACCGCCGCCCCGTCGCTTTGACCATGCCCCTGCGTAACGAGATCCGCGACCGGCTCCAGCCGCCGCACCGTCCAGCGCAGCTCCGCGCTCTCGCCCGGCCCCAGCGCCGCGATCTCCGGCAAAGCGACATAGCCCACGCCGTAATCTCCGCCCGTTGTAAAAGTCAGTTGGGTCGAAGCCGTGACCAGCTCCGTATGCAACGGCACGCTGCCCGTCATAACCACATGCGTCTGCGTGATCCCCACCCCGGCATTGCTCAGGACGAAGGTATAGGTGACCAGATCTGCCGCCCGTTCATACGTGAGACGCCCCTGCAACGGCGCCGCCGTCAGTTCCAGCCCCGCCGTGGCGACATGCGTGATCCCCACATCGGGCAACGTCGCCGTAATGACTTCCATGCCGGCCAGCGCCCCCGCCGTGTAGAGCCAGGAGGCCGCGCCGTTCTCATCCAGCGTCCCTTTGACCGGGCTCACGTCACTGCCCAGGCCCCAGCTCAGCTCCACCTCTCGCCCGGCAAACAAAGCCCCGCTGCCGGCCTGATCCGTTGCGCGGACCGTCACCGTCGCCGTAGCGAGGCCATCCGCCGACAGGCTCGCCGGCGTGACCGTCACCGTGAAGCTGACCGGCACAAAGGTCGCGCTGATCGTATGCCCGGCGGTCACGTTGTTGAAGGCGTAGAGATCCACCCGCCCCACCAAAACGCCGTCCGCCGTCACATCGGCCAGTGCATAGCCCGTCGCCGGCCGGATCGCAAAGACCCGCCGGCTGCCGTAGGTCACCGTCTGCGCCCCGCCCGGCAGGATCTGCCCGCCCGCAGTCGATCCCGCCGTGATCGTAAAGACCTTCAGATTGAAGATCGCCGTCGCATGGGCGCCTTCCTTCATTAACAGGGTAATCGCCTGGGTGCCCGCCGGCATGCCCACCCAGCCGTCAAAGGTCGAGCTGAGCATCGGCGCGGCAGTCAGGGTCACCACCGCATTCGGCGGGAAGGTATAGGCGCAGGCCGCGCCACAGGAGAGGCCCGCCGGGCTGCTGGTCACCGTCCCGTCGCCGTTGCCCGTCTTCACCACGGTCATGTAGGGGCTGTATTCATAGGCGCCCAGATCCACCCGCCCATCGATCACCCGCGGCCGGCCATCCAGATCCGTCGCCGTCGTCACACTGAGATTGTTCCCGGCATTGATCAACGGCGAGCCCCGCCGCAAATGATAATCCCCCGTCGTCGTCGGCGCGAAGGTCGCCGAAATCGGCTGCACGAACTGTGGATCGACGTTCAAGACGGCGGTGCCGGTGTATCCGCCTTCGATGTCGCTGAAAAGGACGGTCGACAAATAGGCTTCCCCCGGCGGATCAAATATTTGAGGCCCATAACCCGGCTCGGACTGATTCCCCCAGAAAATCGAATTGACGATCACAGGATGACTGGCCCCATTAAAAAAACCGCCTCCAGCCCCAGACCGATTACCGCTCACGGTAACCTGATTTAACAATATCTTGCCAGTGTCTCCTGCAGCACAAATTCCTCCCCCCCATTTTCCCGATCGATTGCCGCTGAAAACCGCATTGGTCAACAACAAATAACTATCCGCGAAACCTCCTGGGTCAAAAAGGCCTCCACCATAGGCACCCGCCTCATTGCCGGAAAATACAACCCGGGTAAAAATTTGTTGATTGACAAACGAGGACCCATTACCGTTATAAACACCACCCCCAAAATACCTGGCTCGATTCCCCTGAAAAACAACCTCAATCAAGACTGGATTATAGACACCCGTCCCGCCGTTATAAGCCATGCCACCGCCATGGGTATCAGCCACATTATCCCGAAAAACTACATGATTTAACACCGGGCTCACATTACTGTTTTGGTAATTGTAATTAAACATTCCCCCACCCGCATCATTCCAATTGTTGCTGAAGACAACTCCATAAAGAATAGGATGGATGGTGCCGCCATTACTAGCCCAATTCATCATGCCGGACCACGCATTACGATTAAAAACTACATCCATCAACACTGGACTGCTGGTCCCTCCAGCACTGGCATAATTCATCATACCGCTGTTGCTGTTACCATCAAAAACCACATCCATCAACACTGGACTGCTAACTCCGGCCACTCCCCCGGAATTAGATATTCCGCCTCCAGCTATACCATAATTAGAACTAAATAAAACATGGGTCAATCGAGGACTGCTGATACCGCTTTGAGTGGCGACATTGTAAAGCCCTCCCCCCGAGCCTGCCCAATTGCCACAAATGATGAGATTAACCAATTTAGGACTGCATTCATGCCCACTGCCAATTCCAACGCAATAAAGCCCCCCACCTTCATGCCCATTGGCCTTCCCCCCCGTGATCGTAAACCCATCGATCACCGTTTCGCCGGTCAACGGCTCGTTCGTCGCGCCGTCGAGGTACATCACGTGATAAGCATTACTCCCCACCGTATCCGAATAGACCTCATTGATGAAATTCCCGTCGGCATTGAGATCGTTACCGTCGATATCCCCGCTCAGCACCGTCGGATGGACCGCCCACGCTCTTTGACTACGCGCAGTCTCCGTGGCTGCGAAGCCGCCGTAGAGCTGCACGTTGTTCCAGGCGATGAGAAAGGTCTCCGTGAGGGCATTATCGACGTGCAGCCCGCCCTCATCCGGATAGTAAACGCCCTCCGCCACCCAGATCTCGTAGGTCGTCATGGTATGCGTGTTGGTCCAATCCAGCGCGTTCTGCACGGTGGTGTAGGCCGTGGTCCACGATAGCCCGTCGTGGACCGGACCCGCGGCGTCTTTGTCCACGTAGATGACTGTGCCCGCCGATTGGGCGGTCACGGCCGGGATGGAGAAAAGCAACAAGGCCAACAGGGCCAGGCCCAGGGAATAGATCCAGCGAAGTGTTTTCATAAAAGCCTCCCTATCGATAGAATTTCCGACAAGTCCCGGCATTTGACGTCGTAGCGTTCCGCAAATGACACTTTCTCCGTTTGTTTATGTTTTTTGTCCCGGATTTATCCCACAAGTCGCCGACGAACGGCGGCCAGTTCGGTTTGAGTTACTCCTCCCGCGCTGAGGTAGGCTTCGACCTCCAGTCCGGCAACTGTCTCCAAAATAACATCGCGGACAGAAAGATGCTCCCGTGCCAGCAATTTATCACGCTCCGGGTCGAGACTCAACACATAATCCGCCACAATTTCATCCGGCGTCACCCCCGCGAGCATCAACACCAACAACGCTATGATGCCGGTACGATCATGACCGCGGATACAATGAAAAAGCACCCCACCGGGTTGGGCCTGTGCGATGGCAGAAATCGCCGCCGCATGCCGCCCCGGCCAACGGCGCAACGCATCCTTGTAATATAACGGCGTACTCCACCACCCGGAATTGACCCACTGCTGCACAAAATCGGCATCGGTAACATCTTCTATCGGCACCTTTACCACAATGAGATCCGAATAGGGCGGCACAATGTCGAGCTTTTCTTCAACCAGGCCATGCGTACAGAGCGACACAATTGTGCGAATGCCATGGGCATAAAGCGCCTCCCATCCCGCTGCGGTCAGATAAACGGGACTGTCCGAGCGGACCAGCGCCCCCCAGCGGGTCCTCCGACCATCACAGGTCTTCAAGCCGCCCAAATCGCGCACATTGACACAACCGTTCCAGGCAAGAATGCGTTGTTCCATCTTTACCACCTCCCGTCTTCTATGTGAATAAAAAACTCTCTCCCTCACGCAACATCCCCCGCGGCGGGCCTTACAAAGAAAGCATCATTGGCGGGACGGCACAAAAATGGGAGGGAATTTAAAAGCGCTCACCATTCATTCTGACCAGGGTGTAAGCGTCACCGTGATTGACCTATCAAAATTCCGTGCCATAAGGGAATCAATATCCTCGACAGCCCGTTCGATATCTGCCAATGAGGCCTCTCCAGGAGTCATCCGCATCCAAAAAACAATAAGATATTCCTGATAACGCCCGGCCCATTCACAAACCTGGGTAGAGCGACCTTCCCAATCATAGCAACCAAAAAATTCTTGATCCGCAAAGGAACTATGGTAAGTCCAGTCATTAACGGGTTCAAAAAACGCCACTCCAGGTAAATAAACCCGTTCAAATTTACGCTGTGAAATATCTGCATTGGGATAGCGATAAACATCCTGAGCAACCCGAATGGGCGATTCTTGTTCATCTATTCCGAATTGTATAGAAATGCTCTGTTCGGTAATCAGATCCTCACCGGTCGGGACGAAAGGCCCCCAAGTTTCAGTCAAAACAGCGGGCAGCACATCTCGATCGATCAACAAATCAACCAATTCCAATTTCCGCGGAGGAACCCCATTGGGATAACAGGCAGTTAAAAATAAAACAACGATCAGGGCCCCCCACCATTTTCGCTGTAAATTATCTGAATAGCTCATTCGTTACCTCATCATTTACTCACCGAAATCGCCATGGCCTTCTGTCTTGAAAATAGCCGGCGCTGGCCCTCTATCCCCCCTGCCCCCCTGCATCGCACCCCAAAGACGCAGATGAGGTGCGATGCAGGGGGGATTTGTTTTTTGGGGGAATTTGCACGCCTCAGAAGGCGTGCAAATTCCCCTCTTCCCCTTTTTTTTGCCTCCGCCGCATTAGCAGGCGCCTTCTTGTTAAGCATTCTCAGCCCCAAAGGGGCGACGCACTTTCTATCCCTGAAACCGATGATTCAAACGGCTCAACGTTGGAGTAAGTCGCCTGTCCTTGCAAGATCAGAGTACGTTGCACCTCTGTGGGAAATCACCCGCACAAGACACATTCCCCATAAGAAACGCCGCGCGGTGCGAAGCAGGCAGAGAGTTTTTTTGTTGATGTTTTGGCGCGCCTCAGAAGGCGCGCCAAAACATGGCCCCTTTCCAGAACTATGCCGGCGACACAGGCTGTCTACTGTCTACTTCTTAAACACCGCCGTCAACAGCACCCGCCAGGCCTGCCAGCGTGAAATCAGCCGCACCGCCGCCCCGTCGCTTTGACCGTGCCCCTGCGTGACGAGATCCGCGACCGGGTCCAGCCGCCGCACCGTCCAGCGCAGCTCCGCACTCTCACCCGGCCCCAGCGCCGCGACCTCCGGCAGGGCGACATAGCCCACGCCGTAATCCCCGTCTGCCGTGAAGGTCAGTTGGGTCGAAGCCGTAACCAGCTCCGTATGCAACGGCACGCTGCCCGTCATAACCGCCTGCGTCTGCGTGATCCCCATCCCGGCATTGCTCAGGACGAAGGTATAGGTGACCAGATCTGCCGCCCGTTCATACGTGAGACGCCCCTGCAACGGCGCCGCCGTCAGTTCCAGCCCCGCCGTGGCGACATGCGTGATCCCCACATCGGGCAACGTCGCCGTAATGACTTCCATGCCGGCCAGCGCCCCCGCCGTGTAGAGCCAGGAGGCCGCGCCGTTCTCATCCAGCGTCCCTTTGACCGGGCTCACGTCACTGCCCAGGCCCCAGCTCAGCTCCACCTCTCGCCCGGCAAACAAAGCCCCGCTGCCGGCCTGATCCGTTGCGCGGACCGTCACCGTCGCCGTAGCGAGGCCATCCGCCGACAGGCTCGCCGGCGTGACCGTCACCGTGAAGCTGACCGGCACAAAGGTCGCGCTGATCGTATGCCCGGCCGTCACGTTGTTGAAGGCGTAGAGATCCACCCGGCCCACCGAAACGCCGTCCGCCGTCACATCGGCCAGTGCATAACTCGTCGCCGGCCGGATCGCAAAGACCCGCCGGCTGCCGTAAGTCACCGTCTGCGCCCCGCCCGGCAGGATCTGCCCGCCCGCAGTCGATCCCGCCGTGATCGTAAAGACCTTCAGATTGAAGATCGCCGTCGCATGGGCGCCTTCCTTCATTAACAGGGTAATCGCCTGGGTGCCCGCCGGCATGCCCACCCAGCCGTCGAAGGTCGAGCTGAGCATCGGCGCGGCGGTCAGGGTGATCACCAGATGGGGCGGAAACTGATAGGAACAACTGCCTGTGCAAACCAATCCTGCCGGCCAGCTGGTCACCATGCCCCCACCATTGCCGGCTTTGTGCACCGCCAACGTAGCCAGTGAACTGGTTTCATAAGCTCCCATATCCACGGTGCCGCTGATAACCCGGGGCTGACCATCCAGATCAGTTGCTACCGTCACGCTGAGATTGTTTCCCGCATTGATCAACGGCGATGTACCGCGCAAACGATAGTTACCGGTTGTCGTCGGCGCCGCACTGGCAGACACCGGCGCCACGAACTGCGGATCGACGTTCAAGACGGCGGTGCCGGTGTAGCCACCCTCGATGTCGCTGGAGAGAACTATCGGAAAATAATCCAACTTATTATAGAAATTAGAACCATTTCCGGCCCAATTTCCCCAAACAATAGAATTCACAAAGACAGGACGACTGTACATGTTATACAAAACACTGCCATCACTCCCAGCCCAATTACCGCTAAATGTTGCATTGGTCAGCGTTGGCCCCCAACTAAACATTTCTAAATACATCCCGCCGCCATTTCTTCCTGCCCGATTACCATTAAAAACAACATTCGTCAAATCGGGATTGTCAAGAAATTCATTACCCCTGATAAATACAGCCCCCCCGTCTCGATCCGCCCAATTGCCTTCAAATGTAACATTGCTTAACATCGGGCTGCTAACACCGGAAGAACCATAATCGTACATTCCCCCGCCATCTTCTTGAGCATAATTGCCTCTGAAAACAACTTCCATTAAAGTTGGGCTACTGGTTCCATCAATGTATGCCCAATTAACCATTCCCCCGGCATCAAAAGCCCTGTTGTTGCTAAAAATAACCCGCATCAATTTGGGATTACTGTAACTGTTTTGTCGAGCATAATTTAACACCCCCCCTCCTGCTTGAGCATGGTTACCATCAAATGTAACATCCACCAAAATCGGATTAGAAATTCCATCGCTTTCACTATAATTAATCATTCCGCCACCCATATCAGCTCGATTGTCATAAAAAAGAACTTTGTTCAATATGGGATTGCTGCTTCCATTGCCAGAACCTATATTAGCCATTCCGCCACCAGAACTATCCGCACTATTATTCTCAAAAACAACAGCTATCAACAGAAGACTACTGTTCCCCATATTGGTACCTACACCGCACATTCCTCCTCCATAAAACCGGGCCCAATTCCCTTTAAAAATAACATTGGACAAAATTCCGCGGTTATTTCCCCCTTCAGAAGCATCGTTACATAAGCCGCCACCCATATATCCAGCCCAATTACCCTCGATAACCAGATTGGATAACATCGGGCTGCATTCATGCCCACTACCACTTCCATCACAAAAAAATCCCCCACCCCACATAATACGTAAATCAGACCCGTTACTTGAAGAAGCTGTTTTCCCCGCCGTGATCGTAAACCCGTCGATCACCGTCTGCTCCGTCAACGGCTCGTTGGTCGCGCCGTCGAGGTACATCACATGCCAGGCATTGTTTCCCACCGTATCCGAGTAGACCTCATTGATAAAATTCCCGTCAGTATTGAGATCGTTGCGATCGATATCGCCGCTCAGCACCGTCGGATGGACGGTCCACTCTCTCTGACTACGCGCAGTCTCTGTGGCGGCGAAGCCGCCGTAGAGCTGCACGTTGTTCCAGGCGATGAGAAAGGTCTCCGTGAGGGCATTATCGACGTGCAGCCCGCCCTCATCCGGATAGTAAACGCCCTCCGCCACCCAGATCTCGTAGGTCGTCATGGTATGCGTGTTGGTCCAATCCAGCGCGTTCTGCACGGTGGTGTAGGCCGTGGTCCACGATAGCCCGTCGTGGACCGGACCCGCGGCGTCTTTGTCCACGTAGATGACTGTGCCCGCCGGCCGGGCGGTCACGGCCGAAACGGAGAAGAGCAACAAGGCCGGCAGGGCCAGGCCCAGGAAATAGATCCAACGAAATGTTTTCATAAAAGCCTCCTTTCAGAAATTTACCAATTCATGGATTTGCCGGATCAAAGGCCCACAATTCCTCTCCCCATACGATCCACATTCGGCCATCCCGGGTGTAAATGAGGTCACGCGCCGGATTCCAGGGAATGGCCGGAACTGAAAATTCGGTTCTTGTATTCCCGTTATAGCGTATTATTGCCCTGTCAGTGACCAGCCATAATTGCCCGGCTCCATCCACTTCGGCGGCATAAAGTTCCTCCGGCTTGATCGCGCCCTCCAGCGCCGTCAACTGCCCATCCTTATATCGCCAGATCCGCCCGGGCATCGGTTCGGTAATCCACATTCCCCCGGTGGGATCGGAAATCAACTGTGCCCGGTAGTTTTCAAATTGCGGCAACCGGGCGATCTCCTGCCAGGATTCTTCCTGGCTGATCCACAGGGTGCTTCCTGCCAGCAAATAGATCTGCCCATCAGCCCCAACCGCCAGTATTCCGCGTTCATTCACATTCCCATGGTTGACCCAGCGATAAATCCCCGGCCGATATTCCAACACATCCCATGTACATCCTGCGACAATCCCCCAGACATGCCCCTTTGCATCCACCTCCAACGAATAAAGCGAAGAAGTACAATTCGCTTTTTGGGGATAAGCGCTTTTCATCCCTTTCTGTCCCTCGATGCGCCATAATCCTCCCGAATCAACCGCCCATAAGGCTCCGTCCGGCGCCACGGCCAGCTCCGACGCAAAAATTCCATCGCCTGCCCAAAAATCCTTTTTCGGCACCCATACCCGGCGATCTTCCGAGAGTCGAACCAACCCTACTCCTGCCATTTCCGTCACGGCCCAGGTTTGTCCCGCCCCATCCACCGCCACATCGATTGGATCGCCCAAGAGCACACAAGCGGGATCTTCTTCCAAATGGACCCGCCGCGCTTCTCCGGTCTGCGGATTGAAATAAACCAGTCCATGCTTATAGGCCAGCCACACTCCACCATCTGCGGCGGATTCCATAAGATTGATATCATCTCCATCCAACATCCATTCTCTGTTTTCCTTTCCGTCCCATAACCCAAACCACCCGTTTTTCGCCCACCAGACACCTTCCTTCCCGACCTCTATGAAAGACGGATAGGACCCTATCGCCCGCCCGATTTCTGCCCAGGCACTTTGCCGTATCCGGCAGCTCTCCGGCGAATCAAATCCTCTCCCCTGATTAGAAAACGATTGCCAACTTTCACAATCTTCCGGATCTATTTCCGTCATGGTCTCGATTTTTCGCATTTCCAGAAAACCGGATTCCGCTATCTCCACCGGCGTCATCAGGTAGGGAAACATCGAACGTCGGGCTCCAAACTTTAACCACAACGAATTTTCTTTCCGATTGAACGCCATTTCTGTAATGGGAGGAAAATCGCTCAATTCTTCTGAAAAGGGGACAAGACGCCAGGTCTCTCCGTCGAAATAGGCCAGCCCATCTTCGGAAGAGGCCCATATCCGGCCGTCTCCTGCCGGCAAAAAGTTGCGGACCCGCACGGTCGGCAGCGCCGCCGTCAACCGGCCGCTCGCCACATCCAGTTTTTGAATGCCCGGCGCCGTTCCAATCCACAAGGTTCCCCCTTCTTGATACAAAGCCCCCACCCTTCCGATATAAGTCCCAGTCAGCCACCGCTCCCAGCCGGGACGGGGCGCGGCCGGACAGGGCAACAGAGATACGGTTGTTTCTGTCCCCGGCAGAGGCGATACCATGGGCAGAGATTTCCCACAAGCCGCCAGCATACCCATTCCGATCAGCCCAATCAAGGTCAGTGTCCATCTTTTCATAGTTTTCTCTCCAGGGAGGTCTGTCCTGAAAATCGGGCTCTATGGCATGGCCCCGGCCTCATAGCGTCCCGCAAATGACCCTTTCCCCGTAAAACACGACGCGCAGGATGGGGAGAGAGTTTTTTTGTTTATGTTTTCGCGGGCTTCAGAAAGCCCGCGAAAACAGAGCCCTTTTCCAGAACCGCACAGGCGACGCAGGCTGTCTACTGTCTACTTCCGCTGAATTTTCATCTTTCGGGGTGCTCCCCTGCATGGTCTTCTGTCCTGAAAATAGGCCCATCGTGCAAAAATCTCCCCGAGGGCGGCCACATCGGGCCGCCCCTACCCGGAAAACGTCTCCCGTAGGGGTACCCCTTGTGGGTACCCAATCCTGACGAATCGTCTATTTTCATCCTTCGGGGTGCCGCCCCGGGCATGGCGTTCTGTCCTGAAAATAGGCTTCGCTGGCCCTCATATCCCCCCTGCCCCCCTTTTCTCCCAAAGACGCAGATGGGAGAAAAGGGGGAATTTGGTTTTTTGGGGAATTTGCACACCTCAGAAGGCGTGCAAATTCCCCCCTCCCCTTCCTATAAAAGTGCCTTGCCGGAAAATTGCCTTCTTAAGCCCTGAAGTCGAGGTAGAGATAGCCCTTACGGGCTCCCCCCTCACAGATCCGGGCGAGCGGAATTACCGCACCCGGCTCCTGCCTTGGGTCAAACGCGAATTCGTTGACTTGGATAAGGTTGGCATATTCTGGGTTTGGGTAGCCATCTGGAGCTTATCTCCTGCATTTGCTCCCAGGTGATTTTCTTCTTCTGGCTTCGATGGGTGAGCGCTTTGTACCACAGCTTGGTGAGTTCATGCGCAAACCAGGCCCTAGCCTTACTGTTACGGGGGACTCCGTAGTATTGGTAATGCCCCTGTAACCCCGCCCTCAACCACCGTCCCACCTTCGGAATGGGATCATGCATCCGTTGCGCTAACGCCCCTTTCAGCACCTTCAATTTGGCGATCATCCGTTTCCGCATGGTCTCCCGTAGCACCACGAACTGTCCGTTCCTGGTCTGCGAGCAACTATGCGTAAATCCTAGAAAGTTGAAGGTTTCCGGTTTGCCTACCCCACGGAGTTTTCGGTCTTGCCTCGCATATCGGCCAAACTCGATCAACCGAGTTTTGTCTTTATGCAACTGGAGCCCGAATTTCTGCAGGCGTTCGGCTAATTCGGTTTGGAAACGTTCCGCTTCGGCTTGGCGAGCAAAGCCCATGACAAAGTAGGGTAGGCAGCCAGCGCCCAGCTTGACCTGTGTTTCCAACT
>CAZCTC010000094.1:10280-28229 GCA_964501335.1 uncultured Anaerolineales bacterium | reverse complement strand
TGTTTTTGCTTCGATTTGAGCACTCGGGGCTCTATTTGCACAAAACTTACGTTAGCATGGAAAGACGGGAGAAAAAAGCCGGTGTTTTTACTGGATACTAATGCGCATCTGCACAGGTAGAGATTTTTTATTCAACTTATCGGCGGCTTTAAAAAGCCGCCGATAATTTTTTTGCCTGTGGGATGGTTTATTTGCATGGATTAAAAACAGCCAGATTAGGGCGCCCACGCAGGGGCGCCCCTACCTGGGAGGGCCTTTTTGTAGGGGCGGCCCGATGTGGCCGCCCTTGATCCCAGAAGTTATGTGCGCTAACAAATTTTTTCAGGGAGATTTTCGGCGATTGACATTTTGGGGGAAGATGAATATAATTAGCTAGCTAAATATTAGCTAGCTAATTATATTTTAAAGAGGAGATTTAAGATGGACATCAATGAAATATCTCCGGAAGAGATCAATTTTCTGCTGATTGAGTTGATGCGGCAGCATTTTTTCAGAGTGCACACTTTGATGAAAGGGACCGGGATCTATCGGGGTCAGCCGCCTTTACTTCATGAATTATGGAAAGAAGAAGGCTGCTCGCAGGCCGATCTGGCGGCGCGGTTGCATATCCAGCCGGCTACTGTGACCAAGATGTTGCAGCGGATGGAGCAGGCCGGTTTTGTGGAACGGCGTCCGGATCCTGATGATCAACGGGTTTCACGGGTTTATTTGACCGAGGCCGGGCGAGCGGTGCGGGAGGATATCTGCCGGCGGGAGCAGCAGGTAGGGGAGGATGCGTTGGCGGGATTTACTCCGGTAGAGCGGGCCTATCTGGCGGATTTTTTGATCCGGATGCGGGATAATTTGCTGATTGTCAATGGGACGGAGGCAGTGGAAATGCCGTCGTCGCCGTTTGAGGAACTGTCGTAGAGGTGTCATCGATGCTAAAAGCGAGTTTGAAGTTATTGCGCTATTTGAAGCCGTACTGGCGGTGGGTGTTGCTGGCCCCACTATTGATGGGGCTGGAAGTGACGATGGATCTGTTGCAGCCGCGGATGATCGAGCGGATTGTCGATCAGGGGATTATGAAGCTGGATCTGTCGGTAGTGTTGCAGACCGGCGGGATCATGATTGTCCTGGCGATTATCGGGGCTTTCGGTGGGATGGGCAACGGGGTTTTTGCGGTGAAGGCGGTGCAGGCCTTCGGGGCTGATCTGCGGGAGCGGCTTTTCCGGAAGGTGCAATCGCTTTCGTTTGCCAATCTGGATGAGCTGGAGACCGGTCAGTTGATCACCCGTTTGACTAACGATGTGACGCAGGTGCAGCAGGCCGTGCATGTCTTGTTGCGGATTATGATCCGTGCGCCGCTGTTGCTGGTCGGGAGTCTGATCATGGCGATTATCACCAGTCCGCAGCTGGCCTTTCTGCCGTTGATTTTGCTGCCGTTGGAGCTGGTGGCGGTGCTCTGGTTTATCAACCGGGCCACGCCGCTCTATACATTGGTGCAGCAGCGGCTGGACGGATTGAACAATGTGATGCAGGAGAATCTGGCCGGCGTGCGGGTGGTCAAAGCCTTTGCCCGGGCCGGGCGGGAGCGGGAGCGGTTCGGGAAGGCCAACCATGCGTTGATGGATCAGGCGATCGGCGTGGCACAGCTGACGGCTTTGACGCTGCCGTTTATGGCGTTGACGATGAATCTGGGAATGGTGGGGGTGATCTGGTTCGGAGGCCGGCAGGTGATGGCCGGGACGATGGAGCCGGGGCAGATCATCGCTTTTGTGAATTACCTGACGACGACGTTGTTTTCTTTGATGATGGTGAGCATGCTGGTGATCCAGGTAGCGCGGGCTTCGGCTTCGGCAATGCGCATTCAGGAGGTGTTGGAGAGCGAACCGGCGGTGCAGGATCACTCCGACGCGGTGACGGATTTTGCGCCGCAGGGACGGGTGGTCTTCGAGCATGTGACTTTCGGGTATGACGGTGAGGTGTGTGCGCCGGTGCTCAAGGATGTCAGCTTTGTGGCGGAGCCGGGCCAGACGGTGGCGTTGTTGGGGATGACCGGCTCCGGGAAGTCGAGCCTGGTCGCTTTGATTCCGCGGTTCTACGATGTTCAGGACGGGCGGGTGTTGGTAGACGGCGTGGATGTACGGGATGTGGCGCAGGAGGCGTTGCGCCGGCGGATCGGGGTGGCGTTGCAGGAGACAGTGTTGTTCAGCGGAACGATCCGGGACAATATTCGTTATGGGCGCCCGGAAGCCGGTGAGGCGGAAGTTCTGGCGGCGGCGAAGGCCGCGCAGGCGCATGAGTTCATTATGACGCTACCGGAGGGGTACGATACGGTGTTGGGGCAACGGGGGGTGAACCTTTCGGGCGGACAGAAGCAGCGACTGGCGATTGCCCGCGCAGTTTTGCTCCGGCCGGCGGTATTGATTCTGGACGACAGTACGAGTGCGGTCGATGTGGAGACCGAGACGCGCATCCAGACGGCGCTGGAGGGGCTGATGCGGGATCGGACCAGCTTTGTGATCGCCCAGCGGATCAGTACGGTTTTGAAGGCCGATAAGATTTTGGTGTTGGACGATGGGAAGATCGTGGCTGAGGGGACGCACAGCGAGCTGCTGGTCTCCAGCCCGATCTATCAGGATATTTATGATTCGCAGTTGGGGAATGGAGGGGCCCATGACTGAGTCGCGTTTTTCGGCGGTTTCTTCTCGACAGCAGGGCCAGGATCAGGGGCCGGCGCTCAATTTGCGGCCCGGGGGCGGTGGTCCGCCCGGCGCGATTTTGCATGCAGGGCCCAAGGCGAAGGATGCCCGGGCGACGCTCAAGCGGTTGTGGCATTATCTGGACCGGCAACGGTGGGGATTGATCCTGGTGGCGTTGCTGGTGGTGATCAGTTCGGTGCTGGATCTGTTGGGGCCTTATCTGATGGGGCAGGCGTTGGATGTTTATATCGACCAGGGCGATCTGGCGGGGCTGGCCCGATTGGTGGGGTTGATGGTGGGGGCGTATGTCCTGTCGGCGGCGGGGCTCTGGATGCAGTCTTATCTGATGGCGGGGATTGCGCAACGGGTGGTGCGGGATCTGCGCGAGGATCTTTTTGCGCGATTGCAGACCCTTTCCCTGCGTTTTTTCGATCAGCATGCGCATGGCGATCTGATGAGCCGGTTGAGCAACGATGTGGAAAATATCAACAATACGCTGAGCGCCGGTGCCACCCAGTTGATTTCGAGTTTTGTGGGGCTGGTGGGGGTGGTGATTATGATGCTGGTCATCAATGTGCCGCTGGCGATTGTGACGTTGTTGGTGGTGCCGATGACCGTGGTGTTGACGAAGGCCATTGCGAGCCGTTCCCGGCAGGGCTTTCGGGATCAGCAGCGCTATCTGGGCGTGCTGAATGGGATTATTGAAGAGACGGTCACCGGCGAGCGGACCGTCAAGGCCTATGCGCGAGAAGGCGAGGCGATTGAGGATTTCGGACGCGCCAACCGGCCGTTGCAGAAGGCGGCCACCCAGGCGGAGACTTTTGCCGGCTTTATGGGGCCGTTGATGAACATGGTCAACAATATGGGGCTGGCGATTGTGGCGGGAGCCGGTGGTTGGCTGGCCGTGGCGGGGATGGCGACCGTCGGCGAGATTGCGACCTTCGTCAATTATGCGCGCAGCTTTGCCCGACCGCTCAATCAGATTGCCCAGCTGTTCAATACGATCCAGTCGGCGCTGGCGGGGGCGGAGCGGGTTTTTGAGATCCTGGACGAAGAGCCGGAGCAGGATGCTCCTGATGCTTTACCGCTGGAGCAGATCAAGGGCCGGGTGACTTTTGAGGATGTTTCTTTTGGTTATGAGGCGGGGGGGCCGGTGTTGAAGCATGTGAACCTCTATGCCGAGCCGGGACAGACGATTGCGCTGGTCGGGCCGACGGGGGCGGGTAAGACGACCGTGATCAATTTGTTGACCCGTTTCTACGATGTGGACAGCGGGGCGATCAAGATCGACGGGACGGATATCCGGCAGTTGAAGAAGGACGATTTGCGCCGGCGGTTGGGGCTGGTGTTGCAGGATAATTTTCTTTTTGCCGATACTGTCATGGAGAATATCCGTTATGGCCGGCTCGATGCGACGGAGGCCGAGGTGATGGCGGCGGCGGCGCTGGCGAATGCGGATTCGTTTATCCGGCGGTTGCCGCAGGGGTATCAGACGGAGCTTTCGGAACGGGGCAGCAATCTGAGCCAGGGGCAGCGGCAGTTGCTGGCGATTGCCCGCGCTGTGCTGGCCGATCCGGAGATTCTGATTCTGGACGAGGCGACGAGCAATGTGGATACCCGGACGGAGAAGCATTTGCAGGAGGCGCTGTTGCGGTTGATGGCGGGGCGGACAAGCTTTGTCATTGCGCATCGGTTGAGCACGATCCGGGAGGCGGATTGTGTGATGGTGATCAAGGATGGGGAGATTATCGAGCGGGGGACGCATGAGAGCCTGCTGGCGAAAGAAGGGTTTTACCAGCATCTGTATATGAGCCAGTTCAAGGGGGAGCAGATTTAAAGAAGTAGACAGTAGAAAGTAAACAGTAGACAGCGAGGGAAAAAAGTGGTTTGTGGGCGGCTTTCTGAAGCCGCCCACAAACCACTAAAAAATTTTCCGGGCGCGCTCCTTGAAAAGGAGCGCGCCCGGAGTTTTTTCAATCGGTCTTACCAGTAAGAATGTGGTATCGGCCCCAGGACGACGATCACGGCCAGTACCGTGAGCGCTAACAGGTATAACATGGTTTACCCTCCTTTGTAAAATCGATGTTGAAGTCAAAGCGGAAGGTCAGCATTCTTAAAATATTCCTAAAAGAAAGGAATGTCCAGAGATGGAGATACAGAAAGGGTATATTTTGGGCGCACCCTGTCAGGGTGCGCCCAACCTGTTATTTCTAGAAGGCGGTCAGGCAGATGGGTTTCTCTTCTACTTTGAAGAGGCGGTGGACCGTTTCGAGGTAAGCCGGGTTGGAGATCTGGGCGAGGCCGTAGGTGTAGAGCGATTTGAAATCCACGCAGCCTACGATCAGGGAGGAGAATTCGGCCACGTTGAGGCTGATCTCTACGTCGAAATCTCCTTCGCTGCGCAGGGAGACTTTGCCCTGTTCGAAATCGATCAGGAGACTGCCGTCGTTGGCGGGGAGGAAGTTGTCGTGGACGGTGAGTTTGAGCCGGCAGTTCTGCCCGTTAAAGTTGTGCTCGCTCAGGGCGGTGAAAAGTTTGGGGATGTCGATGACCCGGTACATCAGGCCGACGCCCTGGACATTGCATTCATGATAGACCGAAGGGATCAGGGCTTCGCTTTCGTCGCGGGGATCGGTCAAGAGGTGATGGAAGGTTTCGTCGTGCGTGGTGATGACGATGCGGTCGATCTGGTCGGCCTGGGTATGCAGGAAGGTGAGCAGGGTTTCCAGGGCCTGGGGGTGTTCGTAGAGGAGTTCGTGGACGACGAGGTTGTTGCGCAGGGGGCTGGTATCCGTGCGGCGTTTGAAGCCGAAGAGCATATAGCCTTCGATTTTGCCGTCGCGGACATAGCCGATGACACGGTTTTCCATCTTGTTGAACCAGGTATCCCATTCGGGGGCGTGACGGACGATCATGCCGTGGGTGCGGGTTTGATAACGGCTGTAGCATTCGGCCAGGGCTTCTTTGTCGTCGGCGGTGAGGACGCGCAGGTGTTCTTTGCTGCCCCGGCAGGGCAGGGCGGAGGGCCGGATACGATATTCGTTGAGTTTGGTGCCGTAGCCGAAGCCCATGGCGTAGTAGAAATCCGGGCGGAAGGGGTAGAGGAGGGCCATGGTGGCGCCGGCTTCCCGATAGTGTTCCAGGAAGAAGGCGATCAATTCTTTGGCGACGTGCTCTTTTTTGTGGAGCAGGTCGACGGCGACCATGCCGACGCCGCCGGCGTCGATGGTGGCGCCGAACATGTTCATACGGAAATCGTAGAGGATCATTCCTCCCTGAGCCTGTTCGTTCCGATAGAGTCCGTAGACGTGGCGGACGGGGATGTTTTGCTGGATATTGATGAGGCGGTCGATGAGTTTTTGGCGGGCCTCGGGAGTATTGATGTCCATGGTGGGGTAGGCGTTGATGGCAATATCGGCATAAGCCGGCATGGTTTCCGGGGACAACAGTTGCATATTGCTCATGGTAACTCCTTGGAGTGCGGATAAAGTTGCTACGGAGATATTATAGTTCAAATTAGAGAGGAGCAAATAAGAAGTAGACAGTAGCAAGTAGACAGTAGACAGGAAGAGGGGGTGCATCGTGATAGGGAAAACGTAAAAAGAGAGCTGGAAGTTCTGGGAAAAAGCTATGATTTCGCGCGCCTTCTGAGGCGCGCGAAATCATAAATAAAAAATACTTTCTTCCCATCCAGCGCGTCGCGCCTGACCAGCAAAGAGCCATTTGCGGGGGTGTAAGAAAGCCCCGGTTTTTACTGGGGTAGTGTCTTAATTGGCCTGATATGAGGGAAGGAAGGAATGGGATAAAATATGCGGATGGCTGTGGGGCCAGTGGAACCCCAGGAATCGAAAAATTTACTGAAAGGAGATCGAATTTGGATGCGTTTGCTGGATGAAGATAGAAATCAAGCGGTTATGGGGTTAACCTTGCTGTTGACGCCGGCAGAGGCCCGGGAATTGGCGAGCAAACTTTCCGGCCTGCTGGAGGCGGATTGGGACGGCAATCATTTTCATGTCAATGATGCAAGTTATGAAAGAGAGCTGACGGTGGCCATTTACACGAAGGAGAATTTGACTTCTTTTGACGATCGTTCGCGGGAGTTGATCGGGGATTCGGCTGAATAATTGGGATTTTTTGGAGGTCTATGTTAGACTTGGGGAGAAATCAGGTTGGAGGGAGGGTGGAAGATGCGAGAGCACGCACAGGCGCTGCTGCGCCAGATGTTGGGGCCGGAAGCGGATTTCCGCGAGGGGCAATGGGAAGCCATCGAAGCAGTTGCGGTGCGACGCGGCCGGTTGTTGGTGGTCCAGCGGACGGGCTGGGGCAAGAGTCTGGTCTATTTCCTTTCGACGAAGTTGATGCGCGAGCAGGGGGCCGGGCCGACGATGTTGATCAGCCCGCTGCTGGCGTTGATGCGGAATCAGATCGAGATGGCGGGGCGGATCGGGCTGCGGGCGGTGACGATTCACAGTGCCAACCGGGATGAGTGGGATGTGGCGGAGAAGGCGCTGGCGAGCGACAGCTGTGATCTGCTGCTGATCTCGCCGGAGCGGTTGAACAACGAGCGTTTTCTTAAGTCGGTGCTGCCGCAGATTGCGGGGCGGGTGGGACTCTTTGTGGTGGATGAGGCGCACTGTATTTCCGACTGGGGACACGATTTTCGCCCGGATTACCGGCGCATTGTGCGGATTTTGCAGAATCTGCCGCCGCAGGTGCCGGTGTTGGGGACGACGGCGACCGCGAACGATCGGGTGGTGGCGGATGTGCAATCCCAGCTGGGGCCGGGACTGGCGGTTTCACGGGGGCCGTTGACCCGGGCTTCGTTGCGATTGCAGGCGTTGCGGATCGATGATCCGGCGGCGCGGCTGGCCTGGCTGGTGGAAAATCTGCCGAAGTTGCCGGGGCATGGGATTGTCTACTGTCTGACGGTGGCGGATACCGAGCGGGTGGCGGGCTGGTTGCAGAGCAAGGGGATTTCGGCGGCGGCCTATCACGCCGGCGACGATGGGACGGTGGATCGGGTGGAGCTGGAGCAGTCGCTGTTGAGCAATCAGTTCAAGGCGTTGGTGGCGACGGTGGCGCTGGGGATGGGCTTTGATAAACCCGATCTGGGCTTTGTGGTCCATTTTCAGCGGCCGGGGTCGGTGGTGGCCTATTATCAGCAGGTGGGGCGCGCCGGCCGGGCGTTGGAGCGGGCCTATGGGATTTTGCTCAGCGGGCGGGAGGACGACGAGATCCAGGAATATTTTATCGAGAGCGCCTTTCCGAGGCTGGAGACGATGAATGCGATTTTGAAGACGCTGGAGCCGGTGGAGGGGATGACGCTCAATGAGATTCTGGCAAAGGTGAATGTTTCGCGCTCGATGATGGAGAAGGCGTTGAAGTTGTTGGAGGTCGATGGGGCCATCGGCCGGGAGGGCACGAAGTATTTCCGGACGGTCAATCCCTGGACGCCGGATCGGGAGCGGGTGGAGCGGGTGACGGAGTTGCGGCGGCACGAGCTGGCGCAGATGCAGGCCTATGTGGATTATAAAGGCTGTCTGATGGAATTTCTGGCTCGCGAGCTGGACGATCCGGAGGCGGGACCCTGCGGGCGATGTGCCAATTGTAAGGGGAAGGGGCTTTCGCCGGAGGTCCGGCCGGAGCTGGTGATCGAGGCGCAGAACTATTTGAAGGGGCAGTCGCTGGAGATTGCGCCGCGGAAGATGTGGCCGATGGGGCTCTTTCCGGATCAGAAGATGAAGATTCCGGCTGAGCTGGTCAATGCGCCGGGCCGGGCGTTGTGTGAATACGGCGATGCGGGCTGGGGGCGGTTTGTGCGCGACGGCAAGTATCATCAGGGGCGTTTCGACGAGTCCCTGGTGCAGGCAGCGGCGGAGTTGATCCAGGAGCGGTGGGGACCAGAGCCGGCGCCGGAATGGATCACGGCGATCCCTTCGCTGCGGCATCCGACGCTGGTGCCCGATTTTGCGAAGCGGCTGGCGGTGTTGTTGGGGCTGCCGTTTATGCCGGTGCTGGTGCGGACCCGGGAGATGCCGGAACAGAAGACGATGGCGAACAGTACGATGCAGGCGCAGAATGTTCTCGGATCGCTGGCGGTGAAGGGTGGGGTGCCGGCGGGGCCGGTGCTGCTGGTTGATGATACGGCCGATTCGGGATGGACGATGGCGATGGCGGGTTGGCTGCTGCGTACGAAGGGCAGTGGGATGGTGCATCCTTTTGCGCTGGCTCGCGGTCGGGCGCGATAGGGGGAAAGTGATGGCGTTGACGACGGATGCTCAGGCGATTTTGCTGCTCTGTTCTCCGCTGGGCCTGACGGCACGTTCGAATCTGGAGCCGCTGACGCTGCGGGAGTGGAATCCGCTGGCGCGACAGCTGCATGCGTTGGGGAAGCGGCCGGCGGCGTTGTTGGGGCTGGCGGCGGCCGATCTTCAGGGCTTGCTGGGCGTGCTCCCAACTGAGGCGGAGCGGCTGGCGCGGTTGTTGGAGCGCGGCGGGACGCTGGCGATTGCGGTGGAGCGGCTGGCGACGCTGGGGATCTGGGTGGTGACCCGGGCCGACAGTCATTATCCATTGCGGCTGCGGCAGCGGTTGAAGGAAGGGGCGCCGACGGTGTTGTTTGGGGCCGGGTCGCTGGAGTTGCCGGGGCAGACCGGGCTGGCGGTGGTGGGTTCGCGCAATGTGGACGGGGCCGGGCAGCTGCTGGCCGAGTGGGTGGGGAGTGCCTGTGCCCAGTCGAGGCTGGTGGTTTATTCCGGCGGGGCGCGCGGGGTGGATACGGTGGCGCTCAATGCGGCGCTGGGGGCGCAGGGGCGCGCGGTGGGAGTGTTGGCCGACAGCCTGGAGCGAGCCATTCGGATGCCGGATGCCCGGGCGGCGTTGACCCGGCGGATGTTGACGCTGATGACGCCTTATGCGCCGAATGCCGATTTTACGGTGGGCGGGGCGATGGGCCGGAATCGATTGATCTATGCACTGGCGGATTATGCGTTGGTGGTGGCCTGTGAGAAGGCGGGGCAGGGGGGGACCTGGAGCGGGGCGATGGAAGCGCTCAAAGGCGGCTGGGTGCCGGTTTTTGTGGCGGAGGGGCCGACGGTGCCTGGGGGAAATCGGGAGCTTTTGCAGCAGGGGGCGTTGCCTTTTCCGGCGCAGGTGCCGGGTCCAGCCGGCGGGTTGTTGGAGTGGCTGGCGGAACATGCGGTGGCGGCTCCGAAGGAAGAGCAGGATAAGCTATTCTGAAACGTAAAATGTAATGTTTCGTGGTTCAAGTGCAATGTTCAGGCGAGCTTTTGATAAGATCATATAAAATATTAGGCAACTTAAGCCATTTGCGACAGTGATTCCCTGGGAAAGCGGAAAGAAAAAGCCCATTTTTTCGCGCGCCGTCTGCGGCGCGCGAAAAAATAAACAAAAAAACTCCCTCCCCCTGCTTCGCACCGCACGGCGTATCTTACAGGGAAAGTGCCATTTGCGGGACGTTATAAGGTTGGGGGCTACCGGCGCATCACCTTAAGTTGCCTGATATGGGGGGCCGGGGGGATAGCGGCGGGCTAAAATATGAAATACACTTGACTCTCTTTATGGTACCTCTATAATGGGAGCACCGATTATCCCGACGGTTAGTTTTTAGTTTCCCAAAAAAATTAAACTGGAAGCCGTGGGGCAAAAATTTTCGGATCAGGCAATCGGGCTGATCTTTCCGGTCAGGCTGACGGTGCTATGGAGGGCGCCGCCAATGAGCGAGCAGATGGCGTTGTTTATTGATTTTGAGAATGTGGCAATCTGGGCCTCGGAACAGGAGAGTTTTGAATTCGATGTAACGGGCCTGATGAACTATTTGCGTGGGCGGGGCGGCGTGGTTATTAAACGCGCTTACGCCGATTGGGTGCACTTCTCACAATATCGGGATGTGCTGTTGGGGAATTCAGTCGATCTGATTCAGCTTTACAGCCTGCGTAACAGTAAAAACCGCGCAGATATTCGGCTGGCGCTGGATGCTTTTGAGATCGCGTTGACCCATTCACAGATCCAGACAATTGTGGTGGTTTCGGGAGACAGCGATTTCGGCCCTTTGGTCTCCAAGTTACGCGAGTATGGTAAATATGTGCTGGGGATCGGTCCCCGGCAGATTTCCCATCGGCTGCTGGTGAGTGCGTGCGATGAATTTGTCTATCTGGAGGCGATAGCCGGCAAAGAGGACAAACCGGTGCATCATTCCTTCTCCGATAAGGAGCAGGCGCGGCAGTTGTTGCAGAAGGCGTTGGATGTGCACGAGCAGCGCGGAGAAATTCCGGTGCTGGCTTCCCGGTTGAAGCAGACGATGTTGTCGATCGATCCGACTTTCAATGAGGTCAATCTGGGCCATGCGCAGTTCCGGAGCTGGTTGGAGGTCAATCGGGATCTGGTGCGCTTTTTCTTTCGGGATTTGCAGCTGTATGTGGTGCCGGTCGATTTTGTGATCGCGACGGAGGCGAAGGCCGTTTCGCCCGAGTCGGAGAGCGAAGCGGCCCAGGACAGCCTGATCGCGCATTATCGGGCGGTTTTCGAGCGGGTGATCTATGTGGACATGCCGACCCGCCGACAGATTATGCATGATATCTATCAAGAATTAAAGAAACATCCGGCCACTTATACGGTGGAAGAGGTGTTGAAGCGATTGGAAGCCCGGTATTCGGCGGACGATAAGCTGGCACTCCAGGCGGCGTTGTTGCGGGTCTGGCAGACCGGTTTTTATCAGTCGGCGTATACCTATTACGATCGGCCGGCCTCTTTTAAAGTGCCGGTGGGGCTGGCGCCGGAGATCAACAACGAGCATGCGTTTGTGCGGCGGGTCGAATCGGCCTTTATCTATCGCGTGTTGAAGGAAGGGCTGGAACTGGATCATGCCGGGCTGGCTGAGGTGTTGCTGGGCGATCGCAAACAGGTGGCCTATATCGATGAGTTGTTAGAGGATGTCCGTCGGCGAGGCAAGTTGCCTTCGCCGACGGAGATCGAGTCTGAATCTGCGTCGACTTTGTTGCCGGATTATCTGGAAAGTCCTTATTTGCAGCCGGTGCTGCAGGATATCCAGCAGAAAACGGCGGTCAAGGCCGGCGGGAACGGCAATGGGAGCCATGGGAATGGAAACGGCCATGCCAATGGGGTGGCTCTTGCCGATGCGAAGACGGCGGCGACGGCTTTTGAAGAGGCCAGTGAGGCGCGTCGCAGTCGGAATTTTTTGGAAGCGCTGGCCGGCTATCAAAAGGCGGCCCGGTTGCAGTTAGAGGCGCTGGAGCGCGGCGACAATACGGCGAAAGCGGAAGATCTGGCCTGGTATCTGGCCTCCTATGCTTCAGTCAAGGCCGGCGATCTCTGTCAGGTGCAGCACAAGTATGGGGCGGCGGAGCCTTATTATCTGGCCTTCTTCTATCTGTTGAAAGAGGATGAGACGCTTTGGGAGCGGGTAGAAGGGTTGATTATTCCGATGATCTATCACTATTGGGCCAATATCGGCAAAGAGATGGGGCTGGAATTCAAGGGGCCGGCGCAGCTGGGGGTGTTGATGATGCAGATCAAGGGCCATGCGGAGGCAGAATTGAAGCGGCGCTGGCAGCTTTCCTGTGAGCAGTTGCAGGAGGTCAATCCGGATTTGCTGCGGTGGGTGGTCGATGAGATTCGGCGAGAGCAGGAGACGGAAGGAAAGAACGTCGAGAAAAGCTAGAAAGAAATGGCGGGCGGCGCGATGGAATTTGGGCTGTTGTTCTCCGACATTTTCTACATTGGACAGCGCTCGGCGGAATCTATGGGAATGCGCCAGGTGTTGCAGGCCGCCGGTTATGTGGTGCGGGGGGGCGAATGGCCTGCGGTAGAGGCCGAGGGGTGGAGCTGGTTGCAGCCGTTGCCGGATTTGATTTTGCTGGCGCTGCCGGCCGAGATGGAAGCAGGGTGGGCCTTGATCCGGCGTTTGAAATCCCATCCTGCCCTGCGTTTGATTCCGGTGTTGGTGATCGGCGGTCAATCCTCGACGGCCGATGTGGCGTCCACTCTGGACGCCGGGGCTGATGACTTTCTCCCTCTGCCCCTGGATAATGTGTTGTTGTTGTTGCGGGTACGGACGATGTTACGCCTGCGGGCTTCAACGGAGGCGTTGGAGGAATTGAATGCGACGTTGGAGCAGAAGGTCCAGGATCGTACCCAACAACTGGAGGTGCTCTATCATCAATTGCGCCATGCTGAGAAGCTGAGCGCGCTGGGACGGCTGGCGGCTTCTATTGCCCATGAGATTTCCAATCCGTTAACCGGCATTAATACCTACCTTTATTTATTAAAAGAAGAGGTTCCGGCGGATTCTTTCAGCCGGCAGTCGTTGGAGGTGATTGAACGGGAGGTGGGACGGATCAATGTATTAACCCGACAGTTGCGAAGTTTTTCTCGTCCACCCCAGGAACAGCGGGCTCCGGTCTCTTTGAATGAGGTTCTGGAGCATGTGCTGTTGCTGATCGATAAGAATTTACGTGAGAACAAGATCACCTTGAGCCGTGATTTTGCCGTCGCGTTGCCGTTGGTCTCGGCGGCCGCCGATCAGTTGGAGCAGGTCTTTCTGAATTTGATGCTGAATGCCCGGGATGCGATGCCGGAGGGCGGACGGTTGACTCTGCGGACCTTTCCGGTCGAAGGCGGCGTGCGGGTGGAGGTGAGCGATACGGGGACCGGCATCGCGCCGGAGATTATGGATCGTATTTTCGAACCCTTCTTTACGACCAAGGTCACAGGGACCGGATTGGGGCTGGCGATCAGTTACAGCATTATTGGGGATCACCGTGGAAAGGTGAGTGTGACCAGTGAGGTTGGGCGGGGAACTACGTTTGCGGTATGGTTGCCGTTCTGAGGGGACTATGTTTATCAACTGGAAAAATCGAGAATTGAATTTGAATGTGGTCTATTACGGGCCGGCCTTGAGCGGTAAGACGACCAATCTGGAACAGATCCATGCCCGTACCAATGCCACGCAACGCAGTGAATTGTTTACGCTGAACACCAAAGAGGATCGGACGCTCTTTTTCGATTTTTTGCAGCTGGAGCTGGGCGCGATCGGAGGCCTGAAACCGAAATTTGGATTGTATACGGTGCCGGGCCAGATCTATTACGAAGCCACGCGGGAGATGGTGCTGCGGCGGGCAGATGGGTTGGTGTTTGTGGTGGATTCGCAGGGCGGCCGGTTGGAAGACAATCTGGCCTCCTGGCAGGATATGGGCAAACATTTGGGGCGATTGGGCCGTACCGTGCAGAGTATTCCCGTGGTGGTTCAGTACAACAAGCGAGATCTGAGCGATGCGTTGCCGGTGACCGAGCTTCGGACGGCCTTGGGAGCGGAGGCTTTTCCCGCCTGTGAAGCCAGTGCCATCCGCGGGGAGGGGGTTCAGCAAACTTTGCAGATGATCCTGCGGTTGGTGATGGCGGATGTGCAGAAGCAGCTGCGGGCCGGTGTGAAACAGGAGGCGGCATGAAACAAATCCAAAATTTGATCGAAGAACTCAGCCAGGAGCCGGGATTCAGTACGGTGGTATTGACCGACAACACGGGGCTTTCGCTGGCGGCGGCCGGAGATTTGAGTCAGGCGCAATCGCTGGCGGCACTGGTGGGAGAGATTTTACGGTTGGGCTATCAGGCCGGGCGGCGGTTGGAGATGGGCGGAATGAGCGACATGATTATGCTTTACGATGAGGTGAAGCAGGGCATTCTCTGTCGGCAGTTTACGGCGGGCCAGCAGACCCTGATTCTGGCCGTGGTAATCCAGCCCAATGAGGCTTACTGGCCGGCGACGAGCCGGGCGATCCGACAGGTCCAGGAGTCCTGGAGCTTTCAGCGGGCATAGACGTTCGAGGGACGGCAAAGAATGACACTCAAAGGCAATTTGACGGATCTCAGCCTGGCGGATATTGTGCAATTGAGCTGTCAATCGGGCCAGCAGGCGCGATTGGTGATCGAGCGGGATAAAGCGACCGCCTATGTTTATTTTGCCGGCGGTGAGGTGATCCATGCGGAAGCCGGTGGGGTGCAGGGTGAGAAGGCTTTTTATCGATTGCTGACCTGGGAGACGGGGCAGTTTGTCGTCGAGGCGGATGTGGCGGCTCCGACGCGGACGATCCAGTTGCCCTGGTCGGTGTTATTAATGGAAGGGTTGCGACAACTGGATGAAAATCGGCAGATGATGCAATCTTCGGGCAGCGACAAGGAGGCTACGGCAATGGCGGGAGAAACACGGCGGGAAAAATTATCGAGCGTTTTGCACGGGATTGTCCAGAACTCTGGAGATATCAAAGGGGTTGCGGTGGTCAGTCCTGATGGGTTGATTATGGATGCGGAGTTGCCTCCTAAGACGGATCAGGCGCGGGTCGGGGCGGTAGCTGCGGCCCTGCTCAGTTTGTCGGGGCGGTCGGTGGGGCAAATGGATCGTGGGCAGTTTGAGCAGACGTTGATTCAGGGAAGCGACGGCAATATTATCATCACGCCGGCGGGGAAGAATGCGCTCTTTGTGGCGTTGACGGGCAAGAATGTCAATCTGGGGATGGTCTTTTTGGAAGTCCGGGAAGGCGCTCAGACGATTGCCGAGCTTTTAGGGTAGGGAGTGATCCATGAACACGCCATTTCAGATGGATGAGATGAAGCGGATGGCCTCGCTCGATGAGGAGAGCCGGCGGTTGATGGGAGAGATGCGCCCGGCGTTGGAGAAACACGCTCCGGCGATTGTAGTTGCTTTTTACGATCAGCTGGAGAAGTTTGAGCGGACGCGGGAGATTTTGCATGCCCAACCGGGGCGGGTGGAAGCGCTCCGGGGCCATCTGGCGCGCTGGCTGGTGAGCCTGGCCGATGTGGAATATGGCGAGGCCTATTTTCAGCGACGCTATCAGATTGGCAAGCGGCATGTAGAGGTGGGGTTGGAGCCGCGGTTTGTGGTGGCGGCGATGGCCTATTGTCGGAGTGTGGCGGCCCGGGAGATTATCGAGGCTGAATACGGGAGCGATCCACAGCGAGAGGCCCGGCAGCGGGCTTTGAACCAAGTGATGGATCTGGACCTGAATATTATGCTGCAATCGTACGACGACCATCGGGTGCAGCAATTCCTGGAAGTGACGGGATTCAGCCCGCAGCTTTTTGAGAATTTGATGTCGGGCTTGTTTGGTTGATAGTGTGGGCCGGCCGGTACTGGATGCAGGCCGGGTGGCGCGGGGCGGTTTGGGGTAAAGGAGGCTTCTATGCCGGCGCAAGTGTTGTTTGAAAATGCGGAACATCGGAACATTTTGATGGAGGATTTTTCTTCCGGCCAGATGGTGCAGGCCAATCAGCATGTGATTCTGCATCGGGGACGGGGGATTTTGCTGGATCCCGGCGGCCATAAGATTTATTCGATGCTGCTGGCGGAGTTGGGGGCGGTGATGGCGACAGGAAATCTGGATTACCTTTTCTTTTCGCACCAGGATCCGGATATTGTGGCGGCGGCCAATGGGTGGATGATGATGACCAATGCGCGGGCGTTGATCCCGCGGGTGTGGGTGCGGTTTGTGGCCCACTTTGGGGTGGACGATGCTTTTGGGGATCGTATCATGCCGATTCCCGATAAAGGGATGCGGTTGGATCTGGGCGGGAGTGAGTTGATTCTGTTGCCGGCCCATTTTATGCATTCTCCGGGCAATTTCCAGATTTACGATCCGGTTTCCAAGATTTTGTATTCTGGAGATCTGGGGGCGTCGTTGGGGCAGACTTACACCGTGGTGCAGAATTTCGACGATCACATCCAGTACATGAAAGGATTCCATCAACGCTATATGCCTTCGGGCGCGGTATTGAAGAAATGGGCGGCGATGGTCCGGACTCTTGATATCCAGACGATTGCGCCTCAGCATGGGGCGATGATGAAGGGGCCGGAGATCGTGCAGCAGTTCATTTCCTGGATTGAGACGTTGCCCTGCGGCATCGATCTGATAGGGGGGGCTTATCAGCTACCGTAAAGCGCTATGGATGAACGACCGAATGTTTTGATCGTAGAAGATGAGACGATTGACCGGGAGGGCCTGCGCATTTTGTTGAACCGGCAGGGTTTTGCCGCGGAAGGTGCCGGGACGGCGGAAGATGCGCTGCGATTGTTACCTACCCGGCGTTGGGATTTGATCCTGACGGATTTTCAGATGCCGGGGATGGACGGGTTGGAGCTGCTGGCAGAGATCAAACAGCGGACGCCGAACACGCCCGTGGTGATGGTCAGCGGCCACGGCTCGATGGACACGGTGGTGCGGGCGCTGCGGGGCGGGGTGAACGATTTCGTGCCCAAGCCCTATGCTCCTGATGAACTGCTGGTGATTGTGCGCCGGGAGATCAAACGTTACCGGCAATCGCTGCCGCCGGGGGGAGAGCATGGGATCGGTTATCAGCTGGGGGTGACTCAGCTGGAGGAGGCCGAGCGGATTCTGGCGACGTTGCGCGCCGACAGTGGGGCCCGCGTGGCTCTGCTGGTGGAATCGAACGGCTCGGTGATTGTGGCAAAGGGGATGATCGATGAGTTGAATCTGAGCGCGCTGGCGGCGCTGTTGGCCGGCAGCTTTGCGGCGACGGCCGGGGTGGCGTCGTTGCTGGGCGAGCAGCACGCTTTCCAGATCAACTATCACGAGGGAGAGTCCTACGGAGCCTATTATGCGCAGGTGACCGCTGAGGTGCTGCTGCTGCTGGTTTTCGGTCGGGAGGTGAAGACGGGCGTGGTGTTGTTCTATACCAAGGAGGCATTGCCGAGGTTGCAGCAGCTCTTTGTGCGGACGGGGGCGCCGACTTCGCCGGCCAGACCGGTCGAGCCGGCGGTGGGGCGTTCTGAGCCGACTCCGGGATCGACCGCGATGGAGATCGAGCCGACGCCGGTCTTTTCTCTGGACAGCCTTAAGGAGAGCGGTGTGTTGGGCGATGATTTCCTGGATCAGCTCGACGCGCAGCTGGCGGATCTCTGGGGGGGATAGGGACTGGAAGTCTGGAAGATAGGAAGACTGGTTCGCGCGCTCTGCAAGGCAGGGCGCGCGAATTTTGTAAAACGGGGGTGGTTGGCCCTCATCCTCCCCCTGACCCCCTCCTTCCCCCAATGAACGATAAGGATAGGCTTTTGGTGCCCGAACGATGGCTGCTCTGTGGGGGAAGGAGGGGGAATGTGGGCGTCGCCGGGACGGATCTGGAAAAGGCCTATGTTTTGGCGGTTGGCCCTCATCCTCCCCCTGACCCCCTCCTTCCCCCAATGAACGATAAGGAT
>CAZCTC010000094.1:0-10180 GCA_964501335.1 uncultured Anaerolineales bacterium | reverse complement strand
AGGGGGAATGTGGGCGTCGCCGGGACGGATCTGGAAAAGGCCTATGTTTTGGCGGGCTTTCTGAAGCCCGCGAAAACATAAAAAATTATTTGAACTTCTTTTTGAGTTGGAGTGCTTCGTTGAGGTGGACGATGAGATGGCGGGTGGGGGGCATGAGCAGCAGGCCAGTGACGGTGCGGTTGCTCCAGTAGTCGATGAGGCTGTGGGCGGCTTCGACGACGCCGCCTTCGTCGATGATCTGTTGAAGTGCGGCGGGCGTGGGTTTGCGTTTCATGTCGTGGGGTTGCAGCCGGCGGGCGATTTCACGGGTGCGGCGGCCGACGGCGGCGCGATAATCCCGCAGGGCTTCGATATCCACGGCCTGGTTAAAGGCAATGACGGCCTGTTGATCCATGGCGTTGCCGGTGTCGCGGACGGGGGAGCCGGTTTTTTTCAGCCAGCCGTCTTGCAGAAGGAGTTGGGGAGTGCCGGCGACCAGGAGGTTCATGGTGAGATCTTCGCAGCGGGCGAGGTGCCAGATGATCCAGGCGATGGAGCTTTCACCGTGGGGCGAGAGCCGGCAGGCCTGCTCTGGGGTGAGGCCGTCGAAGATTTCGTCTTCAAAGGACCAGGGGGTGCCGGTGTCCATGCGGGCGGAGTGGAGCAGGGCGTGTTGATCGAGGAAGAGTTGGATGGCCCGGGCATGATCGGTCCCTTCGGTGAGGGCGGTGCGGAGTTCGGTCTGTTGGGCCATACAGTGTTTGCGCCAGGATTCCAATGTGTCCATGGGGGAGCCTCCAAACAGGATGAGAATCAGATAAAGATTTTAACGCAGAGATCCATATTTTAACGCAGAGACGGGGAGATCGCAGAGAGACGCAGAGAAGAATATAGTTGACTCTGCGTCTTTGCTTCTTTGCGTCTCTGCGTTAAATTTTTTTCCTATTTTGGGGAGAGATGGGGTTTTGTTTTACGGGGTGATGACCGCGGTGATGCGGAGATCGACGGTGGGGCGGGCCGGGTCGTTGGTGGTGAAGTTGATGATGCGGGTTATCTGACCGCTCTGTCCTTGAGGATCGAAGGTGACTTCAAGGCTGCCGTCTCCATTGGCTGGAATGGTAGTATTGGCGAGGATTACGCTGGTGTCGGCGGCGTTGGCGGTGGGATTGGTCAGGGTCAGATCGGCGGTGCCGGTGTTCCATAAGGTGAAATTGTGGACGACAGGGGCGTCAGCCGGGATCAGGCCGAAGTCATAGATGGCTTCGGAGACGATTAAATTAGGGATGGTTTGTTGCGTGTTGCCGCTGTTGTATTCAAATAGTCCCAGGATGGTAGGGGCCAGCATAATGAAAAGCACGACGATCGACCAGTATCTGCGGACGTTTTCCGCCGTGGCCGATTTTTTGACGGTGGGGGTAATGTTAATTTGATTTCTACTCATCATATCCTCTGTTTATAGTTTTCAGGGGCTATTTTACTCTGAGAAGGGCAGGATTACAAGATTGGAAGATGGAAGAGATAAACTATCCCCCATTTTCCTATGCAGGAAAATGGGGGATAGAAGAGTTGGGGCGGGTTAGCGTTCGGTCTTTTCTTTTTCGTGCCGGGGAGGTTGTTCCCGGACTTTCATGTATTGCGCGGGGTTCTTTTCGAACTTTTCCCGACACTCTTTGCTGCAGAAGAAAATCGCTTCGCCTTTGTACTCGACTCTTTCAGAAGCCGTTTGGGGATTGACTTCCATCCCACAGACGGGGTCGACAAATCTGTGTTCCATTGTTATTCCTCCCGTAAAAGATATCGGCCCGGATCGAGCCCGGATCGATTTCTATTTTCAGTATAAAGGGGTTTGGGAGATAGAAAGGATATAATTTAGAGTTTAGATGTGTCTGTATTTTGCGTTTAATTTTTATGGGTAAAAATATTGAATTATTTTTTAAAAAAATTACTTGTGATAGAATATCAGTTGAGCACAGGTCGAATCTCTTTTCGCAAAGGAGCGATAGAAAATGAAACTGAAATGGGGATGGTTTTTGGGGATTTTGTTGGGGAGCGCTTTGCTGGCGGGGTGCGAATCGGCCTGGCCGAAAGTTTTGGAATTGCCGGAGGTGAGCCAGATGGCTGAGGCCACGGTATCGCTGACGCAGCTGGAAAAACCGTTCGATCAGGAGCGGGTGCTGGCCGGGAGCCAGACTGCGATCGAGTCGGAGAATGTGGATCGGTTGGAGATGCTGGATCAGTTGGATGGGATGGTCACCGCTATGGGGTGGTCTCCGGACAGCCGGAAGATCGTGATTGTAACTGATTTGGGAGCTTATACTTACGATCCGGTCACTTTGACCCGGCTGGATTTTCGGCTTGGGATGACGGACACGGCTACCTTTCCGGCGGATTTTTATGCCCAGCCGCAGTGGACGGTGGGAATGACCTCGACCTTGCCTTACATAATGCTGAAACAGATTCAGGATAAAAAAGTGTTTCGGAAGCTGGATTGGCAGTTGCCGGCAGGCTATCTTATCGCTGCTCAAACCTGGGTCAGTCATGACGGCAGCCGGCTGGCGACGGTCAATTATAATTTGGGTGAGTTATTGATTGTGCAGGTGGCTGATGGAAAGGTGTTGGCCCGGGTTGAGTGGGATGGGATTATGACCGATATCTCTTTCAGCCCGGATAATCGCTATATTATGGTTTGGGAATTTGGGCGGTGGATTCACATCTGGGATTTTGAAGGGGAATATTTTACGGGGGTTTTTGATGTCGGGTATGATCGAAATGACGGTATTTTGGATGCCGTGCGGGGAAAGCGCGAAGTTTGTCCCAGTTGCAGTCCGGACGATCGATGGGCGGCCTATGTGAATGAAGAGGAAGATTCTAAAGTGATGTTGAGCGGCTGCAAGAATTCAAATGCGACGGATTTATATCATTGCGGGGATGATAATTTTTTTGTTCGGGAGCTGACCGGGCATACGGGAGTGGTGGTTCAGACTGTATTCAGTGGGGATAGCCGCCGGTTGGCGACGGCCGGCGAGGATCAGACGGTGCGGGTATGGCAGGTGGCCGACGGCAAAGCTCTATGGACATTGGATCCCGGGAAGAGTGCGTTGAAGTCGCTGTGGTTCAGTCCGGACGGCCGCTATTTGACGGCGCTGGGGAATGATCCTCGCGTGCAGGTCTGGGATATGGAGACGGGGAGTCGGGTGCTCGACTATTGGCTGCCGGTCAATCCGGGGGGGAATGATGTAAAGGTGATTGGGAGTGTGAAGGCGTTGTACAGCCCGGACGGCCGGTGGCTGGGGATCTGGGAAGTTTCCAATGACGATCCTGATGATGCTGAGGCCACCGTTCTGCTTTATCCGGTGGGCGGTTGGGAGCAGCCGTTGGATTTTTCTCAGAAGTTGCGCGGAGGGCTGCAGAACGTTGTTTTCAGTCCGGATGCGAGCCAGATAGTTCTGGTGGACGAGGAGAGTTTCATTTACACGGTGGAGAGTCAGGCGTTGTTATACGTTTTAAAGGGAGAGATGGATTATGACAACGTGGTCTTCAGTCCCGACGGAAAGCTGCTGGCGGCATCTTTATGGAATGGAGATTTCCAATTGTGGCAGACGGCGGATTGGAAGCTGCTGAGGACGATTGAAACGGGGCTTGGATCAGGAATAGGTGTAGAATTCTGGCGGGACGGGAAACTGCTGGTGGTCAGTGGCCGCCAGTTCTGGGGAATTTTGCAGCCGTGATGGGGGGATGATGGAAGAAACGTTGTTGTTGCCGAAGCTGCGCCGGCCGGGATTGCGGCCCGATCCGGTGATCCGCCGCCGCCTTTGGACGGCGCTGGATGAGGGGGTACGGCGCGAGGGCCGACTGGCGCTGATTTCGGCGCCGCCGGGCTTCGGCAAGACGACGCTGGCGGCGAGCTGGTTGCAGCAGTGGGCTTTCCCGGCGGCGTGGGTGAGCCTCGATTTTCAGGACAACGATCCGGCGCGGTTTCTTTTTTACCTGCGGGCGGCGTTGAGCCGGCTGGGCGGCCTGGAGGAGGTATTGCCTTCGTTGCCGGCGGCATTGAATGCCCTGGAGCAGTCCGACGGCCCCCGGATTTTGGTGCTCGATGATTATCACTGGATTGTGGAGCCGGCGGTGCATGAGGTGGTGGCGCTGTTGCTGGAACATCAACCGGCGGGGTTGTACTGTGTGATGTTGACCCGACAGGATCCGCCGCTGCCGTTGGCCCGGTTGCGGGCGCGGGGGCAGCTGGTCGAGCTGCGGATGGCGGATTTGCAGTTTACGGAGGGAGAGGCCGAAGAGTTTCTGAATCGGGTGATGGCGTTGGGATTGCCGCCGACACAGATTGCCCTCTGGGCGGCGCGGATGGAGGGATGGGCGGCCGGTTTGCAGCTGGCGGCGTTGAGGTGGCGGCAGAGCCAGGATAAGGAATTCCAGGTTTTTTCTCCCCGAGAGCGGTTTATCGATGATTATCTGGTAGAAGAGGTGCTGGCCCGGCAGGCGCCGGAAGTGCGGCGTTTTCTGCTGGATACTGCGATTCTGGATCAATTCTGCGGGCCGTTGTGCGATGCGGTGGTGGAGATGCCGGGGAGTGCGGAACGGTTGATCGAGCTGGAACGGGAGAACCTTTTTCTGATTTCGCTGGATCGGGAACGGCGGTGGTATCGTTACCATGCGCTTTTCGGCCATTGGCTGGCTGAACGGTTGGAGCCGGAGCGATTGCCGCTTTTGCATCGCCGGGCGGCGGCCTGGTATGGGCAGCAGGGACTGTTCGAGCCGGCGATCGGCCATGCGCTGGCGGCGCAGGATTTTGTGGCGGCGGCGGGGTGGATCGATCAGATCTGCTGGACGCTGCGGGTCAACGGCGAGCTGAGACTGTTGCTGGAATGGCTGATCGATTTGCCGTATGAGGTGATCGGCCGTTATCCCCGGCTGTGCATTGGTTTTGTGGAATGTGTGATGCATGCCGGCAAAGGGGTGATTGCGGGGCGTTATCTGGCGGCCGCCGAACAGGGGCTGGGCGATGACGATATCGATTTGCGCTGTCAGGTGGCCACGTTTCGGGCGGGGGCGGCGGCCGAGCTGGGGCAGACGGCCGAGGCGGCCCGCTATTTGCAGCAGGCGCGGGCTTTGTGGCGGCCGGAGAATGTCTATGCCGGGGCGTTGATCCATTATTTCGAGGGGGGGCAAATGGCCGGTGCGGGAGATCCAGCCGGCGCGGCGGCGGCGTTTGAGACGGCCGAGAAGTTCGCTCATGCGGCGGGCCATTTCTACATTGCCATTGTGGCGCGCTGCGACCGGGCGGCGATGCGGTTGGCGCAGAGGGCGGTGGAAGAGGCGTTGAGCCTTTATCGAGAGGCGCTGGCTCTGGCGACGGAGTCGGGTCTGGGGCGAAAGCCGGTGATCGGTATTGCCTGTGTCCATCTGGGCGAGGCGCTCTATGCCGTCCATGCCGTGGATGAGGCCGAGGTCTGGGCGGAGAAGGGTCTGGCGCTCTGTCAGGAGGGCCGGCTGGTCAATTCACAGCAGCAGGCTGAAGCGCTTTTGCAGAAGATCGAGCAGGCGCGGCAGGGCCGGGTGGCTGCCGGTTCCAGCCTGCCGGAGGCGTTGACGGAGCGGGAAGTGGAGGTGTTGCAGCTGGTGGCGCAGGGAGCTTCCAACCGAGAGATTGCGGCAACGTTGTTTGTGACGGTGGGAACGGTGAAGACGCATCTCAGCCGGTTGATGGGGAAATTGGGGGCGAAAAGCCGTACGGCGGCGGTGGCGCAGGCCCGAAAAGTCCATTTGATTTAAAGATCCATCTTTTGACAGACGACACCGTCGGGGGTTGACCTCTATACTGGGGAAAATCGCGGCAGATGGAGGTGTCGGATGGCAGTTGAGGTACGAGCGGCGGCGCGGCCGCTATCGATGGCGCCCTTTTGGATGGTCTGGAGCGGGCAGAGTTTTTCGCTGCTCGGCAGTCAGCTGGTGCAATTTGCTCTGGTCTGGTGGCTGACGCGCAGTTCGGGCGGTTCGGCGGTGGTGCTGGCCGGGGCGACGGTGATGGCGTTGCTGCCGCAGGTTTTTCTGGGGCCGCTGGCCGGGGTGCTGGTCGATCGCTGGAACCGGCGGGTGGTGATGATGGTGGCAGACGGCAGTGTGGCGCTGACAACGGTGGCGTTGGCAGCGCTTTTTGTTGCCGGGAAGGCGGAGATCTGGCATGTCTATGCGGCGATGTTTGTGCGGGCGCTGGGTGGGGCTTTTCACTGGCCGGCGATGCAGGCGTCGACGCCGTTGATGGTGCCGGAGCGTTATCTTTCGCGGGTGGCCGGGTTGAATCAGGGTTTGAGCGGGCTGGCGAATATTATCGCGCCGCCGCTGGGGGCCTGGCTGCTGGAGCGTTTTTCCTTGCAGGTGGTGCTGGGGATCGATGTGGCGACGGCGGTGATGGCGATTTTGCCGCTCTGTTTTATTGTGATTCCCCAGGCTTCCGCGGCATCGGAGCGCGGGGTGCGGTCGGTGTGGCAGGATTTCGGCGAGGGGCTGCGGTTTGTGCGGCGCTGGACCGGGCTGGCTATTTTGATCGGAGTGATCGCTCTGCTGCATTTTATGGCGGTGCCGGCCTTTGAGCTGGTGCCGATCCTGGCGACGCGGGCTTTGAACGGCGATATTGCCCGTTTTGCGGGCTTGCAGATGGCTTTCGGTGTGGGGTTGGTGGCCGGCGGTGTGACGTTGGGGCTGTGGGGCGGTTTCAAGCGGCGGGTGGTCACGGCGATTGTGGCGGTGATGGGGATCGGCGCCGGGCTGCTGGCGGTGGGGCTCACGCCGGTGATGATGCCGGAGATGGCTTTTGTGGCCTTGGGTGGGGTGGGTTTTATGATTCCGCTGATCAATGGATCGATCCAGGCGGTGATTCAGGCGGCGGTGCCGGCGGAGTTGCAGGGGCGGGTTTTTACCTTTGTGATGAGCGGGTCGTCGGCGATGGTGCCGTTGGGGATGGCGGTGGCGGGGCCGCTGGCGGATGCCTTTGGGGTGCGGGTCTGGTATTGGAGCGCGGGGTTGTTGATGATGGGGGCGGGTTTGATGCTTTTGGCGATCCCGCAGGTGATGAATCTGGAGGGAAGTAGACAGTAGACAGCCTGTGTCGCCGGGGTGGCTCTGGAAAAGAGGCATGTTTTCGTGCGCAGGCCCCCTCCCTGTCCCTCCCCCATGCAGTTGTACAGGTGCAACGCGCTTTTGGGGAGATTCTTTGTGAAGATACGCCGCCGACGTAGGTGTGAGGGGGAGGGCTCAGAGCGTGCCGCCGGGGAAGCTCTGGAAAGGTCCATGTTTTCGTGCGCCTTCTGAGGCGCACGAAAACATAAATAAAAAATTCTCTCTGCCTGCTTCGCACAGCGCGGCGAAACTTACCAGGAAAGGGTCTGGTGCGGGGGCGTGGTTTCCTGGGGCTTTACCCCAGGCTAACCTAAGGTCGCCCCTTTGGGGCTGAGACTGCTCGCCAAGAAGGTGCCTGCTAATGCGACAGGGACAAAAAAGGCCATGTTTTCGGCGGCTTTCTGAAGCCGCCGAAAACATAAATAAAAAATTCTCTCTGCCGATCTAGCGCGGCGAAACTCACGAGAGAGGGGCCTTGTGCGGGGGAGGGGGCGGCGTCCGGGAGGATGAAAAAGAGCAGAGATTTCACCGCGGAGGCGCAGAGATCACAGAGAAGAAGAGAGGAGATTTTCAAAGATGAAAATGAGATTTCAGGCGAGAGGGCGCCCACAAGGGGCGCCCCTACGGGGGACGTTTTCCGGATAGGGGCGGCACCCCGAAGGATGAAAAAGAGCAGAGATTTCCCCGCGGAGGCGCAGAGATCGCAGAGAAGAAGGGAGGCGATTTTCTCTAAATTCTTCTCTGTGTCCTCCGTGTCTATTTGCAATATCTTCGATCTGTGGTGAGTCTTTTCTGGTCCTGTTTTCAGGATAGAGACGCAGAGATTTTTTATTTTGAGTTTCCCTCCGTTTGTATAAGTGGGGTTCTCATTTATACTATCCATTACCCCCTGTTGTGCCTGCGGAGCGCAGGCGCTGGAATATGCGGAGGAAGGGCCATGAGTGAAGTTGCCGGCAATATTCTGATTGTGGATTCCAATCCCACTGATTTGAACCGGTTGAGCGATGATTTGACGAAGTCGGGGCTGCGGGTTTTGATCGCCGCGGACAGCGCCGGCGCGCTTTCCATGCTGGAGCGCGGTAAGCCGGATTTGATTCTGGTGGCGGTGGGCGGGTCCGGGCCGGATGGCTGGGAGATCGGCCGCCGGATCAAGGCCTGGCCTTTTCCTCAGGAACCTCCGTTGATTTTTATGCTTGAAACCCCGGCGATGATTGAGCAGGCCCGGGCGAATCAGGAGGAATGGGTGGCGAAGCCGATCCAACTGGATGATCTGGTGGTGCGGCTGCGGCTCCATTTGCAGGTGCGGGCGTTGCGGCAGCGTTGTGAGATGCAGAACTGGGATCTCTCGCGGGAGGTCGCCGGGCGCAAGCAGATCGAGACGATTTTGCAGCGGCGCGATGAAGAGCTGGACGAATTGAGCCATATTGTGCGGGTGATGACCTCCACCCTTTCGCTGGAAGGGGTGTTGCAGCGGATTGTGGAGGCGTCGTTGCGGCTTTGTTCGGTGACTCCGTTGACGACGATTCAGCTTTATGATACCGAGTCTCAGACGTTGCGGACCCGGGCTTCGAGTTTGCCTTCTCCGAATGGCCATAATACGGTTTTTCCGGCCGATCAGGGGATTGCCTGGGTGGCGATTCGGGAGCGGCGGGTGCTCAATGTGCCGGATGTGTTGCTCGATCCCAATTTCCTGCCGTCGGCCCATCATCCGACGTCGTTTCGCTCTTTGCTGGCGGCGCCGCTGGTTTCTTATGAGCAGATTGTAGGGACGATTTCGCTGGTCCATCCGGAGGTCGGGGTTTTTACCGATGACGATGTACGTGGCTTGCAATCGCTGGCGGGGTATGCGGCGGTGGCTGTGCAAAATGCGCGGCTTTACGAGCAGGCGCAGCTGGAGATCGAACAGCGCAGGGCTGCTGAGAAGGCGCTGCTGGCCTATACGCGAGATCTGGAGGCCAGCAATGCGGAGCTGGATTCGTTTTCGCATACGGTGGCGCATGATTTGAAGAATCCGCTGACTGTGCTGATTGGGACGAGCAAGCTGCTGGAGCGCCGTTTCCATCGGCTGGCCCCCGAGGTGGTGAAGGAGCGGTTGGGGATTATCAATCGGGTGGCGAATAAGTTGACGAGCATTGTGGATGAGCTGTTGCTGTTGGCCAGCGTGCGCCGGATGGAGGATGTCCAGGGCGGGGTGCTGGAGATGGGGACGCTGGTTTCGGATGTGCAGATGCGGCTGGGCGATTTGATTGCGAATGCTCAGGCCGAGCTGGTGATTCCGGATTCGTGGCCGGTTGTGGTGGGATATGGGCCCTGGGTGGAAGAGGTGTGGGCCAATTACATCAGCAATGCGCTCAAGTATGGAGGGCGGGCTGAGGCCGGCATTCCGCCGCGGGTGGAAGTGGGATTTGATTTGCCGCAGGATGGAAGTCCGGTGCGGTTTTGGGTGCAGGATAACGGGGCGGGGTTGTCGGAGGATCAGAAGGCCCGGCTTTTTACTCAGTTTGAGCGGTTGGGGCAGCTGAGGATTGAGGGGCATGGGTTGGGGCTTTCGATTGTGCGGCGTATTGTGGAAAAGCTGGGTGGGGAGGTCGGTGTGGAAAGTGAGTTGGGGCAGGGCAGCCGGTTTTATTTTACGCTGCGCCAGCCCTTGAGAGACGCAGAGCATTTTTGATTCTTCTGCATATCGGGTAAGTTAAGCCATTGCACGGTTCCGGCTTTCTTGCGTCCCGCAAGGAAGGCTTTCCTGGTAAAAATCGACGCGCGGTGCGAAGCAGGGGGGGAGAGAGTTATTTTGTTTGTGTTTTTGCGCGCATAAGAATGCGCGCAAAAACACGGGCTTTTTTCTCAGCCTAACCGCACAGGTTGTTTTTTCGCCTTTCTGGGCTAACCGCACAGGTAGATATTTTTCTACCTGTGCGGTTGTTTGTTAGTAGAGTTAACCGGTGGCTTTCTTGCGTCCCGCAAGGGAGGCTTTCCCGGTAAAAATCGACGCGCGGTGCGAAGCAGGGGGGGAGAGTTATTTTCGACCTGTGCGGTTAGGTTTTTAGCCGCGTCGCACGTATAATGGGCCTGA
>CAZCTC010000093.1:0-28329 GCA_964501335.1 uncultured Anaerolineales bacterium | reverse complement strand
AAACATGGCCTTTTCCAGAGCCGCACAGGCGACGCAGGCTGTCTACTGTCTACTTTGTTGCTGTCTACTTTCTTTGGCCTTTTCCTGAGCCGCCCCGGCAACACAGGCTGTTTACTACATCTCTGCATTAAACCCGAATCTGGAGGTCATAAATTGAACGATGGAGCCCCCTGGTATCTCCAATGGAGACTCTGGCCGCAAATCATCGCCATCCTCGCCCTGCTGACGCTGGCCTACCTCATCGGCTGGCGCCGACTGCGAACCCTCAGCGGCAACCGCCTGGCCTCACCGCTGCGGCTGACCTCCTTTATGGCCGGCATCTTAACGCTCGCCCTGGCCATGCTTTCCCCCATTGAAGTCTATGAAGAAGAACTCTTTACCGTCCACATGATCCAGCACATGCTCATTCACATGATCGCTCCCCCCCTCCTCCTTCTGGGCGAACCCTATCCCCTCCTGGCAGCCACCATCCCCACCGCCGGGCGGAGCCTTCTGATCGCCCTGATGGGACGGCAGGGGATCGCTCGCCGCATTCTGCGCCTCTTTTCACCCTGGATTGCCTGGGGGTTCTACGTAAGTATCCTTTGGATCTGGCATGTTCCCGCCGCTTACGACAGCGCCTTCGATTCCGAATTTCTACACATGACCGAACACACCACCTATTTCCTTTCCGCCCTGCTCTTCTGGGGATATGTCGTCAATGCAGCCCCGCGCCTCCATGGCCGGCTGGGATACGGCTTCCGCATCGCCTACCTGCTCGCCAGTATGGCCCAACATGAAATCCTCGGCATCGCCATCTCCTTCATGCCTTACCCCCTCTACCAACACTACGCCGGGATTCCGCATCCTGTCACTTTTTCCGTCATGGACGATCAAATGCTGGGCGGAGCCGTGATGTGGGTCCCCGGCGGCATGATGTACGGCCTTTCCGCCCTCATCCTCCTCGCCGCCCTGGGACAACAAGAAAAATAACAACACCCATTCTCTCTGCCCATCCCGCGCGTCGCTTGGAGGCGGGCAAAAGCTCCTTGCGGGACGCCCCAAATGCCCACCTCACCGCAAAAAACCTGGGGATCAGCCCGGAAAATCGAAAACATAAACAAAAAACTCTCTCCCCCCATCCCGCGCGTCGCATTTTACGAAAAAAGTATCAGATGTGGGACACTACAAAAGCCCAGCCGCCCAGACAAAAAAATCCCCGGGTTGCATTTAAGAAATTTGGGATATGATAAGATGTCAATCTCAACACCCTGGAGGCTTGAAGTGAAACACCATCGCTGGCCCACCTGGCTGGCAGTTGCAATCCTGCTGCTCATTAGCGGTTGCAGCAACAGCACCCCTACATCGACCACTTACACACTCGAATTAGCTCTCACCCCTACGCCACCCACCGTAGGGGAAACCACCGCGGCCGTCAGTATCCATGATGCCGATAACGCTCCCTTAACCGGAGCCACGGTCAACCTCGAAGCTCGACTGAACAACTCCGAACTGGCTCCCATCCTCGTCCAGGCCCTGGAAAGTGACCCCGGCTTCTACACCGCCGTCTTCAATTTCACGGCCACCGGCGATTGGACCGTCAAAGTGATAGTCCAGCTTCCCGATGAGCGAACCCTTGAACGCAGCTTCGACGTTCCCGGCGTAGGGAGCGCTCCCTGACCGCCCCCACCCATCGGAGGCGACCTGATCGGGTCGCATTCAGACGATGAGCTTCCTTTCCCGGCGTGCCACCGGTTCCGAATGGATGGATGAAGCTGATTTTGGCCCGCGGGAAGTCGCAGCTACCTATCGCTACCTGACCCCCGTAAATCGCTGTTTCGGGGGTATTTCTCCCTTTATTCAGTTCTTTCAACGCACAGCCCCGCAATGGACCTTCCCCCGTCCCTATCGCCTGCTCGATGTCGGTTGCGGGGCCGGCGATCTCTTGATCGCCCTGGCGCGCTGGGGACGCCGCACCGCCCATCCCTTGCAATTGATCGGCATCGATCGTCATGCCCCATCGCTCGACCTCGCCCGCCGGCGCTGCCGCCCCTATCCTGAAATCCGCCTGGAATGCCGGAATGCCTTCGATCTCACGGCCGATCATTATGATTACGTCCTGGCCTCCCAATTCATCCATCACTTCTCCAATGCTGAAATCCCCATCCTGCTGCACCATTTGCAAGCCCTGGCCCGGGAATCCCTGGTGATCAACGATCTCATCCGGGCCCCTCTGCACTACGCCGCCGTCTGGAGTCTGACCCTTTTTACATCGCCGGTTTTTCGTCATGACGCCCGCCGTTCCATCAGCAAAGGCTTCCGCCTTGCGGAACTGGATATGCTGTTGCGCTCCACCGGTTTCCCCAATTACCGGCTCGAACGCCACTTCCTTTACCGATTTTTGTTAATTCTGAGGAGCTCCCCATGAAAGAAATCCGTCTGATCGGCCTGGGCACCGCCGTTCCGGCCCTCCGACTTTCCCAGGAGGAAATCTACCAGGCCTATATTTCTGAAATGCCGCTTTCCGCAGAAGCCCGGCACTTGCTCCGCCACATCATGATAGAAAATCGCGCCATCGGCTTCCGCCATCTGGGAATGGATAAACTGAACGATACCCTCACAGAAACTCAAGATGCATTGATCGCCCGTTATCGCCGCTTCGCCGTGCCGATAGGAACCGCGGCGGCCCGCGCAGCGCTGAACCAGGCGCAACTCCCGCCAGAAGCCGTGGATGCTCTGGTGGTCAACTCCTGTACCGGCTATCTCTGCCCGGGATTGACCAGCTACCTGGCCCAGGAACTCGGGCTGCGGCGTGATATCCATCCCTTCGATTTGCAGGGGATGGGCTGCGGCGGCGCCTTGCCCAATCTGGAAACCGCCGCCGGTTGGCTGCAACTCCATCCCGAAGCCACCGTGCTCTCCATCGCTGTCGAGATCTGTACCGCCACACTCTATTTTTCGGAGGAACCCGATGTGCTCATCTCCAATGCAATCTTCGGCGACGGCGCCGCCGCCGCCCTCCTGACCGCCCGTCCAGGACCCGGCCCCCGACTGCACAGCTTCACGGCCGGGCTCTACCCCGAAGATCGCGATTACCTCCACTACCGTACCGAAAACAGCCGTCTGCGCAACGTCCTCAGCGTACGGGTGCCGGCCCTGGGCGGCCGCCATGCCCGGCAGGTCATTGAGCAATTGCTGCAAAAAACCGGCCTCCGCCCGGAAGAGATCGCCCACTGGATCATCCACCCCGGCGGCGAAAAGGTCCTCGATGCCGTCGAACAGACCCTGGAGCTGCCGCCCTCTGCGCTTGCCCTCTCCCGACAGGTGCTTTACAATTACGGCAATATGTCGTCACCGTCACTGCTCTTTGTACTTGAAGAAACGCTGCGCAGCCGCAGGCCCCGGGCGGGTGACCGGGCGGTCCTGTGCAGCTTCGGTGCCGGATTCTCAACCTTTGCAGCCCTCATGGAGTTTGGATGAGTCCCAGAATTCCGTTCACCCCTTCCCAGTCCTCCGTCAACCGGGTCCGCATTGTCGATCTGCCCGGCCTGACCCTCGATGAAGAAGTTCGCGGCCGCACAGTCAGCGAATTGATCTCCCTTTCCGCCATCATCGGCTATGCCCGGGAAGAGGCCGCCGCCCTGAAACTGCCCCTCGCCTACACCCGGGAAAGCCAGGAAACCCGGGTCGAACTGCCCTACTTCCTGGCCCGCGCCCTCAACGGCCCCGATCCCGACGCCCGGACCGCAGCCTTGAAGATTGTCCGCCGGCTGGGACGCAATCTCGGCCACCTCCTGCTGACCCTGCACCGGGGAGATGAAATCAACCGGGCCGCCCGCGCCGATTGGAATGCAGGGGATTGGGAACGGTGGGAAAAAATCAGGCGGGTCTGGCTGGCCGGCGGCCTGACCCATGACCCGCTGGGAGCCGTCTTGATCGAATCGGCACGGGCCTTTTTAGAGGAACAGGGGTACGCCGGCCGCATCGAGCTGGAACGCACCCCCTATCGCCATCACACGGTCATGCTGGGCGCCGCCCGTTACCTGCCCGACAAGGTCACCACGGCCGTCAGCCTCGATTGCGGCCACACCCAGATCAAACGGGCCTGCCTCACTCTAGCGGAAGGCAGCATCACTCGCCTGCAACCGTTCGCCCCTATGCCGGTACGCTGGAATCTACGGGATCTCCCCTGGGATCATCACGACGCGCCGCTGGGACAGGAGGTTTGCACTCTGGTAACCGAAGCTCTGACGCGCACGCTGGAGGAAAGTAAAACGTTGGGGTTTCAACCCGGACCGGAGATGGTCCTGGCGCTCGCTGCCTACATCCAGGGCGGGACCCTGCTGGGAAAAGGGCTCTACGTCCACCTGAACGCCCTGGATTCCGATGCCCGTCGCCTGCTCGCCCGGTCGCTTCAGGCCCGCACCGGAGGCCGTTTCCACATCCGCCTGATCCATGACGGAACCGCCGCGGCCGGCATCCACGCAGGAGATCCACACAGCGCCGTCATCGTGATCGGCACAGCTCTGGGCATCGGCTTTCCGCCGGCTTCCGCACAGGGCCTGCGCCCCCTGGCGCTGACGGAATAATCAAGGGCGGCCACATCGGGCCGCCCCTACAACAAGGCCAACTGATGTAGGGGCGCCCCTGCGTGGGCGCCCTAAATTGACCCCGTAAAACCATTTCTGTAAAAACACCCTGGCACGCCCCATCTCTTGTGCGCGCTAACAAAACCTTTGTTTTCCCTCTTTGCGCCCTCTGCGCCTTTGCGGTGAATTTTCCCGGCCGCAGCTAAGTTACTTTTGCGGTATTGCGAAAAAACATAAACAAAAAGTCCTCCTTTTCAGGGGCCTTGAAAGGCGCCCCAAAAAGAAGGACTTTACTGTCTACTGAACGCTGTCTACTTCAAAATATAATAAGTCCCACGCTTGTCGCCGATCTTGAGCAAAATTCCGCGCTCCACCAGATCCGCCATATCCAACCGTAAGGTCTCCGGGCTCATATCCGTACAAAGCTGCTGATACTCCCGGTTGGTGATCCGGCCATGCTGCTGCAAATAAGCCAGCGCCCGGGCCTGCCGTTCATTCATCGTCAACCCCGCCACCACCTGCATCGGCATCCGCTCCTGCACATTGCGGAAAACCACATTGAACGACGACTCGGTATCCCGGAACTCAGGGGTAGGATGCCCGGCGCGCACCATCTCCTCGATCATCAGATCCACGCCCAACCCCAACTCTTCGATATACCCCCACTGAAAAAGGCCGCTCACTACCCGCGGATTGCGCGAGAAATGTTCTTCCACAATGTTGTTCAGAGTGATATACCCCGGCAGCCCGCCAGGACTGGATAGTTCAATCCGATCATCGTACATCCGGATTTCAATAGAGCGGCCCCGCAGTCGATAATCCCGGTGAGCCACCGCATTGACCAGAGCTTCACGGACAGCGCCCGGCGGATATTCCCACCGTTCCTGGCGCTCCAACCCTCGCACCACCGCCCCAACCCGCAGTTCCTCCTGCAGGATTTCCCAGGCCCGCTCGATCACTTTGGCCAGCGGACCGTTCACTTCCACCCGGCGGCCGTATCCCGGCTCGCCTTCCGGTCCCCGAGCCGGCTGGGTCCCCGAAAAACGGATAAACGTAAGACCACAGCGCGGAATAAACATCTGCGGATTCTTGCCGAAAAGCAACAGACCGGCTACCGTGGGCACACCACTGTAGGTCAACCAGCCCATCTCCACCAAAAAATCATCCAAAACCCGGGGCAATGGACGGCGTTGCCGCTCTTCCCATTTGCCCACAAACTCCGTCAACACTGCATCATCAAGATCGGCCCGGGTAGCCCCGGCGGCCGGCTCGGACTCATAATCGCCGGCCGAGCGGGTCATCGCCAGCTGCCGGATCTGATCGCCTTCCAGGGGACGATTGGCCGCCCCGGTCCGGATCAAAATCCGGCCGTCGGAAAGCGCATGCAACTCCGGACTGCGCCGGACGTAGCCGACAAAGACAAAACCGGACCCGGCCTGCATCTGCTGCCACTCCAAAGGGACGGGAGGACGGCAGTACATTTCGGCCTGACGTGCCACTTCGTAAAATTCCTCGGGGAAAAGAGATTCCGTGGGCTGCCCGCTTTCGTCGACGCCGACATAGATCGAACCGCCGTCGGCATTGGCAAAACCAATCAGCGTCTCCGCCAACGTCAGGGGATCGGGATCGGGCAACATAGCTACCAGCTGGCTGGAACCGGGGCGGAGCATTTCTACCATTCCGCGCCTCCTTAGAAAAGAAAAACTAAGAAAAATTAGAAAGGGGCTCTAAGTTCGACTCATTTTTTCGCGCGCCTCGTAAAACAAAGCGCGCGAAAAACAATTCTTAAATTCCTTTTTTCCCTCCCGACCAGCCTGAGGCCGGGGGGGAAATCAGGGAAGGGAAACTACGCCTCGGACGAGCCTTCTTCCATCCGAGCCACCGAAGCAACTCGATCGTTCTCTCCCAAAGCCATCAACCGCACGCCCTGAGAGTAACGGCCCATCTGCGGCACATCAGAAACCTTGGTCCGCAGCACAATCCCGTTCTGCGAGACCATCAGCAACTGATCCACCGATTTCACCACCCGGGCCGAAGTAACAATGCCGGTCTTCTTGGTCACCGGGAAGCCCTTCACACCCTTGCCCGAGCGCCCCTGAACAGAGAACTCGTCCAACGGAGTCCGCCGCCCATAGCCCAGCTGGGTCACGATAAAAAGATCACCGCCCGGCTCGACCACATTGAAGCTGGCGATACGATCGCCTTCATCCAGCTTCATCGCCGTCACACCGCCGGCCGACCGCCCCATCGGGCGCACATCCGCTTCCTTGAAACGAATCGCCTGCCCGTGCTCGCTCATCACAATCAAATCCTGACTGCCTTCGGTCTGGCGCACCCAGGTCAGTTCATCGCCCGGATCGAGTTTGATGGCAATCAATCCATTGTTGCGCACGCTCGAGAATTCTTTCAACTCGACGCGCTTGATCTGACCCAGGCGGGTCAGCATCGTCAGATAACCGGCCTGTTCGAAATCGCGCACGGTCATCACCGCCGTCACCCGCTCATCCGGCGCCAGCCCGACGATCCCCGCAATGGGAGAGCCCTTGGCCGTCCGATCGGCGGCCGGGATCTGGTAGACCTTTTCCTGATAGACCTTGCCCTTATCCGTAAAGAAGAGCAGCGTCTCCAGCGTGCTGGCCGTGAACATATAGATCACAGCATCCTCATCCCGGGTCGTCATTCCGGTGACGCCGCGGCCCCCGCGGCCCTGCGCCCGATAAGTCTCGGCCGGCACCCGCTTGATATAGCCCTTCTGCGTGACCGGAATGATCACCTTTTCTTCGTGGACTACATCTTCTTCGTCGAACGAACTGATCGATTCGGCCAGGATACGGGTCCGCCGGGGATCGGCGTAAGCCTTGCGGATCGCCTTAAGCTCGTCCTTGATCAGGGCGCGCTGCCGCACCGGCGAGGCCAGCAGCTCTTCCAGATCGGCGATCAGCTTCAGCAATTCCCGATGCTCATCGATAATCTTCTGGCGTTCCAAAGCCGTCAGGCGGCGCAACTGCATATCCAAAATAGCCTGCGCCTGGATATCGGTGAACTTGAATTTGGCAATCAACTGCACCCGGGCCTCTTCGGCGTTGGGAGCCTGACGGATGGTCTTCACCACTTCGTCCAGATGGTCCAGAGCGATCAACAACCCTTCCAAAATGTGCGCCCGCGCCTTCGCCTTCGCCAGGTCGAAATTGGCCCGGCGCACGATCACATCCAACCGATGTTCCAGGAAAATCAGCAGCAACCGCTTCAGGGTCAGCCAGCGAGGCTCGCCCTGCACCAGGGCCAGCAGCTGCGTCCCGAAGGTCGATTGCAGCGGAGTGTATTTATAAAGGCGGTTGAGCGCCTTGTGCGGCTGAGCGCCGCGCTTCAATTCAATGATGATGCTCATCCCGCGCTTGTCGGACTCGTCGCGCAGATCGCTGATCTCTTCCAACTTGCCGTCGCGCACCAGATCGGCGATACGCTCCAGCAGCGTCGTCTTATTGACCTGGTAAGGAATCTCCGTGATGACAATGCGATAGCGGCTGCCCTTCATCTCTTCGATATTGGCCACCGCGCGCATCACAATCTGCCCGCGCCCCGTCCCGTAAGCCTGGATGATCGAATCGCGTCCCAGAATCAAACCACCGGTCGGGAAATCGGGCCCCTGGATGAACTTCATCAGCTGCTCGACGGTGATGTCGTCCTGCTTGTCCCAGTGGTCGAGAAGATAAAGCAAAGCATCGACCACCTCACCCAGATTGTGCGGCGGGATATTGGTCGCCATACCGACCGCGATCCCCGAAGAGCCGTTGACCAACAGATTGGGCAGCTTCGTCGGCAGCACCAGGGGTTCCTTCAGACTCCCGTCGAAGTTATCGGTCCAATCGATCGTATCCTTCTCGATATCGTTCAGGATCTCCATGGAGATCGGAGAAAGCCGCGCTTCAGTGTAACGCATGGCGGCAGGGGCATCCCCATCAATGGACCCGAAGTTCCCCTGCCCATCCACGAGCATATAGCGCATCGAGAAATTCTGAGCCAGACGCGCCATGGCATCATAAACGGCCGAATCGCCGTGAGGATGGTATTTCCCGAGGCAATCGCCCACAATACGGGCCGATTTTTTGTACGGCTGATTGGGCCGAATCCCCATATCATGCATAGAATACAGAATACGCCGCTGGACCGGCTTGAGCCCGTCGCGGGCGTCGGGCAGAGCGCGGGCCACGATGACGCTCATGGCATAGTCCAGATAGGCCACCCGCATCTCGTGTTCAATATCAACCTGACGAATAACGTCAGCCGGGGGTGAATTAAGTACGATCTCGTCGCTCAAAGAAATGCCTCCACTCCATCAAAAAGCCTTCCAGCCGGCTGTAGGATGCCGGGAAAGGCCTGAATCGCCACACAAAGAGCTATTATACCCCAAAATGGCAAAACTATCGAACGTTTATTCCGTTTTACAGCAGGCCCATCTCCCGGGCCCGGGCCAAGGCCTGCGTCCGGCTGTGCACATCGAACTTGACATAGATGTTGTTGATATGCTTTTTGACGGTCCCTTCGGCCAGAAAAAGCAGGCCCGCCATCTCCCGATTGGATTTGCCGTCTGCCATCAGCCGCAACACCTCCAGCTCCCGCTCACTCAAGGCCTCAGAGAGCCCCTCTTCCAACGCTGGAACAAACCCGGAAACCCCACCGGCTCCCGCAGGGCCGCGCTCCGGCTGCTCCAACGCCGCCAGCAAGCGGGTCACATACTCAGAATGGCAATTGCGCTCCAGCGCCCGCCGCAACAACGCCCGGGTCGTTGCCCCCTCATCCAAAAACAAATTGATCGGCTGCTCGAAGGACATCATTTCCAGCGCTTCCTGCATACATCCCCAGGCCGCCGCCGCCTGCCCCTGGTTTTCCAAAACCACCGCCTGCAACAGCCGCAATTGAATGATCCGCCCATTCCATTCCATCGTCCGGGCAAAATTCAACAACCGCTCCACCAATCCCCCGGCCTCCTGATATCGGCCCGCCAGCACCAACGACTGGGCCAATACCACATAATCGTACTCATTACGAACGGAAAAAGCATTGCCCGGTTCAAGATGGTTCTCCTGCGCCCACCGCAGCGCCGGTTCAATCTCCCCCTGCAAAATCCAGAGCTGCACTTCACGTCGGCGGATCTCGCCCAGCACTTCCGGACTCAAATGATGCTCCTCAGCCAGCGACCAGACCTGCTGCAACATCGCCAGCATCCCTTTACGATTTCCCTGCACCCGCCTGACCCGCGCCAGGTTCAAATAACCATGGAGCTGAGCCAAAAAATTGCCGTATTTCCGGGAAAGTTCGATGCTCTCTTCCAGCGCCTCCGTGGCGGCGGGTAAATCGTTCAACACGAAAAGCATTTCACCCAATCCGCCGAATGCCAGCCCCGCCACCGGCAAGCGCCGCCCCCCACGCTCGGTAGCCAGATCCAACGACTGGCGATAGAGTTCGGTTGCCTGCTGGAATTTCATCTGAACGCTCAACAGCCGCCCCAGCTCATTCGCCGCAATCAAAGCCGTCTGGATATTCCCGGCGATCCGGCTGGTCTGATGCGCCTTCAACAACGACTGCACCGATTCTTCCATATTGCCGTTCATTAAGTACGCAAAGCCCAGGTTAAGCTCAATGAGCCCCTGCAAATAGGCATCGCCCTCCGTCACATCCTGCAGCGCCAGCCGTGACATCTCAATCGTACGGGCCAAATCGCCGCGGTCGGCGGCCAGATTGGCCCGAAAAGCAGCAATTTCCCGCCGGATCGCGGCCCGTTCACTCTCCGACCGCAGCCCAGCCAGCCCCTGCTCGGCATCCTGCAGGCGCAATTCCATCTCATCGCGTTGAGAATTCACAGAGAGCACCCAGGCATGGGCCAGACAGAGCCGCGGCCGCACCCGGAGCACCGCCTCCGGCACGGATTGCAGCCAGCAATCCAGCGTGCGCATCTCACCCCGCATCACCATCCGCCGCACTTCGCCTTCGATCAGCCCCGCCGCCCGCTCCCAGTCTTCCGCCGCCAGCGCATGGTTGACCGCCTCCGCCCACATATTGGCCTCGATATACCAGCCGCAGGCGCGACAATGCAACTCATGCAACAACTCAGGATGCAGCCGCTGCAAACGATCCCTCAAAAAGCTGGCAAAAAGCTGGTGATAGCGATACCAGCGCCGTTCTTCATCCAGCGGAACCACAAAAAGGTTCAATTCTTCCATCTGTTCCAGAAGATGTTGCCCGTCACTGCCGCCGGTCACCGCATCACAAAGCGCTCCGGTCAACCGATCCAGCACCGATGTCTGCAACAGAAACTCCTGCAACCGATCAGACTGACAACTCAGCACCTCTTCCGTCAGATAATCGACCAGATAGCGGTTGCTGCCGGCAAAGGTACGGACAAACGAAGAAACATCGCTCTGACGGGTAAGCGAAAGCGCTGCCAGCTGTAACCCGGCAATCCAGCCTTCCGTCTGCGCCTCCAGAATTTCAATATCCCCGGCATGCAGGCCCAATCGCATCACCTGATTGAGGAAATCGGCCGCCTCCTCCGCCGTGAAACGGAGCTCGTCCGCCCGGATCTCCGTCAACTCCCCCCGCACCCGCAGCAAAGGCAACGACAACGGAGGATCGACCCGCGTGGTAATCACCAGATGCATCTGGGGCGGCATATGATCGATCAGAAAGGTCATCGCATTGTGCACCGCCTGCGATTCGATCACATGGTAATCATCGAGGACCAGGACAAAGTCATGCGGGATCGCCGTCACGTCGTTGACCAGAGAGGTCAACGCGACGGCCAGGGGCACCGGCCGTGGAGAATACAACATCGCCGGCAAACTTTCCCCTACACCCGGGCGTAACCGTTGCAGCGCGCCGGCCAGATAGGTTACAAAACGCACTGGATCGTTATCCCCGGCATCCAGAGAAAGCCAAGCCAGGGGAAAATCTTTGGCCGCCGGTTCGGTGCGCCACTCGCTGACCAGGGTGGTTTTGCCGAAACCGGGCGGCGCCGAAATCAAAACCAGCCGCCGCAATACACCATCCTGCAATTGTTGAGTTAAACGGGGACGGCGCACCAGATTGATGCGCTGAGGAATGTAAAATTTGGTGTTCAATAATGAGGACCAGGGTCCAGGACCACCGGCCACACTCACCGTCGCGGGATTCGTTTGTGCCATTCGGAACGCTCTCCCTTTCTCCCTTTTCTGGAACCATTTCCAGAAATGCCGCGAGGAAAACGATATAGGTCAGAATTTAAGAGTATATCCGGCCCTGAAAGGAAGTCAAACAAAGAACTCGACCTGTGCGGTTAGCCCGAAAGATAAGGAAAAGAAAAGCCCTTTTCTCCCGCAAGCGAGATGCTACGCAAAGGGGGGAATATTAACTGCATTTGGGGCGCGCTGCTTTGCAGCGCGCCCCAAATGCTTAGTTATCCCCCCTTTCCCTCGGGGGAAAGGGGGGCAGGGGGGATAGGGGGGCGCCTTTTGACAATTTTATTTGGCGACCACGGTTCCCTGTGGACCTACCCGAAAGCCGCTGCAAAAATGAATAAAAATAATCTCTCCCCCCATCCAACATGTCGATTGCAACCCGGCATAAGCCGCTTGCGGGACGCTAAAAACAAACGCCGTCAAACTGCAATAGACGTCAGATAAGACCGCAGCATATTCTTCACCTCAGCCACCAACCGCATCCCATAGTCCTCATCGGGCGCCTGAGCAAAAAGGATAATCAACAGCTTGATCGCCCCAAAGCAAACCGAAGCCAGCACCTCAGCCCGCAACGGTTCCAATTGCGGATTCCGCGCCAGCAACAGCTCCTTAAAACGTCTTTCCAGCGTCGCCGTCAACTGGCAGGCCACGCCGGCCAAATCCGGTGAAATATCCCGCCCCAATAAAATCTGATTGTAAACCGGGAACTCCCGATGCAACCCCACAAAAGGATCGATCCATCCATCCAGCAAATCGTCCAAAGACAAAACCTGCGCCTCCGCACCCGACAGCTGATCCAACAAGGCCTGCAAATCGCCAAAATAACGTCGGGCAATCGCATTCAAAATAGCAACTTTATCCGGAAAATAACGATACAGCGACCCGATAGAAATCCCGGCCCGCTCCGCAATGGCGTTGGTCGTCGCCGCCTCATAGCCGACCTCGACAAACAACTCCGCCGCCACATCCAGAATCTGTTCGACTCGCTGCTGGCTGCGCGGCTGTTGAGGCACTTTTCGCATATTGGCTTCCATCTCCCCACCTCCCTCTTGACAAAGTGAGCTTTTGCTCATATAATTCGAGAAGTGAGTAAAAACTCACATTTCCTATCATACTCAGAATGAGGGCATCTGTCAAATCCGCCCCACAGATCTTTCATTTTCAGGTCGCCCAAAGCTAACAAAAAATGAAAACCCATAAAACAAGGAGATTTTCGATTAATGAATACCCAACCTGCCATTCAGGAAACCATCAAACGCCGTTTTTCCTGCCGCTCTTATGAAAAACGGTCCCTGGATTCCCGCGATCAACGCCGGCTCAGCGACTTCTGCGCCGGCCGCACGATCGGCCCTCTCGGCAACCGTGCCCGCTTCATGCTGGTCCATAACTCTCCCGGCGATTCCACCGAATTAAAAGGTCTCGGCACATACGGCATGATTCAGGGGGCCCAGGCCTTCGTCATCGGCGCCATCGACGCCGGCCCCCAGGCCCCGGAAGATTTCGGCTATCTGATGGAAGAGATCATCCTGGAATCCACGGCAATGGAACTGGGGACCTGCTGGTTGGGAGGCTCTTTCTCGCGAGGAAACTTTGCCAAAAAGATGGCCTTAAAGGAAAACGAACTCCTGCCGGCCGTGACGCCGGTCGGCTACATTCCAGACAAACCACGCCTGCTCGATCGCATCATCCGTCGCGCCGCCGGTTCCGACAACCGCGAACCCTGGGAAAAGCTCTTCAGCAATGAAAAGTTCTCTCAACCCTTGAGCAAGACTGCCGCCGGCGCCTATGCCGAAGTGCTGGAAATGGTACGCATCGGACCGTCGGCCTCAAACAAGCAACCGTGGCGCATCGTCCGGCAGGGACGCCGCTGGCATTTCTATCTCCAGCACAATCCCGCCTACCTGCGGCAAATGCAGCTGGCCAAAATCATCGACCTGCAACGGGTGGATATGGGGATTGGAATGTGTCACTTTGCGCTTTCGGCGCAGGCCCTGGGGTTAAAAGGGCAATGGCAGATTCAAGATCCGGGATTGGAAAAATCCGATCCCAACCAGGAATACAGTGTTACCTGGCTGGAAGCCTGAATTAAACAAATCTCGACCGGGGGGATCGTTCATTATTGGGGATTAAAAACGGTTCTTATGCCCCGCAACAGGTGTTTTCCCGGTAAAAAGCGCCGCGCTGGATGGGGAAAGCGTTATTTTTATTCGTATTTTCGGCGGCTTCAGAAAGCCGCCGAAAATACGGGCTTTTTTCCCCGATTAACCCCACAGGTCAGTTTTTTGTTTGCGCTCACCCGCGAAAACATGTACTTTTTTTGCATCCTCGGCGCCTTTGCGGTGAAATCTGAGTGAATTATGTGGTACTACGTTTTTTCCCAGATTAACCGCACAGATCGCAAAACCTCAATTCTCCGCCGGAGGCAGGCTGAACCAGAAAGTACACCCCACCCCGACATCGCCTTCCACCCCAACCGAACCGCCCAACTTCTCCACAATCCGCCGCACAATGGAAAGCCCCAGCCCATGCCCTTCGACACGCATCTCATGCAGCCGGGTAAACTGAGTAAAAAGCTGTTGCTGTTGCGTCGGAGAGAGTCCGGGGCCGTAATCCCGCACCCAAAACCGGAGATGCGACCGCTCGCCGCCCTCATCCCACCCCAGCTCCAGCCGGGGCGGCGTCCCCCCATACTTGAGCGCATTGCTGACATAATTGACCCAGACTTCTTCCACCCACGGCCCATACCCGACCGCCCTCGGCCAGGAATCCGAAATATTGATCGAAGCCTGCGTCTCCTGGATCTGCTCCTCAAAACGGTTCAATACCTCAGAGACGATCTCCGACATCCCCAAAGGCCCCGTGTCCACTTCATCCATCTGCCGCACCCGGGCCAGCAACAACAACTCATTCACAATCCGGGTCATCTTGTAAGCCGTCTGAGTCACCTGCCCCAACCGATCGCGCACAATCTCCGGCGGCAACCGATCGAACCGCCGTTCCAGCAGAGAACTGAACCCGATCAGCGCCGTCAACGGATTTTTAAGATCGTGCGCCACGGTGTGTGCAAAAGCATCCAGCTCAGAATTGCTGGCTTCCAGCTCGGCCGCATATTGCAACAGTTCCCGCTGCGCCCGCTCCCGTTCGGTAATCTCACACCGCAACTCGTCGTTTTTCTCTTCCAGCCGCCGTTGCAAATTGCGCAGCGCCAGATGGGTTCCCACGCGTGCCAGCACTTCTTCAACCTGGAACGGTTTGGTAATATAATCCACCCCGCCCATTTCAAAGGCCTTCACTTTGTCGCTGACTTCGTTGAGCGCGCTGAGGAAAATCACAGGGATGTCATGGGTCAAAGGATCGGCTTTCAACTGCTGGCAGACTTCGTACCCATCCATCTGGGGCATCATGATATCGAGCAAGATAAGATCCGGCGGGCGGGCCCGGACTGAAGTCAGAGCCGTAGGACCGTCAATGGCGGGGCGCACGGCATAACCCTGCTGAGTCAAGATTTCCGCCAGAAAACGTAGATTGGCTTTGGTATCATCGACGACCAGAATACTGGCTTTGAGTGCTTCGACCGGCTTTTCCATCCTTCTATCCCCCGCCCTTAAGGGCTACTGACAATACTCACCGCCAAGATGCAGAGAACCCCAGAGAAAAATTCAAAATATATCTGCTCTGCGTTCTCAGCGACCTCTGCGGTGAATTCTTTTCCGTTTCCGTAAGCCAAAATTTGTCGCGAGGTGAGCTTTTCTTCTACCCCTGAACCGTCCGCGTCTGTTGAATCAGCGAGACAATCTTCTGATATTCAAAATTATCCGCTAACCGGGAAAGCGTTTCGGCAGCCGCCGCATCATACCCCTGCGCCGCATCGATCGCGTCCGAAATCATCAACAGATCCGTCTCAACGGCGGCCTTCTCCAGACGGGCCAGCAGCTCCGCCGGCAAAGCCCCCAAATTGACCGGCCCCACCATCGTGCTCCCGGCTGAACGCACTTCCGCCGGAGCTTCATAACGATAGCGCACGCCCAGATGTTGAGCGATCTTTTCGAAAATCTCGGCGCTGCGGAAAGGTTTGCGGACAAAATCATCACAACCCACTTCGAAAATCCGCTGGCGATCCTCCTCGAAAGCGCTGGCCGTCAGGGCGATGATCACCGGCGTGGGGCCGTTCAACGCCGCTTTAATCTGCCGGGTCGCTTCATAGCCGTCCATCACCGGCATCCGCATATCCATCCAGATCAAATGCGGCTGCCAGATCTGCCAGATCTCCAGCGCTTCCCTGCCGTTATTGGCCGACTGGACCGCAAATCCTTCCGGCGGCAATCCCACCGAAGCCAGCAATTCCACCAGCAGCCGTCGATTGGCCTCGCGATCTTCCACCACCAGAATGCGATAGGGCCCGCCGTCAGGAGCAGCCTGCCCCGGCTCCAGCCCGATCACCTCGCGCTCCAGCTGGGCCGTGACGACATCCGCCGCCCCGACCACCTGCACCGGCAAATCGCAGAAGAAGAGACTGCCCCGCCCTACTTCGCTCTGGACTCCGATCTCTCCCCCCATCAACCGGGCAAACTGCCGGCTGATCGGCAGGCCCAACCCGGTCCCGTCGACATAACGCTGATCGTTCCCGGCCTGGACAAACGGCTCGAAAATCACATTCTGCTCGCGTTCTGCAATGCCCGGCCCGGTATCCTCGACCTCGAAATGCAGCCAGACGCGCGGCTCCAGCGAAAGTCCGTCATGCCGGCTGGCCACCCGCAAAATCACACTGCCGTCAGAAGTGAACTTAACCGCATTTCCCAGCAGATTGATCAAAATCTGGCGCATTTTGCTCTCATCGGTCCGCACATACCGCGGCACTTCAGACGCCCCCTCGAAATTGAGTTCCAGGGATTTATCGGCCGCCCGCAACCGGAACATCGTCGCCAGTTCATCCAGCAGCCGATGCAAATCAAAATTCTGCTCCGCCAGCGTCGTCCGCCCGGCCTCGATCTTCGACATCTCCAACACATCGTTGATCAAAGAGAGCAAATGGGTGCCGCTGCGGCTGATCGTCTCTACATTTTCCCGCTGTCCCACCGTGAGATCGGGATCACGCCCCATCAACTGAGTAAATCCCAAAATAGCATTCAAAGGAGTGCGCAGCTCATGGCTCATATTGGCCAGAAAAACGCTCTTGGCCTGATTGGCCGCTTCCGCCGCCTCCTGAGCCTGCCGCGCCAGCCGACGCGCATCATGGGCTTCCTTAAACAGACGGGCATTCTCCAGCGCAATCGCAATCTGATCCGCCATCGTCTGGAAAACCAACACATCGTGCTCGGCAAAGGCATTTTCCGCCGTGCTCTGGATGGTCAAAGCGCCGATCGCTTTGTCCCAGGTGATCAGCGGCAGGACCATTTCAGAACGGGTTTCAGAAAGCGTACAGGGCGTCATCTCGAAATTAAGGACCGCCGTCCGCGACCGAATGCTGCGGGAAACCCCGCAGGTAGAGGTCAAAGGCGTCTTACAACCGCTCCCCGGGCAAATATCCGCACTCCGCCCGCTGCCGGCCTGGAGCAAGGCATAGGCCCCCGTCTCATCGACCAGAAAAAGCCCCACATAATAAAGATCAAACCCATCCCGGATCAACTCGACGGCATAACGCATCAGCTCTTCCGGATCCAGCCGGGTCATCGCCGATTTGGAAATCTCCGCCGCAGTCAATAGCTGCCGGCTGTGACGTTTGATCTGCTCGAAAAGCCGGGCATTCTCTACCGCCACGCCCACCTGATCGGCCAGGGTCTGCAGAATGGAAACTTCCTCATCCGTAAAGGCATCGGCATCCATCGAACAGACATCCAGCACCCCGATCATCCGATCCCGCACTTTTAACGGCAGCGCCACCTCCGACTGCGGGACCAGGATCCCCAACGGCTGTCCAATTTGAACGGGGGGTTCTTCCGGGGCCACCCGCACGCTGGCCCCACCCGTTTGCGCCACCCACCCCACCAGACCGCCCGCCTCACCGATCGGCAGGCGATCTCCATAGTTCAAGCCGCCGGGATTGCCGACGCCGGCCATCGCCTGTAAAACAGCCTGGCGCCCGGTCTCATCCATCAAAAAAACCGCCGCCTGATAAAATCCAAAACGCTCGGAAATCAGATGGACCGTGGTTTCAAGCAGCTTGCGCACATTCAAGATTCCGGCCGCCTCGCGCGCCACCTCAGCCGAAGTTTCCAGCTGGGTATTGCGGCGTGCCAGCGCCCGATAAGCCTTCTTCAACCCGCGGCGCGTCTGTTCCAGATCTTCGGCATGTCGTTCGGCCTCAGCCCGGGCCCGTTCGGCTTCCGCCCGGGCGCGTTCCGCCTCATCCAGCAGGCGCGCCTTGATATCCGACGCACTCCAGCCGCTCATATTTCCCAGCTGGCCCCAATCGCGATCCAACTGTTGACGGAGACTGCTGAGCTGAGTCTCTTTATTGTTGAGCTGCTGGCGCAAAGCTTCCAACTCTCGTTGTGTCTGTTGATCCCGGGCCCGATCGGCAGTTTTTTCCCGTCGCTTCATTGGTTATACTCCGTCTATTAATTGCCGGGACTCAGTTTAGCATATTAACGAAATTTGCCAAAGCCCCACTTGCCAAAACTACTAAAACCACTACTATTGAAATTAGAATCCTTATCCATTTTCCATTCTGCGATCTCCAGGGAGGAAACATGTCAACATCAATCAATGGCACACCTCTTCCATCCCACAGTCTGACGCAGCGCGTCTTTATCAAAAATCGCGACCTGGTCTACATCTCCTGTAACGAGCTTTACGCTCAAGACCTTGGAATTACCCCCGCAGAAATCGCTGGAAAAACCGATTACGATTTCCATCCCACAGAACTGGCCGATCAATATCGCGCCGACGACAAAGCCGTCCTGAACAGCGGCGAGGACAAAGATGTAGAAGAACCTTATATGCTTGAGGGCCGGCAACACTGGATTCACACCATTAAATTGCCCATTCGAGACGAACAGGGCCGGGTCACCAGTGTGCTGGGAATGTTCTGGGATATTACAGAACAAAAACAGGCCGACACTGAACGAGAACAATTGCTGGCCCGGCTCAACCTGCTCAGCACCATCGTCGAAAACACCACCGATCTGGTCGCCGCCGCCGACATGGAAAGCCATATCATCTACGTCAATCCGGCTGGGATGGCCATGATGGGACGCACCGGACAGGATTACACTCAAATGACAATCGCCGATGTCCATCCCCCGGAACTCTATGCCAGCCTGAGAAAAAACCATCTCGATATCGTCAAAGAAAAAGGCTTCCATGTCTGGGAAGGGGCAGTACAAAACATCAACGGATCCCCAATCCCGGTTTCCCAATTGACCACCATCCTGCGGGATTCCACCGGCAAACTCATCGGCTATGGAACCGTCATGCGGGATATCCGACAACAAAAAGAAATCGAAGCCGCTCAGGCCCGACTGCAAGAAGAGATCATTCTGGCCCAACAAAACGCCCTCAAAGAACTGACCACTCCCATCATCCCCTTGATGGAACAGATCATCGTCATGCCGCTGATCGGCAGCATTGACTCGCTCCGCGCCAAAGATCTCACCCGCGCACTGCTGCAAGGCATCGGCCAGTATCGCGCTAAAGTCGTCATCCTGGATATCACCGGTGTCCCGATTGTAGACAGCGGCGTCGCCTCTCATCTCAATAAAACCATCCAGACCGCCCGCCTCAAGGGCGCCCGCATCATCATTACCGGCGTCTCCGATGCAGTGGCCGAAGCCGTGGTCGATCTGGGAATCGATTGGTCCAACCTCGAAACCGTGCGCGATCTCCAGACCGGCCTGACGCAGGCGCTCAACAGCCTCGGCATCCGCCTGGTAAAATAAAGCCGCCTGGGCAATTGACCCACAAAACAAACCAAAGAAAAAACCATGTTTTCGCGGGCTTCAGAAAGCCCGCGAAAACATAAATAAAAAATTTCTCCCTCGCGTAGCATCCCGCGCGTCGTTTCGAACCCAACAAAAGCCCTGGGCGGGATGTAAAAAAAGCCGCTTGCATTTCTCGCAAGACCATAGTATAATCCGGCCCTGGCGTCAAACGCCAGATATCAACTCTGATAAAGTGCTGAGAGGCCTTACCACAGTGTTGGCAAGGCCTCTTTTGATGGATCTCAGGCCCGGTTTGATTTTTTCACACGGCTGACCGTGTATTGAACACTGGATGCGGACTTGTTTAGTTTGTCGCAGTGCTTCTGGGGCGCCTTAATAAGGCACAAACCGCGCTATGGAAAGACGGAAACCCCGTCCGATCCATCGACCTTATCGGGACAAACTACAAGGAGTATCCATAATGTCAGCTTTTGAGAACTTCGGCCTCGCGCCGCAGGTGTTGCAGGCCGTCAAAGAACTGGGCTACGAAACCCCCACCCCCATTCAAAACAGCGCCATTCCCGCCCTTTTATCCGGACGTGATGTCCTGGGTCAGGCCCAAACCGGCACCGGCAAAACCGCCGCCTTCGCCCTGCCCATGCTCCACGGATTGGAAGCCAACAATTCCTCCATTCAGGGACTCGTCGTCACCCCCACCCGGGAACTGGCCATGCAGGTCGCGGAAGCCATCCACGACTACGGCAAATACCAGGGTGTGCGCGTCCTCGCCGTCTACGGCGGTCAGGCCTACGAACGCCAGATCTACCGGCTCCGATACGGCGTCCAGATCGTGGTCGGTACCCCGGGCCGCATGCTGGATCTGATCCGCAAAGGCGTCCTGAATCTCAACGAAGTGCGCTATCTGGTGCTCGATGAAGCCGACGAAATGCTGAGCATGGGCTTTGTGGACGATATCGAATCCATCCTCAAAGAAACGCCCGCCACCCGCCAGACCGCCCTCTTCTCCGCTACCATGCCGGCCCCCATTCGCCGGCTGGCCGATCGCTATATGCACAATCCGGAATCGGTCATCATCCCCTCCAAACAAATGACGGTGGCCCAGACCGAACAACGCTATTATCTGATCAATGAAAACGATAAACTGCCGGCCCTGAACCGGCTGCTGGAAATGGAAAACGTCACCAGCGCCCTGATCTTCGCCCGCACCAAGGTCCGCGCGGCCAAACTCGCCGAAACCTTGAACGCTCGCGGTCAACATGCCGAAGCGCTGCACGGCGATCTGGGACAGGCCGCCCGCGAGGCCGCCTTGAACCGCTTCCGCCAGGGCCATGTCAATATCCTGGTCGCCACCGATGTCGCCGCCCGCGGCCTGGACATCGACGACATCTCCCATGTCATCAACTTCGACATCCCGCTGGATCCCGAAGCCTACGTCCATCGGATCGGCCGCACGGGCCGTGCCGGGAAAACCGGCGTCGCCTTGACCCTGATCACGCCGCCCGAACGGCACTCGCTGCAGGATATCGAAGGCTACACCATGCAGCCCATCGTCAAGGCTCAGCTGCCCACCACGGAAGAGATTATCGCCTACCGCGAGAATCAATTCCTGCAAAAAGTGCGGGCCGAGCTGGAACGCGTGGAAACCCAAACCGCCACACTGGTAGAGCGCCTCTGCGATGACGGTTTCAGCGTCGAAGAAATCGCCGCCGCCGCCTTCCGCATGGCTCGCTCCGAAGAACAACATCGCCCCATCGAGCCGGTGAGCGAACTGCAACTGAGCCGCGGCAAAGGCCCGCAGCGCAGCCGTGACAATGGAGCCCCCCGCCCCAGCAATCAGCGCCGCAACGACCGCCAGGAAACGGGCATGGTCCGGCTGGCAATGAGCGTCGGCAAAGCCCATGGGATTCGCCCCGGCGATGTAGTCGGTGCGATTGCCAGTGAAGCCGGCATCCCCGGCGGTGCGATCGGCGCCATCGACATTCAACAACAGCGGACCTTCGTGGATGTTTCGGAAATGCACGCCGAGCGCGTGCTGCGCAAAATGCAGCGCTGCCGCATGCGCGGGCATCCCGTCACCATCAACCGCAGCGAACAATAACAAAAAACAACCTGTGCGGTTAGCCCGCAAAACAAAAGAAAGAAAAACCATGTTTTCGGCGGCTTTCTGAAGCCGCCGAAAACATAAATAAAAGTAATTCTCTCTGCCCATCCAGCGTGTCGCCTTTTACCGGGTCAACACCTGTTGCGGGACGCTGAAAACCTCAACTGTGCTGCCGCACCTTCTCGACCAAAAACGCGCTGAACTTCGCCGGCTCTTCCACCGCCGGCATATGCGCCGAATCCTCAAACCAGACCATCTCCTTATACGGAGCCTCCAGCACCTGATAATACCGTTCCACCAGCTCAAAAGGCGTCTCGTAATCGTGCCGGCCGGAGGCGAAATAAACCGGAACCTCCAGTTTGGGCGCCTGTTCCAGGAAATTGATCGCCATCACATGCGGCCATAAAAGAGCCAGAGAGTTGAACGCCCCCCGCGCATAGTTGAGCTTTTCCTCCAGCGTGTATTCCGTCGACAGCAACAACGACTTCATCAACATCCCCATCGCACCGGTCGGGCTGCCGTACACTTCCCCGCCATAGGCCTCCAGCAGACGGCGCTCCGCCAACAATTTACGCTTCCAGTCTCCCGTGTAAGGCGGCGGTCCGATCTGCTCCAGTTGCCGGATGGTAGCTGCATCCCCCTTCTCTCGCGCCTGGGATAAAACCCATTCATAAGAAATTCGTTCATTCTCCTGCATGTAAACCACCTGCCCGGCTCCCACATAGGCATGGTACAGCTCCGGACACTTCTGCATGGTCAGCACGCCTACCACACTGCCCCAGGAACTGCCCACCAGATAGATCTTCTTCTGCTGGAACCGCTCGCAAAGCAACCGGGTCAATTCGCAGGCATCGGAAACAAACTGCGAAATCTTCATCTTCGAGATCGCCTGACCGGCCGGGAATGATTTCCCCGCCCCGCGTTGATCCCAGATCACGACGACGAAATGTTTTTCCAGCTCCCCGATCACCGGCGTCAAATAAGGCATCTCCGCCGCGCCGGGGCCCCCATGGACAAAAAGAAGCACCGGATTGGAAGCCTTCCATCCCCGGATCAAGATCCACTGCTCGGCACCGCCGAGGTAAACTTTTTCCAGACTGGCCAGACTATCCGGAACCGCCTGCCCATTTTCATCCTTAATCGGAGGCGTAAAAGCAGGCTGCCGGGCCAGCACCCCGATCCCCACCGCACACGCCCCCACAATCCCCGCCAGAGCCAGCACCCCCTTGTTCACCATAAAGCGCCTCCTTAATAAAAGATCTATATTTTCATGCGCCGACTCCAAAGGGGGCGGCGCATGAAAATATAAACAAGAATCATCTCTCCCACACCATCTGCACCGAAGCCGTCCGGCGTCCATCCCAATTCTTCCGCTCCTCAATCCGCACCGGCTTGAATCCCAACCGCGTATAGAGCAGCAACGCCGGAATATTTTCCACAAAACAGCTCAACTTCACCTGCGGCACCGCATATTTCACAAAAGCCGTCTCCGCCATCGTCCGGATCAAATAAGCCCCCACCCCTTTGCCCCGCACCCGTGGATCTACAATCACATTGCCGATCGAACAACTCTGTCCGGGCTCATATTCATAAAAATTGGCAAAGCCGCACACTTCATCCTGACACAACACCACCGTCGACTCAAACCGCTGAGCCACTGCTGCCTCAAGCTGAGCTTCCGTCAACGGAAATGTAGCCCGCGGGAACATAAAAAAGAGTTCCTGCGGCGTCTGAGGAAAAGAACAAATCAACGCCAGATCCTGCGGCTCGACCGAGCGATGGCGCAACACAACCGACTCCTGAATTTCCGAAGCTCCCATGGTTACCTCATTTTTAGCATCCCGCAACAGTCTTTTTTCGGCAGAAAGCGACGCGCTGGATGGGGGGAAGATATTTTTTTGTTATGTTTTCGCGGGCTTCAGAGCCCGCGAAAACATATGCTTTTTTCTCTCACATTTTCCAGGTTAACCGTACAGGCTGTTTTTTTCTTCCGCTTTTTCGGGCTAACCGCCCAGATAGCGGCTCCGGCATCTCGCTGGCAAATCTGGAATTTTGATGTAAAAATTCGCTACTGTCTACTCCCAGGAGGTCCCATGCTTCCCACATTCGCCGATGTGACCGCAGCCGCAGCCCGCATCCTGCCCTATATCCACCACCCCACCCTCATCACTTCCCAAACCCTCAACCGGATGACCGGCGCAGAACTCTATTTCAAACCGGAATGCTTTCAAAAAGTGGGCGCCTTTAAAGCCCGCGGCGCCTGCAATGCCGTCTTCGCCCTCGAAGAGGCCGCTGCCCGCCGCGGCGTCATCACCCACTCCTCCGGCAACCACGGCGCCGCTCTGGCCTACGCTGCCGCCTTACGCGGCATTCCGGCTATCGTTGTCATGCCCGAAGATGCCCCGCCGGTGAAACGAGCCGCCGTGGCCGGCTACGGCGCTCAAATCGTCACCTCCGGCTCATTGCCTCAAGATCGCGAACGTCGGCTGGACGAAATCCTCGCCGCCACCGGAGCCACCTTCATCCATCCCTCCAATAATTTCCACGTCATCGCCGGCCAGGGCACCGCCGCCCTGGAATTGATCGCCGCAACGCCGGTCCCCCTGGAGATCCTCCTCACCCCCGTCGGCGGCGGCGGCCTGCTCGCCGGCACCGCGCTGGCCGCCTCCGGCCGGCCCACCCCGATCAAAGTGATCGCCGCCGAGCCGGAACAGGCCGACGATGCTGCCCGCTCCTTCCGCGACGGCCGGATCTACCTTTCCGAGCATCCCCAAACCATCGCCGACGGCCTGCGCACCAATTTGGGGGATCTGAACTTCCCCATCATCCGCGAGCATGTCTCCGAAATCCTGACGGTCACCGAAGCCGGCATCATCAAAGCCATGCGGCTCGTTTGGGAACGGATGAAGATCATCATCGAACCCTCCTCCGCCGTACCGGTCGCCGCACTCTTTGAACATCCCGACCGCTTCCACGGCCGGCGCGTCGGCGTGATCCTCTCCGGCGGCAACGTCGACCTCGACCATCTCCCCTGGAAATAAAAAGGCTGTTTTCGCGCGCTTCGGAAAGCGCGCGAAAACAGCTTCAAATCTTAAAACAAGGCCGCCACCGGCAGCTCGGACAATCCCTCGATCACCACATCCACCCCGGGCAGCGCCGCCAGCTCCTCCGAAGGATGCGTCGACGCCAGCGCCGCAATATACCCGATCCCCGCCGCGTGCGCCGCCTGAATGCCGGAAAAAGAATCCTCCAACACCACACATTGCCCGGGCGTCAGCCCCAAATTCCGGGCTGCCTGGAGATAAATATCGGGAGCCGGTTTCCCCGGACGCTTTCCGTCATCCAGGACCACCCGGTCCATATCAAACCAGCGGGCCAGTTGTAAATGTTGGGCAAAAAATTCCACATTCCGCTCACCTGAAGCCGTCGCAATCGTCCGCGGAATTTCATGGGCCACCAACCAGTCCAATAATTCAACCGCCCCCACCGGCAGACAAAACTCCGGCCCCAGATCCAGACACATCCGACGATAGAGGGTCTCCTTCTGCTCCGTCAGTTGCTCCACTTCCTCCGCCCCCAGTGACCGCCCGGTAAGATATTCCAGCGTGTGCCGGTTGTTGCGGCCGTGAACGTGCAAAGCAATTTCGGCATCAGTAAGAGCCGTGCCGCGCAGTTCGGCCGAAAAACGTTTCCACGAAGTCTCTTGAAGGGCGCTGTCCCACCAGAGCACCCCGTTGAAATCGAAAATCATCCCTGAAAACGGCATACAGCCCCCCTGTCTATCTTGAAAATAACCGGAAAAAGATCCACCACAGAGACACCGAGGACACAGAGAAGAATTTAGAGAAAACTCCTCTCTTCTTCTCTGTGATCTCTGCGCGCTCCGCGGTGAAATCTCTTTTTCACCTTTTAGCGTCCCGCAAATGATCCTTTCCCCGTAAAATACGCCGCGCGGTGCGAAGCAGACAGAGAGTTTTTTGTTTATATTTTGGGGCGCATCAGAATGTGCCCCAAAATACAGGCTTTTTCAGAGCCGCCCTGGCGACACCGGCTGTCTGCTGTCTACTTCCGAGTGATTGGAATCATCCGCCCGGTGCCGAAAGCCTTCTCACTGACCTTCAGCACCACCCCCATCAACCAGCGCTTGTGCTCCGAGCGCCGCAGCGCCGCATTGCTGCGATTTTCCTGCACCAGCCGCTCCACCGCCGGCGCGACTTTAGGATAATCAAAAGGATCGACCTGATCCGGCTTTAGCTCCGCCGAAGGCGGCCGCTCCAAAATAAAAGCCGGAATGCTCCCCCGCGTCCTCTGAATCCAATAGGCCAGCGCATAGACCTCCGGCTTGGTCAGATCGGCAATCGGAGCCAGGGTGCCGGCCATATCCCCGTACAACGTACTGTACCCCAAAGCCAGTTCGGTCTTGTTGCTGGTATTCAACAGCAGCCCGCCGTGACGGTTGACAAAGGCCATCAGGATCAACGCCCGCAGCCGGGCCTGAACGTTCTCCGCAGCCGTCCCCAAGGTCAGGAGATCTCCCAACGCCGCCTCAGCCGCCACATGCAGCCCCTCCAACGGCAGCACCTCAAACTGGATGCCGAAAGCCACGGTCAGCTCACGGGCGCACTCCGTCGAACGCGGATCGGAATAGCGCGACGGAATCGCCACAGCCGTGACATGCTCCGGCCCCAACGCCTCCGCCGCCAGGATCGCCACCAGCGCCGAATCGATGCCCCCCGACAATCCCAACACCGCGCGGTCCATGCCGTTCTTATGTACAAAATCGCGCACGCCCAGCACCAAAGCCTGGAACAACTCCGCCTCCGGTTCGACCTCCGCCGGGGCGATCGGCCCGGCCGCCTCCAGCTCCACCACCTGCACCTCTTCACGGAAGCCCGCCAGTTCGGCCAACAACTCGCCCTTCGCATTGAGCGCAAAACTGCGCCCGTCGAAGATCAACTCATCGTTGGCCCCACAGAGATTCACATAGATCAGAGGCACGCCCGGCCGTCGGGCATAGTAGAGCCGCTGCGCCAAAACGCCCTGGCGATAAGGGGAAGCCGAAATACAGATCAACAAATCCGCCCCGGCCGCCAGCAAATCTGCCGGCGGATGAAGGGGATAATGTTCATCCCAGAGATCCTCACAAATCAGGACCCCGATCCGCCGCGCTCCGATGGTGACCGGCGGCAGCGGCGGCCCCGGCGCAAACCAGCGCGGCTCGAAGAAGACATCGTAAGCCGGCAGCAGCCGTTTCGCCGCTACCAGCTTCACCGTCCCCCCCTCCAACAGCACCGCCGCATTGAACAACCCCGGATGGTTAAGGGTTACCGCTCCCCCCGGCATCACCGTCCCCACAATCGCCGGCGGCCCGCCCGCACAACGCTCCGCCAGATCGGCCGTCGCCGCCTGCACTGCTTCCACAAAACTGGCATCACAAAGGATATCCCGGGGAGGATAGCCCGGAATGACCATCTCCGGCAGAATTACCAGCTCTGCCCCGGCCCGCCGCGCCGACTCGATTGCCGCCTCACAGCGTTCCACATTCCCCGCCAGATCCCCAATGCAGGCATTCACCTGCGCCAGTGCAATTTTCATGGGAACTGCCCGGCTACGGCTTCCAACAAATTGAGCGCTTCGAGAACCGTATCCTTGCGCAAACAGACCTGATCGCCCAGCATAAAGGTCCGGTACCCCAAAGAAAGCAAAAAGCCCACATCGCCGATATCCGCACAATCCGGCACCGGAGTCCGGGCCAGCGAATCGAAAATCCGGCTGGCCACAATCGCATCGGGATCGGCCCGGATCACATCCCGCACCGCCCGCAGGATCAGATGGGGCCGCAAAACCTCCACATAGAGATCGCCGCGGGCCGCCATCAATCGCCCCTGCGTCGCCCGATGCTGCCGGGCATAGGCCAGACCTTTCTGCGATTCAATCTTCAATACAATTTCAGCCCCCGGCAACAGCGCCCGCACCTCATCGGCATCCGCCGGCGACTCGACAAACGAGATCATCACCTTCTTAAGCCCCATCGTCTGCATCGCCGCCAGATAGGCGTAATCGGTCTCCGTGAGCGTCCCCTCAATCTGCAAGGAAGGATGGATAATGTTGACCGATTCACCCGGCCCCACCAGCCGGCGCGGCCCGTCCTGCAAGATCAACCGGTTGCCGTCCACCGCCGCCACCTGCACGCATTCTTCACCGTCGGAGAAAAAAGCTTCAACCGGGGTATCGACCTGGAGGCGATGGCTGAGGAAAACTTCGGTATAAGGGGGAATCGCAGCACCCACCACCCGCAGCTGGCGCCCTTTCAGGTCCACCCAGAGCGGCTTACCCAATCCGGCCAGCCGTTCCAACGCCTCGGCCGGCCCGTTTTTCAACGGCATGACCGTGTTCAGGCGCAATCCCGACACGATTGGATGCCGGGCCACATCGTTCAGAAAAGTCGCATACGGCGGAACCGTGACAATGGCTTTAACATCCATAGATCCCCCACAAAAAAAGCCCATAATTTCGGCGGCTTTCTGAACTCGGATTTAGATAAAAGAAAAGGGCGAGAGAACTTG
>CAZCTC010000092.1:0-28466 GCA_964501335.1 uncultured Anaerolineales bacterium | reverse complement strand
CAGGATGGGGAAAGAGAGTTTTTTTGTTTGTGTTTTGGCGCGCATCAGAATGCGCACCAAAACACAGTTTTTTTTCTCGCGTTTCCAGGCAATCGCTATCCATTTAACGTCCGCACAAGACATTTTTCCCGTAAGATGCGACGCCCGGAATGGGGAGAGAGAGTTTTTTGTTAGCGCGCATAAGGGATGGGACACGCCCGGGATGTTTTAACGGAAATGGTTTTACAGGGCCGTTTGTAGGGGCGGCCCGATGTGGCCACCCTTGATCCCAGAAGTTATGCGCGCCCAAAAATTGCTTACGCTGCCCGATTATTTAAGCGGCGGGACAAAGGTGGCCGAAAGGTAAAGATCGCCTTCTGCATCCGCGACCACCCGATGTTCGACGCCTTCAGGAACTACCAGACAACGCCCCGGGCTATAAGGGATCCGTTGTCCCATAAATTCACACCACCCCCGGCCCGAAAGCACCTCATGGAGTTCGAACTGAGTCGCATGGATATGCAATCCGATCTCATGCCCGGCTTCGACCCGAACGAGATGCACGCTGAAACGCCCTCCCGTATCGGCACCTGTAAGCAAATGTTTCAACGAGACACCAGGGAATCGCGGATTCGGTTCCCACGGCAGATCAGCCGCATTCCGTTCGCCCCGTTCGCTGAGCAGTTTCCCTTGATCAAAAGCTCTGACGATTTCGTCCATATATCTCCTTTACGGATTATTCCATCATCCCTAACAGCAAGAAAATCAAAAAGCCCAGAAAGAACATTCCGGTAGCCATCGGAGACTCAGGTTCACGATGCGCCTCAACCAGCAATTCTTCCGTAACCAGATACATCAAGGCCGCCAGACCGAATGAAAGCACGACTTCCATCACCGCAGCGGGAATATACTGTACCAGCGCGATCCCGATTCCAGTACCCACTAAAATCGTCAGGAAAAGCAACGAGGAAGTTAAGATCACCCGCATACGATTTTTATCGGTTTTCCCCAAAGCCGTCGATACCGCCAGCCCCAAAGAAATCATTTCCAACGTTAAGGCCACCGTCAACAACAAACCTTCCTTCGCCCCTGCCGCAAAGCTCACTCCGATCAAAAAACCGTCCAACAAAATGTCGATTCCCACTCCCAACAGCAATCCCATCGGGCGCACGGTCTCCGCGGGGTCCTGTTTCTTTTCCAATATATGGCTTAGATAACGCATTCCCAACATAATAGCCACACCCAGGGTAAATCCGATAGCTACTTCCAGCAAGGCCCGTTGATGAGTGATATTGGGCAACAATTCAACCGCCACAACGGAAAAAACAACTCCCGCCGCAGTATGTTGAATATAGCTACGGGCTACCGGACTGGGTGGGCGAAAAGCCGCTACAATCGAACCGATAACCGCACCCAAAATCGGCAGGAGCGCAAAAGAAAAAACTAAAAGGGGATTCTCCATGGTTAATTGCCTCGTTATTAAAAATTAAGTTCGCACATCAAGCGAAAATCCCGGGCCGGGTGGTCGGCATTTTTAGCGTCCCGCAGCAGGTACTTTCCTGGTAAAAAACGACGCGCAGAATGGACAGAGAGTTTTTATTTGTGTTTTTGCGCGCATAAGAATGCGCGCAAAAACACAGGCTTTTTTCGATCTGCGCGGTTGGCCATAGCATGAACCGGAAACAGTTTTTTTCGTCCCGCAGCAGGTACTTTCCTGGTAAAAAACGACGCGCAGAATGGGCAGAGAGAGTTATTTTGTTCATAATTTCGGCGGCTTCAGAAAGCCGCCGAAATTATGTTTTTTTCTTCCCCCTTGTTTTCCGGGCCGACCACACAAGCCATCAATTCTTCGGCTTAGGGCTCTTTGTACTCTTACGTGCCGATGGCGGCGGCGGCGCAACCCGTCCCCGATAAGGAGGAGCGGTAATCGTCACCACTTTACAATGCGCCGGATCGAGCAATCGCACGCGCAGCTTGGGATTCAAATCGCCGAGGGCCAGAGAGGTGGTAATCACCGTCGGCAACCGGGCCACATAACGATAATTAAAGATCTGGAAAAGCTTTTCCTGCGCCCAGGGCGTAGAACTTTCCATCCCCAAATCGTCCATAATCAAAAACGGAGCACAACGGATCTCTTCAAATCGCTGATCGTAAGAGACAAAGCTTTTGGGATTGAAAGCGCCGCGCAGATAATCCAGCAGATCCGGCACCACCACCATCAATGCCGCATATCCCTTGCGCACCTGTTCATTGGCAATGCTGGCCGCCAGATGAGTCTTACCGCAACCATAGCCACCAGAGAAAACCAACCACCCCTCAGGATGTTCCGCATAGTTAACCGAAATCTCCCAGGCCACACTCAGGCTTTCACATTCTTCACGGGACAACTCCCCCTGCCTGAGATCAAAAGCCGGAAAGATCAAATCGCTGCATAACGGCAAGAAATTCAGATCCACCCCGGCCATATTCGCCACTCCCTGGCGATAATCCCCCACCAGGATCTTATAGATCTGCACCAACCCCACATCCCCCAGACGGGAACGCAAACGCGGATCCAGTTCCTCCAGGGTATGATTGGAAGTAATCACCGTCGGCAACCGATTCAAATAGCGATAGTTAAAGATCTGAAAAAGCTTTTCCTGCGCCCAGGGAGTCCCGTTTTCCGTCCCCAAATCGTCCAGAATCAACACCGGGGTATCGCGCACCTGCTCAAAACGTTCTTCATAAGATTCCGGGCTGTCGGGAGAAAAAGCCGCGCGTAACTCATCCAACAAATCGGGCACAGCCACAAAAAGCACCGGCACGCCGCGCTCCAGGCAGACATTGGCAATCGCCGCAGCCAGATGGGTCTTGCCACAGCCATAAGTCCCCAACAACAGCACCCAGCCGCGGGGATGATCCGCGTAGCTGCGACAGCCATCGTAGGCCATTTGCAAACTGGTTCGATGCGTGTCGACCACCGCCCCCCGATCCAGCTTGAAACTGGCAAAGGTCATCCGATCCACAGCCTGCAAATTGCCCAACAACTGCAACGCCGCCATCTGCCGCTGCCGCATCTCCGCAGCCCGGCATTTACAAGGAAAGAGCTTGCCGAAATGAGGATGGCCCAGCGGAACATCCAATCGCACATAGCCCAGCCCCTGACAGAGCGGACAATCCGGCGCGCCCGGCAAATCCAACGGCAAAGCGCTATCCGTAGTCATCTCATCCCTACCTGCAACTCTGTTCGCACGCCCCCGACCTCACGTTCAGGCCATCCCTTTCCGGCGCAACTCCTGCCGCCGCATCAACCAGGAACCCACAAACAATATCACACTTAAAATAAAGACCCACCCACCTCCGTAAGTCACATACAATCGATGGGCCATATAAGCTGCATTGACCAGATCCTTCGTCGATTGCATTCCCGATGCCGCAACCGCCGCAGTCCCCGGCGTCAAAAAACTGATCGGAGCGACGATCAACATAACCATATTCAAAGCCGACCCCACCGTCCCCATATAAATCGAAATCAGCAACAGGAAACCACCGATAGCCGTGCGCCAGACCACCCAACGCGGCTGTACAGGACGTTCAATCGCGGGAGGCAAAGGTTGCGCATGCAACTTCCAGGCATAATAAAAAGTCAAACCGGCCAATCCCACCGCCAACACCATTCCCAACACCGGGACCGGATCCAGCAAGGCACCGCCCCCCAAAAGCGCCATGACCAGAACTGCGATCACGGGAAAAACAGCCGCACAGACTCCCACCGTAAAGCGCCGGGCATGATCCCGGGGAATCTCCACCGGCACGCTCACCAAAGAACGCCAGGCCACCAGCTGCCACACAATCAACCAGACAAAATTGGTCAACAACGGCCAGGTAAAAATCGTCTGGGGCGACATCGTAGGCACATAACCATAGGTCAAAGCCGCCTCCTGCAAGCTGGGAATCAGCCGCCCCAGCACCGTAACGACAATCCCCAGATTCGCAGAAGCACAGAAAATCCCAAACGTCGAAAGATAAAACCAGAAAAAAGGCCCCGGTGTTCCCGGAGGACCTCCGGCGCCGGCCAGAAACCCACCCAAAGCCCCCAATCCGGCCCCCACCGCCGCCGAAATCCAGATCGAAGCGAAGGTCCAGCCATGGGAATAGAGCAAAGATTCGCCTATCAGACGGATAAATTCCGTATTATCCGCGGCCGGTTTCAATCCATGCATCAGAATGGGATGGGCCCCCCAAACGCCGGCCGCCGCCCCGCCCCAAAGCATCTCCACAATCCAGGCAGCCACCAATCCAGCCAGCGCTCCGGCCGTCGCCCCCCGCCCTCGACCGCGCAATCCACTCAAGCGAGCCGTCAAAGCCCCAATCCCTATCAGCAATAAACCGCCCAGGATTAAATGCCCCAGCGCCAGAGAAGAATCCCCGTGCGGCCAATCGCTAATCACTAAACCCGGCAAAAAATCGTTCAGCGGATACTTCAAAACCGCAGCCAGTAAAAAACCGCCCACCACCCCCATAAAAAATATACGCCGGTCCATATGATTTCTCCTCTGTTTCGCTGATGATACTTACCCGCTCTTGATTTGACGCTGACGCACCAGGGACGCCAGGAAATAAGTAACCAGACTGGCCAACAAAATCATCCCGCCGCCATAAGTCAGGAAGGTTTGATGGAGAGTATAGTTGGCATTGACCAGATCCATCACCGCCTTCCCGTTAAGGGGAACGTTCCCGGAAGCAAGATCCGAAGGTTGAATCAAAGAAAGCAACGGCATGGTCAACCCATACAGATTAAAAGCAGCCGAGAGAATCCCCAGATAGATTACAATCATCATCGTAAAGCCGCCGATGGCCACCGGCCAGACATACCAGCGCGGCAACACCGGACGCGATCCCAAACGGGGGCGCGCCTGAGCCCCTAACTGAATTCCGGTCCGCACGGTAAGCATCAATATCCCCAAAGAAATCAACAAAACCACAATTGAAAACGGCTGCAACAACACATGCGGCACAATCACGCCCAACATGGCAATCAAAATCAACGGAACCAGTACATAGATCCATAAAGCAGAAGTCCGGGTATCGTAATCCTGCGGGGTTTCCACCGGTACCCGCGTCAACGACTGCCACCCTACAATTTGCCAGGGGATGAAAAAAGCAAAACTGACCAGAATCGGCCAGAAAAGCAACCGGGAGGGAGAAAGCTCTACCACATTGTAAATCGAAGTCATGGCCGCCAACACCGAAGGCGCCAGCAACACAAAGACCACAGCCGAGACCACCAGCGTCACACCGGAAGAGATAATCCCCACGACAGAGAGGTTCAACCAGAAAAAGGGCCCCGGAGTCCCGGCAGGCCCATCGGCATTCGCCAGAAAACCGCCCAAAGCGCCCAGACCGGCGCCGCCCGCCGCCGCAATCCAGGCCGACGCACTGGTCCAGGCATGGGTCTCCAAAATCGCCACGGTCAGTTGCGAAACAAAATCCGGGGCCACCTCAGAAGAAAAGAGACTCCGGATCCCCCACACCCCGGCCGCCGCCCCGCCGCAGGAAACCTCTGCCACGAAAGCCGCCACCAGACCGGCCAGAGCCCCCGATGCAGCACCGGCTCCCCGTCCCCGCATTCCCGAAATTTGCGCCGTCAACGCGCCGAGCCCAAACAACAATATCACCGCCAGGATCATCAGTCCCCAGGCCAGAACAGGATTGGCTTTCGGCCACTCCATTAAAAAAAGGCCCGGCAAATAATTATGAAGAGGGTATTCCACAATGGTTGCCAGGACAAAACCACCGATCACTCCCACGAAAAATATGCGTCGATCCATAGTTCCCTCCCTGAATTAATTACAGACCCTATCCTGTAGAAATCTGCACCAAAGCGTACAACCATTGATCCAAAATCCGGCCGTCTTTGATCACGCTGGCGCGCATCCGGCCTTCACAAACAAAACCCACCTTCTCCAACAGCTGCACCGAAGCCGGGTTGGAAACATAGGGCTCCGCATAAATCCGCACCAATCCCAGCCGCTCGAAAGCATCCGCCGTAAAAAGTCGCACACTTTCCGTCATAATACCCCGTCCCCAATAAGGCTCCGCCAGCCAATATCCCAGCTCGCCGGTCAACCGATGGACGTCGGCATTGAGAGAAATACCGATCCCCCCAATAGCTTCCTCTTCAGTGGCAATCGCGCAATAAGTCACCGGATTTTGCTGGGAAGCCTTTTCCAGAAAAGCCCGTACCCGCTCCAGCGAAAAAGGTTGAAAAAAACCATCCCGCATATTCAGCCAGATCTTCCGATTGTCGACATACCGCGCCAACGCCGCTTCATCTTCCAGACGCCAGGGACGCAACATTCCAAAAGAAGTGGTTAAAGGTAACATCAAGCATCCAGCTCCAGGGCAAAATAGACATCCCCATCCTGATAATGGGTAATATGAAAACCGGCCGAAAGATAAAAAGCGATCACATCCGACCAGCTCTCCGTGGTCTCCAGAAAAATGCGGCGATACCCGCGGACCCGCGCCGCCTCGCAAAGCTGCTGCAAAATCCGTCGTCCGATTCCCTGCCGGCGACATTCCCGGGAAACGGACATGCGCACAATCTCCGCCACACCGTCACCGCGCGGCACCAAAGCCCCCGTCCCTATAATTTGACCCGACTGCCGGGCAACCAGAAAGAGTGCATCCGCATAGGTAGTCGCAATATCGTTTAAATCGGGATTTTTTGTAGGATCAAGCACGCCCCAATGATCGACCAATCCTTTCAAAATCAAAGCTTTGACGGGTGGTTGATCTTCCGGTTGGAAAGGTTGAATGACAATGTCGTTGAATTCCATGAATGGTCCTTTGTGTGGAGAAACAAAATGAAAATGTAATTTCATTCTAGAAGGAAACCCCCACCCGTCAAGCCGCACCGACTTGACAAAACTGTACCGATCGGTATAATTACGACCAGATGAAACGAAAGCAGATGAAATCAAAATGACAGATAATCGCGCCAAAATCCTGGATTGCGCCCTCGAACTCTTTGCCGCCCGCGGCTACGATGCCGTCGGCGTCCAGGAAATCGTCGAAACGGCCGGCACCACCAAACCCGCCCTTTACCATTACTTCGGCAGCAAAGCCGGACTGATGAAAACCCTGCTCAACGAACATTTCGAAGAGCTCTATGGCCAGCTCGAACAGGCCTCTGCCTACCATCACGACCTGACGTTGAACCTTTATCGCATCGTCGGGGTCTATTTTCGCTACGTCCAGGACCATCGCCGGCTCTACCGCCTGCAATTGGCGCTCTGGTTTGCTCCGCCGGAAAGCGAAATCTTCAAAGCCGTGGCCTTTATCAACCATAAACAACAGGAACGCATCGAAGAACTCTTCGCCCTGGCCGCCGCAGATCACGGCAATATGCGTGACCGCCAGCGCACCTACGCCGCCACCTTCCTGGGCATGATCAATTCGTACATCGCCCTTTATCTCAACGGGTATATCGAACTCAACGACGAACTGATCTACAAGGCGGTCCATCAGTTCATGCACGGCATTTTCTCATAAGCCGTCCCTTTTTTTGCGTCGATTCTGTACCGATCGGTACAATCACGGGCCTTCAGGCCCCCCATAAAAACTAAAGCATTCCATCAGGAGGATAACATCATGTCACACTGGGCCTTTGATTCGGTTTTCTATCACATTTACCCGCTGGGATTCTGCGGCGCGCCGGCCCGCAACGACTTCTCCCTCCCCGCTGTTCCGCGCCTGGAAAAGATCCTCGATTGGAGCGGCCATATGCGCGACCTGGGAGTTACCGCCCTGTATCTCGGCCCCGTCTTTGAATCCACCGCCCACGGGTACGACACCGCCGATTACTATCACGTCGATCGCCGCCTGGGTGACCGTCAAACGCTCGCCCGTGTAGTCTCCGGCCTGCATCAACAGGGAATCCGCGTCATCCTGGACGGTGTTTTCAACCATGTCGGACGCAACTTCTGGGCCTTCCGCGACCTGCAAACTTACCGGGAAAACTCCGCCTACCGCGACTGGTTCCAGGGCCTGGACTTCGGCCGCCAGAGCCCCTACCATGACTCCTTCGCCTACGAAGGCTGGAACGGCTGCTTTGACCTGGTTCGCCTCAACCTGCACAATCCGGCCGTCAAAAACCATCTGCTGGAAGCCGTCGCCCTGTGGGTTCGGGAATTCGATATCGATGGACTGCGGTTAGATGCCGCGGACTGCGTGGATATGGGCTTTCTGCGCGAATTGAGCAGCTTCTCGCGCAATCTGCGCCCGGATTTCTGGCTGCTGGGGGAAATCATCCACGGAGATTACCGGCAATGGGCCAACTCGGAAACGCTGGATTCCGTGACCAACTACGAATGCTACAAAGGGCTCTACTCCAGCCTGGTCGATAAGAACTACTTTGAGATCGCCTACGCGCTCAACCGTCAATTCGGCGAAGGGGGGATCTACCGCCAGCTGCCGCTCTACAACTTTGCCGACAATCACGACGTCAACCGGGTGGCCAGCACACTACAAGATCCCGCCCATCTCTATCCGCTCTACTGCCTGCTCTATACCATGCCCGGCGTCCCTTCGATCTACTACGGCAGCGAATGGGGATTGGAAGGCAGCAAAAAACCGGGCGACGACAGCCCCCTGCGCCCCCGGCTCGACCTGGGCAGCGCCCCACAGACCGGCCGCCAGCCCGAACTGAACCAGACCCTCAGCCGTCTCGCCGAGATCCGGCGCAATTCACCGGCCCTGCGCCACGGCAACTATCACCAACTCGCCGTCAACTCCGAACAGCTGGCCTTTGCCCGTCAGACTGAAGGAGATTATGTGGTCGTGGCCCTCAACGCCGCCGAAAACCCGGCCCCCCTCGAAGTGACTGTACCCGGCGGCGCCGGCCGCGTCCTGCGGGATATGCTCAACCCCGGGGAATCCTTCCCCATCTCCAATCAGGGCAAAGTCAAGATCGATCCCATCTGGCCGCACTGGGCCCGGATTCTTTCCGTGCAATAAAATAATCCCCCAGTCCTTTGCTTCCAACCAATCGGGCGCCTGAACAAAGATCAGGCGCCCGATTGATGATTTTTTCTACTTTTCCCCCCATTAACACCTGTTTAACACTTGATTAACGCCCCCCAACTACAATAAAACCAGTTAAACAAAATCAGACAACGACTTAACAAATTTTCCACCAGAGCAACTCTCTAAGCCGATTAAAAAGGAGGCGCCCTGAAATCCTGTTTTTTCTGTCCGGTTTCACAAATTCTCGATGGTTCAAATCTCAATCATTCCAGATTTATAAGGAGAATAGAAATGCAAAAGGTTGATGTCATCGGTATTTACAATGTCTCGGCCGCTGTTACCTTCAAATTTCGCGTCATGTGGAAAATCGGCGACGAAAAACATCACTCGGATTGGACGAGCTATTTTTCTTCGGGAGATTACGACCGGATCGATTTGAACGAGTGCGGAATTCCCGCCGGCACGACGGTCTGGCCGCAGATCGACCCGAAGGCTGCCGTCGATAACGATCAGGAACCCAGCAAAGACGACTATGTCATCTTTGAACCGCACACCGAAAACGTCGGCTGCTATTATGCCGAGAAAACCGTCAACAATCTGAACATCCAGCTGTTCAAGTAAACCGCGCCGCCCGGCCGGTCGATCGTCCATCCATTTAAATCTTAACCATTCTATAAAAAAGGAGCATTGAAATGCAAAAGGTCGGTAATGTCGATGTATACAATCACGCCGGGGCCATCATCAAATTTCGCGTCGCCTGGAAAGTCAACGGAGAGGAAAAATACTCCGATTGGACTGGAGACTTCAGCAAGGGAGATTTTGGGCACATCGATCTAACCAAATACGCCATTCCCGAAGGAGCGACCATCTATCCCCAAATCGATGCCAAAGGCTCGGTAACGGGGTATCAGGAACCGACCAGCGCCGACTACGCCGCCTATACCAACTGCGAGAACGTCGCGAGCTACGGAGTCAGCGGCACGGTCAACAAACTGGATATCCCCCTGTTCAAATAAAACCCCTTTTCTCTGAAAAAAAGAAAACGAATACGCGCGCCTTCAACGGCGCGCGTATTCGTTGTAAAAGACCGCTCCCTAGAAAGTAACTTCAGCCGCCGTCTTCAGCCGGGCAAACCAACCGCCCAACGTCTGGTTGTGGTGAGCAATGATCTGCTCTGCGGTAATAATCCCATTATCCCAGGTACTATGACAGTCTTTCACCAGGGTCACCTTGTAACCCAGGCTGTAAGCGCGCCGGCAGGAAGTATCCATACAATACTCGGTCTGCAGCCCGGCCATCACCAGGTTTTTGATCCCCCGCGCCTCCAAAACTTTCTGCAATTCCGTCTCCTGGAAAGAATCCGGATGCATCTTATGAATCACCGGCTCCCCTTCTTGAGGCGCAATGGCCGAATGGATCTCCCATTCCGGCCGGCCCGGCTGCAAGGGATCTTCTCCCTGCCCCTGATGCTGCACATAGATCACCGGAATGTCAGCCGCCCGGGCCCGCCCGATGAGATCGCGCAGCTTTTCAATCAACGCTTCGTGCTGATAGACCGGCTCTTGCGGATTGAACATCGCCATCTGCACATCAATGATCAACAATGCCGTATCGTTTGCCATAGAACTCTCCTGTTATGATTTCTTTTCCAACGCCAGCAGCTCGGGAGCCGTCAGGAACTCATACCCCCGGGCCTTCAACCCCTGAATGATCAACGGCAAGGCCCGGCGCGTCTCGGCCCGGCTGGCATACATCACATGTAACAAAACGATCGATCCCGGCCGCACTTCGGCCAGAGTCCTTTGCGCCAGCTCCTCCGCCGTAAAATCCGCCGGCATTCCCGTCTCCGGCTCCGAATCCCACAACAAAGTTGTCCGGCCGGTCTGCTGCAAATAGTAAGGCAACACCAAAAATCGCCGGCAATTGGGCATCCGGAAATAAATCTCTCCCTCATACCCCGCCGCCCGAATCAGTTCATCGGTCCGTTCGATCTCGTCACGGGTAAACGCATAAGAGACCGCCACCATCCGTTGATGATGAAAAGTATGATTGCCCAGAGCATGCCCGTCCGCCACGATCTGCTGCCCCAGCTCCGGATGCGCCGAAAGTTCCCCTCCTGTCAAAAAAAAGGTCCCCCGAACGCCTTCTTCCCGCAGGATTTCCAACACTTCCCCGGTGAATTGTTCCGTAGGTCCGTCGTCAAAAGTCAAAGCGACGACAGGCCGATCCGTCTCCACCCGGCTCACCATAGCACCGAACAATTGCACCTGCCGCGATTTGGTCAATTCCCACAGACCAGCACCGACCAAGGCCGTCGTTAGCAGACTCAACAGCGCCCAACGGCCCAGCACCCGCTTCCAACCGACGGCCGGTCCACGCCAACGCCGCCACAGCCGGCCCTCCAACGCCACCAAACCGGTCACACCAATCAGAGAAATCCCAATTTCAACCATCGTAGCCTTACTCCCCCACTTCCATTTGACTCAAAATCCGCTGTCTGTCCTGAAAATAGACCTTTATGGCATGGCCCCGGCCTTGTAACATCCCGCAAATGATCTTTTCCCGGTCAGATACGACGCGCCGGATAGGAAGAGAGACTTTGTTTGTTGATGATTTCGTGCGCATCAGAATGCGCACGAAATCACAGCCCTTTTCCAGATCCGCCCCGGCGGCGCAGGCTGTCTACTGTCTACTTGCCGCTGTCTACTTCCGCTGAATTTTCATCCTTCGGGGTGCCGCCCCCCGCATGACCTTCTGTCCTGAAAATAGCCCGGCCTTGTAGAACCCCGCAAATGATGCCTTCCCGGTGAGAAACGCCGCGCAGGATGGGAGAAGAGGTTTTTTTGTTTGTGTTTTGGTGCGCATCAGAATGCGCACCAAAACATAGCCCTTTTCCAGAGCCCTCCCGGCAATTTTCATCTTTACGTTTTACGCCTCAGATTGGAAAGCCGCCCCCGCTCAGATTAATCTAACTCAGATAAAGCCCTCCAATGGCGACAACGAGATTAAAGACGGCATGAACCATGACAGAAGTTCCCACCCCATAACGGTGCGCCAGCCAGCCCCACAAAATTCCTATCGGAAAAACCTGCACCAGCTTGACCCAATTGGGCGTCAATATACCGCTATGCCCCAAAGTCCATAACAAAGCGGTCAAAACAATCGCCACCCAGGCCCCCCGCTTATCCCAATGCAACCTTCCCAGCAAGAAATTCTGGATGCCCAGGCGGAAAATAAATTCTTCGTCAAACACTCCCAACAAAAGATACCCCACCAACGGCAAAAAACGTTCCCGGTACTGATCCAGCATCTCCTTCCCAGAAACGCCGACCGCCATATCGCCGACCTGAGCAGGTTTCACAATAAAAAACAAAATTACAGTGTAAACAATGGGGATCACAATCCCTATCGACATCCAGCTCCAAAAAGAGAGTAATTCCTGCCGGGAGTTTTCAGGAAAAACATCCTCCGGGGAAGTTGCAACCTCGGCTTCGATACCCTCGACCGCAGGAGTAACGTGCGTTCGCCGGGGCCCGGGCTTGATCAGTTGCAACAGCCATGGAAAACTGGGTACTCCGGCCGCCGCACAATAATACATCCCCAACATCAACACTCCCACGGTACGGATGCTGCCCAACAGAACCTGAAGGATGGCAATTGCAACCACGGGATCGTTCGTATCCAGACCGCCATCGAAAAGAGTCAGAAAAAAAGCCCCCAGCGTCAACGAGGACAAAACCAAAGCCTGCTTCCAATAACGTTGAATCCATCCCAGCGAAAGGAAAAAATCGCACAGAAACAAAAAATCGAAAATAGAGCTACCCAAAACGAAAAGGACACTGGAAATATCGCCCATCTACACGCCTCCTCAATCGGGTCTCTCCTCTGAGTCCTCTAACTTTATAAGGAATCGGCAGGAAAGCAACCGGAGTTCTCTTTTTCTCCAAACCGGAGATAATTCCCTCTATGGAAAACTCATCGCGCGAACTCTATCAGGCCCGGATTCAGGCCGTCATAGCTTTTATCCAACAAAACCTGGATCAACCGTTAAACCTGGAACAACTGGCCCAGGTCGGCTGCTTTTCCCCCTACCACTTTCACCGCATCTTCACCGGCGCCGTCGGCGAGACCCCCCAGGACTTCGTCAACCGCATACGGCTGGAACGGGCCGCCAACCGCCTGCTCAAAGCACCGGCCCTGACGATCACTGAAATCGCCCTGACCTGCGGCTTCTCTTCCTCAGCCACCTTCTCCCGCTCCTTTAAAAAACACTTCGGAGTGACGGCCAGTGAGTATGCCCGCCGCCCTCTGGAAATCCCCCTTCCAGCCCGGCCCGATCTGCCGCTCGCTACCTATCCGGCCCTCCAGGCCCAGATCCGCCGGACAGACCCCATGCACATCGCTTATTTGATCAACTTCAACGGGTACGCGATCAACCAGATCTGCAATACCTGGAACCGGCTCTTTCGCTGGGCCCAGGCCCGCGATCTGATCACGCCCCAAACCCGCGTGATCGGCATCTCCCTTGACGACCCGCTGATCACGCCGAAAGAAAAATGCCGTTATTATGCCTGTATCACGGTGCCGGAAAACCTGCCCCCCGATCCCACCATCGGTCGCATGGAAATCCCGGCTCTGAAATGCGCCGTCTTCTCTTTGACCTGCCTCCCGGAAGAGATCGAACTGGCCTATCGAGCGATCTACCACACCTGGCTTCCCGAAAGCGGCTTCCAACCGGACGATTTCCCCTGCTACGACCAGTATTACCAGACGCCCGACACCCATCCCGAAGGCCGTTACGTCCTCGACATCTGCATCCCCGTCCGCCCCTTATAAAAGCAAAAGCGAGCCAATAAAATCATAAAAAACTCTCTCCCCCTGCTTCGCACCGCGCGTCGTATCCAGCCGAACAAAAAACCCTTGCGGAACGCTACAAATGCCGACCACCCCGGTGAAAAATTTTCGCACGCCTCTTCGAGGCGTGCGAAAATACCAGCAAGAATTGCAAAACGAAACGCAAGCAATGCAACGCATTTCCTCCCCGGCCCGGATACAATGCAGACATATCCGAAAACAAACCAGGAGGATTCCAATGACAGACCAACCGCAAAGCATCCGGGCTCCCTTCAGCATCACTGCCCTGCGAGGCTCTCCCTACGAAATCGGCGTCCAGCAGGCCCACCAGATCGCCGGGATTCCCGGCTTCGTGGATTATCTCCGCTCGGGCCAGACGGTTCCCGGTGATCGCGACACCGCCCGCGTCCTGGAACTGCTCCGGCACCACTGCCCCAACCTCGTCGAAGAATGCACCGGCCTCTGTGACACCCTCCAGATCCCGGCCGATCAGCTGGTCTACTACGCGCAGACCTACCTGCGCCCGGCCCATTGCAGCCACTTCATTATCGGCCCCGCCGCCACCGCTGACGGCCGCCTGCTCGTCGGGCGGAACTACGACTTCAGCGAAAAAATGGACGATCTGCGGCTCTGCTGGACCCAACCGACCGGCAGTTACGCCCATCTGGGTTTCTCCGCCCAGCTCTTCGGCCGCGTCGACGGAATGAACGAGCACGGCCTCACCGTCACGATGTCCGGCGGCGGCATCCCCATGGGCGTTACGCCCGGCCTGCGCCCCCCGCTCCAGGAAGGTCTGCAATTCTGGGCCCTGATCCGCACCGTCCTGGAACGCTGCAAAACCGTCGCCGAAGCGCTGGATTGCTTCCGCGATTTCCCCTTCGCCGGCAACCCCATCTTCCTCTTCGCCGACGCCGCCGGGCATGCCGCCCGCGCCGAAGCATTCGGGGCCGCCAAAGCGATCCAGGAACTCGATGGTAACTCCCCGGAACCCTGGCTCATCGCCGTCAACCACTACCACGCCCCCGAACTACGCCGGCTCGACCCGGGCGCCATGCAAAACTCGCTGCACCGCGAACAGTTGATCCAGGCCCGCCTGCAAGCCGCCGCCCCGCAGATCACCGCGGAAACGCTGAAAACACTCCTCTCCACCCGCTATCCCGAAGGGCTCTGCTGCCACTACTACCCCGAATTCTTCGGCACCCTGCACTCCCTGGTCTTCGATCCGCAGGAACGCCGTGCAGAGTTCGCTTACGGCTCGCCGGCCGTCAACAGCTGGAACACGCTGCGCTCCGACACGCCCCTCACACCCGACTTCCGGCAGGTCGAACTGCCCTATGAGAGTGCCGATCCCACCTTCTGGCAATTCCAGCCCATCAGCTAAATCCTTTTGATATTTTTACGCCCCGGCTTCGCCGGGGCGTAAAAATACGATTTGTGCAGTTAGTCTGGGAAAAAGCTCATATTTTCGCGCTGACAGTGCGAAAATATGAATAAAAATATCCCTCATAGCCTCTCAATAAAAGCCACCGCCCGGGCCACCCCATCTTCCGCACAGATCCGCTTCCCCAATGCCTGCGCCCGGCGCCGCATCGCCTCATCGGACACCGCCTGGGTGATCGCAGCCGCCAGCCGCTCTTCCGTCAATTGAGCCCGCAAAATCGGCGCCGGCCCCACCCCCAGCGCTGCCACCCGGTTTCCCCAGAAAGGCTGATCGCCAAAGAACGGGATCAACACAGAAGGTACCCCCGCCCGCAAGCCCGCCGCCGTCGTCCCCACCCCTCCGTGATGCACCACCGCCGCCATCTGCGGGAAAAGCCAGCTGTGCAACAAATTCCCCGCCAAAAAAACATTGTCCGGCAGATCGGCCGTTTTCAACCCACCCCAGCCGCTTTGAATCACCCCGCGCTGCCCCGTCCGCCGCAGCGCCGCCAGCACCAGAGCTGCCGTCTGCTCCGGATCCCGGCTGCTCATGCTGCCGAACCCGATATAAACCGGCGGCGGACCGGCCCGCAAAAAATCCACCAGAGCGGCCGGCGGCACCCAATCGGCCGGCGGATCGAGAAACCAGAATCCGGTCACATCGATATAATCGGGCCAGTCGGCCGGCCGGGGAATCACTTGCTCGCTGTAACCGTAAAGCACCGGCATCCGCTGTTTTGCCATCCGGCTGAAAGGCCCCAACAAAGGCAATTGAGGCAGTCCCAACACCTCTTTCCGCACCACCTGATCGCCCCCTCGCAAAGTCTGCCAGAACATCTGCTGAGCAAAAACATGCGTCATCCAATTGATCGGTCCCGGCAATCGCCGGGTCGTATTGACCATAACGCTGGGAAAAGCTCCCGTCGGTGTGAAAGGGAAAGGGTAGGCCTGCACAAAGGGGATCTTGAATTTCTCGCTCAAAGCCAGACCGCCGCCCAAAGCGCTCATCCCGCCGATCAGCATCTCGGCCCCCTCACAGGCCGGCAGCGCATCGATAATCCCATCCCGTCCCCGGCGAGTCGTCTCTTCCTGCATGACCCGGAGGATCTTGATCATATCCCCCTTCTCCAGACTGTCCTGAAAACGACCTTCTTTCAGCAACTGTTCCACATCGCCCCGCAGCGGCCGAAGCTCCATTCCCCCGCTCTGCACCATCCCCTGGAAATTTTCATGCGTCAGAATCCGCACCCGATGGCCGGCACGGACCAGCCCGGCCCCCAAAGCCACGTACGGCTGTACATCTCCCCGACTGCCCATGGCCAGGATTGCAATCAACATAGTTCAACTCCTTTTCCCAAATCCATCTCGCAAAATCGCCAGCACATCATCAAGAGCGACCCGCAACGCCTGACGGATTTCATCCGTCAACTGGAGCGACTCCAATCCTTCAGCCGAAACACCCGCATGGCTCAAAAAATAGATCGGAAAATCGTCGATAACCGCCCGCAGCACAAAAGCCGCCGCCTCCCGGTTGATCCCGGGATCCAACGCTCCGGAGGCGATTCCCAACTCGATCAACTCACGAGCATATTCCGCCGTGGCCGCCCGCATTCTTTGCAGGTTTTCATCTTGAAAGGGTGCCGTCCCGCTTAAAACCCGGTAGAGAACCTGATCCAGCTGCGGTTGACTGAGATTGAAAGTCAGCCCCTGTTCGAGCTGCTCACGAATATAAAGGAAGAAATCTCTCTCTGGATGCGAGGAAAGGCCGGCTTTGAGCCCCGCCAGCTTCAATTGCAAAGCATAATCGACGAGGTAAAGGAAAAGGTCCTTCTTATCGGTGAAATATTGGTAGAAGCTGCCTTTAGCAATCCCGGCCCGCTCGACAATCCGGGAAATAGAGACATCGCTGTACTCATGGAGGGCAAACTCTTCTACGGCCAGGTCGAAAATAGCCTGCCGCTTCTCTTCGGGGAGATTAAAAAAGGTTGGTTTTGGCATCCGCACATCTCCTTAATGTGACTACTAAGTCACATGACTGAATAGTCACATTATAAACAGATATGCGAAAAGAGCAAGAGGGGGGCGTTATGTTTTTGCGCGCCTCAGAAGGCGCGCAAAAACATGGCTTTTTCTACGGCCCTACTTCGATGAAAAACGCATCCGCCGCCGGCACATTCTGCAACGGCCAGCGCTCCAGCGTATCCAGCCAATAGATCCCCGTCCGCAGCCAGAATCGAGCCGTCCCTTCCGGCAAAATAAATCGATGCCGCTGCACTACCACATCCCCGGCCCGCAGTTGCACCGGATCGACGCCCAATCCATCGGCCACCACCACATTCCCCCCCTCCGTCAACGCATGCGCCATAATCGAAAAAGGCCGCGTAAAAGCGCCTTCCCGCACCCGCCACCAGCTCTCCACCGTCCAGGCGCCCTCTTCCCGATAGGCCTTCATCCCCAGAAAATCCAGCGGCTCCTGCAAAGCGACCGGCAACGTCACCGCCACACTCCCCGTCACCATCGTGAGCGGCGTCAGCGCCGATGCCGCATATACCACCTGGGATTCCGGCATCTCCGGCAATCCCGGCGATTTCTCATAAAGGATCAAAGCGGGCAACGCCCCCGCTTCCTCCGGATGGACAAAACTCACCGCGGCCGGTGCAAGACGGCGCGCCGCAAAAGGCTCACGCAGTTCAGGCGCACAGGGCTGCAACGTAGACCAGCAAAAACGCTCCGGCGCCACCATGGCATACGGAAAACCGTACAATCCCTTCGCCGTCCCGCCCCATGGATAAACCCAGCTCGTCTCGCAATCGAACTCGACCAGCCGCAGATACCGCTGCCCGCTCTCCGCCGCAATCACCTCCGGGCTGAGCAACGGCAAGGCCGCCCCGGCCGGTTTACACTGCGCAAACCACGCCAGATCCGGCGGCGGCACCTCGTACAGCAGCAATGAATGGGTCAAAACGGCGGTGGGAGTGCGGTTGCGGAACCATTCATAGGCATAACGATCCGTTCCATTCCCCTCTTGCAGCGCCGTACCGTTCACCAGATAACGCCCCGCCGCCGGCCTGATTCGATAAGCTGGCGGTTGCAGCTGCACCTCGGGATCGGCCTGCTGATAATCGTAAGCCGCATAGGCCGATTGGCCCCATTCGACGTTGGAATCGGAAAGATAGCGGTAGCCGTTTCCCCCGACCAGTTGATTGAAATAGCCGATTTCATTGGGAAAGACCGCAACGATTTCCAATAGCCCCCACCCGACCAACGCCAGACCGATCCCCGCCCGCCACCAGCCCCCACGACGCAGCCAACGCGCCAGCCTAACCCCGATCACCAACGCCGCCACCGGATGCAGCGGCAGCACCGCCCGATATCCGCCGTCGGCTCCCACCCGCACCGCCCACAGCGCATACAAAACAAGACAAAGGCCAACCCACAAACTCTGCCCTGAAAATAACCCATGCCGGCCCTCTATCCCCCCTCCCCTCCTTTCCCCCAAAGACGCAGATGGGGGAAAGGGGGAATTTGTTGTTAAGGGGGATTTGCACGCCTCAGAAGGCGTGCAAATCCCCCCCTTCCCCTTTAAAAAATGCCTTGCAACGACCATTCCCCCCTCCTTCCCCCACCAGGCAGCTGTCGTTCGGAAACCAAAACTCCGTTTTCGCATGTTCGTTGGGGGAAGGAGGGGGGCAGGGGGAGGATGAGGGCCAGCAAAAAGCACCCTCCCTCCCACCAGACAACCCGTTTTCCCCCTTCCGGATGCCAGCGCCAGAACCAACGCCGCGATCCACGGCAGCGGCTCTTTCCATAAAAAAGCCGCCGGCAGATACCATAACGGCATCTGCCGGCGCATTCCCAGCACAAAAACCTCCACCGCTTGCGGCTCGACCAGCAAACCCCGCGCCGCCAGGGCCAGCAATCCGACGCCCACCAGCCCCAACGTCAAATTGGGCCGCCAGGCCGTCTGCCGCCAGCGCCACGCTCCATATAAAACGGCCGTGCCGATCAAGGCCGTCCCCACATCGGGAAGGGCCAGCCGCCCATAAGCCGGCAGCAACGGATCGAGCAGCAGAGCTGCCAACGCAATCAAACCCGAGGAAGCTCCCCATCCCCGCCGGGCCCAACGAAAAACCACCGCCCCCAAAACCAACGCCAGCAACATCGCCGGCCAGCGCGCCGCCAGCGTGGATTGAGTCCCTTGCAGCGGATCGGGTATTTCCGGCTCCGCCCGATACCAGCCCCCCGTAATGGACCGGGTCACGCCAAAAGCGCGATAGCCAAAATCGGCCACAAAAAGCGGCCAGCCCACCTCACTCCCCCATCCGTTCAAATGCTCCAGGGGAAGATCCGGCCGGCCGATATAGATCGGTAAAGCGCTCCACACATCGGGCCAGGAAGGAGTGGCCGCCGGCTCCGCGGGGCCCCGCGCCAGCAGGGCATAGCCTGCGGCCACATGCCCCACCTCATCCGCCGTCAACGCCGTACGCCGTTCACCGACGGCCATCACGGCCAGAAAAACCAGCAACATCCCCATCGCCGCGCCCTGTGTCTGAATACGCGAAAAGAACGAAGCGCGGCCCGATTCCCGCATCCTCACCCTTCCACAATCACCTGAGGCACCAGCGCCGCCACCTGAGCATAACGGCCCACGCCCGTCCCCGGCAAACTCGCCGCCGTCGCGCCGCAGGCCACCCCCCAACGCAATACCTCCGCCGACGGCAGCTCCTGCGCCAGAGCCCAGACCACCCCGGCCAGCAAGGAATCCCCGGCTCCGACCGGATTGGCCTCTTCAATGACCGGCGGAATCGCCCGCCAGGCCTGCATACCATCTGAAAGCCAGGCTCCCTGATCCCCTGCCGTCAACAGGACATGCATTGCACCCAGCGCATGGATCGCGCAGACCACCTCGCCGGCATTGTCGGGGCAGGGCCCTGCAATGCCGGTCAATTCGGCGGCCTCACAGACATTGGGCTTGACCAGGAAAGGGCCGGCCATACAGGCATGGCGCAACGGCTCACCGCTGGTATCCACCAGCGCCCGCGCCCCGGCCACCTGTAAAATAGCAATCAGATCGGCATAGAAGGTCCCCGGCACACCGGGCGGCAAACTACCGGAAAGCACCCACCAATCGCCCGGCCGCGCCAGCTCCCGGATCTTTTCCGTCAGGGCATGCAATTCCGCCGGCGCGATCCGCGGCCCCGGTTCATTGACCTTGATCACCCGCCCGTCCTGCTCGCCGACAATGCTCACATTGACCCGCGACTCGCCGGCAACCGTGAGCAAATCGAGCTGAATGCCGGAAGCTTCCAGCCCGGCGCGCAATTTTTCACCCACCGTCCCCCCTACCAGTCCCAACGCCACACTCGGTTGTCCCAGAGCCGCCAGCGCCCGGGAGACATTGAAACCCTTCCCTCCCCAATCCACGCGGATATGGGTGGCACGCAAGACCTCATCCTCCCGAATTTCGGGAACCGTCAACTCGCGATCCAAAGCCGGGTTTAAAGTCAGGGTATAAATCATATGGCATCACACTCCCATGCCAGAGTCTACAGCGCAAACAGTACAAAGCAAATACTTGACATTCCCCCCATCTCCCTAGAATTAGAGCTATGGACACTTCACTGCAAAGAATTCGCGTTCTGGTCGCCGACGATCACCCCGTCGTTCGTTTTGGGATCACCAACGCCGTGAAAGCCGATCCCACCATCGACCTCGTCGGTGAAGCCGCCAACGGAAACGAAACCTTACAACTGGTCGAAAAGCATTCTCCCGATGTGGTACTCCTCGATGTCGAGATGCCCGGCCTGGACGGACTTTCCGTCACCGAAAAACTCCGCGAAAAATACCCTCACATCCGCATCCTTGTCCTTTCCGCCTACACCTACGACCGCTACATCTTTGAGGTGCTCGCCAAAGGAGCCTCCGGCTATCTGGTCAAAGACGACGCCCTGGATCAGGTCACCGATGCCGTGCATGCCGTCGCCCGCGGCGAAACCTGGCTCAGCCCCAAAATCGCCAGCAAAGTCATCCGCCACAGTATGGGACAGACCTCCAGCTCTCAAGAAACCCTGGTCGAACCGCTGACCGACCGTGAAATGGAAGTTCTGCGCCTGATGGCCCAGGGCCTCTCCAATACGGAAATCGCGGAAAAGCTCTATGTGGCAGAACGCACGGTCCGCTTCCATGTTTCGAATATCTTCGGTAAATTGCAAACCGACTCACGGATCGAAGCCGTCGTCAAAGCCATCCGCCTGAAACTCCTCGAAGCCTGATTTTGTTCCGGCCCTACCCCATGCCGCAGAGGGCATGCAAAAACCTCATTACGTTTTACGTTTCATTCTTCCTGGCGTACTCGCCAGGGTCCGACCGGGCTACCTCGCCAGGATCAAGACAGGCGAGTCCGCCAGAACAAAAACTGGAGCATCAGCCGTGTTGCCGCTTCTTCTCCCATGCTTTAATAGGCACAGTTGAGCGAGTGAAAAACACACGCCGACAAAAAATTTCAGAGGGAGAATTTCAAATGGAACAGGTTGATCTGCTGGAACTGGCCGTGGTTGAAGAATCGATCTTGAACTCCGCTGGCACCGATGCAGCGGGCAGCATCTGCGGTTTGGGTTGCGGTGGCGGTGCCGGGCGCGGCTGCGGTGTCTGGTGTAGCTAATTTCGGGCATTACCCGAAATTAAACGCTGGCTGAAAAGCCAACCGTGGTAACCGAAAACGCCTCGTTCTGATGCGCTGAGGGGGAAACTTCCACGGTTCTCAGTAAGCAATCGAGCGTTCCAACAGCCAGGGCAGGCCGTTTTGGTCTGCCCTGCTTTATGTAAATAATAATTACCCGACCTGTGCGGTTAACCTGGAAAACAGAGAGAAAAAAGCCCGTATTTTTACGCGCATTCTTATGCGCGTAAAAATACAAACAAAAAACTCTCTTTATCTATCCAGCGCGTCGTTCTTACCTGGAAAGTGTCTGTTGCGGGATGTAAAAGCTGGCCGTTAGCTACCACCACAAACAACCGCCCGGGTCGAGAAATGCCCATTACAGGTCGGAATTACCCAAAAACTGTTAAGAAAGGATAGCCATGAAATCCTGGCGCACGACTTTCGGTCTGATGGGATTGATCCTGGGAACTTTAACTCTCACCGGTTGTAACGGGAGCAGCACGCCCGCTTCTGCGGCCACCGTCCTGACCCTGCAACGAGAGACCCCGCTCGCGGTCAACCTCCCCCAGGGAAGCTATAGCCAACAAACCAACGATAGTTTCATCTTTATGGGGACCATCTGGATCGATGGCGACCTGCCCCATGATGTGATTTCATTTTCTATCCCCGATCAAAAGGAACGCTGGCGAACCACGCTGCCCGCCACCGCCATCCAGGCAGTGCAGATCGAGGACACCCTCTTCATCGCCACCGGCAATGAGGACGGAAACGGTCACCTGATCGCACTGGCCGTACAAGACGGCCGGATCCTTTGGGATCAACCCCAGGGCGATGCCCATGTCGGGATCGGCAGCCTCGACAACCGGCTCTGGGTGAACGGCGAAGCCGGTATCTTTGAAATTGACCCTGCCACCGGAAAAACGCTCTCCACCGTCTTCCGCTGGGAAAAGGCCACCGAGGATAATCCCACTCACCCCATCGCCCTCTATACCGATGGAGACCGCCACTACCTCGCCGCCGCCCAGGCGCGCGATCTGAAGGTCTATCAGGAAACCGCCGCCGGCTGGAAAGATCACTGGCAGTTCCGCGCCGCCAAAAGAATCCTCGAACTGATCCCCATCCAGTGGACCGGCCAGACCGGCCTCGATTTGGTCGTACTCGGCCACAGTGCCGCCTACTCCCTGCAATCCGACGGCGCCACCCGCTGGCGCATCGATAACTCCGATATCAATCAGGATTTCCAATCGGCCCGCTGTGGAGAAACGGAAACCACAGCCGTCTTCGGCAACCCGATGAAAGGAATTTATCTGGTCAACAGCGCCGGTCAGCTCCGCGCCTGGGAAATGCCGGGCGGCGCCTATAAACTGGGGATCATTCCCCTCCCGCTCCCGGCCAATGCCAATTTCGGCACGACCGTAGCCGATCTCAACGGCGACGGACAGGATGAAATCCTCAGCCGCTCCATCGACAAACTCTTTGTTTTCGATTGCCAGGGCAACCCTCTGGCCGAAGAGACCGTCGGGGCCACCGCCTCCGCCGAGGGTGAAGAATCCACCCTGACGGAAGCCATGCGGACCACGCCCCTTTACCGCCCGCTCGTCGTCGGCATGCAAATCTTCGTTCCGGGAAATTCCCAGATCGATCTTTTCACGGTCAAACCCTAAGTCCAGGATGCGTTTACCCAAAAGGATCCAGCCATGAAAGAAAACAAAGATCTCCACAGCTTTCACAACGACCAGGTCAACGTGGTCTACCATCCGGAAACGATGCGGTTTTATCGGCTGACCGGGGATCAACTCCCCGAAATCCCTCAGGAAACCGGCTCACCCGCCGCCGTCGATCCGGACACCCCCACCTCGCTCGAACGCCTGGTTTTCATCACCACCACACAATGCAATCTACGCTGCCGTTACTGCTATGCAGAAGGCGGCGATTACGGTCTCGGTTATCAAAAGATGTCCCCCGAAACAGCCTTAAAAACGCTGGATTGGGTTTACTCCCTGATCCCGACGATTGAAACGATCCAGTTTTTCGGCGGCGAACCCACTCTCAATCCGGAAGTGATCTCCGCCGTCTGTGAACGGTTGACCCAACAACATGCCGCCGGCGAGCTGGCCGTTCTGCCGCGCCTGGGCATGGTCACCAACGGCACGCAGCTGACGCCCGAACTGGAAGCCCTCTTCCAGCGCTACCATATCCACCTCACCTTCTCCATCGACGGGCCGGAACCGGCGCACGACATCAACCGGGTCTTCGTCAATCAGAAGGGCAGCTATGCCGTGGTCCAGGAACACTACCACCAGCTGCGCGCCGCGGGAGTTTCCCTGGCCGTCGAAATGACCTATACCCCACAGGCCCGCGCCGCCGGTTATACCATCTGGGATCTGGCCCAGTTCACCCGCACGGAACTCAATCAACGCGACCCGCACCTCGTGCCGGTTCAAACCCCGCCCAACACCCCCTTCAGCTGGGAAGGCCAAATCGATCCCGTAACCGCAGACTACCGGCAGGCCTCCCGCGCCGCCCTGCAATCCCTGCTCGACGGAGAAAATTTCACCGGATTCAGCCTGCTCTCCAATGTCCTGCGAGGATTGGTCACCCGGCGTCCGCACTCCGCCATCTGCCCGGCCGGCACCGGCACCCTGGCCGTCGATCCCGACGGCAATCTGACGCCCTGCTTTATGTTCGCCGGAGAAAAAGAATTCTCTCTGGGCAATATCCATCAGCCACCCACCCGAAAAGAATTCCTGGAAAAGGTGACCCCTTTCATCCAGGCCAACGCCAAATCCAATCACACCGATTGTCCGAACTGCTGGGCTCGCCGGCTATGTACCGGTTGCCTGGGCGAAATCTGGTTCGAACAACGCGACCTCACCCGCGAATCGCCGCTGATGTGCGCCATCACCAAAGCAATCGCCGAAGAGACCATGCTCTTTCTGGCCGAACTTCAGAGCCAACCCGAATCCTGGCGCCGTTTTGTCCAAAATTACCGCGCTCATCGCCTGGATCAGCCCGACACCTTGAGAAATGTCATCTAGCCTGAAAGATTTACCCGCCACAATTGAGGATGTGGAGGATAAGGGAGGCCTTATGGTATCACAACCCGATGCAATCCGTCTGGCTCCGGATATGGGCAGCTGGCTGCTCTTCCCCGGGAAAACCCCTGAACAGAATATCTATCTGGTCGGCAGCCGCCAGATCGACAAATATCTGACCGTACCCGCCAACCGCCATCCCCTGATCATGAAAATTCTGGAAAAACTGGAACAGGGAGAGACGCCCGAGCAAATCGAAATCGATCTGCATGCCTCCGGCGTGGATACCAATGTCCGCGACTTCTGCAAAATGCTGGCCCAGAAAAACCTGATCGAATGGGCCTATCCCGAAGCCGCCGCCCCCGCCGAAGAGAAAAAAGAGCCCGGCCTGCTGGAGCGGCTCTTCAACCACTTACGCGGCAGTATCCGCGGCGCCACCTGGCAGGTCTTCAGCACCGATCTGGGGAAATTCTCCCCTTTCATGGCCCGTTACGCCACGCCGATCCTGTCCATCATCGTCATCGCGGCCGCCATCAGCTCGGGCATCGTCTGGGCCCAGGGCGGCGTGGACCGTACCGCCCTGAATCTGATGGCCGGCCAGATCCTCGGCAGCCAGGGACTCTTCTGGATGAGCATCGTCAACCTGCTGCTTCTGCCCTTTTTCATCCTGATGCACGAAACCACCCACTGCCTGGCGGCGGCCCGCGGCGGCGTCTATCCTCGCCGCTTCTCGATGAACATGTATCTCTACATCACTCCCTATTTCTCGATCCAGCTGCCCGGGCTCTACACCCTGCCCAATACCCCCCGTTATATCGCCATCGCCGCCGGCCCGATCATGGACCTCCTGCTGGGCAATCTTTTCCTGATCGCCGCCCGAAGCTTCGGCGGCCCGGCCATGCCCTGGCTGATCCTGATCGCGTTGACCAACTACAGCCGCCTGCTCTTCAACATCCTGCCCATCCTGCCGATGACCGACGGCTCGGCCCTGCTCTCACAGGCCCTCTTCCACGATATCGACATCCGGGCCCATGCCGCCCGCGAGTTCAACCGCTGGTATCACAAACAGTCCAATCAATTCCGGGGCCGCTATCTGGCCTTCTTCCTTTTCAATGTCGGAATCGTCGCCGCCCTGATCGGTGAACTTTTCTACGAAGTCAACAACTGGCTCATCCAAACCCTGGTGCAATCCGGCTATCTGGCCGCCGGCCCCTTGCCGATTTGGGTCATTGCCGGTATGATTCTCATCGATGGACTGGCACTTTACCTGGTTCGGGGTCGACTCCGCGTTATTATAGGCCTATAGGAGCAGATAAAAGCTATGACCGATCCGATTCCACTGCTGGAAACCCGTCAGCTCAGCAAACGCTTCGGCACGCTGGAGGTTGTCCAACAGGTCGATCTCCACATTTACGAAAAAGATATCTACGTTTTGCTGGGGCCCAACGGCGCCGGCAAAACGACGATTTTGAGCCTGCTGGTGGGGCTCTTACAGCCGACCCGGGGCAGCATTCACTTCACCGGAGCCCCCGGAGAGCTGGCCGGCTTCATCGGCCTGCCTCCGATCTACGCCCATCTTTCAGCCCGCGACAACCTGAGCCTCTCCTACCGGATGCGCGGCCGCCCACTGGACAAAGCCCACATCGACGCTACCCTCGATCTGGTCGGCCTGAACGCCGCCCGCGACCGCAAAACCGGCTCCTTTTCCACCGGAATGCGCCAGCGGCTGGGCATCGCCCGCGCCCTGCTCTTCAAGCCCCGGCTGATTATCCTGGATGAACCTACCAACGGCCTGGACCCCGACGGCATCGTCGAACTGCGAGAAATGATCCTCAACCTGAACCGCGAACGCGGCATCACCTGGCTGATCTCCAGCCATCTGCTCTCCGAAGTCGAACAGTTTGCCACCCGGTTGAGCATCCTGGTCAGCGGCACCCAGCGCATTGAAACCACGCTGGATTCGCTCAAAAGCAGCCCCAACACCTTCATCATCGAAAGCCCCGAGCCGGAACGCGCCCGCGCCGCCTTGCCGCCCGAAGCCACCCTGCTGGAAATGACGGAAAATCAGCTGCAAGTCCGCTTGAACGGCTCCCTGGATGCAGTGGAACTCAACCGCCGGCTGGTCGGCCAGGGCATCCCGGTCGCCGGCCTGATGCCTCTGGGCAATCAGCTGGAAACGCTCTATTTCCAAATTTGCTACGGCATCAATCGAGGGAAAGCATGATTCTCGCCGACATTCAGGCCTATTTCAATACCCGTCTCTTCTGGGTGCTCAACATCCTCAGTCTGGTCCTGTTGACCCTTTACTCGCTGTTGATGGCCGGGATGGATCGCATCGGGCTCAATCCCATGCGCGCCTACGACTACCTCATCAGCGTCAACAACACCAACGTCACCATGCTGATGCCCTTGCTGATCTGCCTTTTCACCTCGTACATGCTGGCCTCCGAATACCGCTGGCGCACGCTGATGGTGCCGCTCTTCGAGGGCGTCTCCCGCACCCGCATCGTCCTCAGCAAAGCCGTGCTCTGCGCCCTGGTCAGCCTCAGCTTCGCCCTCATCTACCTGATCGGCTCGCTGATCTTCGCCTTCACCCTCTTTTCCTCTAAAAACATGCTGCTGGAAAGCCACGTCCTGACGCTGGGCGAAGTCGTCAGCCGGATGGCCGGCGCCGTGATCTGGAACGCCCTGATCGTCTTCCTTTTCGGCCTGCTCTCCATGATCCTGGTCGTGCAATTCCGCAATGCCGTCCTGGCCACCGTCGGATCGTTCATCGGCTTCATCATCCTGCTCTTAACGGCCGGAACCCGCAACAATCCCCTGGAGCCGCTCTTCAACACCGGCAACACCATCCTTTACGCCGCCGGCTTCGACGCCGGCTTCACCCAAACCCTGCTGCAAGGATTGGCCACCTGGCTGCTGCTCGCCGGCGGGCTGCTGGCGCTCTTCTGGTACCTCTTCAGGCGCCAGGACATCGTCCTGGAATAAGGGGCCTATGAAATTCCTCGTCATTGACGATCACCGCGCAGCCCGGGAAATGGTGCGCCGGATCATCACCAGCCGTAAAGATTGGGAGATCATCGGCGAAGCCCGCAACGGCCGCGAGGCGCTGGACGGCGATCCCCAAAATGCCGATGTAATTTTGCTGGACATTTTTATGCCGATCATGGATGGATTGGAAACTCTGCCCCATCTCAAAATCCGCGCTCCCCGGACTCGCGTCATCCTGATGACCGCCACCCCCAATCCCACAATCGCCCGGCGCGGCTTGCAGGCCGGCGCCGACGGCTTCATTGCCAAAGAAGAACTGACGCCCGAAGCCCTCCTGGCGCTGCTGGCTTGAAAACAGGCCTCGCCGTGCAAAATCTCCCCGAGGGCGGCCACATCGGGCCGCCCCTACGCGAACACCGCCAATGTAGGGGTACCCCTTGTGGGTACCCAATCCTACCAACCCATTTTCATCTTTCGGGGTGCCGCCCCCGGCATGGCCTTCTGTCCTGAAAATAGCC
>CAZCTC010000091.1:0-28705 GCA_964501335.1 uncultured Anaerolineales bacterium | reverse complement strand
AAAACATCAACAAAAAAACTCTCTCTTCCGATCCAGCGCGGCGTGTTTTACGGGGGAAGGGCCATTTGCGGGACGCTATAAGGCCGGGGCCATGCCATAGAGGCCTATTTTCAGGACAGAAGGCCATGCCGGGGGTGGTACCCAAAAGAGGAAAATAGACGATTTGTCAGATTGGGTACCCACAAGGGGTACCCCTACAGGAGATTGTCTGTGTAGGGGCGAAGTTTCCTCGCCCGATGCAGGTATCCATGTATTGATTCCGAAGGTAATTACCCGGTGGGGGATTCTTTTCCGTTGGGGAAGGTTGATTTGGGGATGGGCCGGGCGGGGTAACCCCGCCCCTACATTGGCGGTGTTCGGGTAGGGGCGGCCCGATGTGGCCGCCCTCGGGGAGATTTTTGCACGGCGTGGGCTATTTTCAGGACAGAAGGCCATGCCGGGGCGGCACCCCGAAGGATGAAAATGGTTGCCTGGCGCTGCCCCCTCCCAACCCTCCCCCATGCAGTTGTACAGGAGTAACGCGCTTCCAGGAGATTCTTTGTGAAGATGCGCCGCCGGCATCGGAGTGAGGGGGAGGGCTTAGAGAGTGCCGCGGGGACGGTTCTGGAAAAGACCGATGTTTTCGGCGGCTTTCTGAAGTGGTAAACCACGAAAACATCAACAAAAAAATTCTCTCTGCCTGCTTCGTACCGCGCGGCGTATCTTACGGGAGAGGGGCCTTGTGCGGGTGAGGAGGATTTCTCAAAGAGGTGCAACGCACTCTGATCTTGCAAGGCCAGGTGGCTTGCCTTCAGATGGGTCCGTTTGAATGGGTGGTTTATGGATAGAAAGTGCGTCGCACCTTAAGCCGGGCTATTTTAAGGATAGATCATTTTCAGGATGTGAGGTGTCGGGATGGATAGGGTGGGGTTGCAAAATCTGGATTTTCTGGAAGAACGAGCGCCGTTCCGGCGGGTTTTTGTCACGGTGAGCGGGGCGCATCTGTATGGATTCCCTTCAGTCGACAGCGATGTGGATTTGCGCGGGGTTTATCTATTGCCGCTGGCGGCGGTTGTGGGGATGCGGGCTCCGGAAGAGACGATCTCGCAGACTTTTTTCCAGGAGGGGCGGGAGGTCGATCTGGTCTTCCACGATTTGAAGAAATATCTGGGGCTGTTGCTCAACAAGAACGGCTATGTGTTGGAGCAGCTCTATTCCCCGTTGGTGATCGAGGGGGGGGCGGAGTTTGCGGAATTGCGGGCTTTAGGGCGGGGGGCGATTACGCGGCATGTTTATCATCATTATGCCGGTTTTGCCCGCAATCAAATACGGCTGCTGGAGAAGGAGTCTCCGCCAGTGGTGAAAACGTTGCTCTATGTCTATCGGGTATTGTTGACGGGGATTTATCTGCTGCGCACCGGTGAGGTGGAGTCCAATCTGGTCCATTTGAATGCGGAGTTCCGATTGCCGGGTGTGGATGCGTTGATCGAACGGAAGCGGACTGCGGAGAAGATCGAGCTGGCGACGGAGGAGCTGTCGAGCCATGGGGAGCGTTTGAACCGGTTGTTGCAGGAGCTGGATGCGGCCTTTGAGGCGTCAACATTGCCGGAGGTGCCGGGGACAGCGGCGGCTCTGGAAGATTTTTTGATCCGGTTGCGGTTAGGGTCTGTAAATTTATAAGTTCTCGAATTTTCAGGGAGAAACGTTGTGAGAATTGGAAAGTTATTTTTTTACGATCCCTTAGAGGCGCGATGAGTGAGGCTTTCTGGGAGACCAATCTTATTTATAAGGTGATCTCGGGCAGCCGGGCTTATGGGCTGGAGACGGAGACGAGCGACACCGACACGCGGGGAATTTGTATTCCCGGGCGGGAGTATTTGTTGGGGCTGGAGAATTTTGAGCAATGGGAGAGCCCGACGCACGATCATGCGATCTATGCGCTGGTGAAGTTTGTGCGGCTGGCGTTGAATTGCAATCCCAATATTATGGAGATGCTCTATACGGCGCCGGAAGATGTACTGTTTATTAATGAATACGGCGAGGCGTTGATTGCGGAGCGGGGGGTGTTTTTGACGCGGCAGGCCGGGCAGACTTTTTCGCAGTATGCGATGGCGCAGTTGCGGCGGCTGGAGGGGCATCATCGCTGGCTGGTCGATCCGCCGGAGCATATGCCGGTGCAGGAGGAATTTGGGGGCCGGGCAACTGAGGGGCGATATAAGTTTCCGGATCACGATGCTCAGCGGGCCTATCAGGATGCGTTGAAACATTGGAATCAATACCAGGAGTGGCGGCGGAATCGCAATCCCGAGCGAGCGGCGCTGGAGGCGCATTTTGGGTACGATACCAAGCATGCCATGCATTTGATGCGGTTGTTGAAGATGGGGATAGAGATTTTGGAGACGGGCGCGGTGCAGGTCAAGCGGCCCGATCGGGAATGGTTGTTGGGAATCAAGCGGGGGAGTTTGACTTACGAGGCCTTGATCGAGCTGGCGGAGGATTATACCGGGCGGTTGGCGGCTTTGTATGCGAATTCGGTTTTGCCTGAAGCGCCGGATATAGCACGGGCGGGAGCCCTGGTCGTGCAGTTACAGGAACGGTTTTTACATTTATAGATACAATTTCGCGCGCCCTCAAAGGGCGCGCGAAATTGTAGTTTGTGAGGTCATTAATTTTTTCTAACTTTTGATTCCAGGAAGAATTTGGAGAGCAGACCTGAGCCATAGGCCAGGTAGTTGATGGCATGCAGGGAGAGGAAGAAGACCAGAATCCCGCCGACCGCGACCGTCAAGGCTTCGGGCAGAGTGTCGATGTGCCAGCTGCCGAGGTTGACGGGGACCGTGGCGTAGAGGAAAGGGGCCGACATCAGACCGGCGGGGAGGGCAATTAAGACAATGACGAGGACGAAACTGATCAGTCCCAGTGGGAATTTAAGAAAAGAGAAGAAGAGCCCTTTCCAGGCAAGAGTGCTGCCGGCATGATGGCGAAGTTGTTCCCAGATGGAGCCTTCCGGCAGAGTGGGGAGTGGGGCGAGTGGAATCTGGAGCAGCCAGATGGTGAGCTGTCGTTCGATGATCAGGAAAATCCAGGTGGAGCCCATAATCAGAGGGAGGAGGATGAATCCGATCCCGACGACGAGCAAACCCAATCCCAGGGAGAGTCCGACTACCAGATAGATGAAGTAGCTCAGTCCAAGCGGGAAGGCCAGCAAGAGATAGAGCAGGCTGAGATAGGTGCGTGGTTGGATGACAACGCCAAACAGGCTTTCAAATATGGTGGGCGAGCGATTCATGCGAAAACCCCTTTCTTTATCAATAGCGGTAATCCGCCGGCAGAATATTTTACTTTACGTTTTCGGTTGGGGAAAGTTGCAAGGGGAATTAGCCCGTAGAAAGTAGACCGCCTTTGTCGCCGGGGCGGCTCTGGAAAAGGGCTATGTTTTGGTGCCTGGCCCTCACCCCCTGGCCCCCTCTCCCATGTTTTGTTGTTAAGTAGCGACGCGATTCGAGAGGAAGCATTGTAGGGTATTGCTGCGAGCGATGCGGGAGGGAGAGGGGTTCGGAGAACGTTATCAGCATCGAGGTGAGGGGGAGGGCTCCGAGTGTTTCGCCGGGGCGATTCTGGAAAAGGGCTATGTTTTCGGCGGCTTTCTGAAGCCGCCGAAAACATAAACAAAAAAGTTCTCTCTTCCGATCCAGCGCGTCGTGTTTTACGGGGAAAGGGCCATTTGCGGGACGCTATAAGGCCGGGGCCATGCCATAAAGGCCTATTTTCAGGACAGAAGGTCATGCTGGGGGCGGCACCCCGAAAGATGAAAATTCAGAGACAGATTTTAACGCAGAGGCGGAGAGATCGCAGAGAGACGCAGAGAGGGATAAACTATTTTTCTCTGGCTCTGCGCCTCTGCAACTTTGCGCCTCTGCGTTAAAAATCCCGGCTATTTTCAGGACAGCACTCCGCGGAGAGGGGAAAAGGGTTATAATTTTTCCGTGGGATTAAAGCGGTGGAGGTGAGGGGATGGCGATCAATTGGGGGGGCTCGGGGCCGGCGGTCATCATTATTTTTGGGGCTTCGGGGGATTTGACCCGGCGGAAGCTGGTGCCGGCGTTGCACAGTCTATCCTGTGAGGCGCTTTTGCATCCTCAGACACAGATTCTGGGGGTGGCGCGCAGTGGGTTTACCGAAGAGGAATTTCACACCCGGCTTTATGAGGGAGTGACAGAATATGCTCGCTTGAAGCCGGGGGTCTGTCAGCGATGGGGAGCGCTGGCTCCGCGGCACCATTATTTATCCGGCGAGTACGATGATCCGCAGACCTATCAACAACTGCGAGCGTATCTGGAGCGTTTGGACCAGGAATCCGGGAGCGGGGGCAATCATTTGTTTTATCTGGCCGTTCCGCCAGAGCTGTATACGGTGATTCTGAAGCATCTGGGCGAGGCCGGGTTGAATCACAGTGCCGGATGGAGTCGAATTGTCGTGGAGAAGCCGTTTGGGCATGATCTGGAAAGTGCCCGGCTTTTGAATGAGGCGATCCATGCCGTTTTTTCTGAGGAGCAGATTTACCGGATCGATCACTATTTGGGCAAAGAGACGGTCCAGAATATTCTTACTTTACGGTTTGCCAATGCGATTTTTGAGCCGTTGTGGAATCGGAATTACATCAGTTCGGTGCAGATCACGGTCGCTGAGGATGAGGGGATTGGACGGCGCGGCGGCTATTACGATCAATCCGGGGTATTACGAGATATGTTGCAGAACCATTTGCTGCAACTGTTGACGCTGGTGGCTTTGGAACCGCCGGTTGTTTTCTCGGCGCAGGCGTTGCGGGATGAGAAACTTAAGGTGTTGCAGGCTGTCCGGCAGATCGTTCCGGACGATTGCGTTTTGGGGCAATATGAGGGATATCGCCAGGAGCCGGAAGTGGGGGCCGATTCAAAGACGCCGACTTTTACCGCCGTGCGGTTGTACATTGATAACTGGCGCTGGCAGGGGGTTCCTTTTTATTTGCGATCCGGGAAACGGCTGGAGCGTAAATTGACGGAGATTGTGATGCAGTTCAAGCCGGTGCCGCATTTGCTTTTTGCTCAGGAGGCCGGGCTGGCATCTAACCGGCTGGCCTTATGTTTGCAACCGGATGAGGGAATCCAGCTGCGCTTTGAGATTAAAAAACCGGGAACTGGAATGCAAACGGATTCAGTCTCCATGGATTTTCACTATGGCGAAAAATTTGGGACGGATGCGTTGCCGGAGGCCTATGAGCGGTTATTGTTGGATGCTTTACAGGGGGATGCCGCTCTTTTTGGCCGGGCGGATGAAATTGAGCGGGCCTGGACGCTGGTTGGTCCTTTGTTGTCGTTAAATGAAGTTGCCGGGTATAGCGGAGGGAGTTGGGGCCCATCCAGCGCCGATCAGTTGATTGTAGTCGAGGGTGGTTGGTGTCGAAGCTGTGGGAATGTGGGTGAGGAGCAGGATGAACCGTAATTTATTGATTTATCGAGATATGGAAGCGTTGACGAATGCCGCGACCGATTATATTACGGCGCTGGCCGTCGAAAGCCAGGCTTTGCGGGGACAGTTTACCATGGCGTTGTCGGGGGGGAAGAGTCCGCAGGCGATCTATGCGCGATTGGCGCGGGTGGGCACGGAGGCGGGGATCGATTGGAGCCGGGTCTTTTTCTTTTGGGGAGATGAACGGTGTGTGCCTCCGGAGCATCCAGAGAGCAATTATGGGATGGCCCGGCGGACTTTTTTAGAGGAAATTCCGGTACCCAAAGGAAATGTCCATCGAATACCGGGGGAGTTGCCGCCGGAGATGGCGGCCATGGTTTATGAGCGAACGTTGCGGCAGTTTTTTGGTCAGATTCCGCGCTTTGATCTGGTGTTGTTAGGGATGGGCGATGACGGCCATACGGCTTCGTTATTTCCGAACACTCCGGTGATTCATGAAGCGGACCGATGGGTGATGTCGGTGAAGGTTCCCAAACTGGGCGTAGCCCGGGTTACGCTGACGCCGGTGGCGTTTAACGCGGCGGCTCATGGGGTGATGTTGATCAGCGGGCCTCAAAAGGCAGAGCGCTTGCGACAGGTTTTCAATGGACCTTACATGCCGGACCTTTTGCCGGTGCAGACAATCCATACGGCGGGTTCTTTGCTGTGGTTTGTCGATGCGGAGGCGGCCGCGCGACTCTGAGAGTTTTCTTAGTTTTAGATTTAGGTCTTGAAAAATACGGAAATTTGTAATATACTAGCGTAGCGTTTGCATGACAGATGTTATGCGTTTCCGGAAACGAAAAAATATTGTAGCCAACATAGCCGGAATAAAATGCAATTCCCCTATATTTCCAGGTCGTTGATAGATGGACGGCTTCTGGATCTTTTAACACAACAACACAGCAATGCCAGAAAATTAACAAAGACCTGGACCACGATACGGTTCATCTGATAGGTAGCGGGAATTTTTTCCCTTTTCCCCTGAAATAACAGGAGGTAAACTAAAAACATGCGCGAAGCCCAAGAGAAGGCCGAACGTTAGTTTGTGTTATGTCAAAAGGGCCTGGGGTGTTTTTCCTTTGCCGGCAAGAACTCCCAGCCTTTTTGTATGTCTTGTGGTTGGTTCCGTTAACTTCACGCTTCAGACTCTGAAGCGTTGTTTTTTAATTTTTACACGAAGGGGGGTGGTATCCAGCGGCCACGAAGCATTGTTCTACCAAATTCTGGGTTAGTTTTCCCTAGATTGAAAAAGTAAGAAAACAAGGAGTGTGATATGCGCAGGAAGTTTTACCCCATTGTGTTGTTGGTTTCTCTGATCGCATCGATGCTTTTTGCGAGCCCGACCCTGGCAGCCCCTGTTCAGGCACCTGAACCGCCTTACAACACTGTTACTATTGACGCGACCGATGCCAGCCTGAGCATGGCGCCGTCCGTAGTCCAGTTGGGCGAGAACGATATGCTGGTAATTCGGCTGAAGGTTAATCCTTCTACCGGTTATCGCTGGGTCGTTCAGGACATGGATGCCAAGATTCTGGCCCGCCCCAAGGGTCAGGCATTGGAAATGGAAGCTGCCAAATCCAGTTTGCTGGGGGCCCCCACGGTGCAGATTCTGCGCTTCTATGGGGTCGCCACGGGCAAGACCACTTTGAATATGGCATACATGCGTGCTTGGGAAACCGGGGTTGAGCCGCTGCAGACTTACTCGATTCAGGTTGAATCGATGGGGGCATTCAAGGGCGTTCCCGTGGCTCCGGAAGCTCCGGCGGCCGCGTCGATCGATCCCGCGTTGAATGCACCTTCTACAAATCTGGCTTTACCTACCTACTACAATGTTTGCGATAATGGTGGATGCACCACCCCGAAAGATCAGGGCAGCTGTGGTAGCTGCTGGTCGTTCGGGACCATGGGCGTCTTCGAACAGGCGATCAAGAAGATCGACGGCCTGACCAAGGATCTTTCGGAACAATATCTGGTTTCGTGCAATACCGACGGCTACGGTTGCGACGGTGGCTGGTGGGCACACGAGTATAATGTTTCCAAGATCCCGACGGGCGAAACGGCTGCCGGGGCAGTTTACGAGGCGGCCTTCCCTTACACGGCAACGGATTCGGCCTGCAACGCTCCGCATACTCACAATGAAAAACTGAGTTCCTGGGCTTATGTCGGTACCTCTTCGAGCGTACCTTCGACCACGGCTCTTAAGCAGGCGATTTACGATCACGGTGCAGTTGCCGCTGCTGTCTGCGTCGGCGATGCTTTCCAGGATTACAGCAGCGGGATTTTCCAGACCAATGAATGTACGACGGTCAACCACGCTATTATTCTGGTAGGGTGGGATGACACGAATGGTGTCTGGTATCTGCGGAACTCGTGGGGCCCCACCTGGGGTGAGAGCGGGTACATGCGCATTAAGTACGGGACTTCGAGCGTGGGCTATGGCGCTACCTATATCGTTTACGCCGGCGCCGGGACGCCGACCCCGACTCCGACCACGGGGCCGACCCCTGATTACCTCATCGTCGATGACGATCTGGGCAAGACCTACCAGACCTATTATGCCTCTGCGTTGACGGCTCTGAGCAAGAGCTATGATACCTGGACTGTCGCCACTCAGGGCAGCCCGACGGCCGCCACCTTGCAGAAATATAAGGTCGTTATCTGGCTGACTGGTGATGATTATTCCACCACGCTGACTGCTACCGACATTACCAATCTGACCACGTACCTGAATGCGGGTGGTAAGCTGTTTATTTCCGGCCAGGACATTGGTTATAATCTCAAGAGCAATGCTTTCTATGCCAGTTATCTGCATGCCAGCTATCTTAACGATGACACGAATGTCACCGATCTGAGCGGGGCGGATTTCCTGAGCGGCACGACGATCAACATCAGCAGCGGCGACGGCGCCAATAACCAGAGTTACCCCAGCGAAATCGGACTTGCCAACAGCGGTGTTGGGATCTTCGATTACAGCGGCTCCACCTATGGTTGGGGCGGGGTGGCTTACTCCGGCGCTTACAAAGTCGTTTATCTTTCCTTCGGCTTTGAGGGTGTCAACAGCGCAACCTCACGCAGCACCCTGATGAGCAAGATCCTGGCTTATCTGCAGGGAAGCACCGGCCCGACCGCGACTCCGACGCCGATCCCGCCGACGCCTACCTTCACGCCGACCCCGACCCGGACTCCGACGCCTACCTTCACCCCGACTCCGGTTGCCAATCAGATTCTGTTGGTCGATGACGATCTGAATAAGACTTATCAGACTTACTACGCCAACGCTCTGACGGCGATGGGGAAGAGTTTCGACACCTGGACGGTCTACTCTCAGGGGAGTCCGACGGCCGCTACGCTTCAGAAGTATCGTATTGTGATCTGGTTGACGGGTGATGACTACTCCACCACGTTGGCCTCGACCGACATTACCAATCTGACCACCTATCTGAACGGTGGTGGTCGGCTCTTCATCTCCGGGCAGGACATTGGTTATCATCTGAAGAGTTCTACCTTCCTGACCAATTACCTGCACGCCGGTTTCAAAAATGACGATACCAACACCTACGCGATGACCGGTTCCGGTCTGCTGGCGGGCTCTACGTTCAGCATCAGCGGTGGGGACGGCGCCGCCAACCAGGGGTATCCCAGCGAAATCACGGTGGGCACCGGTGCGACCGGTATCGTCGATTACAACGGCTCGACCTATGGGTGGGGCGGTGTTTCTTACTCGGGGACCTACAAGGTGGTATTCTTCGCCTTCGGGTTTGAAGCTATCAGCACTGCCGCTACCCGCAATTCGGTGATGAGCACGGTTATCACCTGGCTGAACAACTAATCCAACGGTATCCGGCCCTCTGAAAAGAGGGTGGCAGATGGGTTGATTTTGCACCTTACATTTGGGAGAGAGGGAGCCGGGAGCATGGAAGATCACGCTGCGGCATGTCCAGACTTCCTTTCTTCCAATTGTTTGAGGGAGAAGTGCAGGTCGATCTATCTTTTAAGTTCGGAGTTCGAATCGCAGTACAGTCGGTTAACCTGTCTGGGCAGTTAAAATTTTTAAGGAGAGGTTTGAAGATGAAACGCAAGTCCTTTTCTGTTGTGTTGATTGCTCTGCTCATTGCGATGCTCACCGCCAATATCGGGATGGCAGCTCCTGCCGGTCCTTATAATGAAGTGCGTTTGAGCTCCTCCAATAATGGGGGACAGGTGACTTTGGGGGCCAACGATATGTTGGTCGTTCAACTGCGGAGCAATCCTTCGACTGGTTACCGCTGGGATGTCCAGAACCTGAACAATGGGATCGTGACCCAGGTTAAGGAAGATGCGGATTTTGCCGAAATGAAAACGGCACAGTTGCTGGGCGCCTCAACGGTTCAGACTTTGCGTTTCCAGGGCGTTTCGAAGGGATCGACAACCTTAACGTTGGTCTATCATCGGGCCTGGGAAAAGGAATCCCCTGCCCTGGAGACCTATTCTATCCAGATTAAGTCTCTGGGTGCTTTTGTGGGAACCTATAGTGAGCCGGCCAAAGTCGAGGAATCGGCTGAGGTTGAGATGGGTGATCCTGCCATCCTGGCGGCTCTGCCTTCGCATTACAATGTCTGCGAAAACGGCGGCTGCACCCCGGTGCGGAACCAGGGCAACTGCGGCAGCTGTTGGGCCTTCGGGACCGTCGGCGTTTTCGAATCGAAGATCAAAGTTGCCACCGGCACGGATAAGGATCTTTCCGAACAATATCTGGTTTCCTGCAACAGCGATGGCTATGGCTGCGATGGCGGTTGGTTTGCTCACGCCTATCACATCAACAAAATTCCTTCCGGCGAAACCGCTGCCGGCGCGGTCTACGAAGCGGCCTTCCCTTACAAGGCTGCCGATGTGGCCTGCAATCCGCCGCACGCGCACAATGAGAAGCTGACTTCCTGGCGCTATATCAAGAATTCCTATTCTGTTCCTACTACGGCGGCGATCAAGCAGGCGATCTACACCTATGGTGCGGTTGCGGCTGCGGTCTGCGTTGGCAGTAAATTCCAGGCTTACACCAGCGGTATCTTCAGCAGCAATGAATGCTCTTCGGTCAACCATGCTATTTTGCTGGTAGGCTGGGATGATACTCAGGGTGTCTGGTATCTGCGGAATTCGTGGGGCAGCAGCTGGGGCGAGAGCGGCTACATGCGGATTAAGTACGGCACTTCTAAGGTTGGCTACGGCGCCAACTATGCCGTCTACACTTCGCTGGCGACCCACTTCGTGTTGGGTCTCGACGATCAGTTTGTGGACGCTCCTGATCAGAAGTAGTTTTTCTCGTTTTTTAAGACCCCTTTTCCCGGGCTACCGGGGAAAGGGGTTTTTTTGTTTAAATATACTGAAATTGTCATGGTTCTGTCATAATACAGCTTTACCGGGGTGGTGATTTCAGCTACAATCGTGGGGCAGGATGGATTGTTTTAAGCGGGGATTCTGCTTTGAAACGTAAGGATTTGTCGCTGGGGCGGATCTGAAAAAGGGGCTTGTTTTCGGCGGCTTTCTGAAGTGGTAAACCACCAAAACATAAACAAAAAAACTCTCTCTTCCGATCCGGCACCCCGAAGGATGAAAATTCAGAGCCAGATTTTAACGCAGAGACGGGGAGATCGCAGAGAGACGCAGAAGAAGCGTTATTTTTTCTGGCTCTGCGTCTCTGTAACTCTGCATTAAATTCCCGGCTATTTTCGAGACAGGTGATTTACGGATATTATTTTGTGATGCTGGGAGGCGTGTTGTGGCCAGGATTTTGGTAGTGGACGATGAAACTCCGATTATCGATGTGCTTTCTTACAATCTCAAGCGGGCTAACTATGAAGTGTCGGTGGCGCGCGATGGTGAACAGGCTCTTGTGGTGGCCCGGCGGGATTTGCCGGATCTGATTATCCTCGATTTAATGTTGCCGCGTCTGGATGGATTGGAAGTCTGCCGGATTTTGCGCCGGGAACGCGATGTGCCGATTATTATGTTGACGGCGCGCGATGGGGAGGTCGATCGGGTGGTGGGGTTGGAGCTGGGGGCTGACGATTATGTGGTCAAGCCGTTCAGTGTGCGGGAGTTGTTGGCCCGGGTGAAGAATGTATTGCGCCGGATGACGCCTCCCACGGGAGAGGCGGCGGAAATATTGCGGGTGGGTTCGTTGGTGGTAAACACGGCCGGGCATGAGGCCCGGTTGGGGCCGGTGTTGTTGGAACTGACGGCGTTGGAATTTGAGATGCTACGGGTTTTTGCCGATCGACCGGGGCGGGTATTGACACGAGAGCAGCTTTTGGAGATGGTGTGGGGGTATGACTACCATGACGATTTGCGGGTGGTCGATGCGGCGGTGAAACGGTTGCGGATTAAGTTGCGGCAGGCCGATCCTGCGGTGGATTTGATTACGACGGTGCGCGGTGTGGGGTACAAGCTGGAATCCCTGTAAATCCGGGCTTAAGGAGGTGTTTTATGCAGACAAGCATTCGAATCCGGTTGTTGTTCAGCCACCTGGCCGTGATTGTACTGGCCATGGGACTGTCGGGTGCGCTGCTTTTAACCTCATTGGAGCGTTATTTTTTGCAGGCGATGGAGGAGAGTTTGCTGGCGCAGGCCCGGATTACGGCGCAGAGTTTGCTTTCGGGGGCGACGACGGCGGGACCGGAGGTGATGCAACAGGCGGCCCTGAACAATACGATTCAGCAGCGGCAGGTGCAAAATCTGGCTTTGCAGACGCAGAATCTGGTCCAGCCGCCGACCGGGGAGATGGATCTGAGTTATCTGGCGAACAGTTCTTTGCAGTTGGGGACTCAACTGGATACCCGGATTCGAGTCGTCGATGCCCAGGGGGTGGTGTGGGTGGATTCCTGGTCCCTGGATACCGGGCAGAAGATCCTGTCGGATTCTCTGGTGGCCCAGGCGCTGACCGGCGAATCGGCTACCCGGGTCGATACGACGAGTGCGGGCGGGACGATGTGGGTGGCGACTCCGATGCTGGCGGAGGGCCGGCGTGTGGGGGTGGTCTATTTGAGCCAGCCGTTGCGCGATGTGGTGGCGGTGTTGCAGGATTTGCGGATGCGCTGGCTGCTTTCTACCACAGCGGCGCTTTTGCTTTCGGTGGTGGTCGGGCTGATTCTTTCCGGGGCGATTACCCGGCCTTTGCGGCAGTTGACGGCGGCGGCCGGGGCGGTGGCGCAGGGGCGGTTTGATTTGCAGGTGCCTATTCATTCCCGGGATGAGCTGGGGCGGTTGAGTCGGGCGTTTAACGATATGACGGCGCAGCTCCAGGCAGCGCGGCAGATGCAGGTGGATTTTGTGGCCAATGTGTCGCATGAGCTGCGTACCCCTTTGACGTCGATCAAGGGGATGGTGGAGACGCTGCGCGATGGTGCGGTGGATGATCCTGAAGTGCGGGATCGTTTTTTGGAGACGACCGAGCAGGAGACGGATCGGATGATTCGATTGGTCAACGATCTGTTGTTGCTTTCGCGGGCCGATTCGGAGGCTTTGAATTTGCGACGGGAAGCGGTGGATCTGGTGAAGCTGGTGCGCGATACGGCCGGGCGATTGGCGCCGCAGGCTGAGGGGCGTGAGTTGACGTTGCAGGTGGCAGGGGGGGAATCGCTGCCGGCGGTCTGGGCCGATCGGGATCGGATTGCGCAGGTGGTGTTGAATCTGCTGGATAATGCTTTGAAATATTCGCGACCTGGGGGAACAGTGCGGTTGCAGATCGGGTCGGGGGATGGGCGCACCGCGCGGGTGGAGATTCGAGATGAGGGGATAGGGATTGCGGCTGCGGATCTGCCGCGGATTGGGCAGCGCTTTTACCGGGCCGATAAGGCGCGCTCGCGGGCGCAGGGGGGCAGCGGGTTGGGGCTGGCGATTGCGCAGTCGCTGGTGGCGGCGCACGGGGGGGCGTTGGAGCTGGAGAGCCGGGAAGGGGTGGGGACGGTGGTGAGTTTTACCCTGCCGCTGGCCTGAAACCAGGGGATATTCCTCGCAGAGTTGCGGAGAAAAAATCCATGTTTTCGCGGGCTTTCTGAAGCCCGCGAAAACATAAACAAAAAAACTCCCTTCCTCCTGCTTCGTACAGCGCGTCGCTATTCAACAAACAAAGGCCTTTTGCGGGACGTAAAAAGCGAGCTGTGGGTTAACAGTACCGGGAGTTTGTTTACAAAAGGGGATTTGCCTGCCTCAGAAGGCGCGCAAATCCCTTTTTTATGCCTTTATTGAAGCTTCATTTGAGCCGTGATGCCAGGTCTATGGATCATCCCTTGTCTGTGTTCGCGCTATGCGTTTTAGAATTTTGGTTTTATCTCTTAGCTGTCGTGACTCTGTCTGGCGGCTGTCATCAAACGGTCACAATTGCCCGGTACAATCAAACTGTTGACGGTAAATTAGAGCGCTGGAGGATGTGAAATGCGCAGGAGCGGGTTAGCCGGTTTGTTGGGGCTTGTGATGCTGTTGGTGGGTTGTGGGCCGGTCATGCCGACGGAGGGGGAGGGCGCAACTCCCACGGCTTTTCCGATCGATGTGACGGTAACGCTGGCGGTCTTCAGCGGCCGTCCGGATCCCAGCTGGTCTCTTACCCCGGAGCAGGGGCAGGAATTGATTGCCCGGATCGATGCTTTGCCGGAGGGGGAACCGGTTGCCGGGTCGGAGGGGCTGGGTTACCGCGGTTATCGGGTCCAGGCGACGAGTCTGGTCTGGCAGACCGATCGGGTTTTCAGCCTTTACCATGGGATTGTGCGGGAAGATACGCTCCCCAATCAGCCCGTCTGGCGGGTAGATGAGAGCGGTGAGCTGGAGCGGTGGCTTTTGAAGAGCGGAGAGTCGACGATGGGGCCGGATCTTACGGCTTCGCTGGAGCGGCTTTTGGGACCGCAGGCCGACTTTGCGATCTATCTAATTGAAGGGAAGGATGCCGGCGGCCGGCCGATTCTGGCTTCGACTCCGTTGTTGCGGGTTCAGGAGGTGCAGAGTTATGAGCGGGCAAGCCATACGTTGACGCTGACCCCGGCGGCTTATGCCCGCCTGTCCCGGTTGGAGGTGCCGCTTTCGGGGTTGCCCTTTGCGGTCTGTGTGGGCTCGGAGGTGATTTATACGGGGGAGTTTTGGAGCATGCTCTCTTCGGCTTTTTATGGGGGGGTAACGATTGCTGTGCCGCTGGACCCGAATTCTTCGGTGATCCGGTTGGGATGGGGTTATCCGGGGGAACAGTCTTCTCAGGGGAGCGATCCCCGGGACGATGAGCGGATCATGCAGGCGCTGGCGCGTGCCGGTCTGTTGAAGTAGGGAAATTCAATCAGGAGGAAATGGAAATGAAACCGCAGATGATGATGGGAGCTCTGGTGTTGGTGGCCGGGTTGTTGTTGCCGGGGATGGTGCAGCAGCCGGGGGCGTTGGCGCAGCCGCAGGCGATGGAGGCGCAGTCGGGTGGGTCTATTACGGTGACAGGGAATGCGGAAGTGCGGGTGGTGCCGGATGAGGTGGTTTTCACATTGGGCGTGGAGACTTCGGATAAGAATTTGACGACGGCGCGACAGCAGAACGATCAGATTATCCGCAAAGTGATGGAAGTGACCCGGAAGTATGGGATTCCGACGCAGCAGGTGCAGACCGACTATATCAATATCGAGCCGCGGTATGAATCCTCGTATCGGCAATCGAGTTTTATCGGTTATTTTGTTACGCGGAGTATTGTGATTACCCTGCGGGATCTTTCTAAGTTTGAGGCGTTCTACGCGGATGTGTTGGGTGTGGGTGTGAATTATGTCCATGGGATTCAGTTCCGGACGACGGACTTGCGGAAGTACCGCGATCAGGCCCGGGCGTTGGCTATCCAGGCGGCGCGGGAGAAGGCCGAGGCGATGGCCGGCGGACTGGGGCAGGAGCTGGGGGCCCCCCGGTCGATCAATGAGAACGGGATTTCGTGGTGGTCGGGGTACAATTCCTGGTGGGGCGGTCGGAACAATATGATGGTGCAGAATGTGATTCAGAGTGCGGGGCCGGGCAGCAGTTTGCCCGAAGACAGCACGCTGGCGCCGGGGCAGATTGAAATCCAGGCGGGAGTTTCGGTGACCTTTGATTTTGTGCCGAAGGCTACGCAGCCTTAACGTTAAGAAAGATACAGGATGACGCTGCGGGCGCTCTGCGATAGAGCGCCCGCAGCGTCTTTATATTTTGGCTTTTATGGTATGATAGTTGTTGGTTTTTTGCGAAATTGGTGGGAATGTATTTGGACTAAAGGGGTAAATCATCGTGGAAACGACGCGCGAGTTTTCTTTTTTGCAGGTTTTAAATGTGGCGGAAATGCTGGATAGGGCATTTTTGCTTTATCGAAAAAATTTTTTGCGCCTGGTAGGCATCATGGCGGTGGGGAGAATCCCTGTTATTTTGATAACGCTGATTTTTTCCTGGCTTTTTCAGAAAAACTATATGGTGGATTATTCCAATGTTGTGGTCACTGTGCTGAAGACCGGGTGGGAAGTTTCGTTTTTGGGTACAGTGATTATAGGCTTATGCAATGAGGTGATAAGTATAGTTATGGTGGGTGTTTTGACCCGGGTGATTGTGGAGAGTTATCTGGGAGAGTCGGTGAATTTTCCGGCGGCTTTTCGGCGACTGCCGTTTTTCTGGTCCTTATTGGGGGCCTATTTGCTGGCCGAGGTGATCAATCTGGCGCTTGGCACTATATCTCAGATGTTTTCCTGTTTGAGTATTTTTACGCTGGGCTTTGTAATCTTCTTTTCCGCTGTGGTGAAGGACCTGATCCCTTGCGTGGTGATGTTGGAGCCTTTTGGGGGATGGAAAGCGGTGAGACGGGCCTGGGCCCTTTCTTCTCGAAAGTTCTGGCTTTCTTTAGGAACCATGTTTTCGGCTTCTTTGATTACTAACAGCGTTTTTTTGCCGGCTTTAGCCCTGGTCATTTGGCGATGGTGGGACTTTTTTATGGTCGGAAAATTAGATAATGTTCCGTTTATGGAGAGTTTGTGGTTTTTTATTTCGACTCACGGCCTTAGCATGATTTCAGTTCCGTTGATGGTTTGTGCGGCTGTTGTTTTGTATTTCAATTTGCGCGTGAGGACAGAAGGGTTTGATCTGGCCTGGCGGGCGGAGCGGGAGTTCAATCCCGATCTTTCTCCTTCTCAGATCAGGATTGCAGTTCCGGGAGATCCTTTCTTCGATAACAAGGGCTGGCAATCGCTGGGGATATTGACTGGGGGCAGTGTTATCGGCATAGCGGCTTTGGGTGTGTTCTTGATAATTATAGTTGTGTTGGTAAGATCTATTTCCTAGCTGTCCGGGCGGGATTTTTTTCTTTTGGCCGGTATAGCGCGGGGGCGACGGTTTTGATCCTGTTATTAAGCGGATTGTAAGTTTTACTTTTTTGCATTCCGTGGTATTATTGACCGTAATTTGATTCATTAAATATTGAAACCTGAGATTTGCCGATTTCGGAAAGAGGTCGGCAATTTTTTCATAGGATGGCTAATTAAAGGATGAGCACATCAATGGAAGACCTTGAACTGTTGACGCCGCAAGAGGTGATCGAAGGAGCCTGGAGTCGTTTCTCCCGAAATTGGGGGCCATATCTGAGGATCTCTTTGGTGATCTCTTTGCCCGTGATTTTGATTCGTTTATTGTCGATCGGGCTGCATTTTCCCAGCCCGGTGGATATGCCGTCAGAGGGTGATTTTACGGGGTGGGTAATTTTAGGCATTCCGCTCAATTTTTTGTTGGTGCGGGTTCTCTTGCCTGGCCGGCTGATTCAGCTGGTAGATCAAGATTACCATGGTGTGGATATTGATTTTAAAGAAATTTGGGTCTATTATCAATGCCTGCATAAGGCGCCGGCTTCTTCGGTTTGACTATGGTTTGGTTTCGATACAATTAATAAGGAAGGGCAGATGCGCTCAGGGTTCCACGGCGGATTTTATTGACGCAGCTGTAACAGTTTCTTTTGTTTTGATCTCGCTGGTGGTGGCCGGCGGGCGATTCCCTGGTTTTATTCAATGCTACGGTAAGACAGCAGTCATTTCAGGTAGAAAGGAAAAATCGAAATGGAAATACCCGTTTCTCCAGTCGGTCCTCAAGTGCGTCCTCAAGGGATGGGGGAGTTGCTTGATCAGAGCCTGCGCATCTATCGCCGGAATTTCTTGAAATTCATGGGTATGGTGGCGCTGATTCTGATTCCCCAGTATACGTTAACCCTGATTTTGGGCCTGTTGACGGTCAATTTCGCCGGGGCGGGCAGTTCCCGTACCTTGTCGGGCGGCTATTCGGCGGCAGCGGCGGTCTCTTCTATAGGGCAGTCGCTCGTTTCGCTTGTGGGGGCCATTCTGCTTCAACTGGCCGCGGCGGCGGTGGTGCGGGCGGTGTCCAGCGATTACTTTGGAAAATCGATGGGGGTTATAGAAGCTTACCGCAGTGTGGGCCGTTCCTGGGGTCCGTTGTTGGGAACTTTGATCCTGACCGGTTTTGTGGCCCTGGGGATGACACTCTGGACTATCATTCCCTGCGTGGGATGGTTCACGGGGCCGGGGATGCTTACGATTTTCAGCTATGTGGTTATTCCTTTGATTACGCCCGTGGTGGTTTTGGAAGGAATTTGGGCCTTCGACGGCATTCATCGTGCCTGGGATCTGGTACGTCGGCGGTTTTGGTGGATTCTGGGCTTTATGTTTTTGTTGGCGCTCTTTTCGGTGGTTTTGATCGTGGTCCCGGCCGGCCTTATCGGAGTTTTATTAGGGCTTTTGCAGACTACCGTGGGGGGAAATGTATTGGATGGCAGTACCGTGCAAATTTTGACGGTGATAACCGAGGCTGTGGTGGGGATGATTGGAGGTTTGTTGTTTCAGCCTTTGCAGTTAACCGCCGTTACCTTGCTCTATTTCGATCTGCGGGTGCGGTTTGAAGGATTTGATCTGGCCGTTTTGAGCCATCATGTCTTGGGGACGACAGAGACGGGAGATGATGTCGTCAACGCGATCCCGACGGCCCGTCTCAGCTCTGAGTGGTTTACGCAGGATGAATGGGGCGGTTTTGTGGCGGTTACCTTCGGCTATGGGGTTCTTTATGGGATAATCGTGGTTATCAGTATGGCCCTGACCGGTTTTGTCGGCCTGATTGCATCTTAATTGAGGTGAAATGATGTCAGAAACTGTTGTGCTTGAGACGCCGGCGGCTGGAGCGCCGGTCCAGTTGCGGCCTTTAGGGATCGGGCAGTTGCTCGATCAGAGCCTGCGCATTTACCGCCGCAATTTCGTGCGGTTTGTGGGAATTGTGGCCCTGGTGATGATTCCGACGCAGCTGTTGAATTTTTTCTTTTCCTGGCTGGTCTCTAAAGATATGCTCCAGTCGCTTTCATCTTCCGGTTCTGTGAGAGGTGGGATTTTTACCCCCTCCTATTTTATCGGTTTGGGGGGCTCGTTCCTGCTTTCTTTTGTGGCGGCGATCCTTTATCAGTTAGCCGCCGCGGCCCTCGTTCCGGTAGTCGCCGGGGACCATCTCGGCCGGCCGATTTCCTGGAAAGAGGCTTATCAGGGTGTTGCGCGGCATGCGCTTCCGCTTATTATAACGATGCTGGTCGGCGTGGTCTTTTATGGCGGCTTGATTCTTTGGGGGGCCATTCCCTGTATTGGTTGGTTTACCGGGCTGGGGGCTCTGTTGGTTTTTGGGATGGTGGTCTGGCCCTTGACGACACCGATTGTGATTTTGGAACATTGTAACGGCCTGGAAGCAATGCTGCGGGCCTGGGGATTGGGGCGGCAACGTTTCTGGTCTACCTTTGGCTATGCTTTGTTGTTGAATCTCCTGGCTCAAATTTTTGTTACGGTACCGGTGGTGTTGATCAGTTTTGCCTTTCAATACCTGGCGGGAGGCGTTATCTATCAGCATCCAGATTTGTTTATCTGGCAGACTGTTTTGCAGAGCCTGGTCAGTACTATATCCGCGATTCTTTATTATCCTTTGATGTGGACGGCTTTCACTTCCCTCTATTTCGATCTGCGGGTTCGACTTGAGGGTTTTGATCTGGCCGTGATGGCGCAGCAAGTCCCCGAGAGTCTTGAGACTATGGCGCAAACGATGCGGCCGGTCAATTTTCAGGGGAAAGCGGGTTGGATTACCGGAGATGAGATCGGAGCTTTTGTGGCGATTTCGGTGGGCGGCGTGGTTTTGATTATCTTGCTTTACGTTGCGATTTTTGCGGTTGCTTTTTCCAGTGCGATGAGCAGCTTTTAATGCGTGGATTAAGTTGCAGAAACAGGCGGTGGTTGTGAAACGCTATTGGGGATGGCTGTTCCTGCTGATGCTGGGATGGGGACTTCTCGTCGGGCCGGTGGCGGCTCAGGGAGAGAATCCCCCAATCTCGTTGGATGAGTATTGGACGGCGATCTCCGAGGCCCAGAGTCACGTCGCCGGTCTGCGGGGGGCCCCTGCTGAAGCGGCTCAGTCTTCCCTGGAGGAGCTGGCGAACCGTCTGGAGCCGATCCAAACGGTGCAACTTTCTGATGGCACCCTCGTCGGGGTTGATCTCTCCTATTTGATCAGCGAGATGCGGACTTCCCCGCCTCCCATCGAACGGTTGGATCGAGAACTGCAAGCGATGCTGAAGCTGCGCCCGCAAACTGGCGGTGGCTCGGGTTCGGGATCCGGTTCCGGTTCTCGTGCCCGGCCCGATCCCGTAACTTTAAAGCAAATTCTGGCCCGTCCGGAATTCGAGGAGCAGCCTCCCCGGCAATTATCTTTCCTTGAAGAATTGCAATTGCGGTTTTTGCGCTGGCTGGAGCAGGTTTTGCAATCTCTGGACGGTGTGGGGGTTAGTATCCCCGGCGAAGTCTGTGGCGGGATTTCTTTTCTCATCATGGTGGTGGTGGTTTTCTATTTCTGGTCGCGGCAACGGCTGGAATGGGCCGGGGAAACGCAGTTGCGCGATGTGGCCGATGAAATGGAGACTTTGACGGCCGTTGTGGCGATGGAACAGGCGCGGTTCCATTCCGAATCCGGGGATTACCGGACGGCGGTGCGTTATCTCTATCTTTCCGCTTTGTTGTTGTTGGAAGAACAGGGCCAGTTGCGTTATGATCGTGCGCTCACCAATCGGGAATATCTGCGCTCTCTTTCGGATCGGCCGGAATTGAAGCGGATTTTGAGCGAGGTGGTCGAGGTGTTTGATCGGGTCTGGTATGGCTATCACGAGTTGGATGCGGAGGCCTATCAACATTATGTGAAGCAGATTGAGTTGCTGGAACATCAGCCACAGGTGAAATCATGAATTTACAACGACGTGAATTGATCATGGTCGGGCTCATCGGGCTGGTGTTGTTGGTCGTCGTGGCTTTGTCGGCAGTTTTTGGGGCTCAATCTTCCCAGGATCGACTGCCGACCTTATCCACACTTTCTACCGCATCGGATGGGGGGCGTGCTTTTTATCTCTGGCTGAAGGAATCCAACTATCCGGTCAGTGTGCAGTCGCTGAATGTTTTTACGCTTTCGGCCAAAACCAAAACTGTGTTGATGTTTGAACCGGTCTATTCGGTGGAAGAAGATGAGTGGAAGGTGTTGGATGCCTGGGTGGAAAAGGGCGGCACGCTGATGGTGGTTGGAGATAGTATCTATACCGGTTGGGTCTTCAACCATTTTGACTGCCGGATAAGTTTCTTTGAGTTTGCGGAAAACGCGCCCAATTCTCCCTCGACCTATAAAAATCCAGTTTTACCATGGATTACCCCGCCTTTTACAGAAGAGGTCGATCTACAGCCGGTGGCCTATTTCAGTGCCCACCCGGATGATGGGGTGGTCCATTGGAGTGTTTCTAATCGTCCCACGCTGATTTCTTTTGATCGGGGGAAAGGGCGGGTGGTGTTGAGTACGCTTGCTTACCCGTTGACCAATGCCGGATTGAGAACGACGGCCAATGCTCAGTTCGGATTAAATATGGTGGCTCTGTCTCGGGGAAGTGGCGAAATCTGGTTTGATGAATGGCATCACGGCGAACGTTTGCTGGATGGGGCCGCTCCGGGCCTGAATGCCTGGCTTTTCCAGATGCCGACCGGGCGGGCATTGGTCTTTGTCTTCGTGGTTTTGATGTTGACTTTCTGGTTGCGGGGTTGGAATTTCGGCCGGCCCTTGAAGCCGCTGCGACAGATGTCGCGCCGGGCTCCGTTGGAATATATCACGGCTATGTCCAATCTGACCCGTCGGGCCGGCCATCGGGATGCGGAGGCGCGTTATTATCGTTTCTGTCTGAAACGGGCCTTGGGACGGCGTTATCGCCTGGACCCCGGCCTTCCGGATGATGAGTATGTGGCCCGTTGGGTGGAATTCAACCCCCAGCGGGATGCCGAGGGCCTGCGGCGTCTGTTGCGCCGTTTGCAGCAGCATAATATCAGCGAACATGAGCTGGTCCAACTTGCCGGCGAAGTTTCTAAATGGATAAAGGAGTAAGGATGAAGCCCGAAGATCTCAAAGTTTTGTATGAACGCCTGCGCGGCGAGGCGGATAAGGTTCTGGTCGGGTTGGAAGAACCTTTTGAACTGTTGGTCGTGGCCCTGTTGACGGGGGGACATGTGTTGTTGGAAGGGGTTCCCGGCACGGCTAAAACCCTGATGGCGAAGACGCTGGCCCGGTTGGTGCAGACCAAATTTACCCGCGTTCAGTTCACGCCGGATATGATGCCCTCCGATATTTTGGGCACCAGCGTTTTCGATGTCAGCACCAGCAAGTTCTATCTCAAGCGCGGTCCGATCTTCACCCAGTTGTTGCTGGCCGATGAGATCAACCGGGCGCCGGCCAAGACGCAGTCGGCTTTGCTGGAGGCCATGGAAGAGCGCCAGGTCAATCTGGAAGGGGAGCGTTATGTTTTGGAGGCTCCCTTTATGGTGGTGGCTACGCAGAATCCTATTGAATATGAAGGCACCTATCCTTTGCCCGAAGCCCAGTTGGATCGGTTCCTGTTTAAGGTGCTGGTGACTTACGGCCCGCTGGAGACCGAAATTGAGGTGTTGCGGCGATATCAGCAGGGCTTTGATGCCCATGATCTGGATTCGGCGGGCGTGAAACCGGTGATTACCGCGGCCGAAGTGGTTCAGGCCCGGCAGCTGGCTCGGGAAGTCAAAGTGGAAGATGGAATTTTAACCTATATTGCCCAGCTGACGGCGGCCAGCCGCACTTCGCCCGATTTGATCCTGGGGGCCAGCCCGCGCGCTTCAACTCACATTTTGCTGGCTTCGCGGGTTTTCGCGGCGGTGCAGGGCCGTAACTATGTGTCGCCTGACGATGTGAAATTTGTCCTGCCGTCGATTTTGCGGCATCGTATCTTGCTCAAGCCCGAGGCGGAGATCGAAGGGCTGGATGCGGATGCGGTGATTCAGCGGCTGCTGCGCCAGGTTGAGGTGCCGCGCTGAGATGGGGCCCACAACGCGCGGGGTGATTCTGCTTTTGCTGGCGGCGCCTTTGATGGCGGCCAGTGCCTGGTTTCCCAATCTGATCTGGTTGGGATTGGGCTATGCGCTGCTTTGTCTGATTTTGATGGCGGTGGATTGGCGGATGGCCGGGTCGGCCGTCAGTCGATTCGACGTGCAGCGCGAACACGAACCGCGGTTGAGCATCGGTGCCGACAATTCAATCCGGTTGATGGTGCGCAATCGCAGCCGTTACCCGGTGAGTTTCCAGCTCCGCGACGAGGCGCCGGATGCTTTTATCATTTCCGAGCGCATTCTTAAAGGGGAAGCCGGTCCTCATGGAGTCTGGAATGGCCAGTATACGTTGCATCCTTTGCGGCGCGGGGATTATCGTTTCGGCGATTTGAATCTGCGCTGGCCGGGGCCGCTGCAGCTGGTGATCCGTCAGGGCAAAATTCCGGCCGCCGGTCCGATCAAGGTTTATCCCAATCTGCTGGATGTGCGGCGTTACGATCTGCTGTTGCGTAAAAACCGGCTTCAGGAGATGGGGCTGCGCAGTGTGCGGATGTTCGGCGAAGGGACCGAGTTCGAGCGTCTGCGGGAATATCAGCCCGACGACGAATTCCGCAGCATCGACTGGAAGGCTACGGCCCGGCGCAACCGTCCGGTTACGACGCAGTATCAGGTAGAGCGCAGTCAGACGGTGATGGCGTTGGTCGATATCGGCCGGATGATGCAGAGTCCGGTGGCGCAGATGGCCAAACTGGACTATGTGATCAATGCGACCTTGCTGTTGAGCTATGTGGTCACCGGCAAGGGCGATAAGGTGGGACTGCTCACTTTTGCCGACGAGGTGGCGCAGTTTGTCGCGCCGCGGGAAGGACGGGGGCAGTTTTATCGCTGTCTGGAGACGCTCTATGCCGTCGAGCCGCAGCCGGTCGAGCCGGATTACGGGCGGGCCTTCAACTATCTGAGCGTCAAGCAGCGCAAACGCTCTCTGGTGGTCATCTTTACCGATCTCAGCGGCGGGATGACGATGCAGTCGCTGGTGCGCCATGTGTCGTTGTTGGCTCGCCGCAGTCTGCCGCTGGTGGTGACCATCAACGATCCGGATGTCTATGCGGCCACTCAGCAGCATCCCGACGATTCGGCCAGTGCTTATCAATGGTCCGCGGCCATGCGGCTGCTGGATGAGCGGCGGATCGCGCTGGATCATCTGCGGCGGCAGGGCGTGCTCACGCTGGATGTGCCGGCGAATGAGCTTTCCATCGCCGTGATCAACCGCTACCTGGAGTTGAAAGCGCGTACGCAGTTGTAGAAAAAGTAGACCGCAGACAGCGCGCGCTCTCGAAGAGAGCGCGCGTTGGTGTATAGAAAGCCCATGTTTTCGCGCGCAGGCCCCCTCCCCATTCCTGCTTCGCACCCTGCGGTTGTACCGGCGCAGCGCGCTTTTAGGGAGATTCTTTGTGATGATCCGTGGCCGACATAGAGGTGAGGGGGAGGGCTCAGAAAATGCTCTCGGCGAAGCTCTGGAAAAAAGTCCATGTTTTGGCGCGCCTTCTGAGGCGCGCCAAAACATAAACAAAAAACTCTCTCCCGATCCAGCGCGTCGTGTTTTACGGGGAAAGGGCCATTTGCGGGACGTTACAAGGCCGGGGCCATGCCATAGAGCCCTATTTTCAGGACAGAAGGCCATGCAGGGGAGCGCCCCGAAAGATGAAAATTCAGCGGAAGTGGACAGTAGACAGCCTGCGTCGCCTGTGCGGTTCTGGAAAAAGCCCATTTTTTCGCGCGCCGTCTGCGGCGCGCGAAAAAATAAATAAAAAACTCTCTTCACCCGCACCGCGCGTCGCTTCTGGCCGGGAAAAGATCATTTGCGGGATGTTAAAAATCGTCTTTTAAGCGGACCAATGAACAACTACATCCGGAGGTCGTATGTATACAAAGCAAGAATATGCTTTAGTCTGGTGGGCTTCTTGCAGTCAATGCGGCTGGAGAGGCACCTTTTTTATCCCTCCTGCTCCGTATGGAACGAGATGGGGCATAACCAGGAAGGGAGAGACGGTCGAATTTTTTATGCTTGAAGACCCTGTGCTAGGTGAGGTCCGGAAAATCTTTGATAGCCTGATGGATATCCATAGCAAAAAAGGAAATCACGGTTGGAATCTGATCTTGAGCGAGGTCTGCGATCGAGCCCCCTCCGAATTGCGTTATGATTTTACCGGTGTGACTTACTGTCAATCCTGTGGGCAGCCGGCCGATCACTATGGCCTGTTAGAAGATGAGGGGGGCATGGTTGATATGCCCCAGGTAACGCATTCCGAATGGATGAGCCTGACCGAAGCGGAGAAAAAGGCCCGGGTTCGAGAGGTGTTGATGCAGGCGGGCTGTTTATAAAGGAAAATATCAGAGTGTGGTATAATAAAAGCCGCTTTGCGGCAATTGTGCTCCGCAAAAAATTAAATAGTTTGATCGATGGATTGGGTCAGATCGACCAGAAGCGTGTCCATCCGCAAAATGAAAGGAGGAGTTAGATGGCCCCCGTAATCCGAATCGAAAACATTGCCGACTACGTTGACCAGGAAGTCACCCTGCAAGGTTGGATCTATAATCGGACCGACAAGGGGAATTTGCAATTCCTGCTGCTGCGCGATGGCTCTGGTTTTGCCCAATGCGTGGTCTTCAAGAAAGAAATCGATGCGGCGAGTTTTGAAATCGCCACGCATCTGACTCAGGAATCTTCCGTGAAAGTCACGGGCCTGGTCCGTGCCGATTCCCGCGCTCCGGGTATCCCCGGCGGCTTTGAGCTGGGCGTCAAAGCGTTGGAGCTGGTCCAGCTGGCGACGCAGCCCTATCCCATTGCTTTGAAAGAACATGGCGTGGATTTCCTCTCGGATCATCGGCATCTCTGGATGCGTATGCAGAGCCAGTGGGCCATTCTCCGCGTTCGCGCTACCATCATCGATGCGGTGCGTGAGTTCCTGGATACCCACGGCTATCTCAATGTAGATGGTCCCATTCTCACGCCGGCCGCCTGTGAAGGCACCACAACCCTTTTCGAGACCGTTTATTTCGACGAAGGCAAGGCTTATCTCACGCAGAGCGGTCAGCTTTACAATGAAGCCAATATTTTCGCTTTCGGCAAGGTCTACTGCTTCGGCCCGACGTTCCGCGCTGAGAAGTCCAAGACCCGCCGCCACCTGACCGAGTTCTGGATGGTGGAGCCGGAAATGGCTTTCTTTTCTCTGGACGACCTGATGGCGATGGAAGAGGAGTTCATCACCCATATCGTGCAGCGCGTCCTGCGGGATCGCGCCGCCGAGTTGAAATTCCTGGGCCGCGACATCCAGGCGCTGGAACGGATCGTTCCGCCCTTCCCGCGGATTTCCTACGATGAAGCGGTGGAGCGCTTGCAGAAGATCCGTGAAGAGACCGACGATCCGGAACAGAAAGAGCTGCTCAAGATGGAGTGGGGGATCGATTTCGGTTCACCGCATGAGACTGCCCTGACGAAACAGTTCGACAAGCCGCTCTTTGTGTACGGCTATCCTTCGGAGGTCAAAGCCTTCTATATGGAACCCTGGCCCGGTCGGCCCGAGGTCTGCAAGAGTGTGGATCTGCTCGCGCCCGAAGGTTACGGCGAGATCTGCGGCGGCAGCGAGCGTATTTCCGACCCGGAGCTGTTGCTCAAGCGTCTCCACGATCAGAAATTGCCCGAGGAAGCCTTTGAATGGTATCTGGATCTGCGGCGGTACGGCAGTGTGCCGCACAGCGGTTTCGGGATGGGCATCGAGCGGGCTGTGACCTGGATTTGCGGCATCGAACATATCCGTGAGGCGATTCCCTATCCCCGCACCATCAAGCGTGTCTATCCCTAAAGCGGGAATTCCGTATCCTTTGACGAAAAAACCCCCACCTTTTCAGGTGGGGGTTTTTTTCGTCCCGCAAAAGGTTTCTGTGCGGCTTGAAGCGACGCGCTGTGCGAAACAGGGGGAGAGAATTTTTTGTTTATGTTTTGGCGCGCTTTCTGAAGCGCGCCAAAACATAGGCTTTTTTCTCTTGCTTTTCAGGGCTAACCGCGTCGGTTGATTTTTCCCAGGGCTTCGGAAAGCTGCCGAAAATATGGATTATCTTCCTCTCCGCATGATGATCGGCAGGTAAATCCACAATGAAGGCCCGGTCAGGGCATACTGCGAGAAGTGCGACAGTTCATACCGCATGGTGTTCTGTTGCATATCCTGGCTGACAAAGTGAATCCCTGACAGAATCCAGCCTTGTTGATCCCAGTTCCAGGTTCGCAGTTGAAGCTTGCTCTCCGTAATCCATCCTGTCCACCAGACCGGATCGTATGAAACATCGACGACGATCGGTTTCTGGAAAACATACCCTTCCTGGTTCACGCCGTCCTGATAGACATTGAGCAGAAAGGCCACTTCGCCCCATTGATAGGGGCTCACATCGGCTTCCGCCATGGGAGAGCACATCAGGTTGAGAGATTGGGTGATGGCGCCCGGCGGGACATGCACTTCCAGGGTCAAGGCGTGGGTGGCTTTACAATGGAGGGTGGTTGTGGTGGGGGCGGCGGGATCGATGACGATTTCCGTGGCTTCCGTACGTCCCAAAACGGCTACACGACCGTCATAGAGTGCCATATAAGCCAGATCCGCGACCGGATCGACGGCCACGCTGCGCGGCAGATAGCCGACCGGGTTATAGGTGTCGATCCGTTTGGTCCCGCTGATGATCGAGATACCGCCCATACCACCCAGGCCGCTGACTATATAGCCGTAACCGCTGGCCGGATTGAAGGCCAGGAATTGCGGGTAATCCGGCAACGTAATGAAGCCGAGGCTCTGGGTGCCGCTCAGCACGGTGATGGTTTTGGCTACATCGTTAGCCACATAGACCAGGCCTGTAGTGGGATTGACGGCAATGTTGTTGGGCCGATTGACCGGAATGGTGGCGATGACCGAGGTCCCCTCTAAAACGCTGACGGTTTGGCTCTCATAGTTGGAAACATAAATATAGCCGGTGGCCGGGTTCAGCATGATGGCGGTCGGTGAAACGCCTACGGTGGCTGTGGCGATAATCGAGGTTCCTTGTAAGATCGAGATCTTGCCGTTGCCTTCATTGGCCACATAGATGAGTCCGGTTTGCGGGTTGGCGATGAGGGCGTTGGGGCGTTCTCCTACGAGGATGCGGTTGCTGATCACTTCGGTGCCGCTGAGGATGGTAACGGCATTGGCGGCCGGCAGGGTGACGTAAGCGTAACCGGTAGGGGTCATGACGGCAATCGATCCTACGGCTGAGATGGGGTCGGTTTGGCCCAGGTACTGTTTCCCTTGCAGAATGGTGATCGGATTGCCTTCCACATAGCTGCCTACATAGATGTAATCCTGGACTGTGTCGATACCAAAGACGGAAGGGAAGGCGATATCGAGCGTGGCGGTGACTTCGGTGCCTGCCATGACTAAAACCCGTCCGTCATCGTCCGCGATGTAGGTATAATGTCCGGGATTGACGGCTACTTTGGTCAGGTGGCCTCCCAGGGCCCGTAAGGCGATCACATAAGGTGGGGTGAGGCTTTTAGCTTCTGCCTGATTGATCCAGGGAAGCAGAAAAAGCGCCGCCAGCATAACTGCGATCGCACCTGTTATCCATCTTCGTTGCATACAGACCTCCTTAGGTTTTGTGAGTAACGTGCAAGGTACCTGTCTTGAAAATAGGCCCTCTATAATATGGCCCCAGCCTTATAGCGCCCCGCAAATGGCCCTTTCCCTGTAAGATGCGCCGCGCTGGATGGCGAGAGAAAGTTTTTTTGTTTATGTTTTCGCGGGCTTCAG
>CAZCTC010000090.1:0-28854 GCA_964501335.1 uncultured Anaerolineales bacterium | reverse complement strand
CGATTGGCATTCCCGTTCTGGAGCATTTATGGCTTAAGCCATTCGATCTATTTAATTCAAATTGCTACCCCGATAAATCCAATTCATTATCAATCTTTAGAGCTGCAGGTTCATGCCCTAAAAAATTCTACAAAGCATCCCCCAAAAACATCGCGCATTCACTTCCCATGTAATATTTTCAATGCTCTGCAAACACTGTTTTGTACTGCCGGATAAGGATCAGTCGCGGCAGCAACAAGGTGCGAACGAACATCAACTTTAACACGACGAGAAAGATCGACCAGAGCCGCAGGCACAGCCTCTCGCACTTGAGGATCAAGATCGTCGTGTAAAAGTCGAACCAAAGGCTCAATCATATCGATAGACCCTAATTCTCCCAATGTTTGAACAGCAGCCAGACGCACCTCGCCGGCAGGATCATCAAGACCACCTGTAATCGCAGTTACCGCCTTCGGCGATCCAATCCGCCCCAACGCCAGCAAAGCTTCAACCCGAATCGCGGCATCGGAATCACCTAAAGCATCGATTAACAACGACTGAACCGGGCGGCCAAGAAGCTTAAGCTCTTTAGCAACGGCATTGTATTCAGCTTCCGGAGAACGAGAGCTGAATTCCGCCACCGCTTCATCCAATCCACGACGTTTGACCACTAAAAGTTCAAGCCAGACCCGGACTTCTTCCTGTAAACTGGTCATAGATATTTACCTCTTACAGTCACATCTTTCTACACCCGACCCCGAGCCAATGCTTCTAAAAACTCCCTTTGCACTTTCGACAGCAACATAAACTGACAGAGAGTCCGACCCGATGAAACGATCCCCCGCGCCTCATCCAACGTCTTTCCCTTGCTCAGATAATAAGCATGCAGCATCGTTCCCGTGCGGCCCGATCCAGCCTGACAATGGAGCAATACCGGCCGGCCCTCTGACTGCATTCGATCGATAAACTGCACCACCCGCTCCACCGTTTGTCCATCCGGCGCCTGCTGATCCACCACCGGCGCATGGAGATAGACAAAATCCATCTCCTGCAGCAACTGCGCCGTGATCTCATGCTGAACCGTGAGCGGATGCTCCGTCAATGTGACAATCGCCCGAATCCCCTGTTCGTACAACGATTGCAAATGCCTGATCCCGATCGGCACTCCACTCGCCGCCAGCACCTCAGATTCAATCCAATTCATATCCAGGGCCATTTTTCCTCCCCGGTTGCCCCCCTCACTCCTTGTAAAACTCCTTGAAGTAAAATTCCCATCCCCATTTACCTTCCCTCAATCCCAGGATTTCATCCGCAAACTTGCTGAAACTCAGAATCCAGTCATCAAGTTCATCGTGCAGATCGTTGGGGGGATCAGGAGCAATCAATACCGTCAAATCGGTATATCGCGGACTCAGCGTCAATTTATAATCACCGTTACCGCTCTGATCAACATTAACCAGCATCGAAAAGATCGCCCCATGAACCGTAGAACGAACCAGATTCCGCACGGCCCGCTTCTGATCATCCGTCAAAGTGGAAAGATGTTCGCGGAAATAGCGATCCTTCCGCGAAAGTTCATTCTCTCGCTCAAAAGGACGGGCCGGCTCCGGATTTTCGATCAAGTCGATCGCATGATCCAACCAGTAATCAAAATCGCCAATAAGCTCCCGCCCATACAACGCCCGGGCCAACAGCATCCGCTCCGCAGGATCTTCCGGCCAGGTGACATCTCCATCCTCACCGACGTACTTCGCATAAATATCAGAGGCCAGCAAAGGTTTCTCGACCATGGTTCACTCCTTGTAGAATTCCTTTAGATGAAACTGCCAACCCGACTCAGTTTCCTGCAGCTCGATAATCTCATCGGCAAAAGCGCTGAAGCTCAGAATCCAATCATAAAATTCCTTGTGCAAGGCATTGGAAACATCGGGCACAATCGAAACCGTGAGGCCGGTCTCTACCGGATCAAGCGTCAGGCTATAATCCCCGTAGCTGCTCCGATCAAGTTTGACCAACATCGAAAAGAAACCCCCCAACATCGTCGTTCGGACCAGCTGCCTCACTACGCGCTTCTGCTCATCGGTCAATGTGGAAAGGTTTTCTCGAAAATAGCGATCTTCCCGGTCAAGATTGTTTTCCCGATCGGGCGGCCTGGGCTGCTTAACCTTTTCAATGAGGTCGATAGCATGGTCAAACCAGGCATCAAATTCACAAATCGATTCTCGCCCATACAACACCCGGGCCAATGCAACCCGATCCCGGGGATCTTTCGGCCAGTAAACATCGCCGTATTCACTGACATACTTTTCATAAATATCAGAAGCCAGCAAAGGCTTATCTCCCATTTCAATCCTTTCTTTCATGAAGCTACCGTGCCTGGTCCACAAATTCCAGAAAAGCCAGGCGCCGGCCGCACTCCGGACAATACTTATCCTTCCCAATGGAAACCGCATCGACCGACCGCACAAACTCCATCGTATCGAAGCCGATCCGGGCATCCTGCGGAAGACCGAAAAAGCCGGGATCATAAGAACCGAAATCGACCTGACAGAAATTGCACAGAATCAGCGTCAAATCTCCAAAGATCCGCATCTCGGCATAGGTATGCTGCCCGGTCAACGCATGCTCGATCTCTTCCGGCAAATGACCACAATCCATGCAGGGAGCCACCTCGCGGATTTCCAGTAAGGCATGACACAAAGGGCAATAAGAAATTGACATCTACCCTCCCACTCGCCCGTTTTCAGTTGCTCTATTTACCACAGAATCCAGAGAAAACCAGAAACGGCCCCGGCCGTGAGACATCCCGCACCTGACTCTCTTCCCGCAAAATGCAACGCGCAGGATAGGGGGAGAGAGTTTTTATTTGTTTTGTGGGGCGGCCTCGGAAGGCCGCCCCACAAAACAGTTCAGGGTTTCCCTTTCCAACGGTCTGCTTTCCCGCATTTATTTGCGCAAGAAAATGAACCAGGATATACTTGCGCAAGAAATTAACACTGAGAATTTAAAGAGCGGCCTGAAAAAAGGCCGCTCAGATAGTCAAAAATTTTTACTTCCGTATTCCAATATTGAAGTCCTTCTAAAATAAAAATCACTCAGCAGAGTTACCGTAAACTCCTAACAAAAAAAGGACTTCTCCTACAAGACTAAACAAAAAGATTACAGTTCCCCCTATTACAAAAGGCGTTCCAATAGCAATAAATATTCTGCTCACTTCAATGAGTCGATTCCCCTCTGAAATAAATAGAAAATTCACAAGATATAAAAATAGTATTAGGACTAAAAGCTGCCCCCACAACTTTAAAAAATGCTTAAAATTAGGTTGCCAATGCCTCAAAAAACCATAAAAAAACAGCTGCGCAATCCCCACAAATACAGACAAACCAATTATTAAAAATCCAGGAATTCCAAAATTAAACCTTGAACCAGTGAACCCTGGATTAAATTCCGCTCCTGCAAAAAGTCTTCCCACTATAAAACCAATAAATACATAAGAAAAAATACTGAGCGTAAACGTTAATATAAATAGTTGATATTTAAACACTCTCAATCTCCTTTAATTAGGATCTTCTTTCAAATACACCATTACATCAACATACCCTTTCCAAGATTCCATATCACCTAATAAAGATTTAACATTTGATTCAGAATCTGGTTGTCCATTATATAAAAAACGGACATATTGTTCTAATGAACCTGGTTGAAAATACTCTACACCTATTACTTTTGTAGTCGGTTCGATTCGATGTGTGATTTGATCTATTTGGGTATACAAAACAATTCCTTGAGCAGGATAGTAAAAATTGACACTCCAATAAAAATCTTCTGGTAATCCTCCTTCGAATACCAGGACAGCTTCGGGATCTCCATATATCGCAACAAAAGCACTCAATTCAACTTGATTGTTCAAGGTCAAAAAAATTGACTTTACCACATCACCCCAAATTATGCTTGATGTTCCTCCTTGAAATCCACACCATTGCCAGGTAGCAACCCCGCCGAAATTCGCACGCCTTATCTCTAAACTACTTTGTTCAATGAAATGATTATCTCCTAAAATTCTCAAGGCTTCAGATGAAGAGGTTATACCAGGCATAATACCCTCCCAACATGGCCCGCTGCAACCTTTAAAGGTTGATGAATTTATATCCGAATATATAGATGGAATATCACAAGTGATTTCCGGAGTTGCAAGAGAGCTAACAAACACAGAAGATATTTCCTTGGTTGCGGTAGATTTCACCGTTGGTTCAATCTCATTCTTAGATGAGAATGCAACACAACTATTTACGACCAATAATATCATTAGAGACAGAAAAATGTTTTTCTTCATCTTGGATCCTCGTTACTAAGAAGCGATAACATTATCGTAGCTCTTCCCGCTCACCGTGATGACTTCCGTCGCCATCTGGTTCACCGCATACGGCATCGATTGGGCCATCGTCCGTCCCAACGCGTCATATTGCACCGAGGTGATATTCTCATGTCCCGGCATCCCAGTTCCCGTGTTCTGGTAAGTCTTATTCCAATCCTGCGCCAGCGTCTGGGCCTGAATGGCCCGGCTCAACCCGTCGTAGAAGGCCCGCTCCAGCATACCGGAGCCCAACTCGCCCTGGCTCTTGCTGCCGTCCTGCTTCACATAGTGCGCCGTCATCAACGGCAGAGTCGGAGTGACCGCCCGGTCGATAATCCCGTCGTAATACTACCACGGCTCCGTCGGCGAATCCAGCCGTTGCTGTTGTAAGAAATGGAAAGAACCGGCTGCATCCCATTGCGCCCCGGTAACACATCGAATTTGTATCCATAGGTCGCCGCGCCGTTGAACGTCGAGGGCACCGGCTTATCCGATCCCAGATGCACCAATGCCGGCACCCACGAAGAGGGGAAACCGGTCATATCGATCGTAATCGTCGCCGGCTCGGCCAGATACAAATGGCCGTCCGGGTTTAACCAACGCTCACTTTGAGCATTGGCCGGCTCCACCCCGAAGACCAGCCACCACTGAACCTTGCGCCGCTCAGAGACCAATCCCCGATTGCCCGGGCCGGGAAATCGATACTCACCCGGTGATCCGCCACTTCCAAACGGCCACCCCGAGCCGCATGTTCCGTCGCCGTAATCGTCACCGGCACCGGCAAAACCACCCCACTCCCCAACACCACCGTTACACCGGCCCCTTCCCCGCCAGCTCCATTAAAAACGCCTGCTGCTCTTTCGACAATAGCACAAACTGACAAAGCGAACGGCGTTCCTTTACCATGGCCTCAATATCCTCCAACGTCTGCCCCTTGCTCAGATAATAGGCATGCAACATCGTCCCTGTCCGACCGGACCCGATGCAGCAATGAACCAATACCGGCCGGCCCTCCGCCTTCATCCGATCGATAAACTGCGTCACCTTCTCCACCGTCTGCAAATCCGGCGGTTGCCGATTCACCACCGGCGCATGCAGATAGACGAAATCCATCTCCCGCAGCAGCTGCGCCGTGATCTCAAGTTGCACCGTAAGCGGCTGCTCCGTCAATGTAACAATTGCCCGAATCCCCTGATCGTACAGCGATTGTAAATGCCGGATCCCGATCGGCGATCCACTCGCCGCCAGCCCCTTGACCTCAACCCAATCCATATCCAAAGCCGTTTTCCTCTCCATGGCAGCATAGACCATCCTTTCACAACCTCGAATCCAATCTTCCATATGGAAATATTCAGCCCGCGATAAAATCGTCTCGAATTCCCCTTCAGGTCCCCCGTATGGAAAACCATAAATGATTTGATTAGGAACATTATGAAAAAGGTGAGCTATGGCTTTGGCATATTTCAATTTAGAATCATCCAATGCCCTTATTTCGATCAAAGCGATTGCCAACATCCGCAAAAAGAACTCTTCATTCTTCTCCATCTTCAGCTCCACATTCTTTCCATGAAATTTACGAATCCACCCACGAGGAATTAAGAGGCTGACGAAACGAGGCAACAACGAAGATCAACGCCGGGGATCGACCACGAGGCGCAAACAAAGCACTACAGACTCAAAAAAGGCCCAGGCGCCCGCCGACTCAGCAGTCCAGAGCCCTCACCCATCCCCTAACCCATCCCTGCACAGCACCCAATTAACACATTGACAGGACTGCCTTCAAATCCGTTCACTGCCTGCGCTGTGAGAGAGGGAAGGGAGCCAGAGCCGACCCGACGACGAGTCTCTTCTCTGTTTCCCCCTCCTTCTCCCACAAACAGATCTTCATTCGGGAATCAGATCTTCCTTTCATAGTATTCATTGGGAGAAGGAGGGGGCCGGGGGGAGGATGAGGGCCAGCCCCACGGCTCACCCAAATCCCCGGCCCCTCACAAGCGCCAGTTCGTCAAACAGCAAAATTGGTTAGATCTCACACTTAAGCCGTTTGACCTCGTGCAAAATATAATCCAAAACAAATTGATTCATCCATTGGATAAATTTTGGGGAGCTTTTTTTTCACCCGGCGGAGAGGATACCGTGCGGACTGCGGTAAGGTCGGAGAGGACCTTTTTTTTACCGAAGAGCGCACGGATAGGCTGTTTACCATACCGTGCGCTCTGAGGTCGGGGCGCGGGGATTTGAACCCCGGGCCTCACGGACCCGAACCGTGCGCGCTACCAAGCTGCGCTACACCCCGAACAAGGTTGATTATAACGCAAAGGCCGTTTTTGGCAAGTTCCTCTTCACGTCCCCCTATTTCCCTGATTGACCATTCCGCGCTATAATCAGCGGTCTGAAATAGGATTCGTGGACCATTCCCTTCACACTGCCCTGATGCTATAATTAAACAGGCGGCCGCCAGGTTCGACCGTCAGGAGGATGGGATGATTGAAGTGACTGTGGATAGCATACAGGTAAGTCTGATTTCTCAGCATCGTCTGGTCGTACTCAAGGAAATCAACGCAGAACGCTACCTGCCGATCTGGATCGGAGCCTTTGAAGCCGAGGCGGTCTCAATCCGCCTGCAGGGAATCGAAACCCCGCGCCCCTTGACCCACGATCTGATCGTCAATCTGCTGCAAAACCTGGGAGCTCAGGTTCGCTACATTTTCATCAGTGCCCTGCGAGATGATACGTTCTATGCCCGCCTGGTCCTGGATGTCAATGGAACCTCGATGGAAATTGATTCCCGGCCCAGCGACGCGATCGCCATCGCGGTCCGGTTGCAGTCTCCTATTTATGTCGATGAAGCAGTGATGACGGAAGCCGGCGTAATTCCAGAACGTAATCTGTTGGACCCTTCCAAAGACGAGGAACAGGATCTCGGCGTTTTCCGCCAGTTCCTGGATACGTTGAACATGGATGATCTGGAACGTAACGATTGAACTTCTCCACTGTAGAAATGTAACGCGCGACGAACGCGTTGTCCAGCCCTCCGGCTGCCTGCGTTCGCCGCGCGTCGTCTTCCTGAAGCCTATAGACCCAAAAGATCAGCCCTTGCAATCGAGAAATTGAAATGAGCACACTCGAAAAAACAATCCCTCAAAACATCGAAGCTGAAGAAGCCGTGCTGGGCGCCCTGTTGATCGACCCCGAAGCCATCTACCGGGTCCTGCCCTTCCTGCACTCCGAAGATTTCTACCTCCAAAAACACAGTTGGGTCTATCAGGCCGTCATGACGCTCCATGAGAGCCGGCAGCCGCTCGACTTCCTGACCCTCAATACGGAACTCGAACGGCGCGAACAGCTCGAAGCAATCGGCGGCGCCGCCTATATCGCCCAGCTCATCAACGCGGTCCCTTCCGCCATCAATGTCGAGTCCTACGCCCACCTCGTCGAAGAGACCGCCATCCGCCGCCGCCTCCTCGATGCCGCCAGCTCAATTGCCAAACTCGCCTACGACGAAGAACATCCCGTCGATCAGGCCGTCGATCAATCCGAACAGTTGCTCTTCGGAATCTCCGAAAAACGGGTCACCCGCGACCTCCAGCCCATCCAGGAAGTGATCCAGCGCTACTACGACCGGGTGGAATACCTCTACGCCCACCGCGGCGAACCCATGGGCGTCCCCACCGGCTTCATCGACCTGGACCGCATGCTGGGCGGGTTCCAGCGTTCCGATCTGATCATCATCGCGGCCCGCCCCGGCGTCGGCAAAACTTCGCTGCTGCTCACCTTCGCCCTCAAAGCTGCCGAAAAACAAAAGACGGTCGCGATCTTCAGCCTGGAAATGTCCGCCGAACAGATCGTCCAGCGTATGGTCGCCGCTCATAGCAAAATCGACGCCCAGCGCCTCCGCCTGGGCGATATCCACGACGACGAATGGCCCCTCTTCAGCGATGCCATCTCTCACCTTTCCGAACTGCCCATCTTCATCGATGATACCCCCGCCGTCTCCTCGATCCAGCTGCGCACCAAATGCCGCCGCCTGCACTCCGAACATGGCCTCGATCTGGTGATGATCGATTACCTGCAACTGATGACCAGCGATGTGCGCTCCGATAACCGTGTCCAGGAAGTCTCTTTCCTCTCCCGCTCGCTCAAAGGGCTGGCCCGCGAACTCGATGTCCCTCTCCTCACCGCCTCCCAGCTCTCCCGCGCCGTCGAACAACGTACCGATAAGCGGCCCGTTCTATCTGATTTGAGAGAAAGCGGTTCCATTGAACAAGACGCTGACATCGTGATGTTCATCTACCGCGATGAACTCTACCGCCCGGAAACGGAAAAACCCCATATCGCCGAACTGATCATCTCCAAACACCGCAGCGGCCCGACCGGCACGGTCCAGCTCTTCTTCAACAACCGCCTGACCCAGTTCGCCGACGTGACCACCCGTATCTCCAGCGAAGAATACGGCCTCGACGGTTCAGGTCCCGGTTAATGCCCATGCCTGCCCAGCGAGCTTTTTCTGGATTTGCGGAAGGACGCGGCACGACGATCCGGCTGCCCGATGCGATCTTTACCGATCTGCTGCCCCTCATCGACGACCTGCTCGAGCTGAAAGTCACGTTGCTCGTGCTGCGGCGGCTGGCCCAGATGCAGGGCAATACCGCCCCCTGGGTCACGGCGGAAGATCTGCTCACCGACCCCGCCATCCAGGCTGTGTGCAACGAGGATCTGCAATCTCAACTGACCGCCGCTCTGCTCCACGCCGTGGAACGCGGATCGCTGCTCACCGCCACCTGGGAACGGGGCGACGGCCAGATCGAACGCCGCTATTTCGCCAACAGCCCCCGCGGCCGCGCCGCCGTCGCCGCCCTGCGCAAAGGCCATCCGGCCGCCCGTGCCGAACTTACCGAACGTCCTAATATCTTCACCCTTTACGAACAAAATATCGGCTCGCTCACCCCTTTGTTGAGCGAAGAACTCAAAGAAGCCGAAACCACCTATCCCGCCCCATGGATTGAAGATGCATTCCGTGAGGCAGTTCGACTTAACCGTCGCAGCTGGAAATATATTCACACCATCCTTAAACGATGGCAGGCTGAAGGCAAGGACAACCATGAAATCCATCCGGGACATAACGAATCAGATCGACGGAAATACATCGAAGGGGAATACTCCGACCTCATCCAACACTAATCCCCCCTCCTCCAATTCGGATTTTCCAGGAAATCCCAACTGCCCGCTGTGCCAGGGACTGGGCTATGTGCGCCTCGATCTGCCGATCAATCATCCCAACTTCGGCAAACTCTTTCCCTGCCCCTGTCGCGCAGGAGAAATTCGCCAGCAACGCGCCGAAACGCTACAGGAAATAGGCAATCTCTCCGAACTGAAACGCTACACCTTTGATACTTTCCAGATCGAAGGCCATGGCTTGACCCCGGAACGGTTCGCCAATCTCAACCGCGTGCGAGAAACCGCGCTCGAATTCTCCCGCGATCCCAAAGGTTGGCTGGTCTTCCGCGGCAGCTACGGTTGCGGCAAAACCCATCTGGCCGCCGCGATCGCCAACGCCTGCCTCGACCAGGGCTATCCCGTCCTTTTCATCACGGTTCCGGATCTGCTCGATGAACTGCGCGCCGCCTTCGCCCCCGACAGCACCGCCACTTACAGCGAACGCTTCAACCAGGTCCGCAATGCCCCCCTCCTGATCATGGACGATCTGGGCACCGAAAACGGCACCCCCTGGGCTCAGGAAAAGCTCTTTCAGATCATCAACCACCGTTACGTCACCCGTCTGCCCACCGTCATCACCACCAACCGCACCCTGGAAGAGATCGATCCCCGCATCCGCTCCCGGTTGAGCGATTTCGATCTGGTACAGGTCCTGACGATTCTGGCTCCCGACTACCGGCCCGGCGCCGACGCCAATACGGGGGATCTCAATACGCTGATGTTCTACTCCGACATGCTCCTGAGCACCTTCGACCTCCGCCAGGGCGAGGTCAGCCGGGAAGAAAGCGACAATCTGCTGCGCGCCCTGGAAAATGCCCGCAGCTACGCCGAATCGCCTCGCGGCTGGCTGGTCTTCACCGGCGGCTTCAGTTGCGGCAAAACCCATCTCGCCGCCGCCATCGCCAATGAACGCTCCCGCAACGGCCATCCCGCGCTGTTGATCGTGGTCCCCGACCTGCTCGATCATCTGCGCTCCGCCTTCAGCCCCCAAAGCCCGATCTCTTACGACAAACGCTTTGAAGAGGTCCGCACCACGCCGCTCCTGGTCCTCGACGATCTGGGCATGGAAAGTGCCACGCCCTGGGCCCAGGAGAAGCTCTACCAGCTCTTCAATTATCGCTACGTCGCCAAACTCCCCACCGTGATCACCACCTCCCAACCGGTCGAACGCCTGGACCCCAAACTGAGGGCCCGCCTCCTGGACGCCAGCCGCTGCACCATCTTCGGCATCATCGCCTCCCCCTTCCGCGGCAACTATTCACGGCCGCTTCCCATGTCCCCGTCCCAGCCCCATCGCACCACCACCACCCGTAAAAAGAAAAGCTGATTACGAAAATATACCCCCTCTGTACCCGCCCCCCTTGCCTCCCCCACCCGCCCCATGTTAAATTGGGCTGGTTTAACCGCGCCCCGGCGCGAAACCGGCTGAAAAGAAAGGATAAAACCCGGCGTGACTTTACCCGCTTCATCCTCACCTCCCGAAAGATCCAATGGAGAGATCGTCCAGGCCACCCTCGCCTTCGTCGGCGTAGCCCTGGCCTTCGGGCTGATCTACCGCTTCTACATGATCGTCGTCCTGCTCTTCCTGGGCCTCGTCCTGGGCACCGCCATCCGGCCCGTCGTCGAATGGCTCTACCGCCAGGGCCTCACCCGCGCCGGCGGTGTCTTCTTCATCTACCTCGGCATCTTAACCCTCGCTCTGGGAATCTTCTGGCTGATCCTCCCACCGCTCATCGGGGAAGCCGTCGCCGCCGCGGAGGGCATCCCCACCTATTACCAGAGCCTGCGCGACTTTCTCCTCCAATCTGCCCCCCCTTTTCTACAAAACCTGGGAACCCGCCTGCCCGAAACCCTTGACCTGACCGCCCTGACGGAGCAATTGAAAAACCTCGTGCCCACGCTCAGCCAGGTCGGACAGGCCCTCGGATATACCGGCCTCATTCTCCGCACGCTCATCGCCATCCTCACCGTCTTCCTGCTGGCTTTTTACTGGACCCTGGAAAGCGACTGGATCATCGAAAGCTTCCTGATGCTCCTTCCGATCGACCGCCGCGACGGTTTCCACAAATTGATCACCAGTATCGAAACCAAACTCGGTGCCTACACCCGGGGCCAGATCCTGCTGATGGCCTCCGTCGGCCTCATGTCGATGATCGCTTACATGATCATCGGCCTCCCTTATCCGCTCGTCCTGGGCGTTCTCGCCGGCATCTTTGAAGTGGTACCGGTAATAGGTCCCACCCTGGGCGCCCTGCCCGCCGTCGCCCTCGGCCTCTCCCAATCTCCGGAAAAAATCCTCTGGGTCATCGGCGCCAGTGTCCTCATCCAGTTCAGTGAGAACAACCTCCTGGTCCCTCGCATCATGGGCCGGGCGCTCGGCGTCAGTCCCGTTGTAACCCTGTTGGCGCTGGCCACCTTCACCTCATTCCTCGGGTTGACCGGTGCAATCCTCGCCGTCCCCGCCGCCGCCATCATTCAGGTCCTGCTCGACTATTTCATCCTGACCCCGGCCACCAACACCCCGGCTCCCCCGGAACGGCGTGACTCGCTGGGACGGCTGCATTACGAAACGCAAGAACTGGTCCAGGATATCCGCAAACAACTGTTAAAAAAAGAAACTCCCCACAGTAATGAAAAAGCTTCTCCGCAACAAGATTCCCTCGAACTCCTGGCGGAAGAGCTGGAACAGCTCCTTACCGATCTGGAAACCCGGGAAAAGGACCAGAAGCCATGAGCCGTTCGATTCGTTACCCGCTCGTGATTCTCACCACCCTGGCCGCCCTGCTTTTGCTCTGGAAATTCCACTCGGCCGGACTCCTCTTCGTCATCTCCCTGGCCGTCGCGGCCGCCATGCGCCCCCTCGTCAAAAGTCTGGTGGCTCTCCGCCTGCCCCGCGGACTGGCCCTGCCGCTGGCCTACCTCCTGGTCCTGGGCATCCTGGGCGAACTGCTCTTCCGCATCAGCGGACCGCTCTTCCAGGATCTCCAAACCGCCGTCAACGACTTTCTCGCCTTCTACGATCAAATCAAAACCGGCTGGCCGGAAACGGGAAACACCCTGCAACGCCTGCTGGCCCAACAATTGCCCGCCCGGCAGGATCTCAATGCCCTGCTGATCGACAGCCAGGGCACCTTAATCGCCCAGACGCTCTTCGGGGTCGCCTCCAATCTATTCGATTTTTTCAGCAATATCTCGATCATCATCATCCTCAGCATCTACTGGAGTGCCGACGCCGCCCACTTCGAACAGATCTGGCTCTCCCTGCTGCCGGCCCGGGCCCGCACCGCCGCCCGCACCACCTGGAGAGATGTAGAATATAACCTCGGCGCCTATCTCCAGAGTCAGATTTTGCAAAGCCTCCTGGCCGGCCTGCTGCTGGGCCTGATCTATTGGATCATCGGCTTGAAATATGCCGCCCTCCTGGCCCTGGCGGCCGCCCTCTTCCGCCTCATCCCCTGGTTCGGCATCCTGCTGGCCATCATCCCCCCGCTTCTCGTCGGCCTGACCCCCCAACCGCTGCAAGGCATCCTCGCCGGAGCTTTCGCCGGAATGGTCCTCATAGCCGTTGAATCTCTCGTCCGCCTGCGTTTCTTCACCCACCAACGTTACAGCTCGCTGCTCCTGGTCCTGGTAGCGATTGCCCTGACCGATTTCCTGGGTCTGCCGGGATTGATCCTGGCTCCGGCGGTAGCCGTCACCCTGCAAATCCTGATCGGCCATCTGCTCCCCATCCATAACGAACCGGCGGCCGATTCCACCACACCCAAATTGACCGAACTGCACCATCGGTTCACCGAAATCCGCCCCGGAATCGACTCCCCGGAAATGGTCAACCTCGCCGATCGCCTGGATGAATTGCTGGAAAAAACCCGTGAATTTCATCCCTTCTAAAACAAAGGAGTTGCAGTAAAATGCGATCCGTGCGGTTGTTCATTCGCAAAGATGAAAAATGGTTTTCGCCTCCCGCAACAGGTGCTTTCCTGATAAAAACGATGCGCTGGATGGGAAGAGAGGGGTGTTTTTTATTCATTTTTCGGCGGCTTCAGAAAGCCGCCGAAAAATGACCTGTTCTTTCCCCTGTTTTCCGGGTTAACCACCCAGGTCAAAATTTTTCTTCCCATCCAAAGGGCCGTTTTTTACCTGGGAAAAGCCCGATATGGAACGTAACAAAATATACCGTCACTGGAGGTTTCTATCCATGAAAGACTGGCGCCACATCCTGACCTGGCTGGCCGATCAATTCGATGATCAGATCGACCGGCTGAAATATCGCCTGGAAAACAAAATCGAAGGCCCCGGCGGCCTGCTCATCCTCCCCTACCGCAGCTACGGCACCCCCACCCGACTCCATCTACTCGGGCGCGTCCTGCGGGACAAACACATCACCCCCGACGATACAGACGACACGGTCTGGCGCAATCTCCTCAACATGTACAGGCGCCTGCAAAGCGACGAAGTCCCCTTCGCCCGGCTGCTCATCCACAACCAGGGTCAAGAACAGGAAATCGTAACTGATAAAGAAGGTTATTTTGAGATCGACCTGCCCCTCGATCCTCCGCTCGCCCCGGAGATCCGCTGGCAATCGGTCCCCCTGGAATTATGTGCCGCCGAAGATCCTGTCCGGGCCAACGCCCGGGTTTTCATTCCTTCGCCCCAGGCCGACTTCGGCGTCATCAGCGATATCGACGATACAGTCGTATGGACCGACGCCGTCAATCTGCTGCACATGGCCCGCAATGTCTTCCTCGGCAACGCCCACAGCCGCACCCCTTTTCCCGGCGTGGCCGCCTTCTATCGTGCCCTCTTCACCGGGCCGCACACCAACGCCCAGAATCCCATCTTCTACGTCTCCAGCAGTCCCTGGAATCTCTACGATCTGCTTTCCGAATTCTTCCGCCTCAACGATTTTCCTCCCGAACCGTTGCTTTTCCTGAGAGATTGGGGAGTCAGCGATGTCGAAATCCTCCCCACTGACCACCTGCGCCACAAGACCGGCGTAATCCAAAAAATGCTGGCAACTTACCCCCACCTGCCCTTCATTTTGATCGGCGACAGCGGCCAGAAAGATCCCGAAGTCTACAACCAGATCCTCACCGAATCCCCCCACCGCATCCAGGCCATCTACATCCGCGATGTCAGCCGCACGCCGGCCCGCACCGCTGAAATCGAAAAACTGGCCGAAAAAGCCGCCCGGGCCGGCGTTGACCTGATCCTGGCCCCCGATACGCTCGCCCTCGCCCATCATGCCGCCGATCGCGGCTGGATCGATTCCGCGGCCCTGCCCGCCATCGCCGAGACCAAAGCAAAGGATACCGCTGCTACTCCTTCATTAGAAGAAGCCGGGCGTGAAACCACTGCCTGAACCCCACCTTCAGAAAATCGCCGTCCTGCGTGCCAACACCCTCGGTGACCTGATCTTCAAGCTGCCCGCACTCGAAGCCTTGCGGGCAGCTTATGCCCCCGCCCTTTCCATCAACGATTCCGGCCCCCGGCACCGTCCCGCCATCTCCTGGCGTCTGACCTCTCCCCAATGCGGGCGCAATATCATCAATCAACCCTGCCCACACGCCGTCTCCTTTATCGCCGCTATCTCCACAGCGGAAATCGTCGCCTCGGCGTTGGAACTTTATCAGCCATGAACTGGCAGGAACTCTGCCTCCCGGACCATTCCCTGCTGGAAATCTTCCTGCGCGGCACCGTTGTCTATCTGACGCTTTTTATCCTGCTGCGCGCCGTCTTAAAACGGGAAGCCGGGGCCGTCGGCCTTACCGATCTGGCCCTGATCGTCTTGCTGGGCAATGCCGTACAAAATGCCATGGGGAGCGACTACCAATCGATCACCGAGGGAATCCTGTTAATGGGCTGTATTCTTTTTTGGAGCTATGTATTAAACTGGTTGAGCTTTCACTCTTCCCGCTTCCGACACCTGATCGAGCCGCCCCCGCTCCTGCTGATCCAAAACGGCCGGCTGATCCCGCGCAATCTCCGCCACGAGTTGATCAGCCGCACCGAACTGGAAGCCCTCCTCCGCGAACAGGGAATCGAAAATCCCCACCAGGTAAAAAGGGCCTTTCTGGAAAACGACGGACACCTCAGCGCCATTCTCTTTGAAGAAAAAGAAAACCACGGTCATAACACAAAAAAAGGAATACCCGGATAAAAAACAGCCATCACAGATAGAAAAAGCCTCATTTGCTACCCTGCCAATCAATGGTTAAATAAGAATAATTACCCCACGAATAAAAAAAGGATCGCCATGGAAACCGAAAAATTTTTCGCGCTCCTGCATCAGGACCATCGCTTCTGCTATCCTCTCAGCGAAGCCAAAGCCGACCGACTGCTCGATCTGCTCGCCCCTGAAGATGACGCCCACGTACTGGATGTCGCCAGCGGCAACGGCGAACTCTTACTGCGCCTGATGGAACAATACTCCATCCAGGCCGTCGCCCTGGAAGAAGATCCCGATCTCCTCAACGAAATCTGGAACCGCGCCGCCGAACGCGCACCGATGAGCGAACTGATCCTCCCGGAAATCTCCCCGCAAGATTACGACGGCGCCGACGCCCCCTTTGCCGTCATCCTCTGCCCCGCCGCCCTGCGGGCCTATGGCAGCCTGGAGCAGGCCCTGAAAAACCTCGTCCCGCTGCTGGAAACACCCGGCTACCTGCTCATCGGCGCTCCCTATCGCAAAACAGCCGCCGCGCCCCTACCCGATCACGCCGGCAACGTCGCCCTCGGAGAAGCCGCCGGCCTGACCCCACTCTACATTCTGACCGCCAACGATGACGAGCGCGATGAATACGAAGCCCTCCTCTGGCTCACCGCTGAACGGCAGACCTCCGAACAGCCCGACGATCCCGAAATCCACGAACTCCGCACCGCCGTCCGCAACCGCCGCACCCGCTACCTCCAGCACGACCGCGACGCCCAGGGCTACGGCTTCTACCTCTTCCAAAACGGTTGACCTGGCTTGAAAAAGGTACGACGCACTTTCTATCCCTGGAACCGACGATTCAAACGGCTCAACGTTTTTGCAAGCCCCCTATCCTTGCAAAAACGTAGTGCGTTGCACCTGCTTGAGAAATCACCCGCTAATGATCTTTTCCAATCAGATATAACGCGCAGGACGGAAAAAGAGAATTTTTTGTTGATGTTTTGGTGCGCCTCAGAAGGCGTACCAAAACATCGGCTTTTTTTCCGAGCTGTCCCGGCGACAATCTCTGATGCCCTCCCCCTCCCCTCGATGCCGGGGGCGCATCTTCACAAAGAATCTCCCAAAAGCACGCTGTCCCTTTAACAACAACAGGGGAGGGCCAGGGAGGGCATATTAGGCAACTTAAGCCATTTGCAACAGTAATCACCCAAAAAAGAGGGGAAGAAAAAGCTCATTTTTTCGCGCGCCGCACACGGCGCGCGAAAAAATAAACAAAAAAACTCTCTCTCCCTGCTTCGCACCGCGCGGCGTACCTTACGGGAAAAGTGCCATTTGCGGGACGCTACAAAGCTAGACTCTACCGGTGCAGCACCTTAAGTTGCCTGATATGGGTCAGGGAGGGGGCCAGCGCCAAAACATCGGCTTTTTTTCGAGCTGTCCCGGCATGGCCTTCTGCCTAAATTTTGACCTCGGAAGCATTTTGTGCTATGCTTGCCCCGTAGGGGAAAAGCATCACCTTGCCGAATTAGAACTTTTGTGCTAAAATTAGCCTATCTCCCCCCAATTCAACCGATTCAGACAGAGTGTAAAGGAGTACGCGCAATGGGCGAGGACGGAAAGCAAAAATCATTGGATCAGGCCGTAGCTAATATTCGACGGCGCTTTGGTGACGGCGCGCTGATGCGCATGGGAGAAGCCACCCATCTGAAAATCGACATTATCCCCACGGGAACCCTGGCACTGGATATCGCCCTGGGCGTGGGAGGAATTCCGCGCGGTCGGATCACCGAAATCTACGGTCCTGAAGGATCAGGTAAAACAACGCTCTGCCAGCATATTGTGGCTGAATCCCAAAAGCGGGGCGGCATTGCAGCCTTCATTGATATGGAACACGCCATGGACCCCACCTACGCGGCCCGTTGCGGCGTGAATGTTGACAGTCTCTACATTGCCCAGCCCGACACCGGCGAGCAGGCGCTGGAAATCGCCGAAGTCCTGGTGCGCAGCGGCGCCGTCGATGTCCTGGTCATAGACTCGGTAGCCGCGCTGGTACCCCGGGCTGAAATTGAAGGGGAAATGGGCGACAGCCACCCCGGCCTTCAGGCCCGCCTGATGAGCCAGGCCCTGCGTAAACTCTCCGGCGCCATCAAGCAGAGCAACGCCGCCATGATCTTCACCAATCAGCTCCGCGAAAAGATCGGCGTGATGTTCGGCTCGCCCGAAACCACCTCCGGCGGCCGCGCTCTCAAATTCTACGCCTCCGTCCGCCTGGATGTCCGGCGCGTCACTTCGATCAAAGTACAGGGAGAAATCACCGGTCACCGCACCCAGGTTCGCGTGACCAAGAACAAGGTAGCCCCGCCCTTCCGGCAGGCCGAATTCGATATTATGTTCGGCGAAGGCATCAGCCGTGAAGGCGACATGCTCGATGTGGCCGTGGAAATGGGCATCGTGGAAAAGCGCGGCTCCTTCTACGTCTACAACGGCGAACGCATGGCTCAGGGTCGGGAAAACGCCAAGGTCTACCTTAAAGAGCATCCCGAAACCGCCAACTCGGTCGAGAGCGCCGTTCGCCAGCGCCTCACCAATATGAAAGAAATCCCGCTGGCCATGGGCGTCACCGCCAAGGGCAGTGAGGCCGCCGATGAAGGTGAAGAAGGCTTCTCCGAATAAAATTTCACTATAAAAAAAGCGCGCGCACTCTTAAGAAGAGTGCGCGCGCTTTTTTAATTAATACAACTTCCGCTATAATTGGAAGCAAATCATCTTTCAAAAGGAGACTACAATGGACTCACTCACCGACCTCAACCCCGTCCTTCAAGCTTTTCTGGCCACCTCATTCACCTGGTTTGTTACCATGCTGGGAGCCGCGACCGTTTTCCTCACCCGCGAAATCAGCCGCAAACTGCTCGACAGCATGCTGGGGTTTGCCGCCGGTGTCATGATCGCCGCCAGCTTCTGGTCGCTTCTGGCCCCGGCCATCGAAATGTCCGAAGGCGGCCCCCTCCCCTCCTGGCTGCCCCCGGCTATCGGCTTCCTGGCCGGCGGTATCTTTCTCCGGCTCATCGATCGCCTGCTTCCCCACCTCCACCCCGGCGAATCCACACCGGAAGGCGTTCAATCCTCCTGGAAACGAATCACCCTCCTGATCATGGCCATCACCTTGCACAATTTCCCTGAAGGATTGGCCGTCGGTGTCGCTTTCGGTGCCCTTGCCGCCGGGCTTCCCTCCGCCACCCTCGCCGGCGCCGTCGCCCTGGCCATCGGCATCGGCCTTCAAAACTTCCCCGAAGGAATGGCCGTCGCCATGCCGCTCCGCCGGGAAGGCTATTCCCGAACAAAAAGCTTCTGGTACGGCCAGCTTTCCGCCATCGTCGAACCCATCGCCGGCGTGATCGGCGCCGCCGCCGTCCTGGTTGCCCGGCCCATCCTGCCTTATGCCCTGGCCTTTGCTGCGGGCGCGATGATTTTTGTGGTCGCCGAAGACCTGATCCCCGAATCCCAAACCGGTCCCCATGGACACCTGGCCACCATGGGCGTTATGCTCGGCTTCGCCGTCATGATGATGCTGGATGTCGGGCTGGGATAAAAAACTTCCTGTGCGGTTAGTCTCAAAAACAAAATTTCGGCGGCTTCAGAAAGCCGCCGAAAACAGAAATAAAAAACTCTTACATTACGATCTGCACGCCCAGCTTCTCTACAATATGCGGCATCGGCGTAAACATCGTCACCTGATCCGAACCCGCAAACAGCAATCCCACAACCTTCCGATCCATATCCAAAATCGCCGACCCGGAATCTCCCGGCTGACTCATCCGGGTGGCCATCGTCTGATCCACAAAGGTCGCCGACCGGCCCTGATAATCCACTGTCACCGTCACATCGATCTGCTGCACCATCCCCTTGGTCAAACCGGTGGTTCGCCCCATCTTCTGCACCGCCAGCCCCAACTTGGGCTCCAGCATCCCGGTCGGCCGTCCGATTCCCGCAATTTCCGGGTTCACACTCTCCGGAGCATCCGGTCGGGCTAAGGCGACATCCATCCGATTCTTCCCCGCGGTCAGCTCCACCGCCTGGAATCGCTGCTTCGAGCCCAACAAGGCAGCCAGAAAGTTCGCCAGCTGCGCGAAAAAACCCGGTACCGGGTTGCTCCCCTGCTGCGTTCCAAAATCCAGAGGCACGAACTCCGCCAGTGTCCCCAGTCGATCGTTCAAGGTTCCCCCATCGGCCGGTCCCGGTTGATAGATCAAATCCCCCACTTTGGCAGCATTGACCGCCGCCAAAACATGGTTGTTGCTCATCATCAACAAATCCGGGCCGCGCCGCACCAGCAATCCCAGAGTGCCGGCCGTCACCTCTTTATGCGCAATCGAAATACCGGGCTGAGCCGGGCGACAGCGCACCCGGGGATCAAAGGGCGCCAGGGCCCGGATCTTGCCGGTCTCCACCACATCCGTCACAATCCCATCCAACACGCCCGGCAACCGTTCCTTAGCAGAAAGCTCCGATAAAGGCTGCTTCTTCACCACTGAAAAAACCAGACTCAATTGATCGGTCAATTTCCCTTCGCTGACCTTATACCCTAATCCGCAAGCGACAATATTGGGAAATTGGAGAAACTGTCGAAAAATCGCCGGCTGCAAATCCCGCACCTGAGCTCGAATCATATCCATGATGAATGCTCCTTTTAGAAAAACCGCACAGTCCCGATAGCCTGAACGTCTACAGGAACTCCATCCAATTCCTGAGGAATACGTTCCTCAGGTTTCAATGACTCCAAAGCCACTTTCTGCGTCACATTGACGACCAGGGCCGGCTCCGGCAAAATCTGCCCGCCACACTGCCGCATCCCGATCCCGACAGCCACCACATTCGGCTTGCTCATAAGCATCTCCTCATAGCGAGCCTTCACCTCCCGCAACGCTTCCAGAGAAACCGGTTGTTCCCGCTCTCCCGGATTCTTCAACGCCTCGTCTCCATCCATAAATTCCCTCCTCCACATACCACACCGTCAGACCGAGGGCTCCACTCACAAAGACCCACAGCCCCCAGCCTGGATTCACCGGCGTTTTGTAAAGCGCCGCCACGGCCGGAAATAGTTGGGAAAAAGTCAGCAACGATGGAATCACGGCAAATCCCGTCAACAAAATCACCAACAACCAGCGCCAGCGTCCCAGATAAGGCGTCACCAGGGCCGCCAGCACGATTACCCCCATGGTCCCCACCCCCCACGCCAGCACCACATCCCACCCCGGCGTCTGCGCCGCCGTCAAAATCGTAGGATAGGGAGGAAGGGTATTGACCGCCAGGAAAATCCCCACAACAGCCACCATCCAGCGCAGCCAGGTATGCCGTCCGGCAATCAAAGGCAACAACACGCCGGCACTTAATAAAGGAAACCGCAGCATCTGAAGATTGGGGCGCAAAGTTCCAGATTCAATAGCGGGCAAAAAACGCAAAATATCGAAAAGATCGTAGGGATTCCAGGCCAAAACGGCCGCCCGCTGCCCGATCCAGGGACCGAAATAACCAAACAACATCACCGAAAGGAAAAAGAACCCGACAGGCATACGCCATCGATTAAGTTTCGACAACAGCTTCAAATTAACTCCTCTTTACTCTGCCGCTTCTCAGGGAGTCGAAATCGTCAACCGATCGAAAGCCACCGTCGTGGTGCTGCCGACCTCCACAGCATCAGCGACCAGCGAAATCCCCCCCTGACTAAAAGTGTTGTCGGCGCGCGACACCAGCAATCGCCCATTAACGGTCATCGAAAGCGTGCTGCCCTGGCAACGCACCTCCAACCGATTCACCGTCCGCCCCGTTTGAATTGCATCATTATAGGTCGGGGGAATTAAAGTATCGGCTATCCCGTCTTCCTGCTTTAGAATCAAATAATATCCATCCGCGCTGATCGCAAACAGATAATAATCCTGTTCGCCGGATTGCCGGCAGGTCACCCCCATCCAGTTATTCACCGTCCCCTCGACCTGACGCACATTCACCTGGATCACAATGTCCTTCCAGCTCTTGCCAACCAGGGTGGTATAGGCCGCCGTCCCCTTGCCGCGATCTTCTAAAAACATCTGCCCGTCGCGCACCTCAGCTGCACCCGTATCCGTCTCAAAAATCGCCCAACCCGCGTTAGGCGCAGAAAAATCCTCACTGAACAAAACCCCCCGCTCAGGAGCTGCGGGTGCCGCAGTCGGCGTTGCCTGACAGCTTTGCAGGATCAACACCCCGGCCCCGAACCCCACACAAAAAAAGGCCCCCAGCAGCGCCTTTCGCCAGCCCCCCCCACCCCAGGCCTGATTTCTTATTTCCAGTCCCCATGCCTTCAACCGCAACCATCCCTGCTGCAACATCACAACGGATCCCCTTTTCGATAAATAGGAAGCACAATATGGAAAATCGTTCCCTGGTTCAGGCCTTCACTCTCAGCCCACACCCGCCCCTGGTGCTTTAAAATAATCTCTCGCACAATCGAGAGGCCCAATCCCAACCCCCCATAACGTCGGCTCACACTCCCATCTACCTGATAAAAACGCTCGAAAATACGCTCCAATTCTTCCGCCGGAATACCAATCCCGTCGTCCTGAATCTGAATCCACAGCTCATCGTTACGCACGGCCGCCCACAGCCAGATCCGCCCGCCCGGCACCGTGAACTTCATCGCATTATCCAAAAGGTGCGCCAGCGCCAGCCCCAGATGTTGCGGGTCCAAAGCTACCTCCGGCAACTGAGGCGGCAATTCCATCGTCAAGGTACGCGATTCACGCTGCGCCCGTTGCCGCACCGCCTGAGCGGAAGCGAGCAACACCGGCAAAATCGGCTGCGGCCGCAGGGTAATCTGTTCGATCTCCAGATCTTCCAACACGGTAATCGATTCCACCAGCTGAACCAGATGGCTGGTCTGCACCTGAATGGTTTGCAACACCTGCTGCAACGCCGGATCAAGAGTAAAGCCCAATGTCCCATCCAGCGCCAGATCCACATACCCCTTCACCACCGAAAGCGGCGTGCGCAATTCATGCGAAACATTCTGGGTAAACTGAGATTTCATCGCATCCAGTCGCCGCAGCGATTCGTAAGCCTCCTCTGCCCGGTGGCGCGCCTGCCGGGCCTCCCAAAAAAGCCGGGCATTCGTCAACGCCATCGCCAGCAAATCGGCCAGCGATTGAAAGGGCTGCAAATCCCGCTCTCCGTAAAAATAGGGAGCCGGCATACTCAAACAGACAAAGCCCATCACCTTACCCTGTCCCCGCAAAGGAACCCCGATAAACGAACCTTCCGGGAAAACATCGGGCATCTTCTCCCAACGGGGATCAACTCCCGTATCGGAAATCACTACTCCCCGGCGGGACCAGGCCATCTCCCGCCACAAAGGCACCCGATCCAGGGGAATCTTTCCCAACAGCCAGCGTTCCAGATCCGCCGGCAAATCCTGAGTATAAGGGGTCCAGACCTCTTCGCCGCGTAAAAAGGAAATGCTCAACGAATTAAAGGGCAAAATTCTCCGCAAATAATCCGCCCCCATCCGCAACATATGCATCTCGTCAAAAGTGGTCACCAACGCCGCGCCCACTTCCTGCAAAGTCTCCGCCAGCCGACGGGCGGATTGCTCCGCATGGAAGAGCCGGGCATTGCGAATAGCCAGCGCCGCCGGCGGGGTCAGAGCCTTCATAATATCCAGATCCGCATCCTTGAAGGCCGCCACCTGAGAACTCATCACATTTAAAAAGCCGACCAGCGTCTGATCCAGAAAAAGCGGCATGGCGATATGGGCCCGAATCCACTCATAACCGGAAATCTGAATCCAGCCCGGCAACGTATGCACATCGTCCAGCAACACCGGAGCCCGCTCCCGGGCGGCCTCCAACAAATTAGAAGTCCGCAACAAGGAAAAGCGCACCCGTTCAATTCCCGCCGGCCCCGAGAAAGGCGGATCGCCGCGCCAGCGTGCAATCCGTACATCATCCCCTTCTACCAGCAATACTTCCGCCGCATCACAGGAAATGAAATCCGAGAGCGCAGAAAGCAGGTGATCCAATACCTGATCCAGATTGAGCGTGGAATTCAACAACGCCTGGATATTGCCCAATGCCTCCGCCAGCGACCGGGCTTCATGTTCGGCCTGGAACAATTCAGCATTACGGATCGCAATCCCGGCCAGAGAGGCAAACAATCGCAAAGATTCCTCATCCGCCGGCCCAAACGTGGCCCCACGGGTAAAAGAATCCACCGTCAGATAACCGAAAAGCTCTCCATCGCGCAGAAAAGGCGCCGCCAGCGTCTCCTCGGTCTCCCGACTGTGACCAAATTTCTGGAGCTTTTGCGCGATCTCTTCCGGTAGAAGCAAGGCATCCTGCTCCCCCAGGTGACGCACATGAATGACTTCACCCCGCTGCAAGGCCGGGATAAAATAATGGTCGGCCGGCAAATGCACTTCCCGAATCTCTTCAGGATAGCCCACCATCCCCCGGAAAATAAAACGCCCCTTTTCCAACATCTGCAAACTTCCCGCTTCAGCCTGCGGAATCAACTCCACAGCTTTTTCAACAATCCGCTGCAACAAAGCATCCAGATCAAACTCCGTCAGCAGCAGCGGCGCGATTTCCAGCAGGGTTCCCAACAATTGGGCCTGCAAAATCGATTTGGATTCCGGACGCAGCGGAATGGAAACCTGATCCAACAACTCTTTTAATGAAGAAGCCGCCGCATTCTCCGCCGGATCGAAAATCACCGGCGTCTCATCGTCGATCTCCCCCATTCCCGAAATCGCCCGTTTGGTTCGGGTAGGCACCAGCAAAGTAGCCCGCTCCGGATCGGCCCCATGCGCCACGACCACCGGCAGCCGTAAGCCCCGCTGGCGCAAAAACTGCCAGAGATCCACAGCATCGCCGTCAGGCAAGGGCTCCAGAAGTAAAATCGCATCCGGGGGGGTTTCGGCAAGCAGCTGACAGGCTTCCTGAAGTCGAGTACAACGGCGTACCACAACTCCGCTACTCTGCCGCAGGGCCCGGTTCAGGATCAACGTGCGCGTCTGCTGGTCGGCAAGAAAGAGTAGATTCATACCCTACATTTTAACATAAATTCATCAATGCCCTATTTTGCCCCTTCCGGCTGGCGCTGGAAGGGGCCATCGTTTTATGGTTGCTTTCTCCCGCCGCAAGGCCCGAGTTAACCACAGTACAGGGGGAGAGAGTTTTTTTGTTTATGTTTTCTCTGCATCCTCGGCACCTTTGCAGTGAAATCCCAGTGAATTGTTTTTATATTTTTCACGCGCCCTGACAGGACGTATGAAAAATATAAAAACTAATTTTCCCGGCCAGGCAAACCGCCTTGACTTGCCCATTAACAACCCTGTGCTAGAATAACCTCCGTCACTGTGCCACTGTCAATACACTGTTTCTAGTTTTTTCTCTCGAGGAGGTAGTTTCAATGACTGAAGACTCAAAAGAGGTGCTGGAGTCACAGGAGAAGCCGGCAAATTTGCCCGCTGAGTCCCCCGCGGAATCGGCAGCTGCTGAACCGGCGAGCCCGATGGCCTCAGCCCCGGAGCCCGCACAGGAGACCGCAGCGACGGCCGCAGCTTCCACAGAACGGCCCGGCCTCATCAGTCTGGCCGCCCTGGAAAACCAGAGCAAAGCCAGTAAACCCGCGGCTCCCCGGCCGACTCTCCAGTTAGGAAAGTTGCTGGCCGGCAAGGGTTGGATCATCGGCATTGGCGCCGCAGTAATCTTAATCATCCTACTCTTTCTTTCCCCTCTCTCTCCGGGCGCCTTGTTGGTTCAAGGAAACGGCTACACAACGCTAAACGCCGAAAATCCTACCATTACCCATCCCGATGGGTTGTTTGTAAAAATCGATCCGGAACAGGTCAAAGGACTGGCGGTCAAACTGGGCTCCATTCCCCGGGCCGAATTTGAAACCGGATCGCAGGCCGATCTCAAAACGGCTCTGGAAACCCTCCCCGCCGGGCTCAAACCGAAAAGCCCCTACTACACCATCAATTCCAGCGGCAAACAAATCGGCCCCACCACCCTGGAAGTCATCATTCCCAATGATGCCGAACCCTGGGAAACCCTGGATCTCTATGCCTGGGATGGCCAGGCCTGGCAATGGATTCCCTCCACGCTGGACCGCGCTCAGGAACACCTGGTCGCCCAGATGGACGCCTTGCCCACTTCGCTGATGGTTATGCAGACCGAACCCATTCCGCAAACCGTCGTCGGCGAAGGGGAAGCCCTTCCCGCTCAAGATGTCAGCACCGCGCTGACCGAAGCCGATCTCATCGGCATGAAAATCAGCACGCTCGGCAATCTGATCGGTAACGCCGATCAGCTGCCCAAGGCCGCTGAAGGTTCTACCTTGCAGCTGGCGCCCACGGTGCGCAACTGGGTCCCCGGCCGCGAACCCAACCCCGGCCTGGTCAATGATATGCTCTCGATCGAAACCGACCGCAATACCCATATCCAAAACCTGGTGGCTCTGGTCGCCAATAACGGATACAAGGGGCTGGTACTCGACTATCGAGGACTGAAGGCCGAACAACGCGATGCTTACAGCACCTTTGTCCAGGCCCTCGGCGCCGCCCTGCATGAGAAGCAGGCCTGGCTCGCCGTAACGGTCGATACCCCCGTGCAAAACGGCACCGCCTGGGAGACCGCCGGCTATGACTGGGCGGCACTCGGCAAAGCCGCCGACCAGATCCGCTTCCCCATGCCTGCCGATCCCGCCGCTTATGCCGCCGGCGGAACGGTGGAACAGCTGCTGAGCTGGGCGACCGGTCAGGTCAACCGCTATAAGCTGTACCCGATTTATTCGACGTTGAGCACAGACGGACAACAAACCGTGGCCTTTACCGATCTCCTGGGAACCGCCGCGGCAATTCAGACGGCCCAGCCCCTGACCGATACGCTGCAACCCGGCACCCCGGTAGCTTTGCAGATCACGGGCTCTCCCAGTGTGGCCACCGATGCTGCCACCGGCGCCGCCACCCTCTCGATGGGCGACAAGAAAGTCTGGTTGGGAACGCCGCAATGGCTGCGCACCCGCCTGGACCTGACCAACCGCTATCACCTGGGCGGGGTCCTCCTGCGCGATCTGGCCGATCCGCGCAATATGCCGGGCATCCTCGCCGCCGTGAATGAGTTCAAAACCCAGGCTCCGGCCGGTGAATATGCCATGCCGGAAATCACCTGGCAGATCACCAGCCCGAACGGGCAGGCGACCGAAGTCAAGACTACGCTGGATCAGCCGCAACTGGCCTGGACAGCGCCGCAGATCTCCGGCACCTACCAGATCGCCGCCAATGTGATGGGCGTAAGCCGCGGCACACTGGCGTTACAGGTCGGCGTGCCGATGACGACCACGACAGCCACCTCACCGACCACAACAACCACTCCCGGAGCGACCGCCAATGCCCTCGCCACGCCTCCGCCCAGCGACACCATGACGGGCGCTTTCGTGGCCGATGTCACGGTCCCCGACAACACCCGTTTCCAGAAAGGTGAAAAATTCACCAAGACCTGGCGGATGCAGAACACCGGCAGCACTGCCTGGCCCGAAGAAACCTACGCCATCCTCGCCACCGGCGATGCGATGGGCGCTCAGGCCAAGATCAAAGTCGGCGCCGTCCAGCCCGGCAAGACCATCGATGTCAACGTCGACATGGTTGCACCCGCCGCGGACGGCACTTATCAGGCTCAGTGGCAGTTGATCGCCAAAGACGCCACGATTTCGGGCAGCGGCATGACCATTCTCATCAATGTCGGTGATCCCCAGCCCACCCCCACCCCCGGCGCAACCGCTCCGACCCCCATCAAGCCCGTCTCCGGCGGCGCTTTTGAACTGGGTGGACATATCCTGCAGGGCTTCCAGGCCGCCGACAAGATGCACTACGCCGGCATGAACTGGGCCAAAGTTCAGGTCCGCTATCCCGGCGACGCCGCCGGCATCATCGCCGCGGCACACGCCAACGGCTTTAAGATTCAGATCAGCGCGCTCGGTGATTCCGGCATGGTGACCCAGGGCGGCTTTGACGACACCGTCGCCAACTGGGTCGGTGGCATCGCCGCCGCCGGCGCCGACGCCATCGAGGTCTGGAACGAACCGAACCTGCCCCGCGAATGGGCCAGCGGTTCAATCAGCCCCCAGGCCTACACCAACCTGCTCTGCAAGGCCTACGCGGCCATCAAAGCCAAGAATCCCGGCACGGCCGTCATCAGCGCCGCCCCCGCCCCCACCGGTTATTTCGGTGGCTGCCGTGGCGAAGGCTGCGACGACCTGCCCTGGCTCCAGAACATGTACAACGCCGGTGCGGCCAACTGTATGGATTACATCGGCGCCCATCACAACGCCGGTGCCACCGCACCTGCGGCAACCAGCGGCCACCCGGCCGACAGCGGCGGCCGGCACCACTCCTGGTACTTCCTGCCGCAGACGCAGCTCTACTACAACACCTTCGGCGGCACCCGCAAGCTCTTCTATACCGAGCTGGGTTATGTCTCACCTGACGGCTATCCGCCCATCCCCGACACCTTCGCCTGGGGCGCCGGCACAAGCGTCGCCGAGCAGGCGCAATGGCTGGCCGAAGTCGTCAGCCTGAGCAGCCAGACGGGTATGGTACGGGTGGTCATCGTCTGGAACGTGGACGCCAACTGCTACGGTATGTGCGGCGGCGTCAATGACCCGCAGGCCGGTTATGCTATCCTGCGGCCCGATGGTTCCTGTCCAGCCTGCGACTCGTTGCACGCGCTGCTCGGAACCCGATAAACTGTTTTTTTCTTCGCCTATATCAATAAGAGCGGGCTCCTTTACAGGAGCCCGCTCTTGATATAACTCAAATTGCCGCCTCAATAAATCCAGCCCATTCGCTGGCCCCCTCCCAACCCTCCCCCATACGGCCGTACAGGCGCCGCGCGCTTTTTGGAAGATTCTTTGTGAAGATACGCTGCCGGCATCGAGATGAGGGGGAGGGCTCAGATCGCGTCGCCGGGGCGGCTCTGGAAAAAAGCTCATGTTTTCGGCGCTGGCCCCCTCCCAACCCTCCCCCATACGGCCGTACAGGCGCAGCGCGCTTTTTGGAAAATTCTCGACCTGTGCGGTTGTAAAAAAAGGAGCGCTCAGGCCGCGAAAGCAAAAGACA
>CAZCTC010000089.1:0-28986 GCA_964501335.1 uncultured Anaerolineales bacterium | reverse complement strand
TTTGTCTTTTGCTTTCGCGGCCTGAGCGCTCCTTTTTTTACAACCGCACAGGTCGGTTATTTTGTTTGTGTTTTTGCGCGCATTCTTATGCGCGCAAAAACACAAACAAAAATTGAACCTTTTTGAGGGAGGGTGTGACTCACTCTCAGAACGGCGGTGAATTCGCCACGGGTGGGGGCCGGAGTACAATCAATCCAAAGGCCCCGCCGGAGGAACGCCATGGGGGCCCTGGATTTCTTGCTTAAGCCAACGATGATTTCATCTAACGACGATTTGATTCTGGTGCGCCGGATTGCATCCGGCGACGAAGCGGCGCTGCAACAGCTTTATGCGACGTTCGGGCAGCGGCTCTATGCCTATGCATTGCGGCTTACGGCCGATCCGGCCACGGCTGAGGATGTGGTGCAGGAGAGTCTGGTGGTGGTCTGGCAGAGTGCCCGGCGTTTTCGGGGCGAGGGGCGGGTGTTGACCTGGTTGTTGGGGATTGTGCATCACAAGGCGCTCAATGCCATGCGTGGCGTGCGGCGGTGGGTGGATGAGCCGGAGGAGGGGGCGGAACTGCCGGCCGGAGATCCGCTCCCGGATGAGGAGTTTGTGCGGCGCGAGCAGCAGCGTTCGGTACGGGCGGGGCTGGCTCAGCTTTCACCGGAGCATCGGGCGGTGCTGGAACTGGTTTTTTATCAGGGGTTGAGTCTGAAGGAAGCTTCTGAAGTTTGCGATTGCCCGGTGGGAACGATCAAAAGCCGGTTGAATTATGCCAAGAGCCATTTGCGTGGGGTGTTGATGCGCGATGGGTTGGGTGAGGAGGGGAGATGAACGAGCATTATGAAATCTCCGGGTTTCTGCCGCTCTATGCGGCGGGACGGTTGGGTGAGGCCGAACGGTGGAAGGTGGAGCGTCATCTGGCGGCTTGCGATGAATGCCGGGAGGATCTGGCGCTCTGGCGGGTGACGGCCGGCGAGGTGGTGGCGATCGATCGGGCGACGGTCGCGCCGGCGCGGCCGTTGAACCGGGCGTTGGATGAGATTCGCGGGGCGCGCCGGGTCTCGTGGGGAGGGCGGATGTGGCAATTGCTGCTCTCTCAGGCTCCGCTGGTGCGGCGGGAGATCTGGCCGGCGACGCTGGCGGTGATGGTCATCGGGTATGCGGTGGCGATGCTGGCCGGGCAGAGCATGTTTGTTTCGGTGCTGGCGCCGTTGATGGCGGCGGCGAGTCTGGCGGTGATCTATGGACCGGAGCACGATCCGGGGCTGGAGCTGGCGCTGGCGACGCCGACGTCACCGCGGCAGGTGTTGCTGGCCCGGTTGACGCTGGTTTTTGGATATGATTTGCTGCTGGCTTTGATCGCCAGTGTGGGGGTGCTGCCGATCCTTCCTGATGGGGCGTTGGGCAGTATGATCCTGGGCTGGTTGGGGCCGATGGTGTTTCTTTCGGCGGCGGCGCTGGCGCTTTCTTTGTGGATCGGGCCGAATGCGGCGATTACGGTGGCGTATGGGGGATGGCTTTCGCAGTTTTTGGTGGTTTTGCGAGCCGATCCCGGGTGGGGGTCGGAGGTGGCGCGCTGGTTGATGGCGGCGGCGATGGTTTATCGGGCTTTCTGGCACAATCCGGTGTTGTTGCTGGTGCTGGCGGTGCCGATGTTTGGGGTGGCTTTCTGGTTGGCGGGGCGCCAGCAGCCGGTTTTTGAGATGGAAGTTCGGTAATGTTTTTTCTACCCCTCATATCCCCCCTGCCCCCCTTCTCCCCCCGCAAGCGGGGGAAGAAGGGGGGTAAACTAAAAAGCATTTTGTGGCCCGCGGCGGGCCACAAAATGCTTAACCATCCCCTCTTTCCCTTAGGGGATGCTTCGCGAGGGGGCCGGGGGGATAGGGGCATATCAGGCAACTTAAGCCATTTGCGACAGCAATCACCTGAAAAAGTAGGAAAGAAAAAGCCCATGTTTTCGTGCGCATTCTGATGCGCACGAAAACATAAACAAAAAAACACTCTCTTTCCATCTCGCGCGTCGATTCTCGCGAGGAAAATACTTTTTGCGGGACGCTACAAGGCCGGGGCCGTACAGGCGCAGCACTTTAAGTTGCTTGATATGGGGGATAGGGGGATCCGGGGCGGTTGCAGAATTTTAAGGAGCATGAATTATGTCTGAACTGGTTGGGGTGATGCGTTATGAGTACCGGATGTCGATCCGGCGGTGGGGATTGTGGCTGGCTTTTGGATTGGCCCTGGCGGCTTCTCTGGTGGGCGGGGGCGAGACGGTCAAACCTGCGAATATGGCCGAGTTGTGGACTCTGGCGGCGCGGTTGCCGTTTCAGTTCAATCTATGGATTCCGGTGGTGGTGGGGATTGCGGTGGCGGATCGATTGGTGCGTGATGAGCAGATCAAGACGCGGGAGATGATCCTCAGCACGCAGCTGTCGCGGTGGGGCTATTTGTTGGGGAAATATTTCGGCAATTTGCTGGCGATGTTGACGCCGGCTTTGGGGGCCTTGATGGCGATGAGCCTGTTATGGGTTGTGATGGGGGGCTTGCCGGTGATTTTACTGATGACCGGGGTGGCTTTTCTGGCGATCATTGTGCCGGCTTATGTTTTTGTGACGGCTTTTTCGCTGGTCTGTCCGCTGGTCATGCCGACGCGGGTCTATCAGGTGCTTTTTACGGGGTATTGGTTTTGGGGCAATTATCTGAGTCCCAAAGCATTTCCGACGTTGAGCGGGACTTGGTTGACGCCGTGTGGGAAGCTGATTTATCAGGGATATTTCGGCGGGCACTGGTCTATGGGGCCTTTGCGGTACACGGCGACGGATGCCACGCTCAGTGTGATGACGATGGCTTTTTGTGCGGCGCTGGTGTTGCTGGCGGCGGAGCGCTTTCTGGCCTGGCGGCAGCGTGTCGCTTAGGAGTATGGAGATGAAGACGATTGCAGTTCCCTGGCGGTATACGGTGGCGGCCTGTCGTCCCGATCTTTTCTGGTTTCCGGCGGCGTTGTGGGCGCTTTTTGCGATCATTACCGGATTGATGTGGGGGCGGGACGATGTGTTGAGTGTGGCGCACGCTTTTCTGGGCTATGTATTGCCGTTGTTGGGGGGGATTCTGGCGGGGAGCACCGTTCTGGACGATTCGGCGCTGGAGTTGCGGTTTGCGACGCCTCATCCGGCCTGGGTGACGTTGCTGGAGCGGTTGGGGCTGGTGCTGACGGTGTTGGCGGCGGCGGCGTTTTCCTATCAGATTTTTCTGGCCCTGTTGGGGGTCGATCTTTCCGATTTGGGGAATTTGGGGATGCGGCAGCTGGCCTGGTTGATTCCCGGGCTGGCGTTGATGGCGCTGGGCTCTGCGTCGGCGCTGCTGGTGACGCAGAGTATGGGGGGATCGTTGTTGGTGGGGTTGATGTGGATTTTTCAGGTGATTACGCGGGGTTGGTTTATCAGCCATCCGACGGCACGGTATTTCTGTCTGTTTTTGGGGGCGACGGATGGGTTTCATCCGGCGCTGAGGCTCAATCAGCTGACGCTGGGGGGGCTGACGGTTTTGTTGTTGCTGGGAGCCTGGGCGTTGTTGCGCCGACAGGAGCGATATCTTTAGTTTGGAAATTTAACGCAGAGACGCGGAGCGCGCAGAGAAGTCGCAGAGGTTTTTATTTTTTAGTAAATGAGGATGAAATGATTGAGATCAAGGATTTGACCAAGGTTTACGGCCGGGGCGATCGGTCGGTGAAGGCTTTGAATGGGTTGACATTGACGATTGAGACGGGGATGTTTGGGTTGCTGGGTCCGAACGGAGCCGGGAAGACGACGTTGATGCGGATTCTGGCGGGGATCGTCAATCCCAGCGGGGGGGACGTGCGGATTGCGGGCCACGATGTTGCGACGGAGGCGGGGCGGGTGGCGGTCAAGTCGATGTTGGGCTATTTGCCGCAGGAGTTGGGGCTCTATCCGGATCTGACGGCACGGCAGTTTATCGATTATATGGGGATTCTCAAGGGGATGGCCGAGCCGGTGGCGCGGCGCCGTCGGGTGGAAGAGGTCCTGGAGATGGTGGGGTTGACCGACGCGGCGGACCGGGTGTTGAAAGGATTCTCGGGCGGGATGAAGCGGCGGGTGGGGATTGCCCAGGCGCTGGTCAATGATCCCCGGGTGCTGATTGTGGATGAGCCGACGGCGGGATTGGATCCGGAAGAGCGTATCCGGTTCCGCAATCTGCTGGTCGGGCTGGCGGAAAAGCGGGTGGTGATCCTTTCGACGCATATTGTGGAGGATATCGGGCAGACCTGCCGGGATGTGGCGGTGCTGGCGCGCGGGGCGTTGCTTTTCCGGGGCAGTCCGGTGGCGTTGACGCAGGAGGCGGCCGGGAAGGTCTGGACGGTGACGACGGTCGACGGTTCAAAGCCGGACGGCGGCTTGACGGTGGTGTCGATGCTGCATCTGGCGGAGGGAATTCAATATCGGTTGGTGGGGAATGCTCCGACGAATTATCCGGGGGCACAGTCGACGGCGCCGGGGTTGGAGGATGGGTATGTGTGGTTGATGAAGCGGGAGGGGCATTCGGCGTCGATTGGATGAGGTTTTTTATTTATATTTCGCGCGCCCCCTTCCGAGGGCGCGCGAAATATGAAAGCCGTTATCATTCAACCAGGGTCAGGAAGTTTTTGTCACATTTTGCGCATTTGAAGCGGACCACGGGGTTTTTTACGTTTATCTGATAGCGTTTGCCGCACCAGGGACATTCGAAGGCCTCATAATGTTCTGTCCCTGTCGTATCGAGGATTTCGTCTGTTTTCAGCAGCGTGGTCGGTACATCATCGGCATTGGATTCCTGTCCTTCGGCGATTTTTACATTGGGTTCATCGTCGGAATAGCGGGAATATACCTTTAAATTGCCGCTGCCGCTCGATGAGGTAGATGTATCGGTGCTGTTTTGAGGTCGTGAGGCCGGTGCGGTTGTCACTTCACGCCCGCAGTAGTGGCAATATCGGGCCTCGGGTAAGATCCGCTCTGCGCAATGGGGGCATTTGATCCGTCTTGGTTCTATTTCGCGATCGATTAAGGTGGTGACGTCGGGTGGCGTCGGACCAGAAGGCCAGATCAAGGCCAGGACGATTCCCTGAAGACCAAAGAAGAGTCCCAGGAAGAATCCCCCCAGTGGAGAAAAGTTTTTGGAACGAAAGATCTCCATACAGATAAAAGCGGAAACGATCAGATAGATACCCCCACATACCAAAGTTATCGTGGGATCTCTCATGGAGTGTCTCCTTATCAAAGATGATTTTTCAGGCCGCTTTAATTCTTTTTAAGTGTATCATGATTTGCGATAATCGCAATTTTTTATTAATTTCAATGAAAGTATACGGCAGCAAATAGACAGCCTGCGGTGCAGGGACGGCTCTGGAAAAGCCTATGTTTTCGGCGCGAAGGTCCCCTCCCATATCAGGCAACTTAAGGCCCCAGCCTTGTAGCGTCCCGCAAGGGGCATTTTCTCCGCGAAATGCGACGCGCGGTGCGAAGCAGGGAGAGAGTTTTTTGTTTATTTTTTTCGCGCGCCGTCTGCGGCGCGCGAAAAAATGGGCTTTTTCTTTCCCTCTTTTCCGGGTGATTGCGGTTGCAAATGGCTTAAGGTGCCTGATATGCCATTTATTTGGGTGGGAGTTCGAGGCGGAGCCGGGAGCCTTCGCCGGGTTCGGAATCGATTTTGAGTTCACCTCCGAAGAGTTGGGCCCGTTCGAGCATGCCGGTCAGGCCCAACCGACCCTCTCTGAGACGGGCGTCGGCGTTATCCAGTGAGAAGCCGGGGCCGTCATCTTCGATCATGATCAGCAATCCCTCGCTTTTGTAGTAGAGCGTCACCTGGACTTTTTGGGACTGGGGCGCATGTTTGCGGATGTTGTTGAGCGCCTCCTGGACGATGCGGAAGGCGGTCAGCTCCAGTTCGGGGGCGAGGCGGCTTTCTTCTCCCACAATTTCGTAGTTTACCCGGGCCTGGGGGAGCTGGAGGGCCAGTTCGCGGCAGAGGGCCTGGAGAGAGACCGCGAGCCCCAGATCTTCCAGGATGAAGGGGCGCAGGTTGCGGCTGAGACGCCGGACGCCGGTGAGGGTGTTTTGGGCCAGTTCTTCAAGTTCGATGAGGCGCTGCCGTGCGGCAACCGGGTCCTGGTCGAGGGCTTTGCGGCAGAGTTCGATCCGTTGGGCCAGGCCGACGAGATCCTGGACGGTTTCGTCGTGGAGGTCGCGGGAGAGGCGCTGGCGTTCGTTTTCCTGGCTCATCAGGATCTGGCGGGCGTAGCTGCGCAGCGTTTCCTGTTGTTCTTCCAGGCGGGTTACCATCTGGTTGAAGACTTCGATCAGGGTTTGCAGGTCGGGGGGACCGGTGACCGTGACGGGATGAAAAGTGGCCCCGGCGGCGACGCGTTGGGCTTCGGAGAGCAGGGTGTTGAGGGGGTGAGTGATGCGTTGCAGGCTCCAGCCCAGGGAGATGAGGGTGAGGATCAGGCCTAAGCTGAAGAGGGCCACCGCGGCGCCTTGATAGGGGGCGGCGGGGGCGATGATGGCGTCCCAGGGTTCTTCCATTAAGAGGCCCCAGGCGACTCCGGGCAACGGGGCGAAAGTGACGATGGAGCGTGGGGTGGTGGCGTTGCGCTGGTAGAGGATGCTGCGGGGCTGGCCGGCGATGACGACGCGCCAGAGTTCGGGTTCTTCCTGAATGCTTTGGCCGAGCCGGGTGGGATCGGGATGGTAGATGATCGTGCTGGCGCTGTCGATCAGGTAGGCCTGGCCGCCCTGGGTGGTGCGCAGGAGGTTGAGGTTTTGGGCCCAGGGTTGGGCCGAGAGGCGGAAACGGCCCAGGATCACGCCGGGGACTCGCCCATGGATGCGGAGCGGGACGGCGATGACGACGACGGCTCCCGTGGGGACATCTTGAATGACGGTGGAGAAGGCGGGTTGCTGGTTGTTGAGGGCCTGGCGGAAATAGTCGCGGAAGGCGAAGCTCTGGCCCTGGTAGGCGGTCACATCGGTAGTGGCGGCGATGACCTGGCCGTGGTTATCCAGCAGGAGGACGCCGCCGCTGAAGGCGCGCAGGGAGAGGCTGCGTTGTTCGAGCAGGCGTTGTTGTTGAACCGGCTGACCGTCGTAGGCGGACAGCTCGTCGGAGAGGGTTTCCAGCTGTTGGAGATAGCCTTCCAGCTCGCCCATCACGCCGGCGGCGGCGACCTGGGCGAGGGCCTGTTGGCGCTGCATGACCAGATCCTCAGGGATCTGACGCAGGGCGTAGCTTCCTACCAGCAGGCTGAGGATGCCGAAAAAGGTTAACGGCAGAACCGTAGCCAGGGTCAGCCGGCTTTGAATCCGCAGTGGTTTCATAATAATGAGGCGTTCAGGTTTTCGCCTTGTGTTCCAGTGAGATCCATCCCTGGCGCAACGCGCAGGTCACGGCTTCGGTGCGGCTGTTGACATTGAGTTTGGAGAAGATGTTGCGGAGATGGACCTGAACGGTATAAGGGCTGATGGTCAGAATATCAGCCACCTCTTTGTTGCTTTTGCCCCAGGCGACCTGTTGCAGGACTTCCATTTCCCGTTCGGTCAGGGCTTCGATCATGGTTTCGGTGCGATAGGCGGTTTTGTTGCGTTGGGTGAGTTGATTGACGACTTTGGCGGCGATGTGAGGATCGAGGGCTGTTTCACCGCGGTTGACGGTGTAGATGGCCTGGATCAGAGCATCGCCGCCGGCGGTTTTAAGCAGATAACCGTCGGCCCCGGCTTCCAGGAGGGGGAAGACGTAATGGTCGTCTTCGTAGGCCGAAAGGATCAGGATGCGAATTTCGGGGTGGAGTTCTTTTAAACGGCGGGTGGTATCAAGCCCGTTGAGACGGGGCATGTGGACATCGAGAACGATAACATCGGGGCGGAGGTTATCCGCCAGCATAAGGGCTTCTTCACCGTCTCCCGCCTCGCCGACGACGGACAGCCTTGCTTCCTGTTCTAGCAGCTGTCGGGTGCCCTGGCGGACGAGGGTGTGGTCGTCGGCCAGCAAGATTCGGATCGGTTGATTTTTTTGCGGCACGGTCTGCCTCCTTGGGCTGCCGTGGATATAGGTTTGAACTGGTAGGATTATACCACTTTAGGGGAAGTAGACAGCAGACAGCCCATGTCGCCGGGGCGGCTCTGGAAAAGGCCCAAGAAAGTAGACAGCGGCAAGTAGACAGTAGACAGCTTGCGTCGCCGGGGCGGCTCTGGAAAAGGCCCAAGAAAGTAGACAGCGGCAAGTAGACAGTAGACAGCTTGCGTCGCCGGGGCGGCTCTGGAAAAGGCCCAAGAAAGTCGACAGCAGCAAGTAGACAGCCCATGTCGCCGGGGCGGCTCTGGAAAAGACGCATGTTTTCGCGCGCCGCAGACGGCGCGCGAAAACATAAACAAAAAAACTCTCTCCTCCCATCCTGCGCGGCGTAGCTGGTTGAGAAAAGATCATTTGTGGGATGCTAAAAGGCCCCATCCTTACCAACGAATACCTGAAATCAGGTAGCATGATACCTCGGCGGGGAGGTAGGAATACCGTCTTCCCCTGATGGCAGGGGAAAGTTTTTGCGTTATGCTTAGGGCAGACTGGCGGATTTTCGACAATGCGGATAATATCAAGACGGGATACGATGAAGGTATAAATAGCATGGATTTGTGGCACGATCGAACTCATACACCGCGCTGGCTGCTTATGCTGCTGGCCGTAGGATTGTTGTTTGCCATTGCCTGCCTGGTGCGCGGCGACGGCGGTGCGATCGTACCTACCCCCGAAGCGGGAATGGAAATCACGGCAGCTACGATGGTTCCTCAAACGGAAAGCCTGGTTTATATCCCTGACTGGTCTGAGACGACTCCGCGAGCAGGACAGTGTTATTCCAATTCTCAAATTGTTCCCAGCCGTGCCGCCTGGCGCTGTGAGGTGGGGGAGCAAAGCTGGGATCCCTGTTTCCTTTTGGACGGGGGGGTGGTTTGCGGCGGCGATCCGTTATCCAATGAACCGGCGTTCCCATTGACGTTGGAGAGTCCGTTGCCGGAGCCCGAGGCGCCGGTGCTTCCGACGGATACACCCTGGCTGATTCAGCTGGCCGATCAATCGCTGTGTGGGTTGGCCTTGGGGGAGACGAAGACGATCGATGGGGAGCCGGTGCGCTACCATTGTCGGGATGAGGCCGGGAGCGTGGTCGTGGGAGATCTGCAACCCGGGGAATCCTGGCAGGCGCGGGTGGCTGATCCAGCCGGCGAGGTGTTGCTGTGGCGGCGGGTGGAGACGATCTGGCGTTATGGGAATATTCGGGATACGCTGGCGGAATTGAAGGGACCGGCCACGCAGGTGATTGATTATGTGCCCCGTTTGCCGGAGGGCGAACCCCGGTCGGGTTCTTGTTGGACAGGTTCGGTATCGGTGCCAGGAAAGATTTCCTGGCGTTGTACTGTGGATGGAGAGATTTTCGATCCCTGTTTTACGGCGCCGGAGGCCGGCCTGGTGATTTGCGGGGCTGATCCGTTGACCGGCGAGTCCGGTTTTGCCGTGGGGTTGAATGAGCCTTTGCCGCAACCGGGGCCTTTATTGAGCGGATCTACCCATCAGCCCTGGCTGGTGGTTTTATCCGACGGGACGCGCTGTTCACAGGCGACGGGGGCGACCGGCTCGGTGAAGGATTTGCGGATCAATTATATCTGTGAGGGCGAGAAGCGTACGGCCGAGGGGGAGGAAGTTGTCCTGGCCGGGGATATTTATTCCGGGACGATCTGGGGGGCGCAGAAAGCCGTCCTGGATTTCACCGACGATGGGATGAAGGTGAAGTCGTTGGAAGTGACCCCGCTTTCGCAGGTGGTATGGGGGCCGTTGACATTCAGTCCTTTGCCTTATGAAGGGTTGGTTCAGGATCTCCAGGATTTGCTGGGGGGGCAGGCGTTTTCGATCGAGGGAGCTTTTCGCGATCTGGCTACCGGAGAACGGGGGGTAGCCCGGCGGATTCAATTGGACGGGACTTCTCGTGAGTTGAAAAATGGGGATGAGGTGGCGCTGGCGGTGCAGAATCTGTTAGGGATGCAGGGCTGGCAGGCGGAGAGTGTGGAGGGGCCGGTTTTGGATTTCCGCCGGCCGGGAGCGGTCTGTCAGGGTCTGGTGGCCTGGGCGGCCGGACCGCGGCATTTTGATTTGACGCTGGAATGTGCGCGGGATCTGGCCTCCGGGGAACTTTTTCGGCCGTTTGAGCATGAAGCCGAGCGGATTTCCTTTGAGCCGGGCGGGTCGTCGGCGGAGGTGAGCGCTGAGATTCAGCCAGGAGAGATCCGGGATTATGTGATTCGGGTGCTGAGCGGGCAGTTGTTGCTGGCCGATGCTGCGTTGGAGGATTCCGAAACGGGGTTGCAGTTAAGCCTGACGGGAGCCTGGGACGATGTGGTGCTGGCTCAATGTGTGCCGGGAGTTCCGGGGTGGAAGGGGCGATTGGGGCGGAATCAGGATTATCGGCTGCGGGTGGTCGCGCCGTTGAAGGGGGGGCCGTTCAAGTTGCATGTGACGGTGCCGCGCGACATCGTGTTGAAGAGCGAGGAGCCGACGGTGCTGGAAGGGTGGGCTACCGCGGGCGGGCGGGTGCATTACCTGTTGGAAGGTCACGCCGGCGATATGATTACGTTGACGGTGGCTGCGCCTGAGAATGGGGCGATTCTGGCGATTTTCGATCTGGAGAGCAATGCGCCGGTGCTGGAAGAATCCATGGCGGCGCAGAGCTGGTCGGGGACTTTCCCGGAGGCCGGGGCGTATGTGGTACAGGTCATTGCGCCGGGCAGTGAGACGAGTTTTACGCTGACGGTAGAGAGTCAGAATTAGTATGCCAGAAAGATTCACCACCGAGGCGCAGAGGGCACCGAGAAGAATGTAACATAATCTGTGTGGTTAATCCTGAAAAGTGAAAGAAAAGGCCTGTATTTTCGCGCGCATTCTGATGCGCGCGAAAATACAACAAATTATATAATTCAAGTTGCCACCTCGATAAATCCAGCCCATTATTCAAGATCCGCTGCATGCCGTCCAAAAGTAGACAGCAGCAAGTAGACAGTAGACAGCAAAAATCTTCGCCTTACCGGCTCAAATGGACTGGAAATCCGCTGTCTACTGTCTACCGTCTACTTTCTACTAAACCTTTGCATGCAAAAAAGCTTAAATAGAAAGCACGTCTTTTAAAGGTAGCAACTTGGGTTATATACTCTATTTGAGGTATTTCGGCTTCCCGGAATGGGGTATTAAGGAATACTGCCTTCTCCTGATGTGGCCCGTAAGTTTTTCCGCTATGCTTGAAGTAACATGCTTCAGGAGGGCGGGAATGCGGGCGCTTTTTGTCAGGGGGATCTGGGGGGCGGTGCTTTTGGCTTTGGGGATGGGATTGGTGGGGTGCAGTGTGCCGGGGGCGGCGGCGACCCCTACGGCTTTGACCGAAGCGGATCTGAAGACGGCGACTTATGCCATGGAGGGCGCCGGGGAGGTCACGCTGGCGGACGGGCAGTGGGAGAAGCAGTATGGGGCGGACGAGTCGATGGTCTACAAAGTGGGGCTGGTCCAGTCGGCCTTGGGGGATCTGGATGCCGATGGGGCGGGGGACGGGGTGGCGATCCTTTCGTTTTACAGCGGAGGGTCGGGCAATTTTATCTATTTGACGGCGATGATGAACAAGAGCGGGCGGTCCCGGCAGGTGGCGCAGCAGTTCCTGGGCGATCGGGTGGCGGTTGAGTCGCTGCGGATCGAGAAGGGTGTGGTGACGCTGGATGTGGTGCGGCAGGGGCCGGACGATCCGATGTGTTGCCCATCGCAGAAGACGACGCTGCGTTATGTGTTGAAGGATGGGAAGCTGGTCACGGCGCCGGCGCCTTAGCGATATCGATCTTCTTTTTCTGCGAGGTGCCAGCATGTTGCAGGGATTTGAATGTTGTATTCTCCTGCGTATTTCTGGATCAATTCAAGAGCCGCCATACGGGTTTCTCTTTTTCCCCAAGTCGAAGGTCCCCATAGGGCGATTTTGTTTTTTGCTCCGGAGAAGGTGATGTCCATACCCCCCATAAAACGGGGGCCTTTGATTGCTTTGAGATGTTTCCAACTGATATGTTCACGTTGAAAGATCCCTTGATGGGTCAATCCTTCGGAGCTGATTTCAAGCCAGTTCGGCAATAGGATGACCGTTGTGAAGGAATACAGTACGGAAGCAAGGCCGGCGAACATGGCCGCGATTCTTGTTCCGTTGTCCTGCCGAATCAGATTGAGGGTTACCAGACCCAGGCTGAAAAGTATAAAGAAAATTTGGGTGGCAAAATGTCGAGAGCGGTTTTCCTGGTTGAGGTCGAGAAGCATGTATCCTTCGTTGGACATTGTACTGGATGATGTCCTCATAATTAACCGGCCCTTTTTTTCATCAGGAGGAGTGATCGCATAAGGCGGCACATTAGCGGAGATTTTTTCGAAGATAACTTTGCCATCCAACCCATTAAGTGGTATCCGGTATAACTGGCGGGTAGTTCCTATCCAGAGAGCGGATACCTGGCTTTTCCATACAAAGGTGTTCATAAACTTAAAATAAAGGCCTTCCAGTAAACCTGAATATGAGGGTTTTTCCCAGGGTAAAGGCGTTTCGTCAGGAGTTTTTTCCGGGGGGATTTGCGGATCTGAGTAGAAAGTTGCGTAGATGTCGTGCCAGTGAACACGAAAATAGACGCCGTCGATCCAGCCGCTGAGAGTAGCGGGATCGATGCGTAAGCAAGTTCGTAAGGCGGGAATGACGAAATAAAATAAAACAACGCAAGAAAGCAATAATCCCAGGATTCCGGGCAACCAGAACAGGCTTTTTGGCAAGAAAATAAGATCGAGAAGGGATATTCCCACAAGCGCCAGAAATCGCCCGAGCTGCATGATCCAATAGGATGGATGCGGTCGGAAGATTTGAATGGCGCTTTTTGTTTGGAGATTGGATTCAAAGGGAGTAAATGGGCTTTTTTCGTTCATCGTGTTTGAAAGAAGATCAAAAAGGTAAGAAGAGCGATCGCGAGTGAAAGGCTGAGGGCCGTTGTATCCCAATAAGGGCGATCGAGTAACTTTGCCGCTATTGTTTTTTGGGGCGGCAGGGTGTTTTCAAAAAAGAGTTGGATCGATGTGATGAATTTTTCCGGCAGAACGTTTTGCCATTCTCCAGGGGCCGGCATTTTGCCGTAACGGTCGTAATTTCGGCGGTGTTTGGGATCGCTGAGGGTGGCATAGGCCAGATCCAGCCGTTGATGGCCTTCGGCGAGTTTTTCCGGCGGCGCGGTGAGCTGCTCCAGCCGGCGGGTGCGGTCGGTGTAGGCCGCGTCGATTTCGTCCTGACCGGCTTCGTGGGAGAGGCCGAGGACGTGGTAAGGATCAAGGGCCGGGGTTTTGTCCATGGGTTAAGCTTTCAATGAATTGATTGCAATTCTATTATACCGGTTTTCTTTCTGTGTCAATAAAAACGATGATTTGCCTCGAATAACGAAAACCTGGCCGAATCGCGCCGGGATAAATCCCAGCGCTAAAAACGACGCCCCTAAAGGGGCTCAGAAGTTGAAATTGACGGTCTGAGCCCGGGGATGATTACATCGTAAATTAAATTTCTTGGTATTTCGCATTATCCGGATGCAGCTGCCGATAATGCGAATTCAACTTGGTGCGAGCGGTTTGAATCGAGAATTGCCAGTTGATTTTGATCTGTTGCGCGGCCCGTTCAGCCACCACGGCTAAGACTTCAGTTTCCAAGGCGGCTTGACTGGGAATCCGGCGGTGCAAACAGGCCCGCGCAATCGCCGAGAATTCGATTTCAATCATCTTCAACCAACTGGCCGCTTTGGGGGTGTAGAAGAACTCAAACCGCTGGGCTAACGCGAAAGCCTCGGCGGCCGGTAACCAGTCGTAAAAGGCGGCGGGCGTGTGGGTATTAAGGTTGTCTTGCACCAATCGGATTTTCGTCGCCTGCGGGAAAGCTTGCGTCAGGGCTTGGCAGAAGTGCGTGTACTCTTTCTTCGTGCGTTGGGCATGTACCTGAGCCAAACGCCAGCCGGTTAAGGGTTCAATCGCCGCCAATAACGCGCATGAACCGAGTTTTTCGTAGGCGTAGGGTTCTTTCCGGACTTGTCCCGGCTGCAAGGCCAAGGCGGGCACGATATCACCAATCAAAAAACAGGGCCGTTCATCAAAACAGACCACGGGATAGCACGGCTTGTAGGGCAAGGCATACAGCCAGAGTAACTGTTCCATCTGGGCCAAAAACGCACTCGTCAGGTGGCCCAAACACCACGTCTTTTTCAGGTGCGGCTTCACGACGTTTTTTTTAAAATCGTGCCGACTTGCGTATGGGAAATGTGCTCGCAATAGCCGACTTCGACGACTTTAGCGGCCAACAAGCGCAGCGACCAGGTACTATGCCCGGTGGGGGCTGGCGTGCAGGCCAACGCGGTAATGTGCGCCCGTTGCACGCCGTCAATGGCCACGGGACGCCCAGAACGGGGTTGGTCTTGCAAACCGGCGATCCCGTTTGCCTGATAGTTCTTGCGCCACTCCCGCACCGTGTCGTTGGTCACGTGCATCAAGGCCGCGACCGCTTCAAGCGTTTCACCACGGTTGAGCGCTAAGATGCCAGTGGCTCGCTTAAAGATCCGCGCGGGTAACGTGCCTTTAGCCAGTAAGTCTTCCAATTCTTGTTGTTGGGTTTTACTTAAGGTTATGTGTTGTTTTTTCATGGCCTCATTTTAATCCTTTTCTAGTGGAGTGCCAGGTAACTTATTTTACGATGTAATTATCCCGGCGTGATCTTTCAAGAATGATTGCAAATTATTTTGACGTGTTACTGTGTGTTTATTGATTAAATAAACACTTGACTGTTTTTTTGTATTTGAATATAATTTTGAGGTTTGCGCCTGAATGCAAGGAGATAGATTTTTAGGGTCTGTAAAATTATAAGTTCCCTAATTTTCCTGGCTAAACGCGTAAAAATCGGAAAGTTATTCATTTACGACCCCTTAGGAGTAACGATGGACAAAGCAATTTCAATGATAAGAAATTCGATTTTACGGCGGGGCTGGATCAGCCTGTTGTTAGTTCTGGCCATGCTGACGGAAAGTGCGGCTCCGGCCCTGGCGGCGATCCAGGAGAACATCCCGGCGCCGGTTGCGATCACGCCGAAGCTCTTTTTGCCTGGCCCCCGGCTGTCTACCTCGTTGACAGAATGGTGGTGGGAAACGCCTCCGGCTTTGCCGATTGTGGCGGAACCGGTGGATGGATTTGGGGCGATTGTCTATCAAAGCCCGCTGACGATGACAACGGAAGGGATTTCGGTAACCGCCGGGCATAAATATGCTATCTATGCAGATAGTAAGCCTTTTTCGATTAGCACCAATGTGGATGTAAAGTTGATTTCTCCAGATGAAGAAAGAACGTGTGGCTTCTTTCAACTTGGTCAAAATGGAGAAGATTGCCAATCCAATACAATTGATCCTCTTGTTGCCGGTGCGAATAGCCATTTTTCAATGGTGCCGAACATGCAGGACGAGCCGGTTAAAGGCTCAATTGGGTTGATCGATTTAAGCGTGCCGCCTCTTGGAACTCTGGCCGTCGGAGATGGCGGGGATTTGCCGCTTAATAACTTATATCTGAAACAGAACCATTTATATCGATTGCAAGTCGATAGCACTGCGCTGTTTTTGATTACTTTTACTACCCAAATGGTAGGAGTTCTTGAAGATCCCGAAGATGTTTTCTCTCGGGAGGTTAGTGGACCTAGAACTACAGTTGACAAGTTCTTTTATATGCCTCAAGGTTCAACTGTGGGAATAGATTACCAGTATGGTTACAGTTCAGTACCAACTCCTACATTACAGTATACCTTAACTGATATGGGCCTCCTGGATGTGGATGCCTTTATTGCCGCTACCCGCGGTATCCCCGAAGATCCCTGTCTGGCCAACAATCCGCAGAATGCGGCCATGGACGGCGATCCGGTCAATGCCCGCACCGGGAATTTCTCCATGCAGGTCGCCGATTACCAGATCCCGGCGCCGGGCCTGGGACTGGCGTTTGAGCGCAGCTACAACTCGGTGCAGGCGGATAAGAACAGCCCGATAGGCTACGGCTGGACCCACAACTACAGTGTCAGCCTGCTCGAAGGGACCGACGGCTGGACGATGCTGGCGCCGCACGGAGCCGAACTCTTTTTTACCAAAAACAGCGATGGTACCTTTACTCCCGATCCGGGCATCCGGGCCGGCCTGATGCTCAGCGGGACTTTCTATAAAGTCGGCCGGGGCGATGGGATCAACTACATCTTCAACGGCACCCAGCAGAATGGTCTTCATCGGTTGGAATGGATGGAAGATCGCAATGGGAACCGGTTGGATCTGACTTACAATGGAGCCGGGAAGTTGTCCGAAGTGCGGCCCTCGGGCAGCGATTATTACCTGGCGTTTGAGTATTCCGGAAACTACCTCTTCCGGGTCAGAGATCATACGGGACGGGGTTATCAGTACGGCTATTCGGCCGCTGGCGATCTGACCTCCGTGACCGACCTGATGGGTTACACCACGGTCTACACCTATGTCACGACCACCCATCGCCTGGCGGATATCCAGGAACCGGGCGCGACCGGGGCTACCCTGCACAATGTTTACGATGCGCAGGGCCGGGTGATCCACCAGACCGATGGGGCGGAGACGCGAAATTATGCCTACGCCGCCGATCGGACGGTGGTGACCAAGGGGACGCCGCCGGGATGGGTGGCGCTGGTCGGCATCTATTACTTCGACGGCGCCAATGCGGTGCGGGCGCATGAAGATCCCCTGGGGCGGCGAATCACCTACACCTACGATGAGAACTACAATCTGATCGCCGTGACCGATCCGACGGGCCATTCCACGCGGATGGCCTGGGATGCGAACAGCTGCCAGATGACGGCAATCACCGATACCTACGGGCAGGCCACGCAGATGCAATACACCGGGCGGAACCTGACCCGGTTGACGGATGCCCGGCAATATTCGACGACCTTCGCTTACAACAGCAAAGATCAGCTGGTGCAGGCGGTCAATGCCCTGGGATTGACTTCGACGCTGGCCTACAACGAACGGGGCCAGCTGACCGAAATCGTCGATCCGGCCGGCGGGCGGACCCGCTACGGCTACGATCCGAATACCGGCGCTCTGATCAGCGTGACCAATGCGCTGACGCAGACGGCGACCTTTAACTACGATGCCTATGGACGGGTGATCCGCGTGACCGAACCCGGCGGCGCACATTACACCCAGCTGGATTACAACCTCAACGGGTGGGTCACCGGAGTGTGGGATTCCCAATTGGGCCGCACCCTCCAGATTACCTATTCGCCGGCCGGGCGGCCGATCACCATGACCGACCGGGCGGGCCGTTCCATGGTGATGGGATACGATAACGCCGGCCGCCTGATTTCGGTCAGTCGGCTGATCTCAGGTACTCAGCTGACGCAAACGACCTACTACGACTACGACGGCATGGATCGGGTCTGGCGCATCCGGGCGCCCATGGATCGAACAATCCTCTACGATTACGACGCGGCCGGGCGGGTTATTACGGTGACCGATCCCGAACTGGGCGAAACCGCCTACACCTACGACCTGCTCGACAATGTCACTAAAGTCACCGATCCCACCGGGCGGTGGACCGCTTTCGGTTACGACGCCTTGGGGCAGGTGGTCACGGTAACCGACGGACTGGGCCGGAGCCTCTGGTATCGTTACGACGCCGTCGGCAATCTCATCACGGCAACGGATGCCACTTCGGTGACCTATGTAACGCGGTATGACGGCCTGAACCGGCCGGTGCAGATGTGGGGCAAAGGGAAAACCCTCGAACTCTCTATCGGGCAGATTGCCTATGACGATCTGCACCGTAAGATGACCGTTTCCGATGCGGCCATGCCGGCCAATGTCACCGAGTACACCTTCGATGCGCTGGGCCGGTTGGAACAGGTCCAGGAACCCACCGTGCCGGAACCGACGCGCTATGTTTACGATACGCTGGGCCGGGTGACGGAAATCATCAACGCCCTGGAAGCGAGCTCGGTCTACACCTACAACCTGGCGGGGCAATTGACAGCGGCCCGTGATCCGTTGGGCGGCGTGACGAGCTACACCTACGATCCGGCCGGCAACGTGGCGACGATCACCGACGCTGATGCGAATGTTTTGCAGCTGAGCTACGATCCCCTGGATCAATTGACGGGCATCCTGGGACCGGATGTGGCGATCGGCTACAGCTACGATCTGGCCGGCAATCGGACCATGATGACCGATACCTCCGGCGTGACCACCACCTACAGCTACAACCAGCTGGGATGGCCCACCCGGATTGCCTGGAGTTCAGGAGAGGCCGTGGCTTACGGCTACGACAAAGCCGGAAACCGCACCGGATTGACCGTGACGGCGGGCCTGCCGGCGCTCACCACGACGACCTGGTACAGCTACAACAACGCCACCGAACTGGTCACCACGACGGACTGGTCGGGACAGACCACCACCTACAGATATGATGTGGCCGGACGGCCGACGACGGTGACCTGGGCCAACGGGATGCAGACGAAGTACGGCTACGACGAGATCGGCCGGCCCAACGAGGTGAAACATCTGGGCGTCGATCAGCGGGTCACGGATTATCAATATGAGATCAATGCACTGGGGAATCGGGTGGCGGTCACTGAAGCGACCTTCTCCGCGCGGACGTACATCCCGATCGTGATTCGACAGGTCAGCGGCGGCAGTGGGGGAATGGCGGCACCGTCCACAGAGGAAAGTGAAGTAGGGGTCTTCGATTCCCCGATCGAGACGCCGGAACTGCCCGGCGCGCTGGTCTCTCCGATCGAACCGCCGGCCGAAACTGAAATCGTGGCAGCGGAAAGTGATACGGACGAAGCGACAGAAAGCGCCGGATTGGCCGCTCTTCCGACCATGATGCTGCTGCAATCGTTGGGGACCGGGCTGACCCCGATCACCTCGCCGACGGGAACCCTGGTGATCCGGTATACCTACGACGGGCGGGACCAACTGACCGGGACGACCTACAGCGGCAGCCGGCCTTTCCCGGTGACAAGCCAGGCTTACAAGTACAGTAAAGTCGGCAATCGCGAAGAGCTGGTCGCTCGCGCGGGCGGGATCACCGTCACCACGGCTTATTCTTACAACCTGGGTTCGCGGTTGACCCATGCCAATACAAAAAATTACAGCTACGACCAACGGGGCAATCTGCTCACCGATGGGACCTTCACCTATACCTACAACTCCCTGAGCCAGATGATCCGGGCGGAAAGCCTGACCCGGACGGTGGTCTACACCTACAACGGCAACGGGCTGCGGGTGGCGCAGCAGATCAGCGGCGAGGAAGCCCTTCACTTCACCTGGGACGAAGCGCTGGGGCTGCCGCAGGTGCTGGCCACTTCGGATGGAACGCGCTATCTCTACGGTCAGGGGCTGGAAGGGGTACAGACAGACGGCGACTGGTATTACCCCATGGCCGATCTGCTGGGGACCGTGCGCCAGTGGAGCAATGGGGATCGGCAGGTCGTGGCGACCGCGGATTACGATCCCTTCGGCGTGTTGGTGCAATCGCAGGGCACCCGACCGGCGCCCTTGGGTTACACCGGCGAGTGGGAAGATGAAGCCACCGGCCTGCAATATCTGCGGGCTCGCTGGTACAGTCCTGCTGTGGGACGGTTCACGCAGACCGATCCGTTCGGCGGATTGGCGGGGTCTGCTCTGACGCAGAATCCGTACATCTACGGGTTGAACAGCCCGACCCTGTACAGCGATCCTACTGGCCAGTTTGCACAGGTGGGCATTGGTGCCGGAGTTGGGGCTTTGGTAGGAGGTGGATTCAGCGCTGCTTCTTATATTTTATCCCATCCCGGCGTTTCCGTGGGAGATTTGATGAAAAAGCCCGGCTTCTGGCGGGCGACGCTGACGGGAGCTGCGGTTGGCGCTGTCGCTGGAGCGGCAGCCGGGTTGGTGCCCACGGCTCTTCCGGCTCTGGCCACGGCGGCTAAAACTTCGCTGGTTGCATCGGCCGGCCTGGGGGCCTTATCGGGAGCGGCGGCTGGCGGCGCCGGACAAGTTGTCTCGAATTTGATCAATGGGTGTCCCTGGAATCAGGGAGTCCTGGAAGCCATGGCTGCGGGGGCCTTCTTTGGCGCGTTGGCCGGAGCCGCAGAATTTGGATTGCGCCAGTTGTTGCAGAAACTGGGACCGCAGTTGGCCCGGGTTGGACAGTATTTGAAGGATAAATTGTCTTCGCTGGGATGCAAAAATGGCGTTTGTCCGATCTGTCCGTGTTTCCCGGCTGAAACGACAGTTACAGTTATCAGTGGTACTGTAGGAATCGAAACGATCCAAGTAGGCGATCGGGTTCTGGCGAAAGATCCGGAAACGGGAAGAACCGGTTACTACACCGTCACGGCGCTTATTTCGCACACTGAGACTTCTATGGTCCAGTTGAAGATCGGTGCGGATATCATCAGTGCCACGTTGGAGCATCCTTTCCGGGTAGCCGGCCGGGGCTGGGTCGAAGCGGGGAAACTGAAAGTTGGGGATTGCATCGAATCGACAGGAAAGGAATGCCAGCCTGTTACCGAAAAGCAACTGGTCCAGGGCCCGGTTGTGGTGTACAATTTCACCGTCCAGTCGGCGCATACCTACTTTGTGGGTGACGGCAAGTGGTGGGTGCATAATAAATGCATTCGGGCCTGGTACCAGAAATTCGGGGGGATGTCGGATTCTTATTCAAAGGGTTTTCATGTAGGATCTGATCTTGGTGAGTATTTGTTATCACCTCAACGTCTTAAAAATGGAACTATTGAGATTGGGCTTATAGGTGTTGAAAAGAGTCCAATGGATAATCGGGTGCTTAGTGCTGTTCAGAAGTTGTTATCAGAAGACTCTGCCGGAGGAATAAAATTTGCAGAAGGGATTATTAGAACTTTTAGTTATAATGCAAAAAATGCTAGAATTGTTGATGGTGCCAGGCTAATTATCGAAGCATTGGAGAATAATGCATATACGATAGTTTTTAAATAAAATTAATCCCAGTTGTTGTTTTTGAATGGTGTATTCCTTAATCGATTGATTTTGCATTTTGTGTTTGGAGAATGGAAGTTGATGTTTTTCAGCTTCCATTCTTCCAGTTTTTAATCCTTTCGAATAATGTTTATTGGATAATTTTATGTACATTTTGGAATTTTCTAATTGTGAACGAGTGTAGATAACTTCTGCCTGTATTTATTTTAATTGAGAGGAGAGTGATTATGGAAAAAGAGGGAAAAGATAAATCGACTTTGGAGTTTTTTTTCCGAACGGGCCAGATAGGGCCGTTAAATTTTAGTAACAGTGTGAGTGACATTTATAGTTTGTTGGGGGAACCAAATTGGGTTGATAAATGGGATTACCCAGAATATTCCCAAGAACTTCTTGTTTTGTATTACGGGAATTTGACTATTACTTTCGTTAATGAAAATATGGAAAGTATCAACCTTATTTTTGGCGAAAAATCAATTGAATTATCAGAAAAGTTAAAAACCGATTGGTTTAATGATCTTAGTACCATGAAGGTTACCGATCTGGTGAATTTTTTACGCAAAAATAGCATTTCTTGTAAAAAGGTTATTCACGAGTTTGTTGAACCTCACGTTCTTTTATGGATAGAGCAGCTAGATCAGAACGTGCCATTTTTGCAGGATAATTTCGAATCCGAACGGCCTAATATGGATATAATTTTTTTGCAAGATAAAAAAGGTAACTATAAGCTCGATAAAATTTGCGTGCATATCACGATTCTCAATAGACCAGTAGAAGATTGTTGGTAGATAAGATGCTAATGCAATTAATCGGGTTTTAGTTATCTTTTTGTAAGAGGTGGTTCTAGAAGTAAGGCTGTCTCATTTGCAGACAACCTTACTTTTTATAATCGATAGCCTCTCCCCCACCTCCACCTCCTCCACCAGCCCCACCTCTCCCTCCAGCGTGAACACCGCAGCGGGTTGGCCCTCTCCCCCTCCCCTCTCCCATGCTGTTGTAACGATTCGCCGCGTTTCGGGATGCCTTGCCGTCAAGTCCCGCCGCCTGAGCGGCGGTGAGGGAGAGGGGGGCAGAGGCGCGCTCTCTTAAGCCCTGAAGGGGCGTCCTAAGGGAGCCTGGGGTGAAGCCCCAGGAAGATCGGTGCGGACGTGATCAGCGCTACGTTGGAGCATCCGTTCCGGGTAGCGGGGAGTCTGAATCACGGATGGCACAGATTCCCGGATTCCACGGACTCTGTGAAATCGGAGGCATCCGCTTAATCCGTGATTCAGATGGTCTCGCACACCGAGACCTCCATGGTCCAGCTGAAAATCGGCGAGGATGTGCTCAGTGCGACATTGGAGCATCCGATCCGGGTAGCGGGCCGGGGACTATATCGCATCAACGGGAAACGCCCTCCATTTCACCCTCTCCCCTGCCCCTCTCCCCTGCGCTTGACTCGATTCGCCGCGCTTCTGGTTGATCCGTGGTGCTGTTCCGTCGTTTGAATAGCGGTGAGGGAGAGGGGTTCAGATTTCTGTTCCCCCCTCGCCCTCCTGCAGGGCGCGGGGCGGGACTGAAAGACGCATCACGCCGGCGCGCGTCGGTACCGGATGACAAAACAAGGGGAGAGGGGGGATAAAGGGGGGTGAGGGCCGAGTCCGCCGCACAAAACTACTAAAAACATCCTGTGGCTTTTCACAGTAGCCTCGCCGGTTGGAGTGGGGTATGCTGCTTGCTGTAATTTCTGCACACAGGAGGAATTGAAATGCGGCGATGGCTGGCTTTGCTGGCGATTTTGAGCGGGATCTGGTTGGGGGTGTGGGGTGAGGGGCTTTTTGCTGCGCCGGAGCGACCGGGGGGGCCGGCCGCTTCGCCGGTGACGGTGGTGGTGGCTGAATCCGGCGATCCTTATGCGGCGCTGGCTGCGGAGATTGCGGCGGCGGAAGGGATCTCGACGGCGGAATCGGTGACGGAGGCGCTGGCGCTGCGGCCGACTTTTCTGCTCTGGGTGGTCTCGCCGGAGCGACTCTCGGATCGGGCGATGGTGATGTGGGGGGCGGCGCTGCGCGATACGCCGGGAGCCCCGGCGGCCGGGATTCTCTCCGGGCGGACGATCACGCAGACGCGCGGGCTCTGGGAACGGGCCCGGGCTGAGCGCTCGGACCGGATTTTTGCGGCCAATGCCCGTTTTCCGACCGCCGGCGTGATGGAGGGCCGCCTGCTGGAATGGCAGGCGGGGCAGGTGGTGACGGAATCGTTGACGGTGGAAAGTTTGCGGCAGGCGCTCGCTGAAGCGGGTTATCTCACCTTTACCGGGCACGGTTCCAGCCTTTACTGGCGCATCGACGAGGAGACAAAGTTCGACGGGGCTTCGTTGCCCGCTTCGATTTCGGGGGTTTTCAGTTCGGCCGGCTGCCAGACCTTTCGACCCTGGGGCCCTAATGATTCGCTGGCGCTGGCTTTTGTAGCTCGCGGCGCGGCGGCCTATGTCGGTTTTGTCCATTCTCCCAATGAGGGCTATTTGATCGGGGCCTACCGCGATATGCCGTTCCGGTATACCTGGCCCGATTTTCCCATCGGGGCGGTGGTGCGGGTCCAGAATCACGGCCTGCAACAGGGCGTCAGTTCGTTCTACTATTACAATCTGCTGGGTGATCCCCGGATTTCTTTCCAGGCGCAGCCGCCCTATACTCTGGTCGATGAGTGGCAGGAGGATGGTTCGTGGGTGTTGAACTATACGGGGGCGCCGGCGGGGGCGATCCCGGTGCGGATTCCCGGCGGCGCGGCCTATCGCTTTGTGGAGATCCCCGGCGTGACGGCGGCGGCGATCGATGATCCTTTCTACAACAGTCGGTTGCAGATGGCGGATATCGGCGAGGATAAGTACCTTTTATTCATCCATGGGGGCGGCGATTTCAGGGTGCGCTTGAGCAAGACGGCGCCCTGGATCTGGCAGCCGGCGGATATTTTGCTCGACGCGCTGGATCACGCCTGGATTTATCTTTGGGGCGGGGAAGGTGTGGCGGTGGGGACGATCCTGACGGTGTTGGCTGTTTTGCCGGCGTTGATTCTGGTCTGGCGGCGGCGGGCGGCGGCACGGATCTGGAAGCCGGCGCTTTTCGGTGGGGTTGGGATATTGTTGGGCCACGCGGCTTATGTGCTGGTGCGGGCCTCGATGGTGACGGTGATTTCCAAGCCGATGGTGATTGAGCCGCTGGCCTGGGTGGAGACGGGGTTGATGGCGGCGGCGGGGATTGCGATTGTTTTGACTTTGCGCTCGCGCCTGGGGTGGGTGTGGGGTTTGGCGGTGATCTGCCTTTTTCCGTTGGGGGGCGCGATTTTCGGGCTGGCGGGACCGGCTTACTTTAATTTTTATACGCAGCAGAAGATCGGGTCGGATATCTGGAATTACAGTTTGGGGCTTTTGTCGTTGATTGCGGCGGGAGCGGGGATGGCTTTTTGGGGGCTGGGGTTGTGGGTTGTAAAGCGTTTTACGGATCGGGCGTTGTAGTATCCCGAAAAAGGTTTTTGTTAGAGCGCACAAGGGATGGGACACACCGGAGATGTTTTAACAGAAACGGTTTTATAAGGTCGGTTTAGGCCGCCCCTGCATGGGAGGGCCTTTTCGTAGGGGCGGCCCGATGTGGTCGCCCCTGCTCTTAACCGCACAGGTCGTTTTTTTATTGGAGCGGGATGTGGATTTGCAGGCTGGCGCCTTCTCCGGGCGCGGATTGCAGATCCAGGCGGCCTTTGACCAGTTCGATCCGCTCGCGGATGCCGAGCAGGCCGAAATGCCCTTCAGTCATCAGATCATCCATGGATTCCGGCAGAATGAATCCCACGCCGTCGTCCTGGATTTCCATGTGCAGGGTGTTCTGGGTCTGGTAAAGCCGGATATCGATTTTGGTGGCCCGGGCATGTTTGACCGTGTTGTTGAGCGCTTCCTGACAGATGCGGAAGGTCAACAGGGAGATCTCTTCGGGCAATTTTTCGATTTCGGCCAGGTGCGGCGTGATTTCCAGGCCGTGGCGATCGTTGAGTTCGTCGCAGAGGGCGGCGATGGCGGAGGCGAGGCCGAAGGCATCGAGCAGCGGCGGCCGGAGCTGGGTGCAGATGCCGCGCAGTTCCGCCAGCAGTTCACCGGTGGCATCGCGGGCGCTGTTTAAGGTTTCCTGGATTTCGGGATCGGCGACATGGGGCAGGCTGGCGCCGATCTGGTAGCGGATGGCGATCAGATCTTGAATCGGGCCGTCGTGGAGTTCTCGGGCGAGGTGTTTGCGTTCCATTTCACGCCCGTGGAGCAGTTTCTGGTTGCTCTGGGCCAGCAGCTGGCGACTTTGTCTGACTTCATCCAGCTGGCGTTGCAGGGCCTCGACCAGCAGGACGTTTTTGACGGCCAGCGCGGCCTGATCGCAGAGGGTGTTGAGGATGCGGAGATCTTCATCGCTGAAGCGTTCATTGCCGACGCGCGATCCCAGGAGCAGCAGTCCGAGTAGCTGGTTTTCACCAACCAGAGGAGCCCACCAGCGAACGGCATGGCTTTCTACCAGGGCTTTTTCGGCCGGGTTGAGGACCAGCTTTTGAGTGGCTTCCTGGAGCTGGTAAGTTTCCAGCGGTTGGTGGCGCCGGTAGAGATAGCGCAGCAGCGGCGTGTTGTTTTGCAGCCGGAGTTGGTGCGCGTCCAGGTTCAATTCGCCGTGTTGATGGCCGATCAATTGAGAATCGTCGTCGATGGTTGAAAGGTAGAGAGCTGCGCCGCCGATCCAGAGGGTATCTCCCAGCCGTTCCAGCAGCAGGGATTCGATGGTGTGTCGATCCAGGGTGCCGTTCAGGCTGCGGCTGACCTCGCTGATGACGCTGCGGTAATCGTACCATTTGCCGTAGAAGGTGCGATCGACGAGCCGGCGCAAGAGTGAGTGCAGCGGTCCGATGAGGATGCCGGCCAGCGCGATTTCCAGGATGTAGATGGGTTCGGCGGGAATATCGGTGGCGGCGATCCAGCGGTTGAAGGGACGGGCGCCCAGCAGGTAACCGGCAATGGGGATCAGGCCGCTCAACAGGTAGACCAGACTGCGGTTGAGTACCATATCTACGCGCAGCAGATCGTAGTGGGTAACGGCGTACCAGTAGGTGAGCGGGATGAGGATCAGAAAGATCATAGTGAAGGGGTAGGGGACGAAGCTCAATTCCATGGTTTGCGGCAGGAGCGACAGCAGAAGCAGGGGGACCAGGGCCAGTCCGGTGCCCAGGACGAGCAGGCGCAGCCGCCGGCGGATGTGGGGATAGGGGGTGCGGATGTAGCTGTAACTGAGCCACCCGAGGGAGCCCAAGATGGAAAGCCCCAAACTGAGGCGATTGGTCCAGCTCCATTCGGCGCGCCAGGTTGCTGCGATGGGGCCGATCAACAGGTAGGGCAGGGCCAGGACGGCGCTGAGCAGATAGGAGCTGCCCAGGATGAGGCGGCGGTGGCGGTTAAACCAGAGGCCCGGCAGGGTGATGTGAAAATGTAAGGTGAGCGGACTCTGGAGGCAGAGCAAGATGCCGAAGAGGTAACCGGCCCAGACCAGTCCCATGCCGGAAAGGTTGCCGGCCGTCAGTGTGGCGCAGGTGATGATCAGCAGGGCCCGGAAGAGTCGCGTTTCGGTGCGCTGACGTACCCAACCGGGCATCAGCAGGCTGAAAAACCAGAAGCTCAGCGCGATCAACAGCGGGGCCAGGGCATCCATACGCTGTAAAGGAGTCATGGCCGCCATCTGGAGCTGGAGATCGTATTGCCGGCCGTTTCGTTTCAGGGAAACCAGGACCGGCCGATCGGGTTTCCAGTCCAGGATGGGGAGCGACCAGCTGTCGATCGGGATGCCGTCGATCTTCAGGAGATGGTCGCCGACCTCGATTCCCGCCGCCGCGGCCGGGCCTCCCGGGGTACAGTTGGTGACGTGAAAGCCGGCATTCCAGCTCATCCCGTCTTCGGTTTTGAGGAGGGCGATGTTGAAGCCGTAAATGAGCAGCCCGAGCGTGATGATCAGGGCGCAGCTCTCGATCAGAGCGCTTCCCAGCACGGCGGGACGGAGGCGGTTGAGAAATTTGCGTGGCAACATGGTTTCCTTAGCTTTCCGGTAGAGACGGGATCAGGGCGTGCAGCGCTTCGTAGTTCGGACCCTGGATTCCCGTTCGCGTCAGTATTGCGGTGGCCTCTTGATTCATCAGAAACAGGTTGAGTGCCAGATAATGGCGGGCGCCGATATGGTCCAGGAATTGATATAAAGGGGCCGGATCTGTCTGGGCCTGGATTTGAAGTGTTGCCAGGTGCTCCAGTTCGGCCGGACCGGCGACTGAACGGGCATAGATCAAGGGCAGCGCCGGCCGGGTCGAATGGAAATCGATCGGGGTCCGGGGCTGATAGAAATCCTGGTAGTCGTCGCAGGCCTGGGCCAGCCGGCCTACTTTTTGACCGAACTCGGTAAAGGCGTCGAGGATTTCCGGCGTGGGATCTCCCAGCGCTGCCCCGATCCGACAGGCCAGGCCGATGGGGATGCCGCTTTTTGCGGCGGCAATTTCCCAATAACGCTGGAGCGGGTCGCGGTCCAGGGCGCTTTCGCCTTCTAAATCGAGATGTTGACCGGCGGCGGTTTGTAACAGGGCTTGATGGAAGTCCCGGTTAAGGGCTGTTCTCAATGGAAGGTCGTTGATTTCATCCAGCAGCAGAGGGATGGCGGCGAGGAGGGCGGCGGCGACATTCAAGGTCTGCGCTGCGGATTGATTTCCCCAGTCTTGCGGGTCGAAGTGGCCGTCTTCGATGGCGTCGAAGATCCGTGCTGCGATATAGGCCTGTAGCCAGGCTGCCGCTGCCGGGACGGCATTTTCAGGCGGGCAGCCTGTGGCGGAGGCACAAAGGAAGGGCAATTGAGCCAGGGAGCGCGCCGCGACGAGCGCCGGCCGGGCATTCAGGATGGTTTTTTCAATGGCAAGACGCCAGCCGTTGGGGGAATTCTCCCAGCAAGGGCGTGTGACAATATGGTTCAAGGCGACAGCGACGAGCGCTTGCATAAGCTGAAGGGAGGAAATGCAGGTGAAGCAGGAAGAGGTTTAGCTTTGGTGTTGAGCGATCGGGCTCAGCACCATATTTCGTCGCGACCCAAAGGAAGGGTTCCGGGGCCGGAATCTGCGCTCTCCATGCGGGTCAACAGGTTGGCCAGCCGTTCTAAGGCGGCGAGTTCAAACGAGGTCAGGGTAATTCCACGGTCGGCGAGGTAGGATTGCCATTGAGAGGGGTGGAGTGAAGCCCATTGTGGGTCGGTTGCCATCCAGTGCGCGGTGTAAGCCATACTACAGTCCATCTTTCTCCCCCTGAATTGGAAATTTTTTGCTGGTGGTAGATAAGAAGTCGGGCGTGGCGCAACGTTATTATTCTAACATTGATTTCAATTTCTGACCAACCTATCTAAAACGTGAAACGTAAAAAAGAGCTCGACGGCAAGTAGACAGCTCGCGTTGCCGGGGCGGCTCTGGAAAAGGCCATGTTTTCGTGCGCATTCTGATGCGCACGAAAACATCAACAAAAAACTTTCTCTTTCGATCCAGCGCGTCGTGTTTTACGGGGAAAGGGCCATTTGCGGGACGTTACAAGGCTCGGCCCTTACCATAGGGGTCTATTTTCAGGACAGAACGCCATGCAGGGGGCGGCACCCCGAAGGATGAAAATAGTTTTCAGGGTCATCTTGTTGGCCCTCATCCTCCCCCTGGCCCCCTCCTTCCCCCAACGAACACGCGGGAACGGGGATCTGGTTCCTGAATGTTGATTGCTCTGTGGGGGAAGGAGGGGGGAGAGAACGTCACCGGGGCGGCTCTGGAAAAGGGCTGTGTTTTCGCGGGCTTTCTGAAGCCCGCGAAAACATAAACAAAAAAACTCTCTCCC
>CAZCTC010000088.1:0-29788 GCA_964501335.1 uncultured Anaerolineales bacterium | reverse complement strand
ATACGTCAAAGTATACTCGGGCGCGCTATTTTTTCACTCCGACAGGCTGCTAGCAATATTTTTAAGTCTTCCTCTTTCCTGGCAAATAGTGTCGGTTATTAAAGAAAAAATTTGTTTTTTCGCAAAAAAACCTTATCGACCGGATTTTAATTCCGAGCTTCCTGTAATCCTTATGATTACACTCGTTTTTCTAGGGCTATGGTGGCATATTCTTTATGGACTTTGAGTTTGGCCCCATTGTTTGAATTACTATAGGGTTATTGCAAGTGAGCTTACCCCCCGCTTTGATTTTATACGATTTATGGAGATCTAAATGACAAAAAGATTGGAGTGGGTTTTATCCAAAAGGAGAAAATTAATAATGAGCGCTACTATTTTTATTGTAGGGATATTGATGTTGTTTTTAATCGGGCGAATAAGCAAGGAGAGATTTTTATTTATTAATGATTTTAAGTTTCTCAGAATTAATATGAGTTTTGATGAAATTATATTTCATTTAGGAGTGCCAGATACTTTGAGTGGGTCTGGTCGTCGGTTTTACACCTATAATCTGGCTGATGGAAGAATAGTTCAATTTGTTATTAATCCTTTAAATAAGTTGGACAGTGCTTATATCATTGATCGAGAGGGAAATGCAAGCCCTATCGATTGGCTTTCTGATGCTAAACCCGATAATTCATTGTCAATGATTTCAGATGAGGATCAATCTTTTTATAGGGAGCTTAATTTTGAACCGCCGGGAGAAAATTTTTCACCCGTTTTTTATAGTGATCTATGTGGAGCGAAAAAGGAAACTCTTAGTCAGATGGATGAAAGTGAGTTTATTGCATGGATAAAGAAGGAATATGGTTACGATAATACATTATCTAGGGTAGAAGAAGAAAATGGGATCGTTACTTATGAATGGACGGAAAAATTTTCCTATGGAACACTTGAATTACATAAGGGGCGTATTTATAGCATAGTAATTTCTCGGTATCAAAGTCCAAAATTCGGGCAAGTAATGAACGGGATAGGAACACCGCAAACAGTAGACCGTTCTTACGGAATTAGCAGCCATGTTTCTTATTCATTTGGTTTGAACTATCCTGAGCAAGGAATTTATATTTTGATTTTAGGCCAGGAATCTTTGGATAAAGCAAAAACTCCAGGAAGATTATGGCTTCCTTTAACGCAAAATTTATCTGTTGCTCAAGTTATTTGTTATTTCGATTCGAGAATGCCCGATAGTTTTAAACATAAGCGAATACATTGGCCTGGAATAGACGTATTGGTTCCTTTGATTGATGCACCTTGACTTTATGAGGTGAGGGGCACCTCATCGTATGGACCATTTGGGGATTGTTCTACTCCCCTACATCGCTCCACCCCGCCAGCAATGCAATCTTGCGATATTCCGTCCATCACCGGGCCGGGTCATCCCCCGGGCCGGGTCATCCCCCGGCCCGGCCCATCTCCAGCCCGCCCTGAATCCACAACCGCAGATCCAGGCCATCCTGCGCCATCTGATCCGGATCGGCCCACAAGGGACGCAACCGCCGGCTATTGGACAAAATATCCCGCCACCAGGCGGCCGCCTCATCGCCGGCGTGGTTGTCGTCATTGTCGAAAGCCAGCAACACCAACGGCGCCGCCGCCAGCAAAGTGATCCAGCGCGAGATCCGCGCCCCGGCCGTGGAGCCCGTGGCCACCACATCGACCCAATCCCCGGCCGCCTGATACACGGCAAAAGCCTTGAACTCCCCTTCGACCATGACCACCGGCTTCGTCAGGCTGATCCGATCCCCCCAATAGAGCGGTTTGCCTCCGCCCCATCCTCGCGGCCCCGCATATTTGTTCACCTTCTTCGGCCGGCAACCTTCTACTGCGGCCAGAGCATCCTCACGGGCCTGGGCCGCCTCCAGCTCCCTGGGATGGCGCCGGATATTGAGCCGCCAGAGTTGACCGTCGATCTCCCAGGGGATCACCCACCCGCGAGGAATCCAGACCGGGCCGTCCCTGGAATCCAATCCCCAGCTCTCCGCCTTATCGGAAATCGCTTTTGGAATATAGCCCAGCCCCGCCTCCCGGATCAGCTCCAGGCTCATCCCCCGCCCGGTCAGATAAGCCAACGCCATGTCATTTTGACGGAGTTGCCCTTGAGCATACGTCAGACAGGCGCGACCTCTGGCCTGCCAGGCCGGCGCCGGCGGACGGCTCTCTTCAGGTAACCGCAGCGCCGGTTTGCCCTCCACCGCGCCGGCCTTGTCGGAATCGATGCGGGCCCCCAGCCGCTCCAACATCTTCCACTTCTCTTCCGGGCTGATCCCCTGTCGGACAAAACTCAGAAAGTCCGCCGCATCGCCGGCCAGCTCGCACCGACGACAATACCACCGCCCCCTCCCCTTCGAATGCCGGGGCCAGACGCGGAACCGATCCTCCCCGCTACATTGCGGACAGGGCCCGGCATATTCATCGCCGTTTTTCCCTCGCGCTACCTGGCTAAGGTGCGTGTAACCGGAAACCAATGCCAGAAAATCAACTCCCGAAAGATCCACTTTCATCGATAACTCCTTGATAATTCCTTAAAAACCAGAAACCGGAGAAAAACCAACTTTCTTTTCCCGGGCTGAGGGATTTTTTCTAAAACTTTTTTCTTTCTGTTCCGACCTCTCCCTCAATTCACAAAACAGCCGGAGAAAAAAAGAAAAGTTTTTCCCGTGGTCAAGCGCTTTTTCGTAAACTTTTCTCATTTTTCTCCGGCTATCCCACCATCTCCAGCCTGAAGCAATCGGAACAAAACCAAAATGTTTTTATTTTCTGAAGGGCTACTTTTGGAAAATTTTCCCCGCCAGCTCCGGGTTCTCTACTGCTGCGCCTTATAGGTCAAAACAAAAATCGTGGCATTCCCCTGCCGCCGCTCGACCACTTTGATCCCGAACAGGATCAAAGTCCCCGAACTCTCGCGCAATTTTTGGGCAATCACCTTTCCCCCTTGCGGATAGGAAAGGTTCGCCCCCTGCACCTGCAAAGAACGCACCAATTCACTCGGCGTTCCACTCCAGTGTCCGGTCCCCTCACAAAGCCGCGGCGCATATTCGATCACCGCCGCAATCAGAGGATCGGCATCCCCCACCGACAGATGTTGCGCCTGGCGCAGAGCCGTCAAAGCCGCCCGGGCATCCTGAGAGCCTGGTTCAGCCTGAACCCACACGACTTGAGCAAACTCGACAAACCGTCCCGGCAACGGCGGGGCCTGATTCATCCTGGTCAAAGAGATGACCGCCTGCTTTGCCAGCCAGACCAACACCCCGTCCCGATTGTCTCGGGTCAATTTGTCGAGTTCGCTATCGGCAAGCATCCCCACGCCGTTCTCCGCAAACTGTCCGGTAGAAAGCGGCAAAAGCCGTTCGGCCACATCGGGGCGGGCAAAGGAGGCTGTGCGGGTAGAGATCACCGGCACGGCCGGCATTTTCTCACGTTCGACCTGCGTATTGGTATACATTTTGCGCCGCTCTAAATCCACGTGCGTCACCAGGGCGGCAATGAAATCGGCAAACCACGGCGGAGGATTGGAATCGACATTATCCAAAGCCAGAATCGGCGTATGAACTGCCTGGGCTTCCATATTGCGTTGATCGTCCTGCAGCGCCGTGGGATCTTTCTCCATGAAGAGAACCGAGAGAGAACGGACCACCTGACTTTTGCCGCCGCCCCGATCTCCAATCGTGGAAACCATAGGGATCGGTCGGACATCGGCGATCAATCCAATCAACCAGGAACGGAACAACAGCCGTTGCACCTCCGGGGTGTAAGCCGGCACCTCGGGCGGCGTGACCAGACAGGGAACAAACGGCGACAACGTCAAAGGATCGAGCGCCGCAGCCTCATGGTTCCATTCCGGCAAAGCATCCGCCCCGCGGAACCAGATATCATCCGTGCCGTTGGATAACAGTTCCAGCCGGACCTCCTCCCCGTCCAACCGCCCCCGAATAACGGCAGACGGGCCACAAGAAACGTAAAGAAGGGGACCGGCCTCATGATGGAAAAACTGACGGAAAGTAACCTGACGGCCGGAAGTCACGGCCAGGCACTGCAACTCATTCAACACCCACTCGAAAGCGGATTCTGAAGCGTTAAGGCCGGCCTGGTTCAACATAACGAGCGTAGCCGCCGTCTCGTCCGAAAGCGGCCAGACCGAATTATCATCGGCAACCACATAGGGCGAATTGTCCAATTCCGAAACCAACAGCCGTCCCTGGCCCAGCAGCAAATGGCCGATCACACAGGCCACCGCACGTTTCTTCTCCCGGGTAGGAAATTTCGGGATGACCAGGGTACGGTTGACAAACTCGGCCAGATCGACAAGCGATTCCGCCGAATCTACAAAGGGCAACTCATAAGGCAATTGCCGGCCGTCGGCTTCAAGGATTTCCAAGGCCTCACGGGTGGCGCCTTCCATCACCCCACCGGTAGAGGCCAGCTTCTGCAATACAGCCAGATCCGGGTACGCTTTCAGTTGAGCTGCAAAGGCCTGGCGCACGGCAGGGCGGCCGGAGCCGATCAAAATTCCATTGAGTTGCACCAAAGCCGAGCCCCAAACTCCCAGCGGTTCGGGATGCTCCGCCAATCCATTCAAGGGGATTCCATTGAGAATATCGACCAATGCTTTTGCGGCGGCATAGTCGGATTGGGTAAAAGAGACAGAGTTAGACATAGATAATCCTTTCATAGGAAGGTAGATTTTGTATTTCCCCTGGAAGATCGGAAGCTGGAAGGTGGTTTTCCACCTTCCAAACTTCCATTCTTCCAATCTGCGTTTACCAGAAAGCCGGGCGGGGGAGATCCAGCTCGCCGGCGTAGGCGAAGAGCCCGCGCAAGACCCAGGCCAGCGAGGCCTCGGCTTCGCGGACCCGGCTGCGATCGGCCGGCAATCCGTCACCGGCGACGAGCAGTTGAGGATCGACGACCACCCGCACCTGGAAGGTCTGAGGCTCGCGGGCGGTCCAGTCGGGGGCTGTGGCATAGACCGAAAGCCCCCCATCGTCGCTGAAGCCGTGGTATTTCAGGAAGGCTTCGCAGACCACCTGAATCCGGTGATTGATCGTCATGGGATTCCAGCGAGTCGACTGCATCCCCCGGCCCATCTCCCGCTGTAGTTGCTTCCGCAGCGGCGGATGCAGGCTCAGGTATTGCTTGAGCAAATAGATCGAAGCCTGCGGGAAGGCGGCGCGCTCGATCGGCCGGAGATGCGATCCATGGGAAGCGACATGGATCATCCCCATCACCTCAAAGAAAGCCGGGTCCGCCACGATTTCTTCCGGCGGACGGGCCGCCAGCGTCTCATTGAAGACCTGCCAGAGCGCCGTCAGAACCAGCCGGCTTTCCCGGTGGGAGTAACGGTGTAACTCCTGCGGCAGCGCGGCCTCGGGATCGGCTTCCACCGGTCCGGCATTGAAGGCGGGCAACGTGAGATCGATCCAGCGGCCTTCGTCGGGCGGTTCGTTCCAATCCGGCCGGGCCTTGAACTCTTCCAACGGCATCGCATAAAGATGAAAGGGGAGTCCCTCGGGTTGCCGGCGGGCCAGCAGTGAAGCCGCCTTGCGCCAGACCTGCAAGGTGCGCTCGTAGTCCCGGCCGCGGGGCAGATTGAACAGCACGCGAACGCCGGTTGAGATTTCCGGCTCATCCTCGAAAAAGGCCGCCTTGTGCTCCAGGCTTTCCAACGCCCGGGCCAGGTGCTGCGCCGTGAGGAGCTGCTCCAGCTCGAAGATCGCCTGAGTGCCGTCGGGCAACGTCACCAGATTGTCGGGCCGGAGCCGGGCTTCGTCTCCGTAAAAGAGGACCGCGTCGGTCTTCACCGGCAGGCCGGCGCGCTGCGCCTGCAAACGGACATCGAGCATGGCCACGGCATGCGCCAGCGCCGTCGGCTCGACCAGCCCGCATTCCTCAGCCTGGGGATGCTCCATGTGGCGGAGCAACGCCGCGCCGCTTTCTCCCAGGCAAAAGAGCCTGGCCTGCCCACCGCGCCGGCCCGGGCGGATCACTTTCACGGCCGGCGTGTAGAGGATCGGCGGCCCACCGGCGGCCGCCGCCTGGAGCTTTTCCATCGCCGCCGCCAGCCGATCCCGGGAAAGGCCGGTGATCTCCTGGAGCTGCTGGCTGTCGGCCACCCCGACGATTTCCAAAACTTCCAACACCGACCGCCACCGCCCGTCGGGCAGATCGCGGTCCAATGTATGCATCAATGCCGTCGCATCTAATTTTTTCATCCTTGAAACCTCCTGAAGATGGTGTGTGTTTTGTTGTTAATCTGCCGCACGAATCCCCCGCAGGGACGCATTGCCGCCCTCTCTATTGAATGGGCGATTCGTGCGGCTCGTGGTTAACTCTCGGCGCCCCAGCCGTCGACCAGATCCTGGTGTTGCCGGGCAATGAGCCGGTTGGCGTCGGCCAGCTTCGCCTTTTCATCGGCGAGGCTTTGGTAGGTCGCGGTCAACTCGGCCTGCTGCCGGCCGATGGATAGCTGAGCCCGGCTCAGTTCGGCCCGCAAGGCTTGCACCTGGTTCTGAAGCCGTTGCACCTCGGCACTGTTGAATGAGGCCGCCGTATTCTCCGCCAGTTGCCGGTAATACTGCGCCTGGGCCTTGAACTGGAGCGATTCCTGAAGCAGCGCGTTTTTCTCTGCCTGAGCCGCGGTCAAGGCCTGGGCGACCTGGCCCAGCACGCCGGCAAATTCCACCGCCGTCTGCTCCACGCCGGCGCCGCATTGCAAGGCCGTCCGCAGATTGGCCAGCGGTCCGGTCCACAAAGGGCCGGCGGAATCCAGCCGCGAAAGAAACAGGAAGACGCCTTCCCGTTGAGCTTTAGCACGATCGAAGAACACGGTTCGCCTCCTTCACCGCAGGATCGTTCCGCGCCTCATACAACCGTTTGGATTCGAAGTCATCTCCTCCAAAGTTGAGCAACAATCCCACAGCCCACCCGCCGTCGATCAAATAAGCCCGCAATTGAGCATAATCTCTGGACGTAAGCTGTTGAGTCGTTTTGAGTTCCACCACAACCACCCCCTCCACCACAAGGTCAACCCGATGGACGCCCACCCTGCGACCTTCGTATGCACAGGGAATCACCACTTCGGCTTCCACCTGATAACCAAGCTCCTGGAGAGTCTGCTGCAAGGCATTGGAAATCTGAGATTCCGTCATGCCCTGGCGCCGTTCGCCAAGCCTGCTACAAAGCAGGCGGGAAGCGTGGAGAATCCCCCCTGTAATATCCTGATACAACCATTCGGTCATAGAATGCTCCTTCATTAATAATGAGTAATGTAGTAACGTGATGTTGTCGCAACCGATGGATATCCCGCCGCATGAATCCCCCGCTTTAATCTGAAGGCGGCAACGATCGGACCGGCGGATTCATGCGGCGTCAGTCACTCATCGATCGCCATGCCTGCCGTCAATTGGTCGAGCAAAGCCTCCGCCTCCCCACTTTCAGGCGATTCAACCGCATCGGCCGTAAAAACCGTAGCACCGCATCGCGCCAGTTGTGTCGCCACCGCCGCCTCCACCACCTGGCGCAACTCTCCGACATCCAATGCCGGAGTCTCCTGGGAAAAGGGCCCCGTCCCTTGCAGCCCTCGACGCAGAGCCGTCTTGACCGAATGCGATTTGATCCCAAAGGGCTGATCCGGCAAACCGTTCAACCAGGCAATCAAATCGTCATCCACCCCTGGCCGACAACGCAGAAAATAAATTACAGGATTCTTGAGTTTCGGATTCATCGTTCACCTCGCTATCACTTGAAATCATCGGCAAAGAGTTGATAGCGTTACAACGCTACCGCTTTGATGCCGCCAAAGCCCGGATCAAACCCCACCACCTGCCCGGCCGACCAGACCCGGCGGGCATATCGCGCCAGACCCAACGCATTGGCCGTCACAGGCTCGGGCAAAATCACGCCGTAGGGATAGGCCCTCAGCAAAGACTCACGCAACGCCTCCGCCCCACCCCCCGTGAAAAGCAAATGTCCGAACTGCCGGCCGTTGCCCCAGCGAGATTCCAAAAAGGCCAGCACCGAACCGGCCGCCGAATCCAACGCCTGGCGCGCTGCCCCGGTCAAATCGACGGAAGTGCCGGAGATCAGCAACGTGGGCCGGCGCTGGCGCAACAGCGCATCGGCCTCCTGCAGAGAAAGCTTCAATCCATACTGCCGCTGCAAAGTCTGGCAGAACATCTCCGAAGCCCGCCGCATCCCCACCGTATCCCCGCCGGTAAAGCGATTGACGATCTGGCCGTTCTGCACCACAAAGAGATCCAGCGTATTGAAGCCCAGATCACAGACCGCCACCAGGGCCTTGATATCGTCCGTCGCCCGATTCCATTTGCCCAGGTCGTTCAAGCCCCAGGCAAAGAAAGCGCCGGCCGGCTGCGCCAGAATCTGCACCTGCTCGATCGACAGTTGCACCGCAGCCTCGTTCACCGTAAAAGCATGCGCCCCTACCATCCAGGAACGCAGATTTCGGAGCGTGGCATGGGCCAGATCCACATCCGACATCACCTCAACCGGCAGACCGATAGCCAGGGAAAGCCGATGGTCGCCGCTCCCTAACAGCAATCCCAGGGCCGTATAAGTGAGAGCCCGCAGCTCCGGGCCGTCAGACAGCCGGGCAAAATCCATCCGCTCCACCGGGCGGGTGAAATCGGCCACCCGCGGCCCGACCAGATAGAGCTGCCCATCCCAGGCCGTGGTATACGGCAAATCACGGCGCGCCCGGCTAAACGTTCCCAACGAAAGCATCCCAGCCTCCGTCGAGCCGACGCCGACAACCGAAGGAAAGTGAATTTGTTGCATAAAGTCCCCCTCAAAATGAATCTATCCGACCAACTCTTCAGCCGGCACCGACTGAAGGATTTTGCTCTCAGCATCCAGTCGCTCGCGGTATTCATGGCCCCACAACAGCAACGACAAAATCGCCGTGCGGCGTTCTTTCTCCTCATCCGGGAGTCCCGCAAACTGTATATCGGCCATCCGTTGGCGAACCAGACGTGAAAAATGAGACATAGACCGATACCCGTCCCTCCTCAGTAAAAAATATTGAAAATAAATTTTTTAAAGTAATAAAAATAGAGATTCAGAAAATAAAAAAAGGGGGAGACGTGGCTAAACCACGTCTCCCCCTTTAGTCTCCTTGAAAGATCAAGGCCATGCGGCTGGCGAGCACTCCGCTTACTTTTGCTGATCCGGACAACCCGGACTCTCTGCCCTTTGGAATTGGAGGCGGCGAGAACTCCCCCGCGTTATTCAATTATCAAACTTCATGCATATTATAGCGAATTTTAAAATACTGTCAATATGTGCAAGTAGATACTTTTGTATCAAATTATTGATGACAGGCAAACAGCAGAAACCGACAAAATAAGCCCCTATTGAATTTCGTCCCCCCGTGTCACACATCTGTCACACCTTCAGGTTATAATTATTATTAGATACCCTTTTGTTTGGGGGCAAAACGCAAAAAATTTGAAAACGCATAAGAGGAGGAAAACCCTATGCCGGCTCATCAAAAAGCAAATCCAACATCCCAAAAGAATTCCACCGCTCCGGAACATCAAAATAATCCCCAGGAACCACTCCATTCAAATCCTGGCCTTGATTCTGGAACCGTACAAATGGCTCGAACTACCCCCAAAAATCTAACGCCAACCAATGTAATCCAGCTGCAACGGACTATCAACAACCGCGCCGTCGATCGATTGCTCACTCCCACAGTACAACGATCCCCTCTCTCAATACACCCTACCACTCCAACCATCCAACGGAAAATGGAATGGGATTTATCAAGAATCCCCAAAGAAAGCAGCTCGACCATTCATTCAATCATAGATAAAGCCCTGGAATATATTATGAGTTCAGAAACCGGACGAAAAGTTTGGCAAGAACTTTCCGAAGCCGACCAAACCATCCAGATCCAGGTATGCGCGAATAATTTCTCTCCCACAACCTTCTCCGCCTTTGGCCTGTTTGGAAAAGATAAAGGTGAAGAAGAAATCAAAGAATATCTGAATGTCAATCGAGAACTGTATGTTCGGTGGAATGTAATGGACCTGCTTCAATTGGACCCGAGCAACGAAAATCATTTCATTCCCAAATCAGGTGTCAACACCCAATCCGTCGCCAATGCTCTGGTGCACGAACTTGGTCACGCCAGACAACTCTTACATCCTGAGATGAGAGAACATACAATGCGCTGGAGACGCGGTGAACATGATGCCTTGAAAACAAAAAAACAAGGGTTGGCCGGAAAATATAAACTGTTAATCGAACTCCACAACCTGCTCAACCATGAAATTCCCTTTTCGCTTGAAAAAGGTGAACCCTTCCGACTCGAATATAGCGCCGGCAGCAAAAATCTCAATAACGGAGAGGAAGCTTTGGAAGATTTGCAAGGCCGATCTCAAAAAAGGGAAGTAGCCAAAAAACACGAAAGCTCCATCGAAGAGATTATGAACAAGAGGATCTCAAAACTGGATCGGGAAACAATGGAAGAAGAAATGGCCTCCCGCGACTATTCCATCCCTCCCAATGTTAATATGGAAGAATTGGAATCCGAACTGGAACTAATCGAACAGGAAATGCTGGGAGATGAATCGCCCGCTTACCTGGATTATTTACCCAAACCTTACAAAGCCAGCCACTAACAAACATTCCTCACAAAAAAACACCGGGGTGAGATCGATTACACGATCTTACCCCGATATCATTCTCCTTTTACCACTTTCATACCCCTGTGTCACACTTCTGTCACACCTGAAAGTTATAATTATTATTGGGTGGTCCCCGGCACCTCCCCCCAGCCATAAAAATATCATTGAGGAAAACACAATGAAAAAACCTCTCAATAAAGCTCGCTGCAAAGGCATCCTGGCAAATGGAAAACGTTGCTCCTTGCGAACTGAGGCATTTGGATATTGTCATCTCCACCAGGGCAAGAACCGCAACGAGACAGCCATACCAGAAGAAGAACCACCGCTCCCGCCGGCCAGGTTATCCATTGAAGCTGAAGTCAGGCTATCCCAGGATTTGAAGCCGGAAGTCAAACCCGCCGAACCTCCTAAAGTAGAGGCCCCACCACCGCCCCCACCCCTTACAGAGAAAAAACCTGCCTGGGAAACCCTGGAAAAATGGTGGCCGTTACTGATACCGGTCATTGCCGCCTTCATTGCATTGTTAGGCTGGAACTATACAAGTGGTTACTATGCAAAGATTGGAGCACCTGAACTTGCACCCACAATGTTTACTCGCGATCCACTGCATTTTCCCGGAATAATTGTATTTGCTTTCGCTTCATTTGTGCCCGCGGCTCTACTAATTGAAAGCTTGTTCTTACACTTGATACCATCTAAAAAACAACAATACGAAAAACATATCCAAGTATTCGTTATGTTGATGTCCTGGATATGCATAATTTCACCCTATATTTACATGCACATATTGGGATGTATAGGAAACGACTACAATGCAGGCCTTGCCATTTTCATGCTCGCTTTTATCTCAGCAATTTTTATCACAGCAACCCGAATTGTTGATAAAGGATATCCTAGAATATTATCCCAAGTTGCTTGCAGCATAGGAGGAATTGTTCTTATTCTTTCCTACTTTATATCCTTTGCTGAAGGAGTAGGAAACCAGGCAGCTCTATCAATGCTACAAGGAAAACCTGATTACTCCAAAAACATAGTTCTACAAACCACCCAGAAAATAGGCTTTCTATCCTCTTATGTCGGTGAACTCAAAATATCCGATCAATCCTGGATCTACTGGTCCAAAGATCTCCAGGCATCTTCAGACTATTCGCCCTCCTTACAATACCTGGGTTCCGACGACAATTACGCCTACCTGATCGACATCGTCGCCGACAGCGTCCACAAAATTCCCCGTAGCAGCGTCATCGAATTAACCCTGTTTGAAAGCTCAAACACCACTGCATTGCAGATCGAAGCCCAGGTCAATACGTTAAGATCCTCAATTCCAACTCCGACGCCATTGCCGCCCACCTCCACTCCAATTCCATCGCCGACGACAACTTTAACGCCTTTACCCACCATTACACCGCGCCCCTCCCCAACACCTTAAAACCAAAGGAATCAAACCCATGAGCAAATACGACAACCTCTACACTTACTTGAAAAGTCAGCCTTCTACAACAAATCTTATCACTTTAACATTCGAGTATATCGAACAGTATCTGGAAATCAGCTTACCTCCCAGTGCCTACTCTTATCTTGCCTGGTGGAATAACACAAAATCAGGAGGAAGACACATACAATCTCGGGCCTGGATGGCAGCCGGATGGTTGGTTCACAGCATAGACTTAATTTCTCAAGAAGTTTCCTTTCATCGGGAATAAATTTGACATCCTCCTTCCAGGGTTTATGATTCGCCTACCCTTACTCCAGGAGACACTATGACAGAAGAACGAAAAATAATGCTTTGCTACCGCCGGCTCTCAATGGTCAAAAATGCAGGAGACCTGGTCAGCCCCGAAAAACAGAAAAAAGTGGTCAACAGCATGGTCATCGATCGCTTTGATCTGGAACCGGAGTGGTATGAAGATATCGAAGGCCATTCCTCCGGCCGCACCAGTGACCGCGACGGCTGGAAAAAACTCATGGCCCAACTGGATCGCCCGGACATAGTTGGCGTAGCCGCCTATGATCTCTCCAGACTCTACCGCAATGTCACAGATTTTCTAGACCTGGTCAAAAAGATCAACGACAAGAACCTCCGCCTGTTAATGGTCAATGAAAATGTCGATACCAAAACCGCCATCGGCATGGCCATCCTCACCATCTTCATGGCCATGTACCAGCTGGAATCCGACCTGGCCTCGGAACGGATGAAATCCAACATCAAATACAAGAGAGAAACGATGGGCCGGCACTGGGGCCCCGTCCCTTACGGCTGCACCCGGAACGAAGAGAAGGATTTGATCCCCGATCCCAAAACCCATGACTCACTGCTTTACCTCTTCGAAATGTTCTCCACCGGCAACTACACCTACGACGAACTGGTCATGATGTTAAATGAAGGACATCACCCCTGGTACACCCGCAAAGGCGATACCCGCCTCTGGCAAAAACACGATGTACAGCGAGTGCTCCAGAACTGGAAACTCTACTCGGGATTGTTGCCCATCGGCCGCCAAAAGGATCACCCCGAGATCGTCGTCAACGGCTCACATGCGCCAATCCTACCCGTAGACCTCTGTGAAAAAGTCGGAAGACAACTGGAACAGCGCCGGCACCGGATCTCCCAGGGCGATCGCCAGATCTACCTGCTGACGCCACTCACCTATTGTGGAGTCTGCGGTGGGGAAATCGACGGCAACACCCGCGAGGAAGGAATCCGCTTCTACAAACATGCCCTGAGCAAAGGTCACCGCTGTCCCGAACGGCGGGTCCGGGCCGATATCCTGGAAGGCGAGATCATCCCCTTGCTATCCAGCCTGGCCGAATCCCCCGACCTGCAGCGCGCCATGTACGAAGAAGTCGTCGCCCTCCGGGCCATGTCCGATCCCAAAGCAAAAGAGATCCAGACCAAAATCCAGGAAACGATAACTCAGCGCAATCGCCTGGTCGACCTGCTGCTCTCCGAGGACATCACCAAAGAGGAATATCACACCCGGCGGGAAGCCGTAGAGCGAAAGCTCGTGGAATTACAGGAGAGTCTGCCGGCCGCAGCCGCCGACGAATTCGAAGAAGCCATGTGGGCGGCATTGGATATGCTGCGAGATTTGGAGGAATTAGAACCGAAGCAACAGAAAGAAATCATTCACACCATGCTGGAAAGAATCGAGGTAAGGGATCGCCATGTGAGTCGAATTATACCGAAGCCCTGGGCTCGCCCTTTTTTTTGATCCTGGCCATGGCAGCCAGGAGAGCCCTAAAAGTTGGAAAGGCGCCCCCAGTCCCTCCAGGGGTATTTTACACCAACCTCCTGTCGGTACTTTCTGGCAACCATGGCCAGAATTAGAAAAAATGCCGGGCCCCGGCCCTGGGAACAATGCGTGTAATGTGTCCGCTTTGCACCTCCACCCGCTCCAATAATTGAAGGACCACCTCTTTCTGCCGCCGCGGCTCCATTTCCGGCACGCCGCGCAACATGTCCAGCGTCGCCCACATCGTAGCTTCCAATTCATCCGCCGACGAAGGCGGCAGGCTCTCCTGCAACTCCGCCATCTGCCGTTCGAGCTTCTCCCGACGCGGACGATAATCATTGCCGGTAATGTTCCCGGACACCATCGCATCCGTCAACCGTTCCCGTTGAACGATCAACTCCTGAATCTGCGTCTGGATCTCCTGTGCCCGTGGATCTTCCATCGACCGCAGCATCACCACTTCTTCATACAGTATCCGCTGCAACTCCGGAGATTCCGCCAGCCCCGCCAGCAAAGGCAGCACTTCCCCTTCCAAAACATCCGCCTTCACGCGCACCTCAGGACAGACGCCTTTGGTCAGGGAATGCTTGTAATAGCGGGTCCCATTGCGGGTATTTCCATCCAACTCGGCACCGCAATTGCCACAGAAAGCAAAGGGAGTCAACAGATAACTCTCCTTCCCCTGCTGCGCCATCGGCCGCCGGCGGTGCCCCAATTCGGCCCCCACCCTGGCACAGAGATCGGGAGACAGAATGGGATCATGAGCACCATCGATCACCTCAACCGGCCCATCCTTCGCCCGCCCGATCGTCACCATCCCCGCATACAGACGCCAGGAACATAGGACGCGCCGCACGTCGTGCTGCTGCCAGGGTCGGATATCGCCCTGCCGGGTATACCAGGGATGATGCCCATCGTTCAGCAACCGGACCAGATCGTCATAAGTGTAATCTCCGGTCACAAAAAGCTCATAGAGATACCGCAAGCTATCCCAGGTCTTGGGGTCCGGAATCAGGTTTTTATCCGCATCCCGCATACACCCGAAGGGCGCAGGGCCCCAGTGACGTCCCATGCTGCGGCGTTTATAGTCAATATTGGCCTTCATCCGTTCCGAGGCCAGATCGGATTCGAGCTGATACATGGCCATCAGGATGGTGAGGATCGCCATTCCAACCGCGCTCTTGGTATCGACATTCTCCTTAACTACCAGGAGTCGCAAACTCCGGGCGTTCAACTCGTTCACTAATCCCAGAAATTCCTGGACATTCCGATACAACCGGCTGATGTCATAAGCCGCCACCCCGACCACATCATCGCGCCCCAGCTGAGCCAGCAATTTCTGCCAGCCCTCCCGATCACTGGTACGGCCGGATGAGTGGCCTTCGATATCTTCGTACCACTCGGGAATGAACTGATGCACGCCCACCACCATCGCTTCCACCACCTCTTTCTGCCGCGTCGGCGATACCAGATCCATGGCATTCTTGACCATCGAAAGCCGACGGTAACAGAGGATCACCTGCCGCTGCGATCCCATAAAACCTCCTTTCCATAACTCTGACGTAAGCAAAAGCCGGGCCTGGGCCCGGCTTTTGCTTTTTACCTCACTATTATATCCCTTACAAAAACAATGGGAAGCCCGACTTCAGGAAGAACTTTTATCCTCCCCACCCTGCCCCGGCTTCTTATACAACAAGAACTTCGCAAAAGCCTTCAAAGTTAAACGATCTTCCAGGCTCAGGGCATTATAGGTCGTTACCAGATCCGCAAGATCCTCATTCATCTGCGATTCAGCCGACTCCGGCAACAATCCAGCCTTTCTAAATACCACTTCCGGAGCAATCTGGAACGCCTGAGCAATCGCCCCACACAGGTCAGGGCCGGGAGTACGCATGCTGCTCAGAATATTGCTGATAGCCGCCCGACTTACCCCGGCTTTCCGAGCCAGCTCCGCCTGATTCCAGCCCCGAAGTGCCATCTCTTCATTTAGCCATTTAATGAAATCTTCTATCACGCAAAGCCCCTTTTTTATAACAAAGTAGCACCGGAATGAACCTCTAAAAATCCTGGTGATTAAGCAGAAACCGAAGTGTCCACCTATTGACTATGAAGGGATATTCATTATAATAATCAGTGTACAAAAGTTATCAATAGATTACAACGAGAGGTTAACATGCCTAAAACTGCCTTGAAATCCAAACAGGTTCAAATCTTGATCCCGATCGACCTCTACAATTTAATCCTCGCGGATGCCAGAAACATCGGCGAATCAAATTCTACCACAATCCGTACCCGCTTGAGAGAACGTTACGAACAGATAACCAGTAATAAAAGAAAGGAGGACAACGAGAGGAAGCTGTGCAACACCACCTCCGGATAAAAATTGAAAAACGTATCTATGAGATACAACAAAATCCCGATGATGAAGAACAGGCGGCCCGGATTTTGATCTTAAGATTGATGCTATTATCTCAAGACAATAAAGAAGAAAACATCAATGAAATTCCGGAACAATCCAGGAAAGATCAAAGTCAGAAACAGAGCCTTCAACGTGCCCTCAACTCTTAACATTTTAACATGCCGCAGCTTTTCCTGCAACAGAATCCGTTAAAAAGCAACTACCGGCTTCAAACCCGGCCCGGATTTCACTTACGGCGCAATCCGGATCTCTCCATTATAGTTTCACAGTCCCAGTAATAGCGTTGGTTTGTAGTTCAAATAAATACGAGTGGAAGGAAGAGAATCCAATGATGGGAAAATTTTCAGTTTCGGTTATGCCTAATAACGGCACTGCCCCTGACCGAAGTGATGTCGCAGAGGAACTTCAACAAATGCAGGCGCGCCTGGAAGCCTTGCAAATGGCCTTTAAAGACCACCCCCTGGCGTATCACATCCTCGGACTGGCCCGAGAAGCGCTTCACATGTCCTGGTATGCGGTTCAACAGCCCAACTCCAGCGGGAATCTCAAGAAAGATCTGGAAGAATTCATGGCCCGAATTGCCGAACAACAAAAAACCAAGGGGAAACATCCCTCCTGTTAGAGCCAATCAAAGAAAAATGGGGGTGATCTTCTAAATCTTCTCCTGCCTTCTGCTTCCGCGGAAGGTAGGGTAAGGGGGAGAAGAAACTAGACAGCTAAAAGGCAGCCAGCCCGGCCCTGACGGGCCGGGGCTGGTGGGGGGAGGACCGGCCTCTGACGCGGACCGGTCCCCGCGCCCGCCGGAGCTGCTGTCGCAGCCCCCCGGCGGGGCATGCGCCGACGCCGGCCCTGGGCAGGGCCGGGCGTCTGGGCGGATGCCGTCCCCACACGCCGTACTCTACGAAACATTGTACACGAAGGAGCGCCAATGACAACTGCAAGCTGGATCGTTTGGGCCGGAATCGGCGTGAGCCTGGCGGTGGGCCTCATTCTGGCGCGCTGGGGCCAGGCCCTCGCGCGGCTGGCCGGGATCATGGCAGCCCTGCTGGTCGGATTGCTGCTCCTGGTCGCCTTGATCTTGCAATCCTGGGCCTCCGCGGAAGCGGCCCATGCCGCGGCTACCGCCGCCGCCGGGCAGACCGTGGCCACGACCGGCGTGACGATCCTGGCCCTGAGCCTGCTGCTGGTTGTATTGCTCGCCGGCGGTGTGATCGGCTATCTGGTCTGGCGCCTGCGCCGGTTGGAACAACACCTGCACAAGCCCGCCTCCTACCAATCGACGGCCCTGCCATCGGTCCCGCTTTATCCCCTGGAAGCCGATCTGGAAGAACCTGCACTGCTCGAAATCCCGGAAGGGTGGGGCTGGTAAGATGGATCGCCGGGGTTTCTGGTTCTGGGGCACGGTCGGCGGGACGCTGACCCTGGTGGTGGTCTGCAACACGCTGCCGCCCCAATCGGCCCGTCCGCGTCTCACGCCGCCGGTCGTGACCTCGTCAGCGTTGCAGCCCACGCTCGAATCGGCCCAGGTGGAGGTCTACCTGGAGACGATCCGCACCGAACGCCAGCAACGCGAACTTCAACTGACCCTGGAATCGCTTTATGCCCGGCAGACGGCCACCGCGGACGCGCAACGTGCCGAAAAGGAACGGCTGGCCCAGGCCAGTACGATGACGGCTGAGGCCCGCAAGATTACCGCGACCGCCGTCGCCTGGCGCACCACGGTTGAAGCAGGGCAGGCCTATGCCACCGCTACGGCTCAGGCCCAGCGGGTGACGGCCACGGCCAACGCTCAACGCTTCGCCCACGAAGCCACCGTGACCGCGGCCGCCTGGGCGGTCCAGGCGACCGCGACGGTCGAAGCCCTGCAAGCTACGGCCACTGCCCAGGCGGCGGCGGCCGAACGCACCCAATTGCTGCTGGAACGGGAACGGATGGTCAACGGCCTTCAAGCCTACGCGCCCTGGGGCATCGGCGGGATTCTGCTGGTGGCCCTGCTCGGTTTCCTGGCCTGGCTGGCGAAATTGCTGGCCCCGCGGATCAGCGCCGTGCCCCGCGATCCCCGCGGCGATGCCAAGATCCTGGTCATCCCCGACGGCAAGGGCGGAATGATGATCCTGGATCCGGACCGCTCCTTCGGCCCGGCCCTCCAGATCGTCGAAGGCCAGGTCAGCCAGCCGCCGCTGGCGCCCCCCGAATATCAGGATCGGGTCACGGCCCGCGATCAGGCGGTCGATCTGACCCACCGCGGCCTGCCCGCCGAAGCGGCGCGCCGCCGGCCGCAGTTGCCGCAGCGATTGACGGGAATACTGCCCGCGCTGGGCGACCCGGCTTCCGTGGCCACCGCGCCGACGATCCAGATTATCCCACCGGAACAGGTCCGGCCCTGGCTCGATGAAGTCACCCCCAAAGCGCTCACCACCGCCGTCGAAGGCGAAATCGTCGAGGAGAACGAACGATGAACGAATCCCCTATTGCCCGCTCCCGACTGGCCGAAGCCAACGCCATTTGCCGCCGCATCCCCGAGGTCTTGCAACGGCGGGGACTGGAACCGGCCTTCACTCACTGGCTGCTGACCCAGGACCAGGGATTGACCTGGCTTTTCGGGGTGCTGGATGTGCGGCAGCTCGATCGGCTGGAGGCCTATACCGCCGACGATCTGCTGCACCATCTCTCCACGGCCATCAACGGCCGACCGGTCTATTTGAGCAATCACTCCGGCCTGCGCTATGCCGTGCTGCTTTCGCCCCCGCCGCAATTGCCGCGACAGGCCGAATTCCCCGGCTTTCAACGGGGGGCGGCGCTGCTGGGCCGGCGGCACACCGGCGAGACGTTGACCGTGCCCTGGGAACGGCTCGGCCATCTGCTCGTTGCCGGAATGACCGGCTCGGGCAAGTCGGCCTTTCTGCGGCTGCTCGGCTATCAGGCCTTGCTGGAAGGCTCCGCCCTGCTGATCGCCGACATCGACGGGGCGACCTTCCCCATGCTGGAAAAGCACCCGGCGCTGCTCGCCCCGATCGCCCACAGCCCCGAGGAAACCCTCGCTCTAATTCAGCGGGCCGTCGGGGAATGCGACGCCCGGGCTGCGGCTTACCGCGAGCTGCCCGGCTATCCCGAAAAGCTGGAGGAGTACAACGCCCTGGCGGTCGCGGCCGGCCGGCCCCCGCTGCCGCGCGTGCTGGTCATTCTGGACGAGTTCAGCGCCACGGTCACTGCGGCGGGCGGACCGAAAGGCGCGCTGGCCGGCGCCGCCGCCGAACTGGGCTGGCGTGGCCGGAAGTTCGGCATCACCCTGGTCTTCGCGGCCCAGGATTTCAGCAAGGGGGTGGTCGGCCGGGTGCGGGATCAGGTGGGGGCCGTCTTCGGCTTCCGGGTCCGCAGCACCGAGGTGGCCGACGCCATCGGTATTCCGCAGGCGGCCCGGATTCCGGCCAGCCGGCCCGGCCTCGCCGTGACCGATCGCTGGGGCCCGCTGCAAACTTTCTGGCTGGACAAACACCAGCTGGTCGAACTGACAGCCGGCCCGGCTGCCGCCGCAGGCGCGCTCAACCCGCAGGAGCAGCGGCTGGTCGAGTGGGCCTTGAATGAACATCAGGGCTATCTGACCCTGCCGGACATTCAGCGGCAACTGGGGGTGGGGCCCAGTCCGGCTCGCCGGCTGGCGGAAGAGTGGGAGTTGCGCGGCTGGTTGAAAAAGGATCCGCTGGCCGGCAATGCGCGGAAAATCACCGCCCTTTTGCACTCCCTGGCCGGCAGACCCGCAGACCTAACAGACCCCGACAGACCGCAGCAGACCGGCGGTCGGCCATGACAGACCCGACAGACCGCCCACAGACCGGGCATAACTCGTATTTCGTAATGCGTAACCGGGAGACGGGCTCTTTACGGATTACGGATTACGCATCACGCCACAATTTTCATTCTACCTTCAGAAGGAGTTCCCCATGACCCCAACCGTGATTACCGTCGCCAGTCAGAAGGGCGGCGTCGGCAAGACCACCACCGTCGTTAACCTGGCCCACGGCCTGGCCCTCAAGGGCAAGGAAGTTATCGTCGTCGATCTCGATCCCCAGGGGCAGGTCGCCGTGGCGCTGGCTGTGGATCAGGGCCCCGAGATTTTCAACGCCCTGGTCAACCATACGGAGCTAAAACGGGTGATCCGCCTGACCGGCCGGGATCGCCTGTGGATCGTCCCCGGCGACAAGCGCACTGCCACCGCCCAGACCGTTCTGCATGCCGAAGGGGCGGATCTCTTCTCCGTCATCCGCGAGACCTTCGTCGCGCCCTTCAACGGCCGGCCCGATTTTGTGATCTTCGATACCGCGCCGTCGGTGGGAGGGTTGCAGGAAGCTGCTTTGCTGGCTTCTGATCTGGCCTTGATCCCGGCCGCCCTGGATTTCCTGGCGCTGCACGGCGTGACCGGAGTGGTGGAAACTCTGACCGCTTTTTCTCAGAAGCGGCGCTGGAAGGGGCGGGGCATCATCCTGCCCACCTTTTACGACGATGTGACCAAACAGAGCCGCACCAACTACAACATCCTGGTCAACCGTATGGGCGCCGACAGCGTCTTGCAGCCGATCCATCGGGCGACGGCGCTGCGCGAGGCGGCCGCGGAAGGCCGCAGCATCTTTGAATACGAAAGCCACGGCCGGGCGGCCGAAGAATACGGCGCCCTGGTCTGGCGTATTTTGGAGGAGGTGAAACGATGAGCCGTCGCGATCCTTTTGCCGGACTGAACAGCTCGCCGGCCATTCCGGAAGAGCCCGCTGAAGCGATCCCCGAAGTGCTGGCCCGCCGGCCCAGCCGCGCGAAACGCAACCGGGAGTGGGAACGTGAACACCCCATGACCGGCGTGCGCGACCTGCCGCCCGAACTGATCGAAAGCATCCGCACCATCGCAGCCGGGTTGGGCGTTTCCAAAGACGAAATTATCCGGGCCTTTTTGGAATACGGATTACAGGCTTACCAGCAACAAACCCTGCAATTCTCGCCCCAATTGAAGGTGGGCAAGATGACGCTCTATCCGGCAGGTGAGACTTTGCGAGGGAAAAAACGGTGATGGGGAAATGCCGTTACGGCCACCGTTGCGGCAACGTAACGGCGACGTAGCGGCAACTGAACGGCAACCGTAACGGAAGCCGTTACGGCCCACCCAGCCAGAAGGCCGGAGCGGCCCGGTCGAAAAAACGGCCGATGATCGCAACGCCGGGATCGAAAATGCCCTGAAAGGGGGCTGGAAGACTTTACGAGAGGCATAACGTGGGAAAGAAAATGAATGCTTTTGACCATGAAAAAAAGACCTGCACCACCGGGTTACGGCCCGGCCGACTTACTTTACGCTGGTTTCATCACTCCGGCAGACCCGGCGACTTCATTCTCGGAGGTATCTCATGACTACGTCATCCATGCCCTGGATTAAACTGGAAACGACTTTGCTGGACGACCCGCGGCTGAGCCGGTTGACCGATGCTCAGCGCTGGCGGATGGTCCAGCTGGAATTGCTTGCCGGCCGCTGCGACTGCGGCGGTTGTCTGGCCTACAACGGCCAACCGATGAATGTCGAGGATATCGCCTGGAGCCTGCGCACCGCGAAAGAGGAGCTCGAAACCGATCTTCAGGTGCTGCAAAAAGCAGGCTTCATCGCCTTCGACTCCGCCTTCGATGCCTGGATCGTGGCCGGATTCCTGGATCGGCAGGGACCGTCCCAATCCGAACGGCGCGCCGAGTGGAACGATCGCCAGCGCAGTCGCCGGGAGAAGATCCGCGCCGAACGGACCGCTGCGGAATCACCCGAAAATCCTGTTCCTGTCACGGGTGACTCTGCCCAAAATTCGGACCCTGTCACGGGTGACAATCGCGTGACACCCGAAAATGTCACGGCGTTAGAGAAAGAGAGAGAGAAAGAAAAAGAGGGAGAGGGAGAGAAAGAGAAGAACGCGGCGCCGTTGGAAAATGAGGCCGCTTTCCGCACGATGGCCCCGGGGGGGCCACCCACCGCCCGTTCTTTCCCTGAAAGCAAATCTTTAAAAGCCAAAGAAATCCCGGCTGCCGTGCGATTCCTGAAAATCACCGGGCGCTGGCCGGTCCGGGAAATCTTTCCCCGGCTGGCCCATATCCCCGAAGCCGATCTCGATTTCTGGGAACAGATCATCCGCAATTGGCGGCTGCGCGGGTGGGGGCCCTACGATGTCAACGGGATGCTGGATTACTACGACCGCCGGGAGTTGCCCCGCATTGGCCTGAACCGGCCCGCGCCGGAGGAATCCCGGCCCACGTCCACTCGATCGGCCGAAGAGTTGGCGGCCATCGCCGAAAAGACCCGCCAGAAGGGTCGCGAGATCCTGGACCGCATCAACCAGCGCAATGAGGAGTATCTCCATGCAAACGCCGCCTGAATCCACTACTTTTCGCCCCAATCGCCGGGGGGATCCGCGGCGCGATCCGATTGCCGAATGGAACAAAACCCGGCATGAACTGGGTCGGCTGACGCCCGAAGAGGCCGCCGAGCGAATTCAACGTCACTGCCCTTATTGCGGCGCTTTGTTGATCCCTTACGAATACTGGGCGGACCTGTACGGCCGGGGGCTCTGGCGTTTCCGCGATCGCCACGGCTGCCAGCCGGAAGCCGATGCCCTGGCCGCCGAACTACGGGATACCGAACGCCGCCGGGTGGCCGCCCATCTTGCCCGACTGGAACGGGCCGGCCTGGGCGGGAATCTGGCCGCTGCCACTTTCGATACCTTCACTCCGCGTCCGGATTGTCCGGCCTCGGTTTCCTGGTGTACGCTCTGCCAGACCTATGCCCAGGGCATCCTTTCGGGGAAAATCGACGCCCATCATAACTGGCTGATCCTTTACGGCGACTACGGGTTGGGCAAAACCCACCTCGCCGCCGCCATTCTGCGAGCCGCCATCGACGCCGGCCGCTGGGGGTACTTCCGCGTCTGGCCCAAATATCTGGAACGGCTCCAGGCTTCCTGGCAGCATCGCGAAGCGGACGACGAACACGAAGCGGACATTCTGGCCGAGTTGAACGAAGGCTGGTTGGTCGTCATCGACGATCTGGACAAACGCCATCCTACTGAGTTTGTGCGGGAAGCCCTTTTCGGTTTTCTCAATGCCCGTTACAACGCCGGGTTGCCTACGATCATCACCCTGAATCAAAAGGTGCTGGAAGCCGATCCCCAGGCGCCGGATCGTTTTGCCCTGGAGAAATTCATCAGCCGTGCCACCCTGGATCGAATCATCGAGCGGGCCTGGAAGCTGGTGGAATTCAAAGGCCCTTCCCATCGGAGCGGGCTGACGTGGTGAAAATTGGAGGTATCTATGACTGCCAACAACAGTTGTGTCTTTGTCGGGCAGGTGGCCAGCGAGCCGCTGTTCCGCCTGCGGGAAAAGGGGATTCCCGAAAACACCCCGCCGGATCAGAAACCGGCTTTGTTACAGTTCGATCTCTGGATCGAGGGACCGGAAGGCGAAACCCGGGCCCGGCTCGTCGCTTTCAACGCGGTAGCTCGTCAGCTCTATGCCCAGGTGCGTCAGGGCATGCGCGCCGCCATCCAATGCCGCTATCGTAAACGTCGCAAAGAGCCCGACGGCGAATGGATTCACGAATTCGTGATGGAGAGTTTGACCGTCCTCGACGCCCGACCGTTGGAGTTGCCGACGCGTCGTCCGCGAGAGCAACGACTGGAAGTGCAGGAAGAAGAACTGGCCTATGACGATTCGACTTTCGCGCCGTAAGCTGCGCCGCTGGCTGCGCTGGTCGTTGGGCTTGCTGGTCCTGGTGGCCGGTCTGTGGGGGCCTTATGCCCTGGGCCGGCAGATCTCCCCGGCGCCGGGAGTCGATGGACAGATCCCGCTTTACTCCCCATCCGTCCGCCGCACCGAACGCTATCGCCGGCAGGCCCAACGCTGGCTCGATACCTTGCACACGCTCGACGCCCAACTGGTCGCCGCCCTGCGTACTGACGCCGGCGATGTCTATGGACTTTCCCGGCAGGGCCAGACTGCGCTGGACCGGGCCGCGGATCTCAGTCAGGATATCGCCCTGACCTATCCCCCGGCGAGCCTGGTAACTCTGCGCGACGCTCTGCAACTGACCGCCGACCGCTACCTGGAAACCGCCGTCGCCCTCAACCGCTGGATCGGCGAGCCCACCCCGGCCAATCAAACCGTCGCGCTGGAATCCTTACGTCAGGCCCGCACCTTGCTCCTGCAAGCCGCCGCCAATCCTCGTCTGCAAGAACCTACGGGACCAGATGATCTATCCCCTGCTATCAGCACGCCTGCTTCCCCAGACGGTCCGGCTTTCGATCCTGGAGACTGGGGCGATGGTCCCTGAGCCTTCCCAGTTCAACCTGCTGCGGGATCTGCTCGATTCGGAGAAAGCGCTCCGGCGAGCCATCGAAGCCGAAGCTCAGGCCGCGCGCCAGGCGCTGGAAACCCTGGCGCGCGACCTGACGCCCGAGCTGGTCGATCGCCTGGCCAAACAGAGTCCCACCGGGCTGGCCGGGTTGGCCCCGGACCAGCTGGCCGCCCAAATCATTCAACACCTTCGCCCGCAACTCGCCCGTATCCGCAGCCCTACACCCGAAGTCGCCACGCTCCGGGCCGCCCTCGACGAAAAAGAGCGCGCCCTGCAAATCGCCCAGGCGGAGATCCGCCGGTTGACGACCGAACTTGCCCGGCGGGAATCTCTCCCCCCGACGCCCGCGGTCCCCGAGTTCCAGCCGGCGCCGCCTGTCCTTGCGCCGTCAATGCCCTATGTTAATGAAGAAAGCCCTCTCAATGAGGAGATTTCCCCTCTGGAAGCCCCGGAAGATGTGCTGGCCCAGGTCCAGGAGTTCCGCCCGGCGGCCCCGCCCGAAGTCTGGCCGGAGTGGTTTGCCGCCTGGTTCCAATCCCGCGGTTTTGCCAACGACCTGCTGATCGTCCAGTCGCTGGGCGATACCGGCGAACCGGTGCGGGTCCGGCTGATGCGAGAGATCGTCCGGCAGCTTCACTTTGCCGACATCCCCGGCAGCCTGGGGCGCTCCGCCCAACGGCTGCACAAAATGGGCCTTCTCAAAATCATCCCGACTCTCAAACCTACCCGCCAGGGCACCGTCCGCAAAGTCCACCTGCTGCACCTGACCGATCCGGCTCACAGCCCGAACGGAGTCAACGGCCTGGACGCATATCGGTTGCTCTTTGGCCAGGAAGCCGTGCGCCAGGATGCTGCCGACCTGCTGGCTCGTCACAAAAGCGCCGAGCACACCTACCTCATCCTGGAAACCCAGGCCCTGCTGGAAAAAGCCGGCTTCACCGTCGAACGCTTCCCCGAGCCGGTCGAGGTTCCCGAGCTGGGGCGTTATGAGCCGGATCTGGTGGCGCACTATGAAGCGCAAACGATCTATGTGGAAGTAGAACGGGCCACCTTCAAAAACGAGCCCAAGCGGGAACTCAAATTCCGACGCTACTGGGAGGTCAGCCAGGGGACTTTCTGGATCGCCACGGATACGCCCGACGCGGCGCGGGTGCTCACGTCGGAGATCGCCTATCAGGCCGGGAATCTGGGGAAGCGCATCCGGTTGCGGTTGCTGGTTGTGGATGAAGTCGCGCCGGAAGCGGTGCCGCCGGGGTGGGAAGTCTGGCCCGAGGAGCAGGTGTTCTGAGACCCGGCATGCCATGGCATGCCGGGTTTTCGAGCATACATCGGGAAGTGGCATGCCCGGAAAAGCGCCCCACTCCATGCCGAAAGTTTTTGCAAAATATTAAATTTATAGCACAATGGATCTATGCCAATCCAACTCCTGGCCGATGAACTTATAACACAAGAAACTCGCAATCCGGCGCCTTTTACCCTCACCAGGAGAAAAATGCCCAAAAAATTCTTAACCCTGTTGCTCCTGATCCTCGCCCTGGGTCTCTTTCAAGGAGAATACCGCAAGCGGCTCTTATCGCTCGCTGACTTTGATTTTGTACACGAAGGAACCACCTTCGATGAGATCATCTTCAAAACCGGGGTGCCGGATCTGTATTTTGGATTCGGACGCAGCTTCTATGCCTATCATCTACAAGACGGCCAGGATATTGTCTTTGATATTTCGGGCCGTTGGGTGAAAGATAGATATACGACCGATATTCCGCAGCTGGACGAAAGCCCCTGGCCGGTAAATCCTACAACTTTTCTACCTGAAACCAACCAGGAAATAAACCCGACGCCAATAGCAGTCAAATCCCAGGCCGAATATTTAGTGACCGCTTTCCGGCCCGTCTCCTATGAAGACCTCTGCGGCGCCTCCAAAGAATTCCTGGAAAATGCCAGCGAACAAGAACTGCTCCAATGGATAGCCGAAAAATACCACCCCATCAATTCAGGAAAATCCACAAACAGCTCAGAAAACGTGGTTATTCACAAATGGGTAAGTGATTCCTATAGAGGGATGCTGGAATTTCACCATGGACAGCTTGATCGAATAACATTTTTGCGGGTCCCCACCATAAAGTTAGGACAAATATTAAATGGAATAGGAACCCCGCCACACCTGGATCGGGATTACGGAATCAGCGACAGAATTGGATACTCTTTCTGGCTGGATTATCCGGCTGAAGGGCTTTACATATTGACGTCAACGACAAAACCTTTGAACACTGCCAAAAGACCTGACCGGCTATGGGCCTCATTATCAAGAGAGCTGGAAGTCCACTACGTAATCTGTTATTTCACCCCAGGATGGTCCCAACAACATGCCGATAAGCGAATCCCCTGGCCGGGCATCGACGTACTGGTACCGTTTATTGACCCACCCTGACCACTTCAACGGCGAAAATCGTCGATCAACATCCGCCTAACAACCTCCGCCAACAGCGGTTTGTTCAATTGCAAATAGACCTCTCGAATACGCTCCAGCAATTCATCAGTGCCTATACCGGGAATTCCTCGATCTCCAAACCACAACCAATCCTTCAAATACAATAGAGCCGTGGCCGGATATCCCTGCCGAAGCATCTCGTCACTGCATGACCTCCAGTTTTCGCTTCCAAAACTCCGTCCCCGCACAATGTAAGGCTCGGGATGAAACACTTCCCGCGGCGCCAGCACGCCAATCCCATCTGCTGAAACTTCATACCGCCAGCCTTCCGGAATTGACGTCGGACGGACCGGAAAACCATTGCCATCAGGACCAAACTGTCGCCTCCCTTTCTCTGCCGCAGGATAAATCCCCAAATGATTTACAATTTTGCTCATCTCCAATAATGCTAAATATTCTTCCCCCTCGGGGGCACTCCTTAACAGATATCGCAACTTCCCGGAAATTAGATTTTCAAAGGCCTCCAATGTATTTTGCCCCAACAAAAAAGCGCCGTCAGAATCCATGGGGCAAAACTCCCCGATCGGATAATCCGTCATCTCCAGCTCTGGAGCATGGATTACATAACCGTAATGAACCCCATCTACTCCAAAACACCCGATGGGAAAAAGCTCGGGCGGCGTCTCTGGATACCGACCGGACTCATCATCCAGAATCATGCCCGTCACTTTCCAAAACAAATTCGGCGTTTTATTCAAATCGTTGCCACTGTGCTCATAAAAAACACGAAAAAGCTCTAAAAAAGCGGCCGGGATGGGACAGCCAAACTGGCGCTTCATATTTTCTATGGTCAACCCCATGTGCAACCATTGGAGATCCATTTCTTCCTCCTTGTTTTACACCTCATCATATCAGCCCTGTCCAGATATTCAAACGAATATTCTCACCCCATATATCCCGCCCAACGGCAAAATGATCTCATTGACTTCCCCGCCCGTCTGTGCTAGTCTGTAACTGAAGTCCCACGCGAACCGTGGGGCTTTTTTGTTGCCCCACCCATCTTTCCCATCGCGGAGGACCGATGGCGCTCTGGGCAACCTATTGGATCAACGGACTGCTGGCCGGCCTCTATTTCCTGGCCGACCATTGGGCCGCGCTGGGTGGACTGGGCCTGGCCGCCCTCTCCGCCTTCCTCCTTGACCGGCCCCAGGCGCAGCTTGCCGGCGAGCGGACCCTCCGCTATGGCCGCGGCACGACGCAGCTCTCAACCCCTACCGTCCATCTGGGCGTCCTGCTGCTGGGACTGGCCTGGACCGCCGCCGCGTGGATGACGCCCCCGCCGGTCCCCTACATCGGCCTGTCCATGTGGCTCGCCGCCTTGATTGCTCCTCTCGCCCTGCCCCTCGGCCGTCGGCACATTGCTCACCGCCTGCGCTGGTTCATTGGGATCTACACGGCGCTGGTCTTTGGCTTCTGGTTGCTGGTTCGCTTCCCGCTCTCCCCCGATCAGGCCGCGGCCTGGTCCGAACGCCTGCAATCCGCCGGCGCCGGCGAGGCCCTGGAATGGTCAATCCGCGCGCAATTTATCCCCTACATCGCCGTCCTCCTCTGGGCCGTCTTCCCCCTGACCTATTTCGGTTACCTGGGCCAGCAACTCGCCGTCCAGCGCCGCCTGCTCGTTTCGCCCTGGCAATCTGTCGAAGCCCGCCTGGCTGAACTTCGCGCCCGCGGGGATGAGTGATCTATGTTCCCCGAATTAACGCAGAGACGCAAAGAGGCAGAGGCGCAGAGTGAAAATTTAAAAGTAAATGATTGGCTAGCCCGCCTTGCGAGTAAGAACCTTCCAGTCTTCCAACTTCCATTCTTCCTCTGCGTTTCTCTGCGACTCTGCGTTGAAAATCCCCTGCCATTGATACCCCCAGGAGGCTGCCATGGATAACGACCTCGAGATATTAGACACCGGCCAGGAGCTGGTCACTACGCCCCTTGGGCGGCCCACGGATCATGTCGCCCTGCTCTGGTTCCACAACCGGGAGACTGAACAGGGCCGCAGTTACGAAGTCTACCGCGCCGTGCGGCTTTTTCTGCTCCGCTACCTGCCGCAGGAATCCCGCCAGGACCCCGCCTTTTTGGACAAGATGCGCACGGTGCTGACCGGCCTCTACAACCAGCGCACCGCCCGCTACGATATCGTCCAGTTGCTCGCCGGGATGTGGCGCCCCGAGCCCCTGGGCGTGGCGCAGATCTACGGCGTGGTCGGTATGGGCGCCACCCTGGACGAAGCCCGCCGGCAGGCCCACCTCGGCGCCGCGGCCCTGCTGGGCGCTTTGACCATCTTCGAACAATCGGTGTTGGAGCCGGTCACGCTGCACCAGCTGGAATGGCTGGTCGAGGCTTTCGGCAAAATGCGTCATGTGGCGGTGGTCGTCGGCCATCCTGACGAGCGAATGGCCGCCAAAGGCCTGGGCCGCGAAGGGCCGGGCGAACAACCGACAACCCAATCCCCCGAGCCCGGCGTGACCGGTCAGCAGCTGGAGACCTTCCTCCGCGCCATGGCCCGCCAGCAATGGCAATTCGTGGCGCCGATTCTGGCCTCGCCCGTGGCCGCTTCGCAGCTGGCCCGGATGCTCGCGGGGCTGGCCGACGAGGCCTCGGTGA
>CAZCTC010000087.1:0-31346 GCA_964501335.1 uncultured Anaerolineales bacterium | reverse complement strand
CGTCGCATCTGACCGGGAAAAGATCATTTGCGGGACGTTACAAGGCCGGGGCCATGCCATAGAGCCCTATTTTCAGGACAGAAGGCCATGCCGGGGGCGGCACTCCGAAGGATGAAAATAGACGATTCGTCAGGATTGGGTACCCACAAGGGGTACCCCTACAGGAGACGTTTTCCGGGTAAGGGCGGCCCGATGTGGCCGCCCTCGGGGAGATTTTTGCACGGTGGGGGCTATTTTCAGGACAGAATTTACGTATTGGAAATGGGGGATTATGAAAGGTAAATCCACTCGTGGATCTCAGGGGGCGAAGACGCCGGTGGCTAAGATTATCGCCCATCAACATAAATATCTGGAACCGGAGCCGCCGCCAAAACAATCGTGGGGGCGCCAGTTTTTGGGCGCTTTGGGGGGTGTGGTGGTGGGATGGGCTGCGATGTGGGCCAATGGGACCTTTGGATGGAAGATCAATGCCGATCCTTTGACCTTTTTGTTGTGGGGCGGTGCCCTGGGGGCCGCTCTGGTCAGTGTGGATAATTTTGCGGCGGCCGGGGCGCAGCTGACCCATCGGCCGGGGCGGGGGGATTACTGGTTGAATGTGCTGGTGGCCCTCCTGGCGATCCTGGCGATCTTCCTCGTTGTCTACTTTTTGATTGTGTTGGTCAAGGTGTTTGCTCCTTGAAGCTGCTTAATCCGTGGGGATTGCTGGCTTTGCTGGCGCTGGGACCCATCCTGGCGCTTTACTTTTTGCGTCTTTACCGGCAGGAGGTCCGTGTTCCAAGCCTGCTGCTCTGGGAGGCAGTGTTGGCCGATCGGCATGCCAATCGGCCCTGGCAGAAATTGCGCCGCAACTGGATGATGATTTTGCAGTTGCTGGCGGCGGCGGTGTTGGCCCTTTCTTTGACCCGTCCTGCGGTGCCGGCGACCCTGGCGCTGCATGGGCGGGTCATTGTGTTGGTGGATGTGTCGGCTTCGATGGCGGCCCGACAGGGGACGGCCCTGCGGTTGGCTCGGGCGCAGGCGGCGGTGCGGGAGCTGGCCGGGACGCTGGAGAGCGGGGATCGGGTGGCTCTGATTGCGGTGGGGCCGGAACCTGAACTGGTGATCCGCGACGGTGACTCGGGGGCGTTGTTGCAGGCGGTGGATCGTCTGGCGGCGGAAGATGGTCCGGCAGACTGGCGTTCGGCGGCAACGTTGGCGGCGGGGCTGGCCTCCGATGCTTCGGTGACGACGCTGTTGGTGACCGATGCGGCGGTGGATGAGGTGATTCCGGCGTTGCCCGGCAAAGTCCATCTGGTCACGGTGGGCGGGGAGCTTTCGAATGCCGGCATTGTGGCCTTTTCGCTGCGGCGGACCGCGGCCGGGCTGGAAGCTTTTGTGAGAGTGCGCAATGTCGGGCCGGCGGTGCGGCGGACGCTGGCTTTGCGGACCGAGGGCGGTCCGGTGGCGAGCCAGGTGGTCGATCTGCCGGCGGACGGCGAACAGTCGGTGGCCTTTCCCAATTTATCCAGTTTGAGCTGGCTGGAAGCCGATCTGGAAGGTGAGGATGCGCTGGCGTTGGACGACAGGGCCTGGGTGGCTTTGCCGGCATCGGCCGGAGGGCGGGTGCTGGTGGCGACATCGGGAAACCGTTTTCTGACGCAGGCGCTGCGGGGGCTGGCCGATGTGGCGGTGGAGGAGTCGACTTCGCTGGCGCCGGTCCAGGCGGGCAGTGAGGCCTATGGGCTGGTGGTAGTGGATGGTTCTATTTTGACCGGGACGCTGCCGGAGAGCAATCTCTGGTTGATTGCGCCGATGAGCGGCACGCTTTGCGGTCAGGCCGGCGCGGTTTTTTCCGACACGGCGCCGGTGCGTGGGCTGTGGGACGATCCCCTGTTGACCTATGTGGATTGGAGCGGGGTGAGTGTGGCGCAGGCCCGGCATTATACACCGCCGCCCGATGCGACGGTATTGTTGCAGGCTCCGGGGGGGCCGTTGTTGTGGACGGTAGAGCGGCCGGGGCAGCGGGTAGCCTGTCTGGCCTTTGCGTTGCAGGATTCGGATCTGCCGCTGCGGCTGACCTTCCCGATCCTGACCGCCAATCTGGTGGGGTGGTTGATGCCGGCGGTTTCGGCGGAGCCGATCTCTCCCTTGCCGGCAGGAGAGAGTTGGGAGCCGGCACTGCCGGCTGCCACAGTCAAAGCGACGTGGCGGGGACCGGACGGCACGCAGGGAAACCTTTTTCCGGCTCCGGCGGCGGCTGTACCGACCCGGGCAGGGCTTTATCGTTTGGAGATTACGACGGATGCGGGGACGGCGACCCGTTATGTGGCGCTCTCTCTGATCAGTGACAGTGAGAGTGATTTGCGGCCGCGCACTCTGTTGGTCAATGGAAACCCTCTGCCGACGGTGCAGGAGGAGACGCCGGGCTGGCAGGAGGAGGGACGCTGGCTGTTGCTGGCGGCGCTGGTACTGATTTTGATCGAGGCGGTGGCCTGGTGGGGGCCTTTGTGGCTGCGGTGGTTGAAGCGCAAGGAGCGGCCCTCTTTTTCCGGGGCGGCGGCGTTGCGGTTGTTGTTGCTGGCCTCGCTTTTTCCGGCTTTTGCGGGGGTGCGGTGGAGCCGGCAGACGCGCGATCTGGCCGTTGTCTTTTTGATGGATCGTTCGGCCAGCACACAGGCGGCCTGGCAGGAGGAATTGGATTATGTTTCGGCGGCGCTGCAGAAGAAGGGCGGCGATGATCGCGCCGGGGTGGTGGTCTTCGGCCAGGAGGCCTGGGTCGATCGTGGGCTGAGCGTTGCCGATCAGATCGATGCGGTGGCGACTTTCCCGGGGGCGAATGCCACGAATGTCGAAGAGGCCGTGCGATTGGGGCTGGCTTTGATCCCGGATGGAGCGCCGGGCCGGCTGGTGGTGCTCACCGACGGGCTGGAGACGGCGGGCCGGGCCGAGCGGGCGTTGCGTGAAGCGCGGGCCCGAGGGGTGGATCTGGTCATTCAGAAAGTCGGGACCGGGGCGGCAGGGCCCGAGGCGTGGATCATGGATTTGCGGTTGCCGACGCATGCCTATCCGGGCGATCGTATTCCGCTGGCGGTGACGGTCGATACCAATCAGGCCCAGGCGGTGCAGTTGCTCTGGAATGTGTGGAACGGCGGCAGTCAGAGCGGGCAACAGGCGCTGCGGGTTCAGCCGGGCGGCACTGCGGCAGCCCTTTCCTTTGCGGCGGTGGAGCCGGGATTGCTGGCGGTGCGGGTCTGTTTGCAGGCTGAGGCCGATACTTTCCCGCAGAATAATTGTGCGGATGGATGGGTGTTGGTCGAAGGGGCGCCGCGGGTGATGGTGGTGGGCCCGGCGAGCGATCGGGGGGCGCTGGCGACCGCTTTGCGGAAGGCCGGCCTGACGGTTGAGGAGCGCGATCCCGAGGGGCTGCCGTTGAATCTGGAGGGCTGGGCCGGCTATGCCAGTCTGGTGCTGGTCAATACGCCGGGCCGGTTGATCGATCCCCAGGCAATGACGGCGATCCGGGATTTTGTGCGCGACCTGGGCGGCGGGTTGGTGACGGTAGGTGGGCCGAACAGCTATGGTGTGGGCGGTTGGCTGGAGACGCCGTTGGAAGAGGCGCTGCCGGTCGAGATGTTGGTCCGCGATCCCCGGCGGTTTCCGCCGCTGGCGATGGCGGTCATCATCGACAAATCGGGCAGTATGTCGATGGTCGAAGGCGGGGTGGAGAAGATCCGGCTGGCGGCCGAGGCGGCGATGCGGACTGCGGAATCGTTGAACGATGTGGATACGCTGGCTGTGGTTGCTTTTGACGACCGACCGGCCGATGTGATCGGTCCCTGGTCGGGAGCGGAGCGGGAAGCGATTATCGCCCGGTTACAGAGGTTGCAGGCCGGCGGCGGCGGTATTTACGTTTTTGAGAGCCTGTCTTACGCGGCCAGGCTGTTGGATCAGGTGTCGTTGCAGCCGAACCAGCAGCGCCATATCCTGTTGCTGGCCGACGGTTCGGATGCGGAACGGCAGGAAGGGGCGAAGGCGCTGGTCGCGTCGTTGCACGAAAAAAACGTGACCGTCAGTGTGGTGGCGATCGGGAGCGGGCAGGATGTGCCTTTTCTGCGCGATCTGGCGGATACGGGAGGCGGGCGATTCTATTTGACGGAAGCGGCGGCGGATCTGCCGTCGATTTTTGCCGAAGAGACGGCGCGGGTCAAGCGGTCGTATGTGGTGGAGAAGTCGTTCTATCCGGCGCCGGTTTCTCAGTGGGAAGCGGTGGCGGGGATTGCTCAGACGCCGCAGCTGCGGGGGTATGTGGCGACGACGCCCAAGTCTACGGCGCAGGTGGTCTGGGAGGCGACGGATCACGATCCGTTGCTGGCGGCCTGGCAGTATGGGCTGGGGCGGTCGGTGGCCTGGACTTCGGATGCGACCGGGCGTTGGTCGGCGGGATGGGTGGTCTGGGACGATTTCGCCCGTTTTTGGGGCGGGGTGGTGCGCTGGACCTTGCCCGATCCCAGCGATCCGGGGCTTTCGCTGCGGGTGCGATCTGAGGAGGGGCTGGCGCATGCGGTAGTGGATGTGGTGAATGCCGATGGGAGTTATGCCGACGGCCTGGGGTTGAATTTGCATGTGGCCGGGGTGCAATCGGGAGTGGCGGCGGAGAGCGTGACGATGCGCCAGACGGCGCCGGGCCGGTATGAAGGAAGCTGGCCGCTGCGTGATGCCGAGATGTTTTTCGTGCAGCTGGGGGGCGACCGCTCGATGAAGGTCGGGTGGGCGCCGCCGATTTCGCCGGAGACGATCCCGGGGGATGCGGAGGCGGCGGTGGCGCGGTTACAGGCTTTGAGCGAGGGGCGGACTGTGGCGCAGCCGGGGGATATTTTTGCTCACGATCTGGTAGGACGCGAGACCGGGCAGCCGCTGGCACCTTTGTTGACCTGGCTGGCGGTGTTGCTCTGGCCGTTGGATATTGCCTGGCGGCGGCTGGCGATGCGGGTGGTGGATGTTCAACGGTGGGGGGTGCGACGGTGGGAGTGGGTGAGGTCAAAGTGGCAGGCATGGCAGCGGAACCGGAAACCTTCCGGGCCGGCGGCTCCGCCGGCTACTCTGGGCGGGGCCTTGCGCGATCGGACGCGGACCCCGTCAACTCCGGCGACTGCGCAACCGCCCGTGCAACTTCCCGTGCCGCCGGTGGAGCCGAAGCCTACGCCGCCGGTAGAACCGAAGAAGCCTGAGGAGGGCGGGGATGATTCGATGGCGGCCCGGTTGAAGCGCCGGGTCAGGCAATAGAAGAAGTAGACAGTAGCAAGTAGACAGCAAAGGGCGGCTTTTGAAAGCCGCCCTTTGCTGTTGGATGAAGGATAACCCTATTTTTTTTCGCGCGCCGTCTTCGGCGCGCGAAAAAATAAACAAACCATTTCAAATAATCAGGTTAGAATTTTAAACTTGCGCAATAGGACTTTAGTCCTATAATAACTTCCTCTTGGGTGGGCTTTCTCCTGTAGAGTAGAAAGGCCACAAATCTTGGGGTGGAGGATTTTATGCAGAAGCGGTTTGTCGTTCGATGGTTGTTGGTGTGTGTGTGGCTCCTGGGATTGGGGGCGGAGGCTCTGGCTCCCTTGCCGGCACAGGCTGCACCGTGGGCTTTGAATTTCTGGCTCCCGGAGCCGAAGTTGCGGGGTTGGGAAGTTAGGCTTTTCAAGGTTCAGAAAGCCGGGTCCGGGTGGGCGACGGAGATCAGTACCTCAGACGCCCGATTGAATAGCGAGGCGGCCTATGGTTTTGGAGAGAGCCTGGCTATGGCGGGCGATATCAACGGCGACGGTTATGGCGATGTGGTGGTGGAGGTGTCGAGTTATAGTTTCAGTGATACGATTCCGGGTTTTTTCGTATATTACGGGACCGCGATGGGGATAAGCACCATCCCTGCCATTACTCGCACCGACACTCAGACGGAGAGTGTTTGGGGAAACCGGGTGGCTGGTGCCGGAGATCTGAACGGTGACGGATATGCCGACGTTATTGTAGGGGCTGCGGGGTATAACGGGGCTTATACCAGCACGGGAAGGGCCGATATCTATTATGGTAGCGCCGGCGGTTTGAACAGTGTGCCGGATGTAGTTCTGGAAGGGGATCAGGCGGAGGCTTTACTGGGACTCAGCGTAGCCGGTGCGGGCGATGTGAACGGCGACGGTTATGACGATGTTATTGTAGGGGCCCCCAAATATGATGCCGGAGAAACGGATGAAGGTGTGGCTTTTGTCTATTACGGCAGTGCTACGGGGGTGAGCGTAACGCCGGCCCTGACTCTGGAAGCGAATCTGACGGATACCATTTTTGGTTGGTCGGTGGCCGGGGTGGGCGATGTCAACGGGGACAGTTATGCCGATGTGATGGTGGGCAATCCCTATTCGGGGACGCTGGAACATCCGTTGCGGGGAAGCGCCTATCTTTATTACGGTTCGACTGAGGGGTTGACGACGACACCCGGGTTGGTCCTGGAATGCGATCAGGATAACGGCGGTTTGGGAAACAGTGTCGGTACGGTTGGGGATTTGAACTATGACGGCTTCAACGATATTTTTGTAGAGGTTCCATCCTATCAGGTCGATGGAGTTACGGGGACGGTGTTTATTTACTACGGGGCGTTGGGTGGGATCGTGAACCCTACTCCGGGGATAACGCTGTCCGGCCATTTGGGCGGCAATGTTGCTGGGGTCGGGGATGTGAACGGTGACGGTTATAATGACGTTCTGCTGGGGGATAGTTATACCGGCAAGGTTTTGGTTTACCTGGGATCGCTGAACGGGTTGTCCGCGGCGGATGTGATCACTTTGGAAGTGGATCAAAGCACATCCTTGACCCGACATTCTGTTGCGGCTTTGGGCGATGTGAATCGAGATGGTGCGGCTGATATGCTGGTAGGGGCACCGAACTATAACTCTGGTGCCGGCGGTCTGGGGGCAGCTTTTGTCTACTATGGGGCCATGATTGGGCCCAATGTGGCTCCGGCGACATTGCTGGAAGGCAACCTGACCGGTTTGGAGTTGGGCGGCAGTGTCGCGGCGGTGGGCGATATCAATGGGGATGGTTATGATGATGTTGTGGCCGGGTCGCAGCACTACGATCATGATGAAATTGATGAGGGGGGCGCTCTGATTTATTTGGGCGGGGCGACCGGGTTGAATGTAACGCCGGTGATGACGCTGGAGAGCAATCAGGCGGGAGCCCAGTTCGGCTATAGTGTGGCCGGGGCCGGGGATTTAAACGGCGACGGCTATGACGATGTCGTTGTGGGTGCGGATCTTTACGATGAAGAATCGCTGTGGGATGCCGGGGCGGCTTTTGTCTATTATGGCGGGCCGGCCGGGTTGAGTGTTACCTCTGTTGTGACGTTGCAGTCTCATCAGTTCGGCGCTTTTCTGGGCCGGAGTGTCTCTGGGGCCGGAGATCTGAACGGCGACGGCTATGGCGATCTTCTGGTGGGGGCCTCGGGGTATGATGACGGCGAATCGAATGAAGGGGCGGTGTTTGTCTATTACGGAGGCGCCGCCGGGTTGAGTGTCACGCCGGCGGTGACATTGGAATGTAATCAGGCTACCTCCCGGTTTGGCTACAGTGTGGCCGGCGGGTCTGATGTGAACGGCGATGGCTATGACGATGTCCTGGTCGGGGCGATGTATTACGATCGGGATCAGGCCAATGAAGGGGCCGTTTTTGTCTATCTGGGCGGCATGTTGGGGGTGAGTACGGCTCCAATTAAGATTTTGGAGAGCAATCAGGCCAGCTCATCCCTGGGCGTGAGTGTGGCGGCGGCCGGCGATGTCAATGGGGATGGTTATGACGATATTGTGGCCGGTGCCATGGGATACGACAATGGGGAATCTGCCGAGGGCGCTGTTTTTGTCTTTGCCGGTAGTCAGTCCGGGGCAGTGGTTACGCCTGTGGTGATTCTAGAGAGCAATATGGCGGGGGCCTATTTCGGTTCCAATGTGGCAGGCGCCGGGGATGTGAATGAGGACGGTTATGCCGATATCGTGGCCGGCGCGCAACAGTATAGTAACGGGCAGCTTATTGAAGGTATGGCATCTCTTTATCTGGGCGGGGCCGCCGGGTTTGCCGTCACGCCGACCGTGTTGGTGGAGCCCAATCAGCGGGAAGCTTATGCCGGTTCCAGCGTTGCCGGCAGGGGGGATGTGAACGGCGACGGTTACGATGATTGGATGGTGGGAGTATCCTACTATGATAAGGGCGAGGCCACTGAAGGTGCTGTCTTTGTCTATCACGGTGCCAGTAACGGCATGAACCCCAATCTGGTCGTCGTAAAAACGGTCACGCCGGCGGTTCTGGTGCCAGGAGAGGCGATTACCTATACGATCGCTTTTTCTAATACCGGGTCGGGATTGGCCTGGGGGGTAGAGATTACGGATCTTCTGGCCTCGGAGGTGATGGCGCCGCATAGTTTTTCTGAGATGCATCCAGCGACGCGGACGTTGGTGCCGGTAGATAACGTCACCTATGCATGGCATGTGGAGGCGCTGGGGCCGGGTGAAGGTGGGATGATTACGGTGATGGGGATTGTGGCGATGCCGACCTCAACCCGAACCGTTACGAATACGGCTGTGATTACCTGCGAGCAGGTTGAAAGCCGGGTGGATGACAATGTCAGTACGGTGTTTTTCCAGATCGAGAATGGGGCTCCGGTGTTGAACTTCATCGGCGCGAAGAATGTGGATGAATTGACGGAGCTTTCATTTATCGCGACAGCGGTTGATCCCAACGATGATGCGATGATTTTCTCGTTGGATTTTGGGTCGGCAGGATCGATTGAAGAATCCAACGGCCTGTACAGCTGGACTCCTTCTGAATCCGATGGTCCGGGAGTTTATACGGCGACCGTCCGGGTGAGCGACGGCATGGCGACGAGTGCAGAGACGGTCAGCATTACGGTCCGTGAGGTCAATGCAGCCCCGCTGGCGCTTCGGGATGTCTTCACCGTTCTGCAGCGGAGCCAGGCCAATGTGTTCCATGTATTGACCAATGATTTTGATAGTGAAGGCAATCCGTTGACCGTTGCGGCGGTCGGGCAGGGCAATCATGGGGGTGTTGTGCTGTACAACAGCAGTGTGGTGACCTATACGCCGGCCGTCGATTTTTCGGGCGAGGAGGTTTTCACCTATACGGCAAGCGACGGGCTGGGTGGTTTTGCGACGGGCTGGGTTTCGGTGACCGTCACGCCGGTCTGCGATGCGGTGGCCGGGGTCGATTTCATTTTCAGCCCGATGATCCCGCTGGGAAATGAGCCGGTGCAGTTTGTGTCATCGGTGATGACGGGGACGGCTCCGTTGACCTATAGCTGGGAGTTTGGGACGGGGGCGATTGCTCAGGGCTCGGCGGTAAGTTATACCTATCCCAACAGCCGGACGTTCCAGGTTTATACGGTTACTTTGACTGTGGCGAATAGCTGTCCCAGTTCGATGCAGGTGCAGAAGGTGGTGGTGGTGCAGCCGTATCGGGTTTTCCTGCCGGTGGTGATGCGGCCCTGAGACGTGATTTTTTAGCGTTCTGCAAATGATCCTTTCCTGGTCAGATGCGATGCGCTGGATAGGGGAGAGAGAATTTTTTGTTTATGTTTTCGCGGGCTTTCTGAAGCCCGCGAAAACATGGGTTTTTCTTTCTCTTGTTTTTCGGGCCAACTGCACAGATAGAATTATTTTGGGCGCGCTGGTGTAGACAGCGCGCCCAAATTTTTTTGACTTGCATTATAGAACAATCGTTCTATAATACACTCCTTGCGTTTGAACCCGGAGGGTCGGGGGGCAAGTAAAAATCCAAAGGGAAGGATTCAAGGAGGTCGTTATGAAAAAAGGATGGGGAGTTCGACTGCTTTTGATGTCGATCTGGCTGTTAAGTATGGGGTTGAGTGCGATGAAGCCGTTGCCGGCGGGGGCTGCCGGATCGATGTTCTGGTTGCCGGTGCCGGTTTTAAACCAGGGGGAGGCGTCGATCGCCGGTGGGGTTAAATCTACGACGGCGGGGACTCCGGACCTGGTGTTGACGGGGAGCGGTGGTGAATTGGGAAACAGCGCAGCAAAGGCCGGGGATGTGAACGGCGACGGTTACGACGATGCCATTGTCGGCGCGCATTTATACGGCGCCGGGGCGGCCGGAGCCTTTTTTATCTATTACGGCGGGCCGGCAGGATTGAGCGCCACGCCGGCCATTATCCGTGAGGGGCAACAGGCCGGGATGGAGCTGGGGTATGCAGTGGCCGGAGCCGGGGATCTTAACCGCGACGGCTATGCCGATGTGCTGGTGGGGGCTCCCCGATATGATTCTGGAGAGACTGATGAGGGAGCGCTCTTTGTCTATTATGGCGGGGCGGCGGGGATTGCCGATCAGCCGAATTTGATCTTACAGTGCAATCAGGCCGGGGCGCTGTTGGGATGGAGCGCTGCCGGGGTGGGCGAGGTGACCGGCGACAGTTATGTCGATGTGATTGTCGGGGCGCCGGGATACGACAACGGCGAGACCAACGAGGGGGCGGTTTTTGTCTATCCGGGGACCCGGACGGGGTTGCGCACCACGCCTTCCCTTACCTGGGAGGGCGATCAGGCGGAGTCTGCCTTTGGGTACAGTCTGGCGGGTGCCGGAGATACGGACAACGATGGATATCCTGAGGTGATGGTCGGGGCTCGTTATTATGACGACGGGCAGACGAACGAAGGCGCGGTTTTCATTTATTACAATAGTGAAGATGGCGTGGGCGAGGTTGCTGATTCGATCCTGCATGGCGGTCAGGATTGGGCCCGGATGGGCAGCAGTCTGGGGGCGGCGGGTGATCTGAACGGCGACGGTTACGGCGATGTCTATATCGGATTGCCCGGCTATTATGCCTCGGGTTGGTCGCCCAGCAGTGCGGTTTTTGTCTATTACGGCAGCAATACCGGTTTGAGAGGGACTCCTGATGTGCGCCTGGTGAGCCAGCGGGATGATCTGGTGCTGGGGGATAACGGGGCCGCGGCCGGCGACGTGAATCGCGACGGCTATGCCGATCTCTTGCTGGGAGGTGCCGGTTATGACAACGGGCAGACCAATGAGGGTGCGGCTTTTGTCTACCTCGGCGGCAAACTGGGACTCAATGTCACGCCGGTTGTCACGATGGAGGTCAATCAGACCGAGGCGCATTTTGGGCAGGCGGTGGCCGGCATCGGTGATGTGAACCGGGATGGGAACGACGATATTCTGGTGGGGGCGCCGAATTACAACAGTTCAACCGGCAATCCGGGCGCGGCTTTTATCTATTACGGGGCGGCGCGCAGTTTGAGCATTTCTCCGACCGCAATTTTAAGCGGCTCTCATCCGGTGGATCAATTCGGCAGCAGTATTGCGAATGCCGGAGATGTGAACGGCGACGGGTATGCCGATCTGGTGGTGGGGGCTCGATATTACGATGGAGCCGACGACGACAGCGGGAGGGCCTGGATCTATTCGGGAAGTGCGGCGGGCGTGAGCGCCACCCCGGCTCAGAGTTTGGGCTGCGATTTGCCGGCCTGCTTTTTGGGTTCGAGCGTGGCCGGCGCCGGGGATGTGAACGGTGACGGGTACAGCGATGTGATCGTCGGCGCGCCCGGTTACGATAACGACACATTCCAGACCGCGGGCGCTGCTTTTGTCTATTATGGGAGCGCTCTCGGGGTAGGGGCCATGCCGGCCGTCACGCTGACGCTGACCCAGGCCGGGGCTTTGTTCGGCGAAAGTGTGGTGGGGATCGGGGATCTCAACGGCGACGGCTACGATGATGTGGCGGTCGGTGCGACCGAGTACGATGCTACTTATAGCAGCCAGGGCGCTGTTTTCATCTATTACGGCAGCGCGGCGGGATTGAGCGTCACTCCGACGCAGCGGTTGTTGATCAACCGGGAAGGCGTGCGGTTGGGAAGCCGGATGGCGGCCGGGGGGGATGTGAACGGCGACGGCTATGCCGATTTGCTGGTCGGAGCCCCTGCCTATTTGGTTTATTCCGGCTATTGGGGAGCGGTGCTGGTCTATTTGGGACGTGCCTCCGGCTTTTCAGCACAGCCCGATTTTTATCTGGCGAGCGATCGATCGGGCAGTACGAAGTTGGGCTGGGCAACGGCCGCCGCCGGCGATCTCAACGGCGACGGGTACGGGGATGTCATTGCCGGAGCGCCGAATTATGAGAAGGGCAGCGTCGGGGAAGGGGCTCTTTTTGTCTATGCCGGGGGGCCGACGGGACCGGTTGTGACGCCGACGTTGATCATTGAAGGCAACCAGCCCAATGCCCATTTGGGAAGCAGCGTGGCCGGCCTGGGCGATATGAACGGCGACGGTTACGGCGATTTCCTGGTGGGGGCGACCCAGTATACCTGGCAGCAGGCCACGGAGAGCACGGTTTTTCTTTATCAGGGAAGGGCCGGCGGTGTGGTGGTGACTCCGACTGCCGTGCTGGTGGGGCTGCAACGGGATTCTTCCTGGGGGGGGAGTCTGAGCGGGGGCGGCGATTTCAACGGCGACGGTTATGCGGAGTGGATTGTCGGGGCCTCGACTTATGATCTGGGCGATGAGGATGAAGGGGCCGTTTATATTTACCATGGCGCTGCATCGGCTTCGAGCGTCGTGCCGGCGAGGACGGTGGAGGGCAATCAGACCGGGATGCATCTGGGCCAGCAGGTAGCGGCGACGGGCGATCTCAATGGGGACGGCTATTCCGATGCCGTCGTCGGCGGCGATCTGTATGACAACGGGCAGGTCGATGAGGGTGCTGCGCAGATCTATTACGGTACGGCGATCGGTTTAAATGCCACGCCGGCGATCACGCTGGAGGGCAATCAGGCCGGAGCCCGTTTGGGGCGCACGGCGACCGGTGTGGGGGATCTGAACGGGGACGGTTATGCGGATCTGCTGGTAGGGGCTCCCTATTTCGATCGGGGACAGACCGATGAGGGGGCGGCGTTTATCCATTACGGCCGCCCGGCCGGGATCGCGGCGACCGGTGCGCTGACGCTGGAGATGGATCAGGCCGGCGCCCTTTTGGGAGCGAGCGCGGCGGGTGTGGGCGATCTGAACGGCGACGGCTATGCCGATCTGGTGGTCGGAGCGCCGCAATACAGCCATGGAGAGAACAGTGAAGGAGGGGCTTTTCTCTATTACGGAGGGGCTGCCGGGTTGAACGGCACGCCGGCTCTGACCCTCGAAGTCGATCAGGCTTCTGCGCAGTTCGGCGGGAGTGTGGCCGGGGCCGGGGATGTGAACGGCGACGGTTATGCCGACCTGTTGGTGGGCGCTACGGCTTACGATGGGGGTGAGACGGATGAGGGGGCAGTGTTCCTCTATTATGGGAGCGCGGCCGGTCCGGTCGGTGCGCCGGTGAGGCTGGAAGGCAATCAGGTCAATGCTTATCTGGGTGCCGGGCTGGCCGGTCCGGGCGATATCAACGGCGACGGTTATGCGGATATTGTGGTGGGAGCGGGAGGTTATGACCACGATGAGGTGAACGAGGGAGCGCTCTGGGTCTATCATGGCGGGGCTGCGGGGCTGACCGCGACGCCGGCTTTGACGCTGGAGGGCAATTTGCCGGAGGTCTATCTGGGGACCGCGCCGGCGGGGGCCGGGGATGTGAACGGCGACGGCTATGCCGATTTGCTGGTCGGGGGAGCCGCCTATACCAACAGTCTGGGGCTTCAAGGGGCGGCCTGGCTTTATCTGGGAGGTGTTGGTGGGCTGCGGCCGGTGCCGGAATCGACCTTAGAAGGGTCAATGGTCGGTTCGGCCTTCGGCAACAGTGTGGCTGGACCCGGGGATGTCAACGGGGACGGTTACGCCGATCTGTTGGTGGGGGCGCGGGATTACGCCCAGGGTCAGACCGGCGAGGGAGCCTTCTTCTATTTTTCCGGCGCGCGGCCGGGCCGGGGCGTCAAAGCGGGGCAGTGGCAGAGCGACGGCAGCGTCCCGGTGGTGGACGGTGGACTGTCGCGGAATTCGACGACCTTTCTGGTGCGGATGACCGTGACCAGCCCCCGGGGCCGGGAACGGGTGAAGTTGCAGGTGCAGGCCTGCCCGGTCGGGGTCTCTTTTGGGGCGGCCTGCCGGGAAGCGGTGTCGTTGGCGTGGACCGACCTGTTGACCGCGGCCCAGGGCCTTGTTTTGAGCCAGCCGGTCTCCGGGTTGAATTCGGCCACCGTCTATCACTGGCGGGCGCGGGCTTTGTATGCGCCGGCTACCCATGTCGGGGTGCAGCCGGTGCATGGGCCCTGGCGGCGGTTGGAGGGACGGGCCGGCGTGAGCGAAATCCGGATGGGGGCGCCGATGCCCGATCTGGTCCTGACCAAGACCGTGACGCCGGCGGCGGACCTGCCGGGAGAGCGGGTCACCTACACGCTGTCGTTCTCCAATGTCGGAGCGGCCGTGGCGAGCGGGGTGGCGATCACCGATCTGCTGCCGTTAGCCGTGACGGCGCCGGTCAGTGCGGCTGTGTTGACGCCGCCGACCTTGACGCTGAACAGCGTGGATGGACAGCGTTATGTCTGGCAGATAGCCGCATTGGAGCCGGGGCAGGGCGGGGTGATTACGATTGCCGGTGTCCTGGCCTCGCCTCTGGCGGGGAGCGCGGTTACCAACAGCGCGGCGGTAAGCGGCGGGCAGCCGGAAATCAGCCTGCTGAACAACGGGAGTTCGGCGGGCGTGGCGATCTTGAACGGGGCCCCGGGGTGGAATCCGATCGGGGCGCGGGCGGTCGATGAATTGACGCCGTTGCAGTTTAACGTGGGAGCGGTCGATCCCAACCTCGATCCGGTGTCTTATACCCTGGCTTATGGCTCCAGAGGGGCGATCGATCTGTCGACGGGCAATTTCAGCTGGACGCCGACAGAATTGCAGGGCCCGGGCGTCTATACGGCGGCCATCCGGGCGGGCGACGGCCGGTTGACGACCACGGAGATCATCAGCATTACGGTCAATGAGGTCAATGTGGCTCCCGTACTGAATGTCATCGGGGCGAAGAGCGTCAAGCAACTGGTTACATTGATTTTTACAGCGACAGCGACCGACAGCGACCGCCCGGTCAATCCCTTGACCTTCTCTTTGGATACAGGTTCGGTGGGGGCCATTCAGGCGGCGACGGGGGTTTTCAGCTGGACGCCGACCGAGGCCACCGCGCCGGGGATCTACACGGCGGCGGTGCGGGTGAGCGATGGGCAGCTTGCGGCGGTCGAAGTGGTCAGCATCACGGTCAATCCGGCCAATACCGCGCCGGTTTTGAATTCTATCGGCGCGAAGAGTGTCAATGAGCTGGCGGCTCTGACCTTTACCGCGGCGGCGACCGATCAAGAGGGCGGGCCTTTGACCTTTACTCTGGCCGCCGGTTCCGTGGGGACCATCGGGGCTACCAGCGGGGCTTTCAGCTGGACGCCGACCGAAGCGCAAGGGCCGGGGCTTTTTACGGCGACCGTGCGGGTCAGCGACGGCCGGTTGACGGGTACGGAGACCTTCAGCATCACCGTCAATGAGGTCAATGTTGCACCGATTTTGAATCCGATCAGCGCGAAGAGTGTGAATGAGCTGACCTCGCTGGTTTTCACCGCGACCGCGAGCGATGCGGACCTTCCTGGCAACCTGTTGACCTTCACTTTGCAGTCAGGTTCGATGGGCACCATCGAGCCGGCGAGCGGAGTTTACAGCTGGACGCCGACGGAGGCGCAGGGGCCGGGGGTTTACACGGCGGCGGTGCGGGTGAGCGACGGCCGGCTTTCGGCCGTGCAGGCCTTCAGCCTCACCGTCAATGAGGTCAATGTGGCGCCGGTGGCCAACGATGATGCCTATACCGTGACCGAGGGGAGCCGGAACAACCTTTTGAATGTCCTGGCCAACGACAGCGATGCCGACGGGCATTCGCTGACCGTGGCGGCCGTGGGGACCGGCGATCACGGCGGCAGTGTGAGCAACCAGGGGAGCGGCTTGAGCTATTCACCGGCGATGGATTTTGCCGGCGTGGAAGTTTTCACCTATACGGCACGGGATAACTTCGGCGGCGCGGCGACCGCCCGGGTCACGGTGACGGTCACGCCGCTGCCGACCTATACCTTGCAGGTGCAGGTGGTGGGAAACGGCTCAGTCGCGGCGCAGCCGGCTTTGCCGTTCTACAAGCAGGGACAGGTGGTCACGTTGACGGCGACCCCAGAGAGTGGCTATTACTTTGAGCGGTGGAGCGGCGATGCGGCCGGGATCAATCCGGTGGCCAGGGTGACCATGTCGGGGGCCAGACAGGTCACTGCGACGTTTGGGGTGACCTGTTACCCGGTGGCGGGGGGCGATTTCACCTTCGAGCCGGCGCTGCCGCGCAGCGGAGAGAGCGTGCAGTTTGCGGCCACCGTGTTGACGGGGACGGCTCCGTTCACTTACAGCTGGGAGTTCGGGACGGGGATGGGGGCTCAGGGCGAGGCGGTGAGTTATACCTATCCAGTCAGCTGGACTTTCCAGGTTTACACGGCGACGTTGACCGTGGTGAACGGCTGTCCAGGGTCCATGCAGGTGCAGAAGGTGGTGGCAGTGCAGCCGCATCGGGTTTTCCTGCCAGTGGTGGTGCGGCCCTGAAGTGTGATTTTTTAGCGTCCCGCAGATGATCCATTCTCGGTCAGATGCGACGGGCGGGATGGGGAGAGAGAATTTTTTATTCATTTTGGGGGCGGCTTTCTGAAGCCGCCCCCAAAATGGGTTTTTCTTTCTCTTGTTTTTCAGGCCTTATCATTAACACTTCTGTAACACTTCCTGATTAAGATTGAATTAATTATTTCGGATAGTTTTCCAGAAGGAGGTTGTGATGTCCTCAAAAGGGTCGCCTCATAGCCATGAAAAAAATACGCCAACTCCTCGAGTTGTGACACCTGCGGTTGAAAATCTGAATCTGGGAGGAGATTTCCAGGTCAATCCGGCGGCGATTGTGCAAAGGAGCCGGCTCGATCCACGGATGCTGACTCCACGGGATGTTTTGCAATTGCAACGGGCGGTCGGCAATCAGGCCGTCGTGCGGCAGCTGGCCCGGGGGGTAAATCCGGCTCCGGTTCAAAGAAAGGAAAATCATACCGGTTTGCCCGATGGGTTGAAGAGCGGAGTGGAAGAGCTTTCGGGGCTGGGGATGGACGATGTCCAGGTGCATTACAACTCGGGCAAGCCGGCAGAGGTCGAGGCGCTGGCTTATACGCAAGGGGCGGATATCTATGTCGGGCCGGGGCAGGAGCAGCATTTGCCGCATGAGGCCTGGCATGTGGCGCAGCAGAAGCAGGGCCGGGTCACGCCGACGCGGCAGTTGAAAGGGGATGTGCCGCTAAACGACAGCAACGAGTTGGAGCAGGAAGCTACCCGGATGGGGGAGAAGGCGGCGGCGCATGCGGATATCCCGTCGGTGGGAGCGGTGGCGGAGGCGGCGGTTCCCGCGGGAGGGACGGCGCAGCGGGTGGTTAACGATAAAAAAGTTAAACAACGTATGATTGATGTGGCTTTAAAGGTAGTAAAGGATAAAAGAATTCGTGAAAATGAAATCAATCCGAGTATTGAAAAAAGAGTGGGGGACATTTGTAAGAATAAAAAAGCAACCGAGGACAGTGCATGGGAAAAATTGAAAGATGAATTGGTAAAGATTGTTGCTCCTTATTCTCCTACCAAAGGGTTGCGTGAAAAAGTTGATAATTTAAGGCGTGATTATGAAGCCTGTGAGTTGGAGTCAACAGAAATTCCCGCTTATAAAGGAAAGCAAACTGCTACTGGAAAAGATGCTGAGAGCGAAGAGGAAAGTAAAAATTTGGCAGAACCGCTCGATTTGACCTTGATCCCACATGACCAGCTCAAACAGCGGGTTGAAGCAGTCTATCCTCAGATACAAAAAGTTAGCGAGAAAGCATTAAATGAATTGCTGGTGAGTTCAAAGTTGTTAAATGAGGATATGCAACCTACCCTGAATGGGAAAAGTCTGGCGAATCAGGTTGTGGCGGAACAAGGGAAAATGCAGCAATTTTCTCTCTCTGAGTTCTTATTCACTATGAACTATTTACCCTCTCAGCGGAAAAGTGTAAAAGTTGGATATCAGTTGAGTGAAAACACCAAGGGTGTGAATATGAATGTAAAACCCGGCGCTCTTCCGCGGGGCGCTAAAATAAGGGAAGCCGGTACTTATCACAATCATGTTATGAAATTAGGAAAAATACTTAGGGGGACGGGTTTATCTCCTCAGGAAGCTTTTGCGGTGGCGAATACAGGTGATAAATATGATCGACGAGTTTCTGAAATTAAAGATCTTTTGACTGGAATCAAAGATAATGGGCGTCGACAGGATAAAGCTGAGGAGGTTGTGGATTTTATCGATCATACTAAAGGGCTCGGTCAATTGGAAGTGGCGCGTGACTATAAAGAAGCCGTTCCTACTTATCTTGCTTTTCAGGGAGCCGGACGTATCTGGCCGGTAAAAGAAGCTTTAATGGAGCGCAATCCTATGGCGCCTGTGGGTGCCACAAAAGTCAATTCGAAGCTGCGTAAGAAGAAGGCCTTGACCCCTAAAGAGGAGGGTTTAAAAAGTAAAATAGCCAAAACCGGCGAGGACACTTTGAGAATGACACTTGAGTTTGCTGTAAATCAAAAAGACTCACAGGCTGCCATTCCGGGTGAAATTAAGCCTTTGGTAGGAAGTGTATTGAAGTTTTGTAAAGATCCTCAAAATAAGGAAAGTGAACAGCAGCTTAAAGTTGCAGTTCAAAATCTATATTCTTCTGGGAGACAGAAGCGGAAATTTGAGGAGATGACTCAAGAGCAAAAGGAATCCACGGAAGAGTCGAAAGAAACCCCCGAGGAACTGGAATCGCAGGAGAAATCTGGCGTGAATGTAGAGGAAGAAATCCAGGAATCTGAGGAAGAGGAAGGTTTAGAGGAGGAGAAAGAAGAAGAAGGGGTAGAGGAGGAAGAAGAGGAAGAAGAGGAAGAAGAGGAAGAGGAGGAGGAAAAGGAGGAAGAGGAGCATATCAAAGCAGATTCGGAAGGTCTCCCAAAGAAGAGACAAAGAAAGTATGCGAGCTATAGAAAAAGATAAGCCGTTTTATAAGGGGCACATCCGGGTGCCCCTTTTTGTTATTGCCAAAAACTATTTCCGGTATATGGTGAGGGCGATTTGAGATTCCGTGTTCAGGAGGGCGTGATGGGGGAAGCCGGGCGTGGAGGGGTGCAGATTGCGATCGATGCGGAGTTGTGCAGCCGGTGTGGACTGTGTGCGTCGGTCTGTCCGACGTTATGTCTGGAGCAGAAGGAGAAGTCACCGGCGGTAGCGGCCCGGCTTGAGGCGTGCGTGAGCTGCGGGCATTGTGTGGCGGTCTGCCCGACGGGAGCGGTGAATCACAGCGGCGTGCAGGCCGGGGAACCGATCGAGACGACGGCGTTGCCGGAGGCGGGGGCTTTGCTGGCTCTCTTTCGTACCCGGCGGTCGATCCGGCGGTTTAACAAGCAACCGATCCGACCGGAGCATTGGGAGTTGATGTTGCAGGCGGCGGCCTGCTCGCCGACGGCTCATAATGCGCGGGAAGTGCGGATTACCATCGTCGAAGATCCGGCCCGGCTGCGGGAGATTTCACGCTGTGCGGCGGAGTATACGGCGCGGCTGGCGACTTTGCTTTCCAATCCGGTGGTGCGGGGGCTGGGGAAGATCCTGCCGATTGCCGAGCTGCGGGAGGGCATCGCGTTGATTCCGGAGCTGTTGGCGATGCGGGAAGAGGTCAAAGCCGGGGGGGATCCGGTGATGCATCATGCGCCGGGGTTGATGGTGGTCTATGCTCAAGAGGGGATGCGGTTCGGTGAGCCGGATTGCACGATGGCTCTTCAGGCGGCGGCGCTGATGGGGCAGACGGTGGGTGTGGAGGGATTCTATCTCGGCTATGTCACGGTGGTGGCGCGAAGCGATGCGAAGATGCGCGAGCTGCTGGGCATTCCGAAGGGATATCGGGCGCAGGGATCGATTGCGCTGGGGTATCCGGGGGTACGGTATCGGCGGATGATTGTGCGGAAGCCTGTGCCGGTAAAGAGGTTCTAAAACGTGAAACGTGAAAGAAGAAGAGATTTGTGAAGATGCGTGGCCGGCATGGTTCTGGAAAAGCCTATGTTTTCGGCGGCTTTCTTAAGCCGCCGAAAACATAAACAAAAAAACTCTCTTCCCCTGCTTCGCACCGCGCGTCGCTTCCGACCGGGAAAAGATCATTTGCGGGATGCTACAAGGTAAAAAAAGAGGGTACACCTCCTCTTTGCGGCTCTGCGTTAAAATCCCGGTTATTTTCAGGACAGGTAGAAAGCTCCAGTTGACAACTTTAAGTATTTCGATATAATTCTAATTAGTTATTCATCGAAGAAGAGGCGGATATGACTCAAGAAGATATGAGTGCATTGCTGGAAATTTTCAAGGCGTTGGCCAATGAGAGCCGGTTGAAGGCGTTGGGGATTCTGGCGAATCGGGAATGCGGCGTGGATGAACTGTCGACGCTGCTGGATTTGAAAGCGCCTACGGTTTCTCATCATCTCAGTAAGTTGCAGGAGCTGGAGCTGGTTACGATGCGGAGCGAGGGAAATGATCACCTGTACCGGTTGAATGTAGACAAGCTTCAGACGACCGTGGCGCACGTCGTGAGTTCACTTCAGGCCGACGGGATGGCCCTGTTGACCAACCATGTGGAATATGAGGCGTGGGAGCAGAAGATTCTGCGTGCTTTCATCGAAGACGAGCAGATCAAGGCGTTGCCGATGGGGTATAAAAAGCGGCTGGTCGTTTTGAAGTGGCTGGCGAATCATTTCGAGATGGAGCGGCGGTATACCGAGCTGGAGGTCAATCAGCTTATCACACAGCACCATGAAGATTACTGTCTGTTGCGCCGTGAGATGGTAGAGGAAGGGTTTATGGCGCGGGAAAGCGGCGTTTACTGGCGGTTGGAATGGCAGATGCCGAAGTTTTAGTGTTTTGTTTATTTCTGCGTATCGCCTCTGGCGATGCGCAGAAATAAAAATTTTTCTCGAAGGAGATTGAACGATGACGGGCGTAGTTGGCGAGCGGATAGAAATTGTGGTCGATGGGAGCGTATGCACGCACTGCGGGCTTTGTGCGTCAGTTTGTCCGACGTTGTGCCTGGAACAGAAGGGGACGGCATCGGCGGTTGCGGCGCGGCCGGAGACCTGCGTGCGTTGCGGGCACTGCGTCATGGTCTGCCCGACGGGTGCGGTGAAACACAGCGCTGTGCGGGTCAAACCGGTGGAGGGTGGGGCCTTGCCGAATCCGGAATCCATGATGGCCTTGTTACGTTCACGTCGTTCTATCCGCCGATTTCGCGAGCAGCCGATCCAGCCGGCGCATTGGGAGCTGTTGCTGGAGGCGGCCGCGCTGGCGCCGACCGCGCACAATGTGCGGGAAGTCCGTTTGATCGTGATTGAGGATACGGCATTGTTGAAGCAGATTTCACGCCGGGCCGCGGAGTATATGGGCCAGCTCAGCTCGTTGCTTTCCAATCCGGTGGCGCAGGGATTGGGGAAGGTGCTGCCGGGATTGGGCGAGGTGACCCGGCTGGTTCCTGAGTTCCTGGCGATGTGGGAGGCCTTGAAGAAGGGGGAAGATCCTGTTTTTCATGGAGCTCCGGGGTTGATTGTGGCTCATGCAGAAAAGGTCGCGCAGTTTGGGGAGACGGATTGTGCGCTGGCGCTCCATTCGATGACGCTGGCCGGAGAAGCGGCGGGCGTGAAGGGGTTTTATTCGGGTTATGTGACGGTGGTTGCGCGTAATGATCCGCAGATGCGCCGGCTGCTGGGAATCCCGAAGGGCCATCAGGTTCATGGGGCGATGGTGGTGGGGTATCCGGCGGTGCACTATAAGAAGATGGTAGAGCGGGACCCCGTGCCGGTAGTCAGGATGTGAAGTGGTTTGTTCATTAGTGCCGATTAAAAACGGCTTTTGCTTCCGCAACAGATGCTTTCCCGGTAAAAAGCGCCGCGCTGTGCGAAGCAGGGGGGAGAGAATTTTTTTTGTTTATGTTTTAGCGCGCTTTCTGAAGCGCGCTAAAACATAGGCTTTTTTTCTTCCGCTTTTCAGGGCTAACCGCACGGGTTGTTCTTTTTTCCGTGGCAGTTATAAACGAGAGATTAACGGCGCTGGTGAAATTCTTTGATTTCTCTTTCCCAATAGCTGATTTCTCGTCCCCGTACGATTCCTACGGCAGTTGCTACTCCTACAGCGATGAAGAATATCACCAATGCTGTGATTAAATTTCCTTTGGGATGTTGGATCTCCGGAATAATCCAGGTAAGAAGTAAGCAGAGCGCTACGGTTACGGGGCCTATGATGGCGGTATACATTTCGTAGCGCTTTTTTTTGATGCGTTCTGCCAGGATCTCCGGCGGGATGGCATCGAGTTCGGCCTGGGTTTTGGGTTTGTAGGGGGCGCTCACAGTCTATTCCTTTCAGTTGATGTTTTTTCGTTCCAGCCAGGTGTGAATGGCCTCGACGGTTTCCAGGTAGTTGTGTTCCATCATAACGTTATGGCGGGCTTTGGGGGCCACGTAGTAATCGGCATGGTAGAAGTCGGCCGAACGGCGCTGGGCGGGTTCGACCAGGAGCGGGTCGTCTTCTCCGGCCACCCAGAGGAGGGGAGCGCGGATTTGGGTCGGCGGATACCAGAAGGGCGGGTTGTGCTGGTAAAGTACCAGGGTCGATTCCGGGCCGAGGCGGCGGGTGATCTCATCCAGCGGGATGACTGCGTTCGGTCCGGCCAGGAAGCGGGCGCCGCTGCCGGGGCCGGGGCGGACCAGCGGGGTGGCGTCCCAGGTTTTCAACATCATCAGAATCCCGATCGGGTCGTAGGCGATCAGGCGCAGCGTGCCGTCTTTGAACATGCTGTGCGAGGTCCAGGGGGCGACGGGGATAGCGGCCGGAAGATCGTTATCGACATATTTGAGGTACCACTGAGTCAACGCTCCGCCCATGCTGTGTCCCATCAGCACGGGGCGGGTGGGCAGGCGATCGATTTCGGCTTTGAGGAAGGCGAGGTAGTAATCCAGGGTGCAACGGGCGATGGGCCGCCGCACGGGAGAGCGGCCATGGCCGGGCAGGCTGTGAGCGTGGGTTTCCCAGCCCAGTTCCGCGAGACGTTTTTGCCAGAGTTCCCAGGTCCAGGCGCCGTGCCACATGCCGTGTTGCATGACGATGGGTGTGGTATGCCGGCGAACCTGGGGGGTGTAGACGATCCGTTCGATGCCGTCTTCGAGAGTGTGTTGCCGGATGTAAGTTTCAGTTTCAGTGGTTTCTGAGAACGGCTTGTGGGGCGGGGCCGGATCGAGCGGCGATTGCAGGGTTTTGACGACATCGCATTTGAAGAGCTGGTAGAGGGCCCAGGCCTGTTGGGCGGTGAGGTAGCCGGCAAAAAGCCCCAGGATCCTTCCCAGGTGGTAGCTGTCGGATCTTTGCTTTGCCATGGTTGCTCCTTTCAAAATTGCGAGAGCGGATTAAATTGAGCTGTAGTTTACTACGGTTTCAAAAAAATGCCTGTTGCATTTTAGCATCCCGCAAAGGGCTTTTGTTCGGCGTAAAGCGACGCGCGGGATGCTACGCGAGGGAGAGAGTTATTTTCTATTCATAATTTCGGCGGCTTCAGAAAGTCGCCGAAATTATGAGCTTTTTTTGTCGACTGCGCAGTTCAGAAATTGTAAGCGGCTGTTGCGCATTTTTGGACGATAGGGTGAAACCTTAAAATTCCTCTATCTTGTTGGTTAGAACTGTATCTTAAGATATATCCTCGGCGGCCTTCGGGTATATAGATCCTCGTTTCTCTTCATGTTATCTTGAAAGCGTTCCCCTTTTGTTTTTATCAGCCATTTTTGTGCGTTATTGCAGTGTGCTGTGCGAAAATGGCAAAGATCACTTCCTTTTTGTTTCCTGTAGAAAGGAGAAACGATATGCCTGTCAGCCTCGTGATTCGGGATGGGACTCCCTACTGGTGGAACAGTCCGGATATCTGGGTCGTGCCGGGGAATGATCCTAACGGGACGCCCGGTTCTCCGGTGGCGGGCCAGCCGGCTTTTGTTTGGGCCCGGGTGCAGAATCAGGGCGATGTGCCGGCCCTGGGGGCTCAGGTGAAATATTACTGGGCCAATCCGGCAGCCGGGGTGCTGCGGAGCAATTCCACGTTGATCGGTTCGGCTTTTGTCGATTTGGGGCCGGGTGAGGTGAAAGGGGTGCTCTGTGTGGTGCCGTGGATTCCAGTTATCGTCAACGGCGGGCATGAGTGTCTGGTTGCCGAGGTGATCCATTACGGCGATCCGTTGCCGGCCCCGCCGCCGGACGATTTCAATCCGCCGCTTTACCATCAGATCGCTCAGAAGAATCTTACCGTGCTGGCAATGATGAAACGAATGCAGCTGTTGCCGATCGAGATCGCCGCTCCCTTGCGCCAGGGGAAGTTGTTTGTGGTGACCCTGGAATTGGGGGGCGAGTTGAATGAGGAATTGCTCTGTCAGTTGGGGTTGCCGGGGCGGCGTCCCTATGTGCCGCCGGATTTTCAAGTCAGCCTTTCGTTGAAGCCGGGGTGCGAGGATGCCGATACCGGGGAGTGGATGCGGGAGGTGGAATTGAAATTAGGGCCCGGGGAACGAACTGCCGTCTATCTGGCGGTCAGGCCGCCGAAGATGCCGGCGCAGACCTATACCCTGATTCAGGTGGTCAGCCGGGAGCGAGAACGGCTCAGCGGCGGTGTAACCTTTGTTTTGGTCGATGAGGAGGGGTGAGACGATGGCTATAACTCCAATGGATATCCAGCGCCGACCGTTTTCCGTGGAGCCCTATACCCGGGTGATGCTCCCGGACGGCATTTTCGATACAGCGTTGAAGAAGCAGTTGATTACCTGTTTTTATACCAATGTCTCTGACAGCACATTGCACAATGTGACAATTTATCTGGAAGGAATCAGCGATCCCGGGATTGTGCCGACGGCGCATAGTTATTCTTTTACTCAGATTCCGGCCGGGGGGGCGGTGCAGGTTTCCTGGCTGGCTGATTTTGAAGCGGGGACGCCGGGAAAGAAGATCGTCAGTATTATTGCGAAGGCAGAGGGGCTGGAGTTAAAGCGCACGCTGAAGCAGATTTTTGTTTCCAAGACGACGCGCAATGCGGTGACCGGGGAATATGTCTGCGAGTTGGATCAAGGGACGTTTAAGATGACCCGGCTGGAGGCGATCTGGCCGAAGGATCGCTGGTTGCCCTGCACCGAACGGAATCGGGAGTGCCGGCCGGTCCGGGGGCCCTGGATTCCGGCCCGGATGGAGATGGCTTTCTATCCCAATCCGGCCTACGCGGGAGTGCATGGGCCTTTGCCTTATGGGGATCCCTGGTGGAAGATTTTTGCCTGGATTGTGGCGGCGATCGCCGCTCTGGTGGCCATTATTGCGGCCGCTCTGGGGGAAGGGACGGCCGGGACGGCGGTGGGCGGCACGATCGATGAGACGACGGGGCATGTGGAATGTTGCACCCCTGAGCCCGGCGGGATTCCAGGGGATGCCGGTTTGACGATTGCCGGCGTTGCTTCGGCGATTGCTACGGGGGCGGCCGTTGTGGGCCTGTCGGATGCGGCCGATCCCTGGTGGCGGGGGGAGGAGGCGACTCCGCCGGCCGTCGGCGAACTGACCCTTTCCGAGTCGGTCAGTGCGGAGTTTACCTATTCGGCACCGCTTTCGGCCGGGACCGAATATCCGGTCGGGGTGCATTGGGTTTACAAGCGGGTTACGACCGGAAATACTTACACCCATACGGTGACGGAGACTCAGACCAATACGCATGTGAGCGATGGGGTGGAGATCGATGTGCCGGCGATCCATCATGCGTTTGAGGGGCCGTTGATGATCCATACCCGTTTCAGGCGTCAAGGGGAGGGGTATTATTGGGGACCGGATCTCTATGCTTTTGCGTTACTGCGTTCTCCGGACAATATGTATTTTTGGGTCAATTTGCTGGACGACGGTATGGGCTACGATTCAAAGCCCAATGACGGCGTTTATACCGGCTCGATCGAGATGAAGCTGGTCTATCGGATTTTACTGCGCTACAAACTGCGGCTGGAGGGGGTCTGGCGGATCTATGTCTTTGCGCAGGATGTCAATAAGGCAACGCCGGATATGCTGCCGGAGGTCGCCGCGCAGGAGATCGGTGGGTTTATGGTGGCCAGCGCGATCGATATCGTTTTCGATCCGACGCTGCCCTGTCCGTTTAAGGCTCAGGCGAGCGTGATGGTGGTGGAGTAGGTTTGTTCATATTTTGGGCGGCTTTCTAAAGCCGCCCAAAATATGTTTATACGTTCTGTCCGGTTGTTCGTTGATTTGCTTAATAGCCGGTTTTTACGTCCCGCAACAGGTGCTTTTCGCGTAAAAAGCGACGCGCTGGTTGGGAGGAGAGAGTCTTTTATTTATGTTTTCGCGCGCATCCGAATGCGCGCGAAAACATGAGCTTTTTCTCTGTGTCCCCAGTGTTTTTGCGGTGAGGTCTGAGTGAATTATGCGGCACTACGTTTTTTATGTCTTTCACGCCGATCGCACAGGCGGCTTTTTTATTTTGAACGACGGAAAAGAACGAACCCGGCCAGCAATCCCAGCAGGCCGAGGGCCAGCAGCAGTTCCTTCGGTTCCGGGACTACAATCGGTTGGGTTTCCCCGACGGCTTCCTGCTCGCGCGTGAAGCGATCTTCATCGTTTGATAAATCCTTTAACTGGCGTTCCTGTTCGGCGTTGATCAATACCAGCATGGATGAGTAAGGGGTGACGATGGTGTGCCGGATGGCAATATCATGCAGATTGTCCAGGATATCGATGTCGGTCAGTTTGCCGCGCTGCCGGTGCATTTCAGCCAGGATGAGACGCCGGGCGGCGAAGGCGGCAAAGGGATCGCCGGCCGCGTGCAGCGTGGCTTCCTGGCCAGCGGCTTCCGTCTGCGACACGGTGGTCCAGGTATAACCGTCAAGCCGGTCATCGTGGCCGGCAAGCTGGTCGGCCAGCCGGTTGAGGGCTTCGTCCAGGCTGGTGACGGCGCCGCCGCCGCTGGCCTGCAAGGCTTCCATGGTGGCGTCGTCGTAAACGCTGGGGAAGGTGCTGTTGAGGTGGATCATCCACAACGGAGCGGCGGAAAGGGTGGTGGTGAGGGCGGCGGGGGCTTTACCGGTAGCTTCGTAGCCGGCATCGTCGGTGAGCACCAGGACCGCGGCATAGTTTTCACCTTTCTGGAGGGAGGCGTACTGTTCCAGGAGCTGAGTTGCATTTTGTCCTCCGTAGTAGAAAAGTTCGCCGGGATCGAGTTTATCCAGGGTCGTGCGGGAAGGGCCTTCGCCGCGGTAATCGGAGGCCGTGAGGTAGAGGTCCACGCCGGCGGGATCGACCTGTGCGGACAGTTCTTTGAGAGCGGCCTGGACGGCATCGGCCTGGGGCTGCATACTGTGGGAGCGGTCGATGACGACGGCCAGACGGGTATTGCGGGGCAGGGCCGCCTGATTTTCGGCCGCAGCGGGGCGCAGGATCACACTCCGGCCGTCGGGGAAGTCAACCCGGTGGGCGGTTGGTTGGATGGGAGTGGTGGCCGGGATGGAGGCCGGCAACCAGACATTTCCTATCGACCAGGATTTGCCGTTCAGCGTGCGCTGAGTCTGGAAGTCCCAGTAGACATTGCGCAGATCGGAGAGATGGGGCAGCGGCCAGCTGTTGTCTGAATTTCCGAGCACCTGCCAGGTCATCCAGAGGTAGAGTTTTGGGCCGACCTTAATCGTTCCGATGTTGTCCTGAGAATTCCCCCGGCTTACCGTTTGCGGTTCAATAGGGAAGACGCGCAGCCGGTATTGCCGCGGTCCTACCTGTTCCAGGAGCGCCGGGTCGATTTGATAGCGAACCTGGTTGCGGTAGACCTGCTGGGCGGCTCCGCGCGGCGCGACGTGGAAATTGAAGCGGGCGGCGCGGTCGGGGCTGTTGCCCAGCCAGAGTCCGGTGAGGACGGCCGATTCGGGCAGGCTGAAATAGTAGACCACTTCCTGCCGTTGGGCGGAAATATTTTGATAGACTTCGAAGAGTTCCATCGAGGCCCAGTCTCCATGTTCGGTCACCGTGAGTTCCTGTTGGGTGAGATGGACCTCCCGGTCGTCGACGGCCTGCCAGGCCTGCAAGGCCTGGTTGGGATCTATATTGTGGCGGACGGCATTGGCAATGGTGGAGCGCTCTCCTTTGGTGATCGGGCGGTCGAAGAATTGCTGGTAGAGTTCGGCGGCCCGTGCGGGATCTTCTTTCATGGCTATCGTGGTGCGTTCTCGCTGGTCGTAGACCGGTGAGGATATGGGGTCGTAGAGCAGCGGCCGGGCGACGATGTCGTAAAACCGTTCAACCCCGGCGCTTTGTTCGGGAGACATTTTCAGCGTTTGTTGATAGAGATCCTGGACATGTTCCATTTCTCCAATTGTGCCCAGGTAGCGATAGGAGGAGAGGTACGCATTGACCAGCCCCTCACGCAGGAGGGATTCCTGTTGCAGGCGGGCCTGGGCTTCGTTGCGGGAAAGCGGCGGGGCGGCGAGCATGGCGAAGGCCTGTTTTTGCGGTTGGATGTTCAGGAAGACAAAGATCAGCGCGGCGACAATCAGCGTGGCTCCGCTGAGAGCAGCGGCTATTCGGCCCTGTCGGCGATTGTGCAGCGTATCCATGCTGTGTTTCCAGGTGCGGGTGTAAAGGAGGGGCACGGCGATCGGCAGGCCGACGAGCAGGGTCAGCGTATAAAGGAAGAGGATGATGCCCAACGGGGCGAAGATGAGAGCGCGTGAGCCCTGGGTCAGCATTTCGCCCAGACCTATCAGGCTGGAGGTGACGATGTCGCCCAGACTGGCCAGCAGGGGGATGGCGTAGAACATGCCCCAGACGGCGATGTAGAGGCCCAGCCCCAGCAGCAGCGTGGCGCCGAAGAGCCGGAAGTAACTCAGGGCGGGGTGACGGTCGGCAATTTGGTCGTCGATCAGTTCCCAGAGGAAGACGGCGAGACCGATCGTTCCGGCTCCCAGCAGGAGATTGACGAGGGGGGTGGCATCGCGGAGCAGAAAGAGTCGAATGATCAGGGCAATCATCAGGGGCCCTTCGACGCCGTAACCGAGGGCCAGCAGGCGTAAGGGTTCACGGCGCAGGCGGGTGGCGCCGAGGACGACGGCGACGAAGGGAATCAGAGTCAGGACGAGCCCGGAAATGATATAGAACGGCGGGATGATGCCGGCCAGGGTGGCCGGGATCATGAGCGGTATGAAGAGGGGCGCAAATCCCAGTCCCATAAAGGCGAGAAAGATGAGATTCCAGGACCAGAAGAGGCCGTATCCCCAGATGCGGGGATTAAGAATATAACGTTTAATCACAGGTTCCTCCTAATTTTTGATTCGTTCATTTTTTACCTCGTAATTCGATAAGGTCCCGTAAGCGGGTGATGAATTCGGCCAGGGGGGGATCTTGGGGAGCGTGGAGTTGATCGAAGCTGATGATGACCAGCGTCCAGTTGGAGGCGGTGGAATCCCAGATGCGCGTGATGTAGTCGTCGGTGACGCGGTCGGCCGATTGGAACCAGTAGACGGCGGAGCGCTTTTCCGAGCCGTTGGTGAAGGTGCTGTGGTGGATGGGGAAGTCGGAGGCGGGGAGGAGGATGGCGGTGCTTTCCAGGATGAAGCCGTCGATTTCCAGGTTGCGTTCGGGGCGGGCCTGCGGGTCCCAGCCGGCGTTGGGGACCAGGATCAGGGTGCCTTGCAAGCCCTGGCGGTCGAAGTTCCAGACGGTCACCGATTCGGCACCGCTGCGGGCGAACCATTCGATTTGTGTGGGTTGGAGGGATGTGGCGGTCAGGTTGAATTCGGATGGAATCTCCCAGGCCGGCGGTGGATTCAAGGCCGGCAGGGGGCGGGGGGTGTAGAGAAATCCCAGTCCCAGGGCGAGGATGAAGAGCGCCGGAGCCAGCCAGTTTGAAGCACGTTGGTTGGATTCGCTGTCGCCGGCGGTGAGGAGCGGTTGGCGGCGCAGCAACGGGATCGGGACGATACAGGCGCCGATCAGGATGAGCATTCCCAGCGGGACGTGGACGAGTTGGGCCAGCCGGGGTTGTTGGAGGATGATATCGGCGACGACGATGAAGGCGATACGGGCGGTGTTGGCGATGAAGATCAGGAATCCCAGCAGCAGGGTCAGACCGCCCCAGCGCAGGTTGATGGCTCGCCGTTCGATCCAGGTGACGGCGAGGAGAAAGGTGAGGCCGGTCCAGAGGCTTTTGATCCCGCTACAGGCGAGATCGATTTTGGCGGTGCCCTTTTCCAGCAGCAGGAGGGTATCCATGCCGACGACCTGGATGCCGAAGGCCTGAAGTCCGTCGCGGATGATGGCGGCGGTAATCAGGCGTAACGGGTAGCCGATGAAGGTCTGGAGTTGATCTCCAAAGGGCAGTACGGCGATGAGCAACAGGGCGGCCGAGAGGCCGGCTTCCCATTGCGAGGGGGTGAGCCAGAGTCCCAGCAGGCCGTAGGTGGAAAGGACGAAGAGCGCGGTTGAAAGGGCAGGCATGTCCAGGAAGCGTTCGGCGAGCAGGTAGAGGATGGACCCGACCATTGTCAGGCCCAGGGCCGGGAGGCGCACCCGGGGTAAGGGATCGATCCGGCGCCATGGTGGGCGGGCGCGATAGAATTGAACGGCGAAGAGCAGGAGCGTGCCGATCAGCAGGAGCCGATTGACCAGGAAATCCTCGTCGGAGAAGATTGTTTGCAGGTGGATGAAGACGGCTCGATAAAGCCAGAGCCATCCTCCAAGGAGAAGCAGGTTGCCGGACCAGAAGCGCCATTTGTGTGTGGTTTGAAACCGTGCCACTAAAAATGTCATGGCGTTATTTTAGCATTTATTCAGAATTTCAATACTGTGGAAATCAACAGGAAGTAGACAGTAGAAAGTAGACAGCCTGCGTTGCCTGTGCGGCTCTGGAAAAGGCCAAAGAAAGTAGACAGCAGCAAGTAGACAGTAGACAGCCCGCGTTGCCGGGGCGGCTCTGGAAAAAGCCAAAGAAAGTAGACAGTAGACAGCCTGCGTCGCCTGTGCGGCTCTGGAAAAAGCCTATGTTTTGCGCGCATTCTGATGCGCGCAAAACATAAACAAAAAACTCTCTCTTCCGATCCAGCGCGTCGTGTTTTACGGGGAAAGGGCCATTTGCGGGACGTTACAAGGCCGGGGCCATGCCATAAAGGGCTATTTTCAGGACAGAAGGCCATGCCGGGGGCGGCACCCCGAAAGATGAAAATTCAGCGGAAGTAGACAGCGGCAAGTAGAC
>CAZCTC010000086.1:16404-31368 GCA_964501335.1 uncultured Anaerolineales bacterium | reverse complement strand
TAGATTTTTTCGTTCTGTTCACCCCTCCCCTGGGGGGCCCCTGAACGGTTACAAACTTATATCAACCGATTCGCCAGTTCCTCAAAGTCGTTCGGCGAGAAAAGCCCCGGATGATAACAGTGATTCAAAGCGTCGATCAATTGAGTACCCAGATCTTCTCGATTGATGGAAATTCCCAGCCCATGAACCCAATTCCAAAACTCCCACATCAAAGCATGCCCGTCTAAATCACATAGGAACTGTCCATTGTTAAAAAAGGTTGGATCTCTGATCCCTTCCAAAGCGGAAAGATACCGCTGCCGCAAAGCCGGCTGCTCAAAATCCGGATCTACGCTCAATCCATTACAAGCAGTCTTAAGATGAAGACTTTCTTGAACAAGATAATTAATCCAGGTGTTTTGATCCCAGTAACGTTGTCCCATCGGCAAATTCCGCTTGCGAGAAGATTCCTTCCAGGACAAATCCATAAATGAACGCTTTCCCTTCAGATCATACAAGGCGAGTTCGCCCGCATGGTTTTCTAAAAGCGGCTGAGCCAGAATTCTCAAAGTGGCTTCTACATCTCCCAACGTATCAGGCAACCGATCACTTCCTCTGATATTGTCTTGTCGCCAGCCTTCGAACAACGTAAAAATTACCTCTGGCTCCAGGAGATAATTCTCGATTTCATGCCGGCGCCAGATAAAATGTTTACAATTCGGCTGATTCCATGCGGAAGCCTGCACAATCGGAAGCGGATGATAATTGCGATCCCGAATACTGTACCCACGATTCTGTGCTGGCTTGTCGGGGGCAGGTCGAGAACTATCTTCCAGGTAACCGGCAACCGCTTTAACGCTGTTTTCACCACCAGCAGATTTTACTAAAATGGGCAAATTCATTTTTTGGGCAATAATTTTATCCAGCACGCGAAGATCCAGTTGTGTCGGATCTCCCTCACATACCAGATAGCAGGTCATACATTTTCCTCCTGCGTTCCCAGATTGCCTAAGTCGATCACAGAACCGGGAGGAGCAACATCCCGCAAATAATCCGAATGCGTCGTAGCAATAATCTGATTGTTGATCCCCATCTTCGGTAAAAGGTAAAGCAGCCGGCGTTGCCACAAAGGATGTTGGTGCAGTTCGATTTCATCAATCAGAACGATCGACTGGTGAATATGTTCACTGACCATTCTGATCAGAAAGAGCAATATCATTTGCTCGCCGCTACTCAATCCTTCGTAATTGTACTCTGTATTTCCATCTGAAAATTTCAAATCCAGCTGGCCTAATTCATTTTGAATAGCGCCTTCTAATCGATGAGGAGCACAAATATCCGCATACCGTTCCTGGATTTGTTTGAACTGTCCCTGCGGTGAATTGATCGCGGCTTGAATGCTATCTCGAATTGCCAAAGAAAGCAGAATTGTTTTAGGATCGCTCGTTCGACGATCTTCGGGGATCTCTTCGGGTTTACCGTAATTAATGATATCCCAAACATCAGCCGGGATCGTTTTTTCCAAAAACCTACGTTGTTGATCAAAAGAAATAATGGTTCCTACTCGTTTAAACCAGTTCCAATCTACTCGCCCGGTTGAAAGCAGCCGGGCTACCAACTCCCGACTCTTAAAAAGGGACAAAGAAGATTTGTAAGGTTTACAAAATATACGTCCATTAACGAATTGCCAATTGCGATCAGGGTAACTCCAAGTAACCTGGACTTCATTAAGGTCAGAGATCTGCTGCGATTCCCCCACTAAAGAATTCAATTCTTTTGCCGTTATTATCTCTTTATCAGTAAAGCGAATCCAATAGGTAACTTTAGAATCCAAAGCTCCCCGCCGTACAAATGCAGGGATGTTCAAAGTAAAGCCGGGACGTTGATAGGAAAATCCTGTAGCAATCCCCAATCCTATTCCAATGGCATCCAGAATCGTCGTCTTCCCGCTGGTATTAGGCCCAACAATGAGTGAAACATCGCGCACCTGCCCCAAAGAATCAGTAAAATCTAGCGTTAAATCCTGAATATGCCGGACATTTTCAATCCGAACTTTTGCCAGTTTCATCAACCACCTCTTACGTTAGGAGGAATCTCGATATTATACTCTACGCCGCAAAGAGCCGTATTTTGGTCTCTTTCAACACATCCACCGGTTTACCCAATGCTTTGAGCGCATCCAATCCGCCGGCCTTCTGCACCTCTGGCGTCTGGAAAACCTTGGGATTCTCCAGACCCTCTACGCCGGCGCGGGAGAACTGCATCGCTAATGCCAGCAGCGTCTGCGTCGAAGCCGCCGGCAGGCCGTTCAGCCAGGCCATATTTTTGTAAGAAAAAGCCGCCGCCCGCTCCTGGCGGTTTTTCGGCGCCAGGCCATAGGCCAGCTCGGCCAGCACATCATACAGATCGAAGGTATCCATTTCTTCCAATTGCCGCACCAGGGAAGGCGCCCGGCCGCCGTCGGGAAGGCGAGCCATCAGGGCCCGCCGCTCGCCTGGATCCACCCACCGGGCCCGGAACTCCTCCAATGTCGCCGCCTCGGCCAGCACTCGCTCCGCCAGGCGTTGTTTGTACTCTTCCACCGTGACCGGCATGGCCTTGCCGTCCACATCCGAAAGGATGTAACGTCCGGCATCACTGACATGGACTTCGATCCCTTCCACCTGGATCTGGCGTTCCTTTTCATGCTCTTCCGGCCCCAGGCCGTCGCGCCTGACCGTCACCGCTTTGGTCATAAAGGATTGCCCAAAAAGCCGCGTGGCATCAGTGTAATCGTAAAGCCGGAACATCAGCTTGCCCGAGGCTGGATGCAAGCGGGTCCCGCGTCCCACCATTTGATAGAAAGCAATGGGAGAACGGACGTATTTGAAGAAAACGATGTTACGCACCCACGGCACATCCACCCCAGTGGTCAGGAGATCGACCGTCACCGCGATAAAATGCCGGCGCTCGGCGCCCCGCAGTTCGCTTAATTGCTCCGAACCGCCGGCCGCGGTGCATTTGAAAGCATAAGGCTCCAACCGCTCTCGCCCCTGGGATGCGCACCAAAAAGCATAGAGGTTGTTCAATGCCTCGGCGACCAGATCGGCATGAGTATCGCGGACGCAAAAAATAATCGTCTTTTGCTCCGGCCCGCCGCTGGCCAGCAGCCCGGTAAAAAGGTCCTGAGCCATCGCTTCGACACGATCCTTGAGCAGCAGCGACGCCTCGAACTGCCCGGCTTCATAATGTTCTTTGACATCGGCCACCGTCAACGGTTGGCCTGTGATAGGATCCAGCAGCTGCTTATCCTCCAGATCGGCCTGGTCCAGCCCGGTTTCCCGTTCGGTCGCCGCTTTTTGATTCAGGAAAATATCACGCCGGACGATCTCACAGGCGGCCAGGTAGCCGTCTTCGATCGCCTGGGCCATGGTGTACTCGTAGACCGGCTCGCCGAAATATTTCAAGTTGTCGGCAGTGACCTGCTCATCGGCCGCCGTCTCGGGGCTGGTTTCCGTTTTCTCCAACTGGCGCGGGGTGGCGGTCAGGCCGATCTGCGCCGCGTCCGAGTAACGGGTCAACACCTGCGACCATTTGCCCCAGGCCGAACGGTGACACTCGTCGATGACGATATGGCTGAAATAACCTTCGGGGTAGTGCTGTGTCAGAAAATCGGCGCCGGCGTTTTCGTCTTCTACGCCCAGGGTCTGGTATGTGGCGATGTGGATCCGCGCATTTTTTGCCTGATTGACCCCGTTGACCAGCTTCACAACGGCGGCATCGGCGCCGAAGACGTTTTGGAAAGCCAGCATCGCCTGGCTGCGTAATTCATCCCGATCGCAGACAAACAGCGCCCGCTTGAGCAGCCCGGCATCGGCGATCCGTTTCAGCAAATGGACGGCAATGAAAGTCTTCCCGGCGCCGGTGGCCAGCGAAAGTAAAGCCCGCTTGGGTTCGTTGTGCTTCTCACATCGGGCCAGCTTTTCCAACACCGCCCGGATCGCGGCATCCTGGTAATAACGGCGCGAGGCCTCGCCGCCCGAGTATCGCGTCAAAAGCGGCTTGGCCACGGGATCAATCAACGAGAAGCCTACGCGGCGTTCATAACGGGCCTGGAGTTCGGCAGGGGTAGGAAAATCAGCCAGAGGACGCGGCTCGCTAGTCAGGCCGGTGAATTTATCGAACTCGACAAAAAGGTGGCCGTTGGTCGAAAAAACAAAGGGGACATTCAACCGTTTACAGTCGGCATAGGATTTAGCCTGCTCCATGCCGTGGTTGGCATGTAAATGCTCGGCCTTGGCTTCGATCAAGGCAACGGCGACCGGCTGGGCATTCTGCGTCACTTTGACCCGCAAGGTGTAATCCACGCGGCCCCGGGGACGTTTGCGCGCCTTGCCGTTGACGATTTCGATCGCGCCGGCGGATTCTTCACGCTTGATAAGATCCTCAGTCCAGCCGCGGGCATGCAGGGCCGGATCGATCAGCTTGGCACGGGTATCGGATTCGTTGAGTCCCATAGGAACCTCGTTGGAAAAGCAAAAAAGCCAGGGGTAAGAAAAAGCCCGCCTGGCGCAAGACCATGGCGGGCAGAAACGCTTGAACAAGCGCTAAGTTGTGATAAACTTTGCCTACCAGGGCGGTACGAGCGCCTTGGATCGAGAGCCCCAGACTATTTCAGAGTCGGGGGCTTTGTTGTTTCTTTAGTTAATGTAGCACAGACCAAGAAAAAGTGCAAACTTGTTAGCTTTGGTTGTAACGAAAATTTGAATTCTTGTGGCAATGTAGGCGATTTATATTTATGACATTTGATCAGCTTGTCGATTGGGATTCTTTAAGTTTCAACCAACGACGCATCAAAGGAATGCATAAATCCCATACCCCATTTTGTTGCTCTACTAAATCTCTTGTTTCCAGATAATGTAGTGTTATTAATACATCCTTTTCAGGCATTCCTGTACTACAAGTTAATGCATTTAAAGTAACTGCTCCATTTGCGAGAGACATCATAACTGAAGCCGCATATTCTTGACCTTCTACTTGATCTGACCAGATTCCACTAAGGTAATGCATACTAAGCACGAATTTGTCACTCAATACAATTTCAAGATCTTCTGGCAATATTTGGATCTCTCGTTCTTTTTTTAGATCGAAAAGATCATAGTTGATTTGATTAACAAGCTCCTGACAAATTCGTTGGATCATTAAAGGTTGTCCGTGCGTTTCATGAAAAATTTGCCGAATTACATCGGGATGGTAGTTAAGTCGAAACTCGGGTGTGGGGCGAGCGATTAACCGTTCGGCAGACTCATAGGAGAGAAAAGAAACTTGTATATTGACGTAGGAATCGAAAAAGGGTTGACTATAATCGCGGCTCATTTCATCTAGTGTATGCAATCCAGCAAAAACCATAGTAATGCGAGGTTCTTGAGAAAGGGTTCGTAAATAATTGTAAATTTCTTGACCAACTTTTCCTTTATTTACGGCTTGAATTAGAGCTTCGAATTCATCTAAGGCTAAAATTAAATTGCTTTCAGGTGGCAGCTTATCCAATGTATCCCATAATAGATTTTGAAAGGATTGGGATGCCTCTGCAACGTTTTCGTAGTCACTGGAAAGAGGCTGCGCTATTTTCAGATCACGCTTTTTTGTCGTATGGTATATCCGATTTGCTAATCCACGTAACAATTGATTTGTGTTTTGAACAAAAGCTGTATCGCCTTTTAAATCGGCAACGATTAATAAGGAATTCGGTGGAGCGTATTCTTCCAGGTTACGTAATATTGAAGATTTTCCCATCCTTCGATGTCCATAAAGTATTATGGAATCAGGATTATTTTTTGCTTTCCAGATTTCTTGGATACGGGCAAAAATATCCTGACGTCCGACAAAAAGAGGGGGCATGACAGGGGCTCCTGTGTTGTACGGATTGAAAAGAGGTTCTATTGGATGAATCCAAATAGTTGATTGTCGTTCCCTTCTTATCATTGTATTACGCTCTGATGGAGTCATTTCATGTAGAGCTTGTTCGCCTAATTTACCAGCAGCCTCTGCCAACAATCTTTGCCAACGTTCAATTGTTAATTCGAGTAGCGTTTGTTCCGGAAGATTGATTTTTTCTGTATGGGTCATTAATTCATTTAACATTCCAATTGCTCGATTAAGTGCTCCGGCTTGTATCGAGATATTGCTGGACTGTTGATAGTAGGCTATTTCCATAGCTATATCTCCCAAAGCTCGTAGCGCTTCAATTATAGAAGGACGCAAGATTGGTTCTTCTAGTTTTTCTAATTCGATTCCAAGTACTTGGAACGTAATTACAGTGTCAAGGCTTTTTACTTGAGTCATTTTCATTAATGCATTTAGAGAATATGATATTTCTTCGCCATGGGGTAGGTGGTGAATAGCTTGAATAGCGTCTTGAAATAACTTCAGAGAGATGCCTGATTTTGAAATTTTTTCTTTGTCAATTAAGGTCAGTAGGAGATGTGAGAGTGAAGTAATGGGGGATGCAGAATTATCTCGGAGGGGTCGAGTAACAAACCAAGCTAACGCATATATATCTAACCCAGCATTGTCAGTTTTTACAAAAACATTACTGATTTCTCCTAGCCATATTTCTCTGACAGTGCTGAAGTTTTTGAATTGACTTTTATTCAAAGGTTCTATTACATATTCGTCAAAGTCAGTCGAAACTAATGTTTGATAGAATTCTGATAGGGGATTATTTTGGTTAGTCAATTGTTGGTTAAACATATATGCTACAATCCATTGTTGAAAAGGATTGCGTAATAATGTTCGAATTATCTCTCGTTTTTTTTCTGGGGTTGTTTTATCCAATTTTGATAACCAATGTTTCTGTCCTGGAAGTGGTAATATTCTTAATTCGTTTTCCCAAGAAGGATAATGAATAATGTGCTTTGTAGAATTAGAGAAAAATATTGTCCATAAAATCGCAGGGACAATTTGAAGTATATAGGAGATGATTCTTAATGTGCCAATTTCTATAAACAAAATCTCTCTATCGGGTTGAAAAAAACTTGCTATTGCAAGTGTTATACCAAGAGCTATTCCTAATACTCCTAACAGTTGATTGATTACTATTCCGAAACCGATACTGATTATAATGATTGAGATCCTACCGTTTGAGCCTAGTATTGAGCCTAATATTATTATTATCAGTAAAAAAAATGATATCACCAGTACTTCAACGATTAAAATTAAGTTAAGTGCTATTCCACTAAGTCCGTAAAACATTACTTTAAAACTTGATACCATTGTAGTCAAACAAATACTTGTAATTATAAGCGCTATCCATTTAGGTATTTGATCGGCCGTTCCTTGGAATATAAGTAACAGGGAAACAAGAAATGCAAATAGCAATATGGGAATAAATGCCATCCATATTAAATTTCCATAAGCAGGTGTTTGCAATGCAGCGCGGAAAGCTTTGAATTCCGACGCGGAATATAGTTCTTGGTCTGCTTGCCAGAGATATTGTTTCAATCGTGATGGCTTAAAGAAAATCCAGTCTAGGAATATAAGGTAATGTTGAGGATTAAGCGGATTCAAGACTTTTGGCAAGGGAGGACCGATATAACGTGGATAAGTCGGTTTGATTGGCATTTTACATTCCCATTTTCTGATCGAATAATTTTCCAGCCAGGAGTTGTAGCTTGGCTGGATGATTTTGACTTTTACCGATAATACATGCGGTTTCTGCTGGGGAAAAAGTTATTTCGGTATTTTGAAGTCGTAGAGTCAGGAATTCATAAGCTTCTTCAGTTGTAAAGGGACCAATGTTTCTTTCGGTGAAAATATTATGAAATGGAGATGTGATATCTAACGGTGGAAAAATTTGTTCCAAGGGCTTCTGGGCAGCTACAGCTAATTTGAAATTCTCTTCTTGGGCAAGCGAACGAAGTAACCCATGTAGGTCAGTAGAAAAGGCAGGGTTTTGCAGTTTTTCTATTTCATCCAATAAAAGAATGATTTTATGGTCGAGTAGTACCCATTTCATTTCATCCAAATCACCATGATCTGGTATTTCAAGTTTTCTTAAAAGTTCTTTACAAAAATCTTTTTCATTTCGTATTCGTTGCATGTCAAGATAGAGTACAGTGAAGTCTTTTTGCCAGTTCTCTCGATCCGTATAGATGTAGTATAGCAAGGATGATTTGCCGATTTCCGAAGGCCCAATCAATGCAATGCAATTACCTGCTGGAAGCATTGATTCTAAGTCACGAATTAGACGTTTTCGATTGAAGAAACGTTGAGGGTTTCGAATGCACCCTCTGTCGCAGAAAGGATTTAGGGGGAGTAGGGTATTTTTTTGTTGTAATATGATAGAGGATGAAAGTATAGGAACGATAGATTCTTCGCTAATTTCTTGTGCCAGGTTTGTGATTTCAATATGCAGCTTATCGGTAGGACTGTAATGTTGGCTAAGTTCCATTAAGAAAAATGGAAACACATGTCGGCCATCTGTAAGTTGCTTCTGGAGAAGGTATTTCAGGATAAGATCTATTCGTTGAGTTTTAGTGTTGGCTTCAGGTAATCCGTCGTGAAATGGTGCCAGCTCTATTGTAATAAAAAGAGTTCGTATAGTATTGTCGGATTCAAATTCGGCACATTGATGAAAGATGGCACGACATTTTTGATATAGGTCAGAAGGTAAGGTAAACATAGAACACCTTTTTATTGTAGTTTTGCTGGTTTGAAGATTTTTCACTCAGTGATTAAAGCTTCTTTAGAAAAAAGTAGCCAATGTAGTATTGGGTCTGTCAAGCGACAAAATATTCTAAGATTGTTTGAGCACAATTTTGATATGATGTTGATGACATAGGGTCACCTTTCCTTATACTAATTAAACGATGATTTTGAGGTGGCTGGGTTTGTTTTCAACGAATCCGTACATACTTTAGCATGTTTTGACGTAACTACAAAATGGCTCTCGGATTCCTTTTTCCATAATCCTGCCTAAATTACCACTTTTCCCCGCCATAAGTATTTTCCTCCATTTTTTATTGATAATGAGATAGTGAGTGGAGACCTGTTAAAATCCTCCTGACCGACACCTCACAAAAACATTACACTTTTACGGAGGATCTGTTTTTATGGATAGCAATGAACTGCTCAAGGAATTTGAGTTGGATCTGAAGCAGGTTCGGTACAGTCCGTGTACCATCAAACAGTACATTTGGAATGTCGAGCAGATGCTGGCTTATATGGAAAAGAGTGAAGGTATTACCAGGATCGATCAGATTGATCGGAAAGTCTTACGTCATTGGAATGCCAATGCGGCTGAGCGGTGGCAACCCGCCACCCATCGGCAGGCTGTTGCTGCGGTGAAGGCTTTTTTTAAGTTCCTGGCCAGTGAGGGGATTATTCAACAGAATCCCGCCGCAGATTTTAAGTTGCCGCCAGTGCCCGATCGTAAACAACGGACCCTTACCGCTGAAGAGTTGAAAATCTTGTTGGATGCAGCCATGACGATGGAGTCTCCAAAACGGGAGCGGGAACGGGCTTTGATTTGTTTGCTGGCGGATTCAGGGTTGCGTGTTTCTGAGGCTTGTCGTTTGAAGATTGATGATTTGAGCCTGAAGCATCACTTGCTGCTCGTTATTTCTAAAGGTGATAAAGAAGAACCGGGAACGTTTGGTAAAATGACGGCTGATTATTTACAGGTGTGGTTGGAGGCCCGCCAGCAATGGTTGAAGGCTAAAAAGCGCAGCGATCCAGGCACGGTGTTTATTGCGTTGGGTGGTTTGAAGCCGGGAAATTCTTTGACTCCTGATGGATTACGGCGAGTCTTCAAGAACCTGGGGGCAGAAGCCGCCCTTCGTGGTGTTTCGCCCCATGCTTTCCGCCGGGCCTTTGCTACTTTACTGCATGAAAATGGGGCGCCTTCCCGTGTAGCTCAACTGGCAGGGCGTTGGAGCAATTTGAAAATGGTGGAGAGCTATACGAGAGCCCTGGAAGAGACGGAAAAATTGCCGGGATTGTTTGGACCTTATTCGCCGATTGATCGGCTTCTTGAGAAAGGCAAAGATGAGGGGGTGCCAGAGAAAAAAGACTGAGGAAGGTCTTTCCTAACGAAGTATAGAGGTTGTTGTGTAAGCAGCCGGCTCAGGAGTATCCTGGGCCGGTTTCCCGTTTTTTTCCGCATAGTTGACAATTGGAGGAGGTATAATTCCGGCGCTTCTCCAGCGGCCTACTCAGCCCATATAACGGCGGGTTGTAAGTTCGAGTCTTACCCAAGGAGCCACAGAAAAAGCCCCGGAGAAATCCGGGGCTTTTTTGTTGTTGCGGCGAAAATCATGATTCCTGTCATGCTCGGGAGGGCTGAACTGTTAATCGCAACACTGTTTCCCGATTTGATTTTCTTGTAGACTGAAGTCAGTTCAATATCAAATCGTTTCGAGAAAGGTGTGGGGCGATGAGAGAATTAAAGTCCTCCCAGTTGTTTCTCTTGTTGTTATGGGTTCCTCTGTTTTTCAGCGGCTGTGCGCCTCAATTATCGGACGGGCTTTCCTCAATTTCTACAGCTACTGCGCTGCCGCAACCTGCGGCAGTTCCTGTCCCTGCGGTGGGGGCGGATTTTATCGCCGGGGAAATTTCGGGGAGACCTACCGATACTTCAATTACGATCAATCTGATTCCGGCCCGGGAACTGAATTTCTATTATGAATATGGCGTCGTCGATGGTGGGGATATTCAGCAGACTCCGTTGCAGGCCGGTCAGGCCGGCGTGCGGGTGGAAACTGTGATCGGCGGGCTGGAATCCGATACAGATTATTTTTATCGGCTGCGGTACGAGAATTTTATAGGAGTCGAGCATACTTTTGCGACCCAGCGGGCGCAGGGCAGTCCGTTCATCTTTGCCATTCAGGGGGATTCGCATCCTGAACGGGTCCGGAAGCAGTTCGACGCAGAGCTCTATACTCGCACGCTTTTGAATGCGGCCGCCGATCAGCCGGACTTTTTCATTACTTTGGGCGACGATTTCAGTGTGGATGCCCTCCGATCGGTCAATGCGGAGACGGTGCAAAACGTTTATTTGAATCAGCGGCCCTGGCTGGGGTTGGTGGATGCTCCGATCTTTCTGGTTAACGGTAACCATGAACAGGCGGCCCTGGTCAATCTGGACGGTACGGCCGACAATGTGGCGGTCTGGGCTCAGACGGCACGGAACTCGATCTATCCTCAACCTGCTCCCGACGCTTTTTATACCGGGGATAGTGAACCGGTGGAATTCATCGGAGCTTTGCGGGATTACTATGCTTTTACCTGGGGCGATGCCCTTTTCGTGGTGATCGATCCTTACTGGCATTCTTCGGAGGCGGTCGACAACACTTTCGGTGGGGATCGGGAGAGCGATGCGGAGGCGAAGAAGAATCGTAATCTGTGGGATGTCACTCTGGGAGATACGCAATATCAATGGCTGAAAGAGACTTTGGAAAGCAGTTCGGCGCGCTATAAATTCGTCTTTACTCATCATGTCCTGGGAACCGGACGCGGGGGAGTCGAGCTTGCCGGCCGGTATGAGTGGGGCGATGCGGCGAACCTCGCTGCTTATCGTCCCGGCTGGGAGAAAACGATCCATCAGTTGTTGGTCGATAATCAGGTTACCATTTTTTTCCAGGGGCACGATCACCTTTTTGCTCAACAGGAGCTGGATGGGGTCATCTATCAGACTTTGCCCTCTCCGGGAGATCCCAATGAGGGGTTGGACAATGCCAAAGCGTATCTTTCGGGGACTGTTTTGCCTTCCAGCGGTTATTTGCGGGTGACGGTTTCGCCGGATGGGGTTACGGTGGATTATATTCGTACTTTTTTGCCCGGCGCTGAACCCGAGGGGCATCGCAATGGCGAAACGGCTTACTCGTATACGGTGGGCAAAGACTCACAGATTTCTTCGACGGAGCCGGCCGCACTTCCTGTCGACAGCGTGGAGCCGGCGGAGTCGTTTTCCCCGGTGGATTTGATTCTGGGCCGGCCGACGGATCGCTCGGTTACCGCGAGCGTGTGGGCCCGTCACGGCGGCGAGGGGTGTGTGGTCTGGGATCAGGAATCGGAGACCGGCTCTGCGGCCAGGGTTTGCGAGGCGTTGTCGGCGGAGCAGCCGGTGGAGATGGTATTGGCGGAACTTCAGCCGGACAGCGCCTATCATTATCAACTGCTTTATCGGGCTGTGGAAACGGCTGCATTCAGTGTGGCGGGCGAGGGCATCTTTCACACGCAACGGGCTCCCACTGAGCCTTTCACTTTTACCCTTCAGGCGGATTCTCATCTGGACGGCAATACCAGCACGGCCGGATATTTGCAGACTCTGTTGGCGATTGCGGCTGAGCGGCCCGATTTTCATATCGATCTGGGCGATACGTTTATGACGGATAAGTATCAGCCGTATACCGATGCCGCGGATCAATATCTGACCCAACGGGCTTATTTGAGTCAGGTCGGGGAGACGGCTCCCCTGTTTTTGGTGTTGGGCAATCACGATGGGGAACGGGGGGGACGTTCCGGCACTCTTCCGGCGACGATGGCGGAATGGTCGACCCAATGGCGGCAGGAATATTTCCCCAATCCCTTGCCAGATGGTTTCTATAGCGGCAATGTGGAGTCGGATGCGGGCGGCCGCCTGCTCCAAAATTACTATGCCTGGGAATGGGGAAATGCGCTCTTCGTGGCGCTTGATCCTTACCGTTTTACGTTGGGGCAGGGCAACGGCTCCGATAACTGGAAGGCCACGTTGGGTGAAGTGCAATATCAATGGTTGAAAAGGGTGCTGGAAAACAGCTCCGCCGATTTTAAATTCATTTTGATCCATCAATTGGTCGGTGGAGTGGGGGATGGTGGTCGCGGGGGCGTGGAAGCGGCCGGTTTTTTCGAGTGGGGAGGCCTTAATGACGATGGGTCCTGGGGGTTTGATGAGCAGCGCCCGGAGTGGGAGCAGCCGATCCATGCTTTGCTGGTGGAAAATCAGGTGACCGCGGTTTTTCATGGGCACGATCACCTTTTTGCCCGGCAAACTTTGGACGGCATTGTTTATCAGGCAGTCCCTCAACCGGCGGCCATTCAGCCCGACACTTCCCGGCTGGCCGAGGAATACGGCTACAGTTCGGGCGAATTGCAAGACGGCGCCGGTTATCTGCGGGTGAGCGTTTTTCCTACCTCCGTGGTTGTGGCTTTCGTGCGGACTGATTTGTCCAACTTTAGCGAGCAGGAGGTCAGTTCGACCTATATCCTGGAGCCAACGGAGCGGCATTGATAGGGCTGATTGCCCCAAATCAATTTTTGCGGTGCGGTGAGGGCTGAAAAAGCGACACGCTGGGCGAAGCAGGCAGAAAGAGTTATTTTTATTCATATTTGCGGCGGCTTTCTGAAGCCGCCGCAAATATGGGCTTTTTTCTCAGCTATCCATAGGCATAGACGATGTGAATGCAGATTTGATCGGTGTTGCGGTTGTGAAAGAGGAAGAAGTTTTCCAGGACGGTTATTTCTCCGATGTGGATGGATTGCCGTTCGGCCTGATAGATCTCTACATCTTCTCTGTTGTCGAACGCTTCCAGGGAGGGGCAGCTGTCGGCGGTTTCGATCAGGGCGATGTCGTAATCGGCTTCTGCCGGATCGAGGAACTTGAGCTGCAATCCTTCGGCTATTTCCGTTACCATCTCCGGCGGGGCTGTAAATGTGCAGTAGCCGTTATCCCCTTCTGCGATTTCCCGGCATTGTATTTCCAGATTGGACCCGGTGTAGGGCGAGAGCAGCGTTCGGGCGTCCGTTTTCAAGCCCTGGCGGATCCCTGCATTCCACAGGGATCCGCAGGACAACAGAGGCAACCACAGGAGCGCGGCTCCGAGTTGCAGCAGTCTAGTTCTTGGCATTCTTCTTTCCTTGAGGCCCGCCGGAGGGATCTACTTTCGCTACCTGATTGAAGGGGATGCTTTCTTCCCGCGGTTTCCCTTTGTATTTGACCTCGAAGGGCACATCGTAGGCCAGTCCGCTGGCTTCCAACCGGCTCAATGTGACGGTCAGCAGTTGAGCGAAGCGGCTGCCGGGATTTCCCGGGCAGAAATCGACTGCATCCTTGACATCAAAGTCGAAGGCCGTTCGCATCCGGGCCCCTTTGGTATGGCCCAGGCCATCGACTTCACGGTAGAGTTCTACTTCACCGGAGACTTCCCGGGTGTCGGGGCCGGCATCGCTGGAAGGCGAGCCATCGCTCGAGGCCCCACCGGCCAGCAGGCCGGGAATTTCATACACATCATCAAAGCTGAAAGGATCCTTTAATTTTTTATCGTCGAGCAGATCGCCGACCGGCGTTTTGACCCATTTGTTGGCCGGCAATTCGTCGATTTTTTTCCGGAGCGGTCCCTTAGCGATCCAGGTGACCAGTTTGGTCTGTTGTTCTTCGGTATCTTTGGAATTGACAAAGCCGGTGACGACGCTGCTGGAACTGCTGGTGTAGAGCTTATAGTTGAGGCTGTCGCCCGGGCGGCGGGTCAGATAGTCATACCAGAGATCGCCGGATTCGGCACCGTATTTGACCCGGAGGGCGGGTAAGATGGTGCACATCGCCACATTCCACATGAAATAGGCCTGCATCTGGTTGGGATAGGGCGTGCAGTAACGCGGGTCCTTTTCGTGGAGGAGCCGGTTGTCGATTTCCCGCCACAGCGCTTTGATCAACTGGACCAGGAGGCTGCCTTCGGCTATCGCGGAAAAGAGACTAAAGATGAAACTGCGCAGGTTTTTCAGGGCGTCGAGGATCAGGCCGGGGAGGGCTTTGATCATGTTCTTCAGCCCTTCCCAGAAGCTCTTCATGCCGGAGAGCATACGTTCCCAGATGGATTGAGCCATGCGGACGATGCCGCCGCCCAGCGATTTGAGTCCATCGCCTACCCGGCCGCTCAGGTTCTTGACGAAGGTCCAGGCGGCCGAGCCGGTTTCTTTGAGGCCGGTCCAGGCGGCGGTGGCGGTTTCTTTCAAGCCGGTCCAGGCGGC
>CAZCTC010000086.1:0-16304 GCA_964501335.1 uncultured Anaerolineales bacterium | reverse complement strand
TCAGCCCGGTCCAGGCAGCGGTGCCGGTTTCTTTGAGGCCGGTCCAGGCGTCGGTCGCGGTTTCTTTCAAGCCGGTCCAGGCGGCGGTGCCGGTTTCTTTGAGGCCGGTCCAGGCGCTGGTGGCCGTGTTTTTCAGGCCATTCCAGGCTGACGAGGCTGTCTGTTTCAGGCCGTTCCAGGCGGCGGTGGCGGCTGATCTGACCCCGTTGACGATGGAATCAAAAAGGTTGGCGAACCACTGGCGAATGCCTCCGCTGTCCTGGATGCTGCTGGTGGCACTGTCGACCACGCCCTGGAATCCGTCGCTGACGGCGCCGGCCGTGTCTTTTAGGCCGGTCCAGGCGCTGGTCGCGGTGTTTTTCAACCCGGTCCAGGCGGCGGTGCCGGTGCTTTGTAAGCCGGTCCAGGCGGCCGAGCCGGTGGATTTAAGACCGGTCCAGGCGCTGGTCGCGGTGTTTTTCAGGCCGGTCCAGGCGGCGGTGCCGGTGTTCTTCAGGCCGGTCCAGGCGGCGGTGGCCGTGTTTTTCAGACCGGTCCAGGCGGCCGAGCCGGTGTTCTTCAGGCCGGTCCAGGCGGCGGTGGCGGTGTTCTTCAAGCCGGTCCAGGCGGCGGTGGCCGTATTTTTCAGGCCGGTCCAGGCAGCCGTGGCCGTGTTCTTTAATCCGTTCCAGGCGGCGGTGCCGATGCCGAGGAGATCCTTCCAGGTGGCCAGGGCCGCATCTTTCAGGCCTTTCAACAGGGCCGCCAGCCGGGTTTGGAGGGTGGCCCAGCGGCTTTTCAAGCCGTTCCAGATTCCAGTGAGCAGCTCTTTCCCTCTGTTGATGAGGTTCTGTCCCAATTCACCCAGGGCCTGCCATAGTGCGCCGACCCGCTGCTTGAAGGCGGCCCACCGTTGCATGATTTCGGCCATCAAGAGACGGGCTTCGTTTTTCAAGGTTTCCGCGGTGGCGCTCAGACATTCTTTCAAGATGCGAGCAGCGGCGCTCTGACGCAATTTCTGGCTGATCTCTTCGGTACGTTTGGCCAGATCTTGAATCCGTTGGGTGGAGCCGTCGCGGAAGTTTTTCCAATCGCCCTGGAGGTTGAGGGCGCGCGATTGCATCTGGTTGACGACCCCGACCGTTTGGTTCTGGATGGTTTGCTGCGCTCCCTGCATTTTGGTCACCGCTTCGCTTTGTAAGGCCTGCCCATTTTGTTGGATTTCGGTGCGTACCTGGTTGCCCTGGTTTTGCAGCGTCTGGCCTTTGAGTTGGGCCTGTTTTTGCAATTCCTGCCCTTTGCTTTGGGCATTGGATTGGAGTTCGTTTTTGCGAGCCTGAGCGGTGCTTTGCAGGTTTTTGCTCTGGGTGCGGGCGGTAGTCTGTATTTCGCGGCTCTTGGTCTGGGCTGAGGATTGTAACGATTTGGTTTGGGTTTGTTGGGTGGTTTGCAGCTGTTTTGAGGTGGCCTGTTGCGTGGTGGTCAGTTGTCGGGCATCGGTGGTGCTGTGCAGGGTGAGGGCTGTGCCGAGGGTCTGAGCCTGGGTCTGCAATTGCTGACCGGAGGTCTGTCCGGAGGTTTGCAGGCTGCGGCCCTGAGATTGCGCCGAGCTTTGCAAAGCGGTGCCCTTCGATTGGGATTGGCTTTGCAGAGGGGTCCCTTTGGAGCGAGCATCGTTGGCGACTTCTTGTTTTTTGCTGTTGGCCTGTCCCTGGAGGGCATTGAGTGCGGCGCGGGCGGCCTCTTTGGCTGCATCGAGGGGATTGACCAGACGTTGGACGGTTACATTTGCTGACGATGTCGTTGCTGAAGGAGCCGATTTTTCCTGGGGTGCGGCCGGATTCGGCTGGCCCGCGGGATCAGGAGACTGGGGCGCTTTGTTTTCCAGTTGTTTTTCCGGTTGCGGTTGTTTGGGCAGGGCCCCGGTTTTGTTGTCTTTGGGGTGATCCTTTTGGGGTTCGGCCTCTTTGACCTGGGGTTGGGGAGCGGGATCGGCGGTTTTTTCGGCCGGGGCTTTGTCGGTGGATTCTTCCGTTGCAGCAGGGCCTGCTTCAGCCGGTGCGGAGATTTCGGACATTTTATCCATTTCAGCGGAAGGGAGTTGTGCGGTTGATTCCGGGGGGGTGGCTGATTCCGGGGCGATTGTGGGCAAGGGGCCCCGGGTGTTTTCCGACTCGGCGAATGATTTTTGAGTTTTCTCGGCCGGGGGAGCGGCGTTTTCTTTCGCAGCGTCCCGGTTTTTATCGTTGTTGCTGAGGGCCTGATTGATCGCGCCGGGCAGATTTTCCGCTGGGAGCTGATAGTTAGCATTCTCGCGGCTCTCGCCCAGCAGCGCTTCCGGCGTTTTCGATTCGGCCTGCCAGGTTTGATCACCGGCAATCGGAGCCGGTCCGGCTTCACTTTCCGTGCCCGTCGGGGGCGCCTCGGATTGGAACTTATCGGAGGTTTTGCCCGGATCTGTTCCGGCGCTGGGGGTTTCGGGGGCGAGCGTCGGGTCGGATTTTTCGGTGGTTTCGGCCGATGTTTTTTCCGGATCGTCGGTTTTTTCCGGTGCCGGGATCAGGTCTCCGGCAGGGTTAGTTTCGACCCTGTCGGGATTTTCGGCCGCGGTTTGAGCCCCTTTTTCGACCTGTTCGCGCGTTGATTTTTCGGCATGGACAGCTTGCGCGGTCGGTTCAGGCGGCGTGGAAGCCTCTTTCGGCGCCGGGGAGGGAGCGACTTTTTCGGCCGGGGGCTTTGCTTCGGTCAGTGGTACTGCCGGGCCTTCGACCGGAGCCGGCGGGGGGTTTTTCAGCTGGCTTTCGGCGGCATGACATTGTCCGGTGGCGCAGCGGTTGATCTTGACCGTGCGCTGGATGGGCATGCGGGCCAGGTTTTCCAGGGAGAAAAGTTTGAGCCGGCTTTCGGCCGCGTGGCATTGTCCGGTAGCGCAGCGGTTGATTTTGGCGGGAGCGGCGAGCGGAGCGGGTTGGGTGGCGGAGGGGGGGATCAAAGCATCCTGTTTGAGCCGGGCTTCATCGGTTCGGCAGGCGGGAGATTTGCAGCGGTTGACTCTGGGGGAACGATTTTCACCGGCTTCTCTTTTATTTTCCGGAGCGCTGTCCGTTTTCAGGCGGTTTTCGTCGAGCCGGCAGCTGTCGTTTTCGCAGCGGTTGGATTTGGGTGGTGCCGGGGCCGGAGCGTTTTCTTTTTCTGTGGCTGTTTCCTGGTCCGTTCCGGCGGGCAGAGGCCCGGCTTTCCCCTGCTGAACGACATGGGTTAATTCGTGAGCCAACAGGCGTCGTCCCTGGGGGGTGCCGGGTTGATACTGGTCGGCGTTAAAGGCGATGTGGGAGCCGACCGTGTAGGCCTGGGCGCTCAGGGCCTGAGAGCTGTCGACGGCTTCTTTATCTGTGTGAATGCGGACCTGATTGAGATCCACGCCCATTCTGGATTCGAAGAATTTTTGTTCGCTTTTAGGGAGCGGGGCGCCTCCTTGCTGCATCTTTTCGATGTCGTTTTCGGTGACCTTATTGGGGGGTGAGCCCTGAGCCGCGGGGGCCCGGTTGAGGATTTTCTCGGATGTGCGGTTGGCTTTGGTGCCGGGATTATCGTCTGGGGGCGTGGCCCGGGTCGGGGCACGCATTACCTGATCGGCGACGCGATCGGCTTCCTGTTCGGCCGGATCACCGGGTTCGCTGACGTTTAATTTGGGCATGATGGCCGGGGGCCGATGGTGGTTTTGGAACGATTCGACGACCCGTTGGACGTGACGGTTGCCCTGGATTCTTTCCATGCGGGAAACCATGGTGCGAGCCTGCGGAGTGGACAATCGGGCAAGGGTATCGGCCTGGGCTGTTGTGGTGGCGCTTCCCACCGGAAGTCCTTCGGAGACATTTTCGGGAGCGACGGCCGGTGTAGGGAGGGGAGTGGGTTTGGAAGGGGAGGATTCATGCAAAATCTTTTTCATCGAATTGCTCACAGAATACCTCCTGAGCATGGCTCAAGTTTAATAAAGGAGATCAGGGGTCAACAAAGAAGGGAAAAAAACAGGGCGGAGGTTGACGATAGGCGCAAAGGCAATGAGAAGTTGTTTTTTTGGAATTGGGCTTTGTTCGATCTGATCTGAAAAATTACTTTACTATGATAGCATGGTTTTTAAGATTTGGAAGATGAGGAAGAAGGGCCATGCGAGGGCAGTATTTCAATCTAAAACGTGAAACGTAATGATTTGTTGTCAGGGTCTAACCTCCGGCAAGCTTTCGATAAAATCATGTAAAAAAGAGGATAGCCGGGGCGGCTCTGGAAAAGGGCTATGTTTTCGCGGGCTTTCTGATGCGCGCAAAAACATCAACAAAAAAACTCCAACCTGTGCGGTTAGTCGGGAAAAAAAAGCCCATATTTTCGGCGGCTTTCTGAAGCCGCCGAAAATATGAATAAAAAAACATCCTCCCCCCATCCTGCGCGTCGCTTTTTACCGGGAAAACACCTGTTGCGGGACGTGAAAACTGTTTTTGCTCCACGCTGATGAACAACCGCACAGGTGGAAAAACTCTCTCTCGATCCAGCGCGGCGTGTTCTACGGGGAAAAGATCATTTGCGGGACGTTACAAGGCCAGGGGGCGGCACCCCGAAAGAGGAAAATGGACGATTTGTCAGATAGGGTACCCACAAGGGGTACCCCTACGGGAGATTGTCTGTGTAGGGGCGAGTTTTTCTCGCCCGATGCAGGTATCTATGTATTGATTCCGAAGGTAATTACCCGTGGGGGGCACGGCGTGGCCTGTTTTCAGGACAGAAGCGCATGCCGGTTGTGAAAAGATTCCTTCCCGGGATGCGAAAATCTGTGCTAAAATGGTAGTAGTATTTCTCCCAGTTGGCGCTTTGTATTATTGTTGGGTCCCCTGAAAGCCTTGTCAATTTTTCTCTGTCTCGTGAGCTATGGCTCCTTATTCCAGATTTCCTATTTCCTTTAGTGGATTGACTCTGGGTATGGACCGTGCTCAATTTCATAGGGGGAGGCCATGAGCAAACACAACCATCACGTCGAGCCGCAGGCCGAGAAGAAACCCATTGAGCCAAAGCCATCCGAACCGCAGGGCCTTGGCAATGAGATGATTCCCGGCCCAGAAACGCTCCTGAGCGGCGGGAGTATAGACTCTCAGGCGGATCTGCTGCGGAAGGCCAGTCCGGTGCAACGTCAGGAGATGACGCAACGGATCAACCGGATGCAGGGGAACCGCCATGTGCAACGGCTGGTGGAAACCGTCAACCAGCCGGCGGCGAAACCACCTGTCCATCTTTCGGTACAACCGAAGCTTTCGGTGAGTCAACCGGGAGATGCCTATGAGCAGGAAGCCGATCGGGTTGCCGATCAAGTCATGCGGATGGGGCCGGCATTGGGTGCTCCTCCGCGGGATGGGGACGAGGGAGGTCGGCCGACGGTGCAGCGCGCCGAATTGCAGTCCGACAAAGACGGTGGATTGCAGACTTCGGATGCGATGGCCGGGCGGATTCAACAGATGCGCGGTGGCGGCGCTCCGTTGCCCGACGGCGAACGAAATTTCTTTGAGAGCCGGATGGGCGTGGATTTGGGCGGGGTGCGGGTGCACACCGGCGGCGAGGCCGAGTCTACGGCGAAGGATTTGCAGGCACGGGCTTATACCGTAGGCTCAGATGTAGTCTTTAATCGTGGGGAGTATCAACCCGGGACCGATAACGGTCGGCGGTTGATGGCGCATGAATTGACCCATGTGGTGCAACAGGGCGGCGCCAACCCATTATCTGCCCAACGCAAGGCCAATGTCATGCGGGCGGTGGAAGCGGAATCGTTGAAGCGGGAGCCCGCGGCTGAAGGTGCGATGCCGGCGGTGCAATTGCAGAGTGAGACGCAGGTAAACCGCTGTACCAATGCTTCCTGTCGGGCGGATGCCCAGGCGATGAAGCCGTCTTATCAACAGCGGCTGCAGCGGTTGAGCAAGGATAATCGTGGGGATACGTTATCTTTGAAGGCCGCGCCTGCTGGCGTGCGCGAAGCAATTCAATTAAAGCCGATTGAGGAGGCGGGCGCCAATAAGACGAACCGCTGTATGGCTCCGCAGTGTCAGGCGACCGAAGCGTTGCTCAAGGTAGCGCCGCCGCAACCGAAACCCAATCCTGCCACCGCTCAGGCGGCCGCGATGACGGCTCGACCGGCGGCTCCCAAGGCGGGCCCGGCGACGGCCCCGCGGGATTTCGCGCCGGCGGCACGATTCGGGGCAAAGCCGGCCTCTGCTCAAGAAAAAGGGCGGGGCAACAAGCCGGCGACCGGAGCTCGTCCGTCGCTCAAAAAAGCTCAGGCCAAGGGTGAAGCTGATGCCGATGGCCCCTCAGGGAGCTTAAAGAAGGCGACGAAAGAAGGATTGGATGCGGTCCCTGGTAAGGGGATTGCGAAGGATCAACCTCTCGGTAAAGACTCTCCTGGTGGACCTCAGAAGGAACCTCTGATTGCAGATGCCAAAGCCGGCGAAGCCAAACCTGCCAAGACGGCGGGGGAATTGGACAAGGCCGGGGGCGTTTTCGATAAGAAAGCTCAGGAGCCCAGTGGGGCCGATCGCAAAGGCGGCGCGGTAAGCGACGCCCGGGGCGGTGCGGCGTTGGGTGCGACGGTGAAAGCTCAGGCAGAGAGCGCCAAAGGGGCGGAGTCCAAGGCTCCGAAAGACAAGGCCGGAGCTTTGGGCGACAATGTGGCAGCGGAGTCGAAAGAATCCAAGAGTGGCATGCCCGATTTCAATTCGATGCCGCTTTCTGAAGCCTGGTCGGCTGCCAAGAAGCATACGGTGAAGGTCGAGGATGCAGCTCGCGGTGCGGCTGAAGAGAGCAAGGGAAAGATCGAGGCGGAAGGGCCGGTCGGGAAGGTGGGAGCCGATGAAGCGAAGGCGAAAGCGGCTTCGGAAGGCGTGCCCGCTGCGGCTCAGGCTGCCCCGGTCGAGAAGCCGGCTGAGATGCTCAAGGTCGCGGAAGAGGCGAAGCCGGCGGAAGCGAATTTGTCGGATAAGCAACCGAAGGAAGAGATGAAAGCTCCTGAGGCTGCTGCGCAGCCGGGTGAAGAGGCCAAAGCGGCACCGGAAGAGAAAGCGGCGGGCGCTGAACCTCAAGAAGCGGCCGGCGAAGAGAAGGCGCTGGAAGAGAAGCCGGTGGAAGGGAAAGCCGGGGCTGAGGCTAAAGAGAAGGCTGCCGAAAAGGCAGAAGGCAAAGCCGAGGCTAAAGCTGAGCCGGCGGAAAAGCAGGCTGCGGTGGAGCCGAAGGCTCCTGAAGCCAAACCGGTTGAAGAGACAGCGGCGGCCATGCCGGCGGCAACGGTGGAAGAGAAGAAAGCCGGCGCGGCGGCTCCGGCGGCAACGGTGGAAGAGAAGAAAGCCGGCGCGGCGGCTCCGGCGGTGAAGGCCGAAGAGCAGAAAGCGAGCGCGGCCGCTCCGACGGCGAAGCCGGAAGAGAAGAAAGAGGCGGCGGCTCCGGCGGTGAAGGCCGAAGAACAGAAAGAGAGCGCGGCCGCTCCGACGGCGAAGCCGGAAGAGAAGCAGGAAGCGGCGGCTCCAGCAGTGAAGGCCGAAGAGCAGAAAGAGAGTGCGGCCGCTCCGACGGCGAAGCCGGAAGAGAAGCAGGAAGAGAAGCAGGAAGCGGCGGCTCCGGCAGTGAAGGCTGAATCGAACAAGGATGCTGCGGCGGCCTCGGAAACGAAGGCGGAAGAGAAGAACGAAGAGGCTGCGGCTGCGCCTTCCGGCACCGTGCAGATGAAGATTCAACGGGCGCCGGCACAGGTGCAGCGCGGCATTTTGGACAACATAATTCCTTCCTGGGCCAAATCGGCCCTGAACTCTTTGAAGGGCGATGCCAGTGCCAAGAAAGTCGATCTGGGAAATTCCGGAAAGCTGAAGAGCGGCGATATCAGCAAGACTGCCAGCTCAAAGGGCGGTGAGATTTCCAAAGACGGGACGACGAAGGGCGGCGAGCTTCAGAGCGACGGCACGACCAAGGGTGGCGAGATTCAGGGTGACGGCACGACCAAGAGCAGCGAGATTCAGGGCGACGGCACGACCAAGGGCGGTGAACTGCAATCGGAGAGTTCAGCCAAGGGTGGTGAACTGCAATCGGAAAGCTCCGGTAAGGGCAGTGAACTGCAATCCGAGAGCTCGGCCAAGGGCCAGGAATTGCAGACCGAGAGTCAGGCCAAGGGCCAGGAATTGCAGACTGAGAGTTCGGCCAAAGGCCAGGAATTGCAGACTGAGAGTTCGGCCAAAGGCCAGGAATTGCAGTCTGAGAGCCAGGCCAAGGGCCAGGAATTGCAGTCTGAGAGCGAGGCCAAGGGCCAGGAATTGCAGTCTGAGAGCGAGGCCAAGGGCCAGGAACTCCAGGGCAAGGCCGAGCAGGCGCAGCAGAGTGCCGAACAGCAGCAGAAGAGTGCAATCGAAAAGGTCGGCGGAGCTGCCGATAACTTGAAGACGGCGGCCGATGCGGCGAATTCCGTGGTCGAACAGGGCTGGTTCAATTTGCAGTCGCAGGCTGAATCAACCGTTCAGAATCTGGATAATCAGGCCAATCAACTCTGTTCGCAGTGGCAGGGCAAAGCGGATGAGTTCATGTCGAACTTCGATCCGATGATCCAGAATGCCCAAAAGGGTTGGGAGGAAATTAAGGACGGAGCGAAGTCGGCCTGGGACGGCTTTATGAAAGCGGCGCAGCCGACCCTGAATACGATCAGTGAGAAGTGGCAGCAGTTCAGCGCCTGGGCCGGCCCGAATGTCTGGGAGCCGTTGAAGCAGAAGGCTTCGCAGTTTGCGACGATGGCCAGCGATGTGGCCAGCAAAGCCTGGCAGGGGGCGCAGGATCTGTGGAAGAACCTGACCCAGGGGGCGACCAGCGTTGAAGACTGGATCAAGGGGCGGGCCGATGCGGCGCGGACCTGGATTTCGGGGAAGGCGGAAGCGGCTCATACCTGGATCAACGGCAAGGCCGAAACGGCCAATAACTGGATTTCCGGCAAGGTAGAAACGGCACAGAACTGGATCAACGGCAAGGCCGAAGCGGCACAGGCCTGGATTTCCGGCAAGGCCGATACGGCGCGAACCTTTATCAGCGGTAAAGCGGATGCGGCACGCAGTTGGATCACCGGCAAGGCCGAAGCGGCCAATACCTGGATCACCGGCAAGAGCGAGGCTGCTCAGACCTGGATCAATGGCAAGGCCGAAGCGGCCAATACCTGGATCGCCGGCAAGACGGCGGCGGCTTCGAACTGGATTCAGGGCAAAGCGGCCGCGGCGCAAAGCTGGATTCAGGGCAAAGCGGCTTCGGTGACCAATGCCTTCCGCAGTGCCGGTCAGGGATTGGTTTCCGGGATGGCCGGGATGGCGCGCAGTGCGGCCAGCAGCATCAGCAGCAAGGGCGGCGCGATCGGGAAGTGGTTCGGCGGCGTCCTGAGCGGCTTGATTTCGGGGGTCGAAGGGGCAGGCAATTCCGCGGTCAATGCGGTCAGCAATGCTCTGGGTTCTGGCCTGGGCGTTGTAGAATCGGCGGCCTCTAAGGCTGTGAGCACAGTCAGCCAGGTCGGCACGAGCGCCGTGCAGGGTGTCGGCAGTATCGGCACCTCGGTGACCAACGCGGTTCAAACTGCGGCTTCCGGCAGTGTGACTCTGGTGACGAATGCGGCGCAGAACGGCGTGACCCTCGTTTCCAATGCGGCGCAGGGCGGTGTGACGCTGGTCGAGAATGCGGCGACCACGGGCGTCAATGTGGTGGAGAGTGCTGCTTCCGGTGCTGTGCAATTGGGACAGACGGCAGCGAATACTGCGGTGAATGCGGTTGGAAATGCAGCGCATGGAGCCGTGGGGTTGGTGCAGAATGCGGCGAACGGCGCCGTCGATGGGCTTTCGACGCTGGGGCAGAATGCAGTCACAGCGGTGGAAGGCCAGGCTTTGGGGGCCGTTGATAACGTTAAGAATATGTGGGAAGGTATCAAGACCGGTTGGAATGCCTTCACGGAAGCGGCGGGACCGGTCCTGCAGCAGCTGGGTGAAGGGGCGGTCTGGTTGGGCAATCAGATCAACACCAACATCATTCAGCCGGCGTCGCAGTGGGTGCAGGAGCAGTGGAACGGCCTGCAGCAAGTGGTCGCCGACCAATTCCCGGGATTGGTGGCCTGTTGGGATACCTTCAAGGAATTTGCCGGGGCAGCCTGGGACAAAGTTCAGGAACTGCCGCTGGTTAAAGAGACGGTCTACGCCATCAGTGAGATGATCGAAGGCGCCGTGATGGGCGATTTCCTGGAAGATCCTTCGATCTGGAACATTGTGGGGCAGGTGGTCGTGGGCTTTATCCCCTACGCCGGACAGGTGGCCGATATCCGCGATCTGATCGCGGCGGTCAAGCATGTGGCGGAAGGTAAAGACGGCGCCTGGCTGGATCTGACGCTGGCGTTGGTGGGCGTGGTTCCCGGCATCGGGGATGCGGTCAAAGCCGGCAAGCATCTCGACAAGGTGGATGAGGTCGCAGATGCGGTCACGACGATCGCCAAGGATGTCGGCAAGGCCATGGATGCAGGCGATGAAGTCCTCAAGCCGGTGTTGAAATATGGCGATGAGGGTGTGGAAGCGGTTGAAAAAGCTGTCGAGAAGGGCGGCCCCGCCGTAGTGGATGCTATCAAGTCCAAGGGTGACGAGGCCGTTGAGGCGATTATGGCCGGTGGAGAAGCCGGTGTGGGAGTCGTGACGGAAGCGGCCAAGCAGGCGGCGAAGGAAGCAGCTGAGAAAGCCGCCAAGGAAGCTCTGGAGAAAGCGGCGAAGGAAGCAGCTGAGAAGGCAGCCAAAGAAACTGCCGAGAAGGCAGCCAAAGAAGCCGCCGAGAAGGCAGCCAAAGAGGCCGCCGAGAAGGCAGCCAAGGAAGCCGCCGAGAAGGCAGCCAAGGAGGCCGCTGAGAAGGCAGCCAAGGAAGCCGCCGAGAAGGCAGCCAAGGAAGCTGCCGAGAAGGCAGCCAAGGAAGCTGCCGAGAAGGCAGCCAAAGAAGCCGCCGAGAAGGCAGCCAAGGAAGCTGCCGAGAAGGCAGCCAAGGAAGCCGCTGAGAAGGCAGCCAAAGAAGCTGCTGAAAAGGCAGCCAAGGACGCTCTGGGCGGTGCTGATGCCTTTACCAAAGCAGCGGCGGAAGCGGGCGGTGCGGCAGGTCTTACCAAGATGGTGGATGAGGCGTTTGCCGGCGCTCCAGCTTTCAAGAACTTCGTTGCCGAACTTGGTGGTAGTGATGAATTGACCCGGCTGTTGAAAGGGATGGGTGGTGCCGATGAATTGACGGCTCTGGTGAAATCACTGCCGAATCCGAGTGATTTGGGCAAGGCCGTTAAATCTTTCAGCAGTCTGGATGAGTTTACCCGGGTTATGACGAAGCTGGGTGGACCTGAGGACTTCGGAAAGGTCTTTGGGGCTTTCGATAAACCGGAATACTTTGAGGCCTGGGTGAAGAATTTCAAGGATATGGACGAATTTGCCAATACCGCGAATTTCTTCAAGAACCTGGGTGGTTTGGATTACACCCCGCCTTCGAAGATCCTGGCTTTGTGGAGCGGTCTGGGTGACGGCAATTTGCTGGAGATGTTGGGTAAGGCCGGGGTTTCTACTTTGGAGGGATCGGCGGCCGGGAAAGCCATCGCTGAGTTTATGACCAAGAATGGTCTGGATATGAACAAAGCCTTCCCCTTGTGGCGTGAGGCCTCTAAGTTCAATGTAGATAAGATGGCGGAAGAGGCGTTGAAGAACAAGACGCAGATTATGGTGCTGGCGACTCAATTCAAGATCAGCCAGATGACGACCGTGTACAACTCGCTGGAAAAGACCCGGCTGATGGATAAATACGGTTTGAAGGCCGTAGAGATCGTGCTGGGTGAGGCGAAAGATTTCCATAATATGACACCTATTCTGGGGAATATGAAGAGTACCGAACAATTCCTGGAACTGGTGAACCAGTATAAGTCGGCCGAGCATTTGATCGAAACGGTCAAGTCGGTCGGCGGCGGAGATGCTTTCGTCACAGCGATGGAGAAGTTGGGGAAGATCGATGGAATTGGGGCGATGACGCCCGATCAACTCAAGGCTCTCATCACTAAAGGGGTGCCGACACCCTGACGGTAGATGAAGTTGGTTGGATTTGTACAATTCGCGCGCTCTCTTCGAGGGCGCGCGAATTGTATTTTGGGGGACGGTGCTGGAAAAGGCTTATGTTTTGGTGCGCATTCTGATGCGCACCAAAACTTCAACAAAAAAATCTCTTCCCCTGCTTCGCACCGCGCGGCGTATCTTACCGGGAAAGGGCCCTTTGCGAAACGCTAAAAGAGCTTTCACCACAGATCGAAGATGTTGAAAACAGGCGCAGAGATCACAGAGAAGAAGAGAGGAAAGTTATACCTCCAGGTTGGAGGAAGGGCCTTTTATAATGAAGAGAGTTAACTCGCCTCGGGTCTTTTTGTATTTTGAGTTAATGCCATAGCGTTGGGAAATTTAAATAAGGAGAGGGAACGATGGAGCATATCTTTGTCCATCTTGAAATTCCGTCGGATGATGTGAAGCGAGCGGTGAATTTCTATTGGGAGATCTTCGGTTGGAAATTTGAACCGATGGAGGGGATGCCGGATTATCAGTTGTTCCGGCCGAGTGAAGATCAGAAAGATCTGGGGGGCGCCGTTATGGCCAGGCAGCAGCCTATGCAGGGTCCTTTACCTTACATTCAAGTGGAATCGGTCAATGCCTACAGTGAAAAGATCGAGACGTTAGGGGGAAAGATCCTGGTTCCTAAAATGGCAGTAGGGGGGATGGGATGGATGGCTGTCTTCCAGGATACCGAGGGCAATATTCTGGGGATATTCGAGCCGGATACGTCGGCGAAGTGATAAAAATTCAGGTTGTTTTTTTCGCGCGCCGCCTGCGGCGCGCGAAAAATAAACAAAAGGGCGAAATTATGAATCAAGGTTATAATTTGCCTGGGGCAGGTTGCTCCAAAATCGTTTATGACGGGAGTGTCGGCCATGGCTATTCGAATTTTCAATACCCAAACACATTCCATCGAACCTTTTGAGACTCTGGAGCAGGGGGCGGTGCGGATGTATGTCTGCGGTGTGACTGTGTATGATGACGCGCATATCGGCCATGCCATGTCGGCGATGGTCTTCGATATTATCCGGCGGTATTTTGAATGGCGGGAGTATCGCGTCACTCACATTGTTAATTTCACCGATGTGGACGATAAGATCATCGCCCGGGCCCACAAGCTGGAGGTCGATCCTGCGAAGCTGGCTGAGCAATATGTGGGGGAATTCCAGGAGCAGTTGCGGCAGCTCAATGTCCTGCCGGCGACCTACTATCCCCGCGCTACTCAGACCATGCCGGAGATTATTACCTTTGTCGAGACGTTGATCGAGAAAGGGCATGCCTATGCGGTGGACGGCGATGTCTATTTCCGGGTGCGCAGTTATTCTCAGTACGGCAAGCTTTCCGGGCGCAATCTTGAGGATATGTTGAAAGGGACCCGGTTCGAGCCGGATTCCCGCAAAGAGGATTCAGCCGACTTTGCCCTCTGGAAATCGGCCAAACCCGGCGAACCTTTCTGGGCCAGCCCCTGGGGCAACGGCCGCCCCGGCTGGCATATCGAGTGCAGCGCGATGAATCTGAAGCATCTTGGCGAGCAGATCGACATTCACGGCGGCGGGAACGATCTGGTTTTCCCGCACCATGAGAATGAGATCGCGCAGACGGAGAGCCTGACGGGTAAGATTTTTGCCCGTTACTGGATGCACAACGGGATGCTGCAACTGGTCAATCCGCAGACGAAGCTGATCGAGAAGATGTCCAAGTCGCTGGGCAATGTGGTGACCATCCGCGATTTCCTCAAGCAGTATGATGCGGATGTTTTCCGGCTGATCGTGCTGGGCAGCCATTACCGCAAGCCGTTGACCTACAATTCGGAGGTGGCGGAGGACAATCGGCGGAAGTTGGAGCGGTTGATGAGCGCGTTTATGCCCGCGGTGGGAAATGAGGAAAGCGGCGAGGCCGCCGAGGCGTTGAAGGCGGCGGCGGAGACGGCCAAAGTCAAATTTACCGAGGCGATGGACGATGATTTCAATACTTCCGGCGCGTTGGCGGCATTGTTCGATCTGGTGCGGGCTGTCAATGTGGGGCGGGATGCGGGACTGGGCGCGACGGCGCTGGGGGCGGCGCAGTCGATGTTGCGCGACCTGGGCGGCGTGTTGGGGCTACGGTTGACGGCGCAGCAGGGCGGGACGCAGAGCGATATCAAGCCGTTTGTGGATCTGTTGATTGAGACTCGCAATGCGTTGCGGAAGGCGAAGCAGTTCGAGCTGGCGGACAATATCCGCAAGCAGTTGCTGGCGTTGGGCGTGACGCTGGAAGATACGGCGCAGGGAACGCGCTGGAAGATCTAAAAGGAGCAAGCGATGGGGCAACCTGATCCCTATCTCTCGGCGTTTGCGTGGCGATACGGCTCCGAGCCGATGCGGGCGATCTGGAGCGAGGTTGAGGCGCGGCGGATCTATCGTCGAATCTGGCTGGCGCTGGCGCGGGTGCAGAGTCGCTATGGATTGGTCACGCCGGAGCAGCTGGCGGATCTGGAGGCCCATGTCGCAGAGGTGAATCTGGCCCGGTCGCTGGAGATCGAGGCGGAGATTCACCACGATATGATGGCGGAGGTGCGGGCCTATGCGGAACAGTGTCCGGTAGGCGGAGGTATCATCCATCTGGGGGCGACCTCGATGGATGTGCGGGACAATGCGTCGGCGTTGCAGGTGCGGGCCGCGCTGGATCTGGTGCTGGAAAGGCTCGCGGCGTTGCTGCGAGCCTTTGCGCAACAGATCGAGGTGTGGGCGGAGACGCCATGCATGGCGTTTACCCATCTTCAGCCGGCGGAGCCGACGACGTTGGGTTACCGGCTGGCTTTTTATGCCCAGGATCTGCTGTCGGATTGGGCCGATCTGCGACGGGCGCGGGCCGAATGGCGCGGCAAGGGGTTCAAGGGCGCCGTCGGGACTTCGGCTTCTTATGAGCTGTTGCTGGCAGGAAAGGCGACGGCGGCAGAGTTCGAGGCGGCGTTGATGGTGGAGTTGAGTCTGCCGGCCTGGTCGGTGGCGAATCAGACCTATACACGGCGGCAGGAGATCGTGGTGTTGAACGGTCTTTCCTGCCTGGGCAGTACGTTGTATCGTTTTGCGATGGATCTGCGGATTTTGCAGAGCCCGGCGACGGGAGAGTGGGCAGAGCCGTTCGGCCGGAAGCAGGTTGGATCATCGGCGATGCCGTTCAAGCGGAATCCCATCCGGGCGGAGAAGATCGACAGTCTGGCGCGTTATCTGGCGCAGCTGCCGAGGGTGGCCTGGGACAATGCGGCGCTCTCGTTGTTGGAGCGGACGCTGGACGATTCGGCGAATCGGCGGGTGATTCTGCCGGATGCCTTTATCACGACGGATGAGCTGTTGATCGTGAGCGAGCAGCTGGTGAGCGGGTTACGGGTCAATGAGACGGCGGTGAAGCGCAATCTGGCGACCTATGGACCGTTCGCGGGGCTGGAGCCGTTGTTGATGCGGCTGGCGCAGGCGGGGGCGGATCGGCAGGCCATGCATGAGGAGCTGCGGGATCAATCGATGCGGGCGTGGGAGGCGGTCGAGGCCGGGCAGTCCAATCCGTTGCTGGAGTTGCTGGCGGGGGATGAGGTGCTGCTGCGCTATCTGCCGCGGGAAGAGATCCTGGCGGCCTTCGATGTGCGGGGATATCTGGGCGATGCGCCGGCGCGGGCCCGGTCACTGGCGGCGGAGATCCGGGCGGCGCTCTGAAGGGATTTCACCACAGAGGCACAGAGAAGAAGAGAAGATCTCTCTAAATTCTTCAGCGCCCTTCAGTGCTTAAGAAGGCACCTGCTAATGCAATGCGGCAAAAAAAGCCTATGTTTTCGCACTGTCAGTGCGAAAACATAAATAAAAAACCTCTCTCCCCATCCTGCGCGTTGTATCTGACCGGGAAAGGATCATTTGCGGGACGTTACAAGGCCGGAAGCATCCCCTAGAGGCCTATTTTCAAGACAGAAAGTCATGCCTGGGGCGGCACCCCGAAGGATGAAAATGGATTTCGCGCGCTGGCCCTCTCCCTAATCCCTCCCCCCTGCGGTTGTGAAGGCGCAACGCGCTTCCAAGAGATTCGTGGCGAAGATACGCCGCCGGCATCGGAGTGAGGGGGAGGGATTTCAGAGTGCGTTGCCGGGGCGGCTCTGGAAAAGCCTATGTTTTCGCGGGCTTTCTGAAGCCCGCGAAAACATAAACAAAAAAA
>CAZCTC010000085.1:0-31821 GCA_964501335.1 uncultured Anaerolineales bacterium | reverse complement strand
ATGTTTTGGTGCGCCTCAGAAGGCGCACCAAAACATACCCTTTTTCCAGAGCCGCACAGGCGACACAGGCTGTCTACTGTCTACTTGCTGCTGTCTACTTTCTTTGCCCTTTTTCAGAGCCGCCCCGGAGGCAATCTCGGAACCTCGCACGACCATTGCTTCCAGACAATAAATCATTACGTTTTACATTTCATATTTCACATTTCAGTTGGAACTTTCACCGCCGGCCCACCGTCCTTAAGATAATAACCCGAGGTCTCAACCTCCCCCGGTTACGAATTTTCTCAAAGGAGGAATCTCATGAAACGCATAATGCCTCTGATACTGGCCCTGTTGACCGTCCTAACGCTCATCGTCGGCCCGGTGTCTGCCGATGGGATCATCATTATCGACGATCCGATCGATCGCCCCCCCGATTACATCCATCCCTGGCTGACCGTTCGCTACCATCGCGTCAACGTCACCATCAACGATCAAATCGCCACCACCAAAATCGATCAGGCCTTCCGCAACGACTCCGGACGGGCCGTCGAAGGAACCTACGTCTTTCCCATTCCCAAAGGCGCCGTCGTCCAGCACTTCACCATGTGGATCAACGGCGAACCCGTCGAAGGGAAAATCATGTCGGCCGATGAAGCCCGCAGCATCTATCTGGATTACCTCCGCCGCAATCAGGACCCCGCGCTCCTGGAATATATCGGCAACGACGCCATCAAAGTTCGCATCTTCCCCATCCCGGCCGGCGATGAACGACACATCCAGATCGAATACACCCAAATCCTCCCCGTCGAAGCCAATCTGCTCTACTACCGCTACCCGCTCAATACCGAACGCTTCTCCGCTAAACCGCTGGAAGAAGTCAGCATCTCGGTCGATATCACCTCCAGCAGCCCCCTTCACGCCATCTATTCCTCTACCCACCAGGACTCGATCTCTATCAATCGCGAATCCGACAAACATGTCACGGTCGGCTACGAGGCCACCAATATCCTGCCCCAACAGGACTTCGGACTCTACATCGGCCTGAATGAACAGGAAATCGGCGCCAGCCTGCTCACCTATCATCCCTCCAGCGAAGAAGGCTATTTCCTGGCCATGCTCACGCCCAATTTCAATACCAGCAACACCAAAATCGTTCCCAAAGACATCTTCATCGTGCTCGACACCTCCGGCTCGATGGAAGGAGATAAACTCAGCCAGACCAAAGAGGCCGCGAAGTTCATCCTGCGCCATCTCAATCCCGAAGATCGCTTCAACATCATCGCCTTCAATACCTCCACCGAACCCTACGCCAACTCGCTCCAACCGGTCAGTGCCGCCGACGCCGCCGTCAACTGGATCGCCGGGATGAAAGCCCAGGGCAGCACCAATATCTATCAGGCGCTTTCGGATGCCATGGCCCAGGCCGATCCCAATCGCCCCACCGTCATCATCTTCCTGACCGACGGTCTGGCCACCGCCGGCATCACCGACGACAACGTCCTGCTGAAAACACTGGCCGGCGAGACCCCACCCTCGGTACGCCTCTTCTCCTTCGGCGTCGGCTTTGATGTCAACACCCTCTTCCTCGACCAACTCTCCCAGGACAACCGCGGCATCTCCGCCTACGTCACGCCCCAGGAACGGATCGATGAAAATGTCTCGACCTTCTATGCCAAAATCCAGAGCCCGCTGCTCACCGATATCTCCCTGGATTTCGGCGAAACCGTCGTTTACGATGTTTATCCCCAGCCTCTGCCCGATCTCTTCGCCGGGACCCAACTGATCGTCACCGGCCGTTATCGCGGAGCTGAACCGACATCGATCCGCCTCACCGGAAAAGTCGGTGATGAAACCAAAATCTACACCTATCAGGGGCCCTTCAATTCTACCAGCGAACCCGATTTCATCCCTCGCCTCTGGGCCGCCCGCAAAATCGGCTATCTGCTCACCCAGATCCGGCTTCACGGTTCCGATAAAGAGCTGATCGATGCCGTCACCGAACTGAGCCTCCGCTACGGCATCATCACACCCTACACCTCCTTCCTGGTCGAAGAAAAAGCCCTGACCCTCGAAGGACGGACTTCCGCCTCCCAGGATTTCCTTTACGTCATGCCCGGCGCCGTTTCCGGTGAAGAAGCCGTCAATGACGCCCAGCTGCGCCGGGGATATATGAGTTCGGAAGCCGCCCCCACAGCCGGCGTCTATGAATACCGGCAACTCGGACGCGGAGCCGGTGAAAGTCCTGCCGAACCGGGATCGTTCACTTACGACAATTCCCCCCAAATGGTCTATGCCGGCACCAAGACCTTCCTCCGCATCGGCAAAACCTTCACCGATACCGAATTCATCCCCGATCAGATGCACGCCCTGGAGATCGGCTTCGGCACGCCCGCCTACGAAAAGCTGGCCGTCGAACACCCCGAATGGAGCGCCTACCTGGCGCTCGGTTCCCATGTGACCTTCGTCGCGGCCGACGGTAGTGCCTATACCATCCGGCCCGACGGCCCCGACGTGCAAAATCTGCCACCGCCGGCACCGACCGCCACCCCTCAGCCCGTCTTCACGATCGCAGACAGTCCCACCCCGGTCACCGACACCCCCAACGCCACACCCGCCCCCGGCCTCTGCGGCAGCCTCCTGCCACTGTTGCTCTTCGCTGTCGGCGCCTGCCTGCGAGGCTACTTCCATCGATGAGCCTTTTTAACACCATGCAAATGGTTTTACCCGGCTCGAAGCGACAAGTTGGATAGGGGAAGATGTTTTTTATTTGTATATTCGCGGGCTTCAGAAAGCCCGCGAATATACAGCTTTTTTCTCCCGCTTTTCCGGGCTAACCGCCCAGGTCGAAAATTCTCCCACGGTCTACTTGCTGCTGTCTACTTCATGTGGTATACTCTGAGGTGCAACCTTCGGGGCAGGGTGAGGCTTAACCAGCTGATTCCCGACCGGCGGTAAAGGAGTTCCACTCCAAGCCCGCGACCCGTCCATAGGACGGTGGATCCGGTGAAAATCCGGGGCCGACGGTATAGTCCGGATAAGAGAAGGCTGTCGTCGGCAAATTTATGCCGACTGAAAAGTCCGTGCTGACGGCCCCGAAGCATGCTTCGGGGCCGTCTTTGTTGTATCAGACCGACACTAAAAACATCCTGGATGAAAGGATCGCGAAATGGCTTACGGGAAAAAAACTTTCGCCCGACTGCATATCGAACAATCGACCCCGGCCGCCCGCTCCGCCTCGCCAGTTTCTCGCCGCGGTCAGGTAGACTGGAACCGCCCGCTGCCCCTGCTTTCATTGCTCTTACTGATTTTCCTCTGGCAATTTTCTCAATTGCTGATCGCCGATACGCCACGTCGTTTCCTCATCCCGGCGCCGATCGAAGTAGCCGCCCGCTTTCTCAAAATGCTCGCCGACGGCTCTCTCTTACAGCATACCGGCGTTACCCTGCTGGAAATGACCCTGGGACTGGCCCTGGGCACCGCCACCGCCATCATCCTCGGCTACATCCTCGCCCATAACCGCTTCCTGGCCCGGCTGCTGGAACCCATCATCGTGATCTCTCAGGCCATGCCCATCGTCGCCCTCGCCCCGCTCCTGACGGTCTGGCTGGGCCCCCGGCTGGCCTCCAAAGTCTTTATCTGCGCCCTGATCGTTTTCTTCCCCATCCTGGTCAATATCAGCGTCGGCCTGAAATCGATCGATCCCCGGCTGAGCGATCTCTTCTCCCTGCTTGAATCGTCGCGCCTGCAACGGCTGCTCCATCTGGAAATCCCGGCCGTCATGCCCGACTTCCTCGCCGGATTGCGCGTCGGCGGAACGCTCGCCGGCATGGGAGCCGTCGTCGGTGAATTCGTCGCCTCCAGCGCCGGGCTCGGTTACCTGGTCAAACAGGGACAAAACACCTACGACCTCCCGGAAATGTTCGTCGCCATCCTGACCCTGATGCTCATCACCCTCAGCGTCTATGGTATACTCACCGTCATCGAACGCCGGATCATGCGCAACCGACTGCCCGACGAAACGATAGTTCATTAAAAAACCAGAATTAACGACCTGTGCGGTTAGCCCGGAAAGACGAGATTAAAAAAGCCCGTGTTTTTGCACTGACAGTGCAAAAACACAAACAAAAAACTCTCTCTGCCTGCTTCGCACAGCGCGTCGCGTTTTATCAGGCAAAAGCCTTTTGCGGGACGCTAAAAACACTAAACGTGCACAAAAATTAACAAAAAATCCATTGCTCCACGCTTCTACCGGACGCGGAACAATGAATCCAGAAAGGAGTCTCTTTATGCGTCGTCAATCATGGTTAGGAATCGTCCTGGTCTTCTTCCTGCTCGCCGGCTGCGCCCAGCCCGCCCCCCAAAACCCGGCCATCCAGGAAATCACCCTCCCTCTCGGCTATGTCGCCAATGTCCAGTTCAGCCCCTTCTACATGGCCCTCGATCGCGGCTACTTCAAAGAAGCCGGCTACGATGTCAAATTCGACTATCAATGGGAAACCGACGGGGTGCGGCTCGTCGCCACCGGCGACATCCCCTTCTCCGTTGCCAGCGGTGACCAGATTATTCAGGCCCGCAACCAGGGACTCCCCGTCGTCGCCGTCGCTTCCTGGTTCCAGCGTTTCCCGGTTGCCGTCATCGCCGGTGAAAACCACCCCCTGACCACGCCGGCCGACCTCAAAGGGCTGACCATCGGCACCCCGGTCAAATTTGGCGCTTCCTACATCGGCCTGCGCGCCCTTCTCAAAGCCGGCGGTCTGACCGAAGCCGATGTCAAAATCGAAGAAATCGGTTACACCCAGCTGGCCGCCCTCACCGCCGGCACCGTAGATGCCGTCGTCGTCTATGCCAACAACGAACCGGTCGTCCTCGCCAATCAAAAGGTCCCCTTCACCGCACTCTACGTCGCCGACTACAGCAATATGGTCTCGAACGCCATCATCACCAGCGAAGACATGATCGCCAACCACCCCGATCAGGTCCGGGCCTTCGTCAAAGCCTTCCTGCGGGGACAGGCCGATGTGTTGGCCGATCCCAACGCTACCTTTGAAGTCTGCCGCAAATATGTAACCGGCCTCGATGACAATGCGGCCAATCAAAAGGCCGTCCTGACAGCCACCCTGGATTACTGGCGCTCGGAAAAACCGGGACAGTTCACCCCGGAGGCCTGGGATCAGGCCCAGAAAACCATGCTGGACGCCGGGTTGATCGAAAAAGAAACCCCGGTCGATGCCATGTTCACCAATCAATTCACCCAATAAGCCGTCCAATCATGGATAAAAACCAGGAACTCCCGTTTCTTCAAATACACAATCTCTCCGCCAGCTTTCCCGGCCCTCAGGAAAATCTGGAAGCTCTGGAAGAGATCTCGTTAACCGTCAACCACGGAGAGTTCGTCTGCCTGATCGGCCCTTCCGGCTGCGGCAAATCGACCCTGTTACGGCTGGTGGCTGGATTGATTCCCCCGACAACAGGGAAAATCCTGCTGGAAGGGCACCGAATCGAAGCCCCGGGACGGCGTGTCGGTCTGGTCTTCCAACAGCCGACACTCCTTCCCTGGCGCAGCGTGGCGGAAAACATCGCCCTACCCCTGGAAATGGAAAAACTGCCGGCAGAGGAAAGTCAAAAACGCACAGATACCCTGCTCCGTCTGGTAGGTCTGGAAGCCTTCGCTTCCGCCCATCCCGCGCATCTCTCAGGCGGAATGACCCAGCGGGTAGCCATTGCCCGGGCGCTCGCGCAAGGAGCCGAGTTACTGCTGCTGGATGAGCCCTTTGGAGCATTGGATGCCATGACGAGGGAACGCATGGCCGCCGAATTGCTGCGGATCTGGCAACAGACGCGCAGTACCGTGCTGATGGTGACGCACAGTGTGGAAGAGGCTGCCCTGCTGGCCGATCGGGTCGTGGTATTGAGCCCGCGGCCCGGCCGCATCGTGGAGATTGTGGCGGTGGATTTGCCGCGGCCCCGTTCTTCAGATCTGCTGGCCGATCCGAAATTGCAGGCCGTCGCTCACCGCCTGAGGGAAATCCTATCCAATTCTATCTGATTAACTACCTGTGCAGTTGTTCATCAGCATAGATTAAAAAGGCTTTTTGCGCCCCGCAACAGGTACTTTCCTGGTAAAAAGCGACGCGCTGTGCGAAACAGGCAGAGAGAGTTTTTTATTGGTGTTTTTCTCCCGCCTTTTCGGGCTAACCACACAGGTCGAGAGTTTTTTATTTATGTTTGCGCGCGCATAAGAATGCGCGCGCAAACATGGTTTTTTTCTCTGCGCCCTCGGCGCCTTTGCGGTGAAATCTGAGTGAATTATGCGGTACTGCGTTTTTCTTTCCCTTTTTTTCAGGACTAACCGCCCCGGTCGAAATCAACTCTCTTTGGCATTGAAATAAAAGACTTCCAATACACCCTTCTTGAAAAGCCGGAACTGCACACTCCAGACCCCCGGTGCCACCGCATGGATCGCCGCAGCCGGCAACTCCAACCCATCCAACCAGGCCGATTGGGGACGCGCCGGCAAAGCCAGCCAGACCTCACCCCCAGCAACCCGCCCCAATTCCAATGTCAACGTCACCCGCCCCGGCTCCACCTTCCAACCGACCAGTTCCCCACCCTGCGCAATATGGAAAGTCGAACCGACGAACTGCGGCTGAGTCCGCACCACCCGCAGCCCCAACAACACACAACCATGAGCCGGCAACGAAAAGACCGGATAGGCCGTCCCGGCATCCAGTTTCAAATAACGCCGCCCCCAGAAATCCATGATATGGTAAGAGCGCCGCGGATCCAATCCCGGCAAATCCACCGGCAATTCCCGCTCCACCTGCCCCTCGCCCCAGTTGAACAATCCCACCAACAACCAGTGCCCCCAGGGCCGCGCCACCGGCGCCGTGACCACTTCCGGCATCTCGCGCCGGAAAAGATCCTGGACATCGGCTCCTTCCAGCATGGAAGGCAACAGCACCGCCGCCACAGCCTGCCGATCTGCGGGCAAGCGGTCCAGATCGTCGGAAAGGAAAAGTTGCCCGCCGCATAGCCCCAACAGCGTCGCCTGGGTCAACAACTCCGCGTTGGAAAGCTCGCCCTGCAACACCATACAATCCGGATCATTGATCCACCAACGCCCCTGCATCCAGGCCCGCGTGGCTACATTTCGCAGACTATTGCGCAAAGCCGGAAGTCCGGGATGCTCTCGAATAAAAAACCGCATTTTCCCCACACTGGGCTCCCAAACCGGCATCGTCTCCGGCCCGATCCGCATGGCATCTACCATCCCCAGCGCCGGCCCTAGCGGCGCCCGATCCCCCACCAGAAAAACCTCCGGCAAAGATTCCCGCAGAATCCGCAGCGCTCGATGATAGGCCTGCGCCCGCGTCAAATGGGCATTGCGCCAGCGCCCACGTAATGCCGCCGCATAGAGATAATCCAGCTTGAGATAACGATATCCCCACCGCAGCAGCGTCTCTCCCAGCTGGTGCAAATATTCTTCCACGCCGGGATGCGTGGGATCGAGCGCCAACCCGCCGCGCCCCGGCCAGCGGCCCACGGTCACCGCCTGCCCGTTGTTGTCCCGCAGCAACCACTCCCCATGCTCTCGCGCCGGGCGGGAACGCGGCTGAACCACAAAAGGGGCCAGCCACAACCCCGGAGTCAACCGGGAACCGGCAATCCGCCGCGCCAGCCATTCAGGTCCATGGGAAAAGAAACGACGATTCCAGCTCGTCCATTCCCCCCAGGCCATCTCATACCCGCTCCCCAACGTCACCGCCTGAATGGGCAAAGTCTCCGTCACCGCCACTGCGGCGGCCAGACTGTCGATCATGCCCGATTCTGTCGTGCGGTTTGCGGTCGCATCACCGGCGCACCACCCCGCCATCGCATGCGGAATGATCGATAACTTCATCTGCCGGGCCGCCGCCGCCGCATATTGGGCCAGCGGATCGTGATTGGGGAACGCCACCCATTCCAGATAGAACCACTCAGAAGCCAGCGCCTCTCCCGGCGTCAGCGCCACATCGTCGGCCTGCGACTGCACCCAGGCTTCCAAGCGATTCGGCCGCAAATCCACGCCGGTCTGCACAAATTGATCGGCCAGAGAAATCCCGCCGGCCACCAGAGCTTCCCGCGAGGTAATCAACGCCCCTACCGACTCGCTCCAGATCCGCCCGTTACTGCTGGCCGGCGTCATCGGATTGTGGATACCCGGTTCGTCCAACCAACGCCACAAGTGGAAGGGATGATCGTCCACAGGATAATAACCGGCCGGAGAATGCGAGGCCCAACCATTCACATAACATCCCGAGGGGGCGGCCACCAATCGTAATTCACCGGGCAACGTCCGAAAGAAAAACCGTCGTACCTGCAACGGCGCCCCCGATCGGCCGTCCGGTCCGACGTTGGTCACCGAAAGGCGAAACAACAAAAACGGCCGTGCCGGGTAGATCCGAAAACGGAGGCTCAGAGCCACACCGTGAACTTCCTGGTAATAAAAACCCAGTTCCTCCCCGGCCCCCTGAGGATCGGCGACCGGATAATGATCGGTCTGCCCTAATAACAACGTATCCGTCGTCAGAGTCAGCAGTTGCCGGCCCCGCAATACCTCAACGCCGGCCACGCCTACCAGAGAACGGCCGGGACTTTCGATGCGAAACTGTCCCGCCTGTCCCCCATCACTCAGGGAGAAGGCGGGACTTTGAGCCCACAATCCCATGCTTAACCTTTCTGCTTCTATCGCGCGCCCACGACGGGACAGACCTCATCACCATCAGAAACATGGATCAGATGACGCCAGGTAAACCAGAACACCCAGGCCACAATCAAAGCGGAGAAAACACCGGGAGACCAGAAACCGATCCATTGCAACAAAGCGCCCCCCAAAACCGGCGCAATCACCCGGGTTAAACTTTCCAGAGAGGCCGAAAGCCCCAAGGCCCCCCCAATTTCTTCTATGGCCACGGACTTACTCAGTGAACTGTTGATCACAGTATTCAACACGCCGGTAGCAAGCGACATCGGCGCCAGCACAATCAGCAGCACCACCAGATTGGGAGCAAAAGCCCAGCCCAACAGACAAAGTCCCAATAAGCCCAATCCGGCAAAGATCAACTGCGATTCCCGATAACGTTTGACCAGCCGACCGATCGCTACCCCCTGCACCAGAACCGAAAGCAACCCCACATAGGCCAGCACATAGCCGGTCTGCGGCGAATCCAATCCCAGGCGCCCTTTAGCATACAGAGAAAAAATCGACTGAAACAGGCTGAAAGCCAGCGCATACATGATCCGAATGTGCAGCAAGGGGCCGAACTTCGGCTTTTGTAAAGCCTCTCCCAATTGAGAAAGGCTGAACGCCGTGCGCGGATGGACCGCCAGCTCGGCCCGCTTTTCCGCACTGAGCGACTCCGGCAGCCAGAAAACCACTAACAGCAGATTGATCATCGAAAGGGTCGCCGCAGCAAAGGCCGGCACGGAATAGCCAAACCGGCTCAAAGCCCCCCCGGCTGCCGGTCCGATGATAAATCCCAGCCCGAAGGCCGCGCCGATGATTCCCAACCCGCGGGCCCGGTTCTGCGCATCGGTCACATCGGCAATGTAAGCCTGAGCCACTGAGATATTGCCCCCGGTCAATCCGTCCAGCATCCGACTGATAAACATGATTCCCAGCACCGCACCATTAACCGTGATCAACGCCGGCGCAATCGACGAGATCGCCGCCCCCAGAAGCGGCGCAAAGCCCAACAGCAAAAACCCCAAAAAGGTCCCGAAAATACTCACCAGCAAAATCGGCCGTCGCCCCATCCGGTCGGAAAGCCGGCCCAGCACCGGGGCCCCCAGAAATTGCGCCGCCGCGTAGGAAGCCGTCAGCAATCCGGTCAAAAACTCCGAGGCATTATAGGTTGCCGCGTAATAAGGCAACAACGGCAAAATCAGACCAAAGCCCAAAAGATCGACAAAGACTATCACAAACAGGGTCAGCAGTTTACGATTCATACTCCTACTTTGCCTTCGCCGCATCCATCAGCACCTGCCGGCGGCGCCGATATTCCACAATCGGAGAGTCGCCCTGGACCAACTGCTCACCGCCCCGCAAGGCCGAAGGCTTGGGCTCCTGCGTGATCACCACCCGCCGATCCTGATGGGCAATGATCACATTCATCGGCATCGCCAGGGCATTGATCAATTCCCGCAGTAGAGGGATCTTCATAAACCGCTGGTAGAAACGCAAATAAAGGATCATATGCGCTTCATCCACCGGGACAAAGGCCGCGACCACCCGCACATCCTTGCTGATGTGATTCTCCCACAAATTGGGATACTGAAATTCCAGATGGAAAGCGGGATAGGGCTCGGGGATTTCATCCGCCCGCTTGGGCTTCTGGCCCTGATCTGTGGTATTGAAAACATGGACCAGAAAGTTATCTTCGCCCAACCACTTGACCACCGGCCCATTGACAACCGTCTTATTGCCGCGTCCGATCGTATTGTGATGGACAAAAGGCAGGTGCACCACATCCAGCTGATTTTCGATCACCCGCGAATAGTGGGCATCCCAGGGATCGTAGGCCCGCCCGAAGGTGAAATCATCGGTAAGATCTTCGAAGAACCGCGGCGGTTTCAAATCAGCCGGCGGAGTCTCTCCCCACCAGATCCAGATCAGACCGTGGGCCTCATGGGTAAGATATTGATGAACCTTAAACCGTTCCGGCACCGGCGCTTTACGCCCATTGGCCGGAATGGCAACGACAGCCCCGGAGGCATTGTATTCAAAACCGTGAAAGGGACATTGCAAGCAGCCGTTAATCACCTTTCCGATACTCAGATTGGCCCCCCGATGGGCACAGAAATCGCGCAGGCAACTCACCTTGCCGCTTCCATCACGCCAGAAGACCAGCTTCTCGCCCATTCGGGTCACTCCGACCGGTTTATCCTTTACCTGAGTTGAATCCATAACCACATACCACTGATTGGGAATCATCATAGACCTCCAGGTAAAATGGTTTTGCAAAATAAATGCCAGCGCTGAACTATACCAGCCTTTGCATTAAAAGCAAAAAAGGATTCTCTTTTATATCGATATTTTCGCGCGCCTCGGAAGGCGCGCGAAAATATCGGTTTTATTTCGACTACACTGCTTAAAGAGGCAATCGTACGTGGAAACTGCTGCCAGGACAGACCGCTTCATCATAGCCGGAACTTTCAACCCAGATCCGTCCGCCGTGGGCCAGCACAAAGCCGCGCGCAATCGCCAGCCCCAGCCCCGGCCCGCCGCCTTTAAACGAGGTCACACCGGAAGAATGGAAAGCCACCTCTCCACTCTGATAAAGTTTCTCAAAAACCACCGCCTGTTGATCCGGAGCAATTCCAATGCCGGTGTCGCTCACCACCACTTCAATCGCATGCCCGACATCATCCTTAAACCCGGTAATCTTGATCGCGCCCCCGTCCGGCGTATATTTGATAGCGTTCACCACCAGCTTCGAGAAAACCTTCTGCAAAATTTCCGGATCGGCCTGCACAGCCGGCAACCCCTCCAACCCATCCAGCGTCAACGTCAAACGCCGCTCTGTCAGGGCCGAAGAAAATTGCGTGACCACTTTACGCACTACAAAATCGAGATGGGTTGGAACTTTGACCAGTTCTAAGGTCTGGTTGTCGATCCGGGCCACATCCAGCATACTGTTGACGATCTCATGCATCCGCTGCGTACCGTTCAGGATGCCATCCAGCATCTGAGTAAGTTGAGGATCGTTTTTAAGCAAGGGCTGCCGGGACAACACCTGGGAATAACCTTTGATCACGGTCAACGGCGTGCGCAACTCATGCGCAGCCACCTCAATGAACCGCGCCTTCGTCTTATCCAGAATTTCCAACCGCTGATAGGCCTCGGTCAATTCATTGTACAAACGGGCATTCTGCAAAGCCACGGCCGCCTGACCGGCAAACCCCATCGACAGCAACGCTTCCTCAATATCAAAGCCGGCCGCATCGCGGCGCGTCATAGAGATCATCCCGATGACACGATCGCGCACAATCAGCGGCACCCCCATCCAGGATTTATTCAACGGCAACCAGGGAATGATCCGCCATCCCGGCACCTGGGTCACATCCGGAATGACCAGCGGTTTCCGCTCCGCCACGATCTTAAGATAAATATCATCCTCCAGAATCTCAATCCGCACCTGCCGGGCCTTCTCATCGACAGGAAAACCCCGCTGCGCCACAATCTGTAAAGTCTGCTCTTCTTGCAGCATAATGGAACAACGTTCAAAGGGTACCACTACCGACAACCGCTGCATAATATGTTCCAACAGCTCATTGAACTCCAGAGTGCTGGTCAATTCCTGCCCCGCCCGGCTCAGAGCTTCCGCCAGATAGCGGCGCTGGGTTTCTATCTGATAAAGCTGGGTATTTTCGCGCAGCGCTACCACCTGCCGCAAAATAATCAAACAAAAAATCAGACCGACAGCCGCCACCAAAACCGAGAAAGGCATTCCATCGACAGAGTCATGATTGATCAACAGAAGATAGGCGGCAATTCCCCACAAGTAAGGAAGATAGATTACCCAGGACTGCAAATCTGAGGATACTTCATTTTCGGTATATGGACGCGTCCGAAACCGATCCGCCAAAGAGGCCCCCACCAACCCGGTCAAAACATAGGCCATCATGTAAGATTTATCGGCCCAGTCTCCCGCCACATAGGTCTCCAACATGCTCTCTCGCATAAAAATCACATCGCCGACAATAACAAAGATCACTCCCAATTCCAATAAAAGCAAGGGCTGCGAATCCACCCCCTTAACACGGCGCAACAACAGATTGAACAACGTGAAAAACAGTACCAGATCCAGGACAGGATAAGCAACGCTGAGCGTCAAGGTCAACCAATCAGGCTGCCCTCCGGTTATCGTAGGATAAAGGAGATAATCCCAGCTGATCAAACTGACCGAAGTAATGATAATTGCCAGATCCAACATCCCGCGCGTCCACTCGCTGGAGGTCAACTTTTTGGTAGGTAAACAAAACAAAGCGGCAATAAACAGAGGATAGTACAGCAGATAAAACCCATCACAAATCGAGGGAAATGGGGGCTCCTCCTGAACCCTCTGCAATCCAATCCAAATCAGATCCCCCAACATGTAAGCGACCTGCGCCAGCCCCAACAACAAAATAGCTACATACAACCGCCGATCCGTCCCCCGCGCCTTCCGCGCCGCGTAAAGCAAAAGAGAGGAAACCGCCCCATTGACCACCATCAGACTGATATCGCTGGCCGTAGCATACCAGGGAACAGAACCAAACAGGCCCGTAAAAATCACATACGCAAGCAACACCAAGCCCCCCATCAGGGCGGTGCGGCGAAATAAGAAATTAGAATCCGTCTTAGTATCCAAAGCTCACTTCCCAAGTCAGGCAAACCGTATACAAAAAGGAGATTTCACCACAGAGTCACAGAGAAAAAGAGAGAGATTCTCTAAATTCTTCTTATCTTCTCTATCTGTCTGCGATATCTTCGATCTGGGATAAATCTCCCGATCCACTCTATTCTTAGAACAAAAAAGGGGGTCTCACATAGCGTCACAGAAAAAAATCTTCTCTAAATTCTTCTCTGTGTCCTCTGTGTTTCTGTGGTGAATCTTCTGGTCTGTCGGGTTAAAGTAACGAAGGCCTGACGGCACCAAACGATTTTACACAATCATTATAAACAGACTGTCAAAACTTACAATGATAAATAGTTCCAGTTGCCGAATACAGCGCTTGAGCGATAATGAAAATACTTCTTCTAACCGAAAGGAACCTTAGTTATGGATATTTTCCAAAAGTGCGGGGAATTTACGACCGCAAAAGAAGCCCGCAAAGCCGGACTTTATCCCTACTTCATCCCCCTCACCAACAACGAAGGCACAGAAGTCTCCATCGGTGACAACCACCTCATCATGATCGGCTCCAACAACTACCTGGGATTAACCGTCCATCCTAAAGTCCGCGAAGCCGCCATCGAAGCCGTGCGGGTTTACGGCACCAGTTGCACCGGCTCCCGCTTCCTCAACGGAACCCTCGAAATGCACCTCGAACTGGAACGCCGCCTGGCCGCCTGGGTCGGCAAAGAGGCCGCCCTGGTTTTCAGCACCGGTTATCAGGTCAACGTAGGCACCATCTCAGCGCTGGTCCAGCGCAATGACTATGTCATCACCGACAAAGACGACCATGCCAGCATCATCGACGGCTGCAAAATGGCCTATGGTGAAATGAAACGTTATCCGCACAACGATATCGAGGCCCTGGAAAAAGTCCTCAGCGCGCTCCCCGAAACCAGCGGCAAACTGGTCGTCACGGACGGCGTCTTCAGCATGGGCGGCGACATCGCCCCCCTGCCCGCAATCGCAGCCGCCTGCAAAAAATACGGCGCCCGCCTGATGGTCGATGACGCCCATTCAATCGGAGTGCTCGGCGGCGGCCGCGGCACCGCCGCCCATTTCGGCCTCACCGATCAGGTCGATCTGATCATGGGAACCTTCAGCAAATCCTTCGCTTCGTTGGGAGGATTCATCGCCGGCGATGAAGATGTAATCCACTACGTGCAACATCACGCCCGCTCGCTCATCTTCAGCGCCAGCATCCCGCCCGCCAATGCCGCCGCCGCCCTGGCCGCCCTGGAGATCATGGCACAGGAACCCCAACGCATTCAACGGCTCAATGAGATCGGCGACTTTATGCGCCGCCGTTACCGCGAGCTGGGCTTCGACATCGGCATCAGCGAAACCCCCATCATCCCCATCATCATCCGCGATGACCAGAAAACGCTGCGCTTCTGGAAAAAACTCTGCGAGGCCGGCGTCTATACCAATGCCGTCGTCCCCCCTGCCGTCCCCCCCGATATGGCCTTGCTGCGCACCAGCTACATGGCCTCGCATACCCAGGACCAATTGAACCATGTGCTGGAAATCTTTGAAAAGGTCGGCCGCGAGCTGGGAATCATCCCGTAGCCTCTGAAGATTCTCAAAAGACATTTGCTACCTGTGCGGCCTCTCTCAGCGCCCCGCAAAAAGCTTTTGTCTGGCTCGAAGCGACGCGCCCAGAGAGAAATTATTTTATTCATTTTGTTCGGCGGCTTCAGAAAGCCGCCGAACAAAATGGGCTTTTTTCTCCCCTCTTCCAGGCTTCCATTCTCCATCTTCCACGCTTCCATATCCTCATCCTTGACGAAAAACTGCTTCTCCGTAAAATTGCTTAGCTTGTCTCACCATTTTAAAACTTCGGAGGCTCTTATGGCGACAGCCGAATTCACCGTCGCCCGCACCTGGCAATCCGACCGCCGCGGCCCGGCCCGCTGGCTCTTATCCCACGCCCGGCGGCGGCTCTGGCTCATCGCCGGCCTCTTCATCGGCGCCCTGGGCAATGCCGCCCTCGCCGCCGTGATGCCCATCTACACCGGCCAGGCCTTCAATGCCGTACTGGCCAACCCCGCCGACATCAACCTGCTCATCTGGGCCGCCGTCATGATCGCCGTCACTCAAATCGTCCGCGGCATCATCCAATGGGGCCGCAACGCCTCCAGCGAAGGACTGAGCCAGCTGATCGAACGGGATGTCCGCGATGAACTCTACGCCAGCCTGATCGGCAAGAGCATGGCCTTCCACGACACCCAGCCCACCGGCGATCTGATGGCCCGCGCCACCAACGATGTCCGCGAAATCAATCTGCTCTTCAATCCCGGACTCAATATGGTCATCGGCTCGGCCAACTTCCTCTTCATGCCCATCATCTTCGCTCCGGGCATCCATCCCCAGTTGATCGTCCTGCCGATCCTCTATCTGATCATCTACGCAATCCTGGAACCGCTCTACCTGCGCGACCTGCGCCCCAAAGCCGAACAGGTACGCGCCACCTTCGGCAAGATGAACACGACCCTCGCCGAATCCATCGAAGGGATCGAAACAGTCAAAGGTACCGCCCAGGAAGAACAGGAACGCCACCGCTTCCTGGCCGCCGTCGAACAATGGCGGCGGGCTTACGTGGCTCAGGCCGACATCGAAGCCCGCTTCCTCCCCCTGCTCGCCCTGGGTCTGCTGCTGGGCGCCGGCCTCGGCCAAAGCCTGCTGCTCTTCCGCGCCGGCGAGATCAATGTCGGCGACGTGATCGCCTTTAACGGACTGCTGTTGCTCTTCGATTTTCCCACCTTTGCCGCTCAACACGCCTACGCCCGCGTCTCCTCCGGCATGGCCAGCGCCCGCCGCATCCTGGAATTGATGAACGGCGGCGCCGAGCTGGAACAAAACCCCGATGGCTACGCGAAGACCATGCGCGGCGCCGTGGAGTTTGAAAATGTTTCCTTCTCCTACAATCACGGCCAGGACAACGCCACCCTGGAAAAACTCAACTTCACCGTCAGCCCCGGCCAGACGGTCGCCATCGTCGGCCAGACCGGCACCGGGAAATCGACCATCGCCAAACTGCTCAACCGCATCTACGATGTCGATGCCGGCCGGGTCAAAATCGACAACGTCGATGTGCGCGACTGGAATATCGCCGCCCTGCGCCGCCAGATCGCGATCATCGAACAGGATATCTTCCTCTTCTCCCGCACCGTCGCCGACAACATCGCCTTCGGCGCCCCCAACGCCTCCCGCGAACAGATCATCGAAGCAGCCCGGGCCGCCCAGGCCCACGATTTCATCCTGGGATTCAAAGACGGCTACGACACCGAAGTCGGCGAACGCGGCGTGACCCTCTCCGGCGGCCAGCGCCAGCGGCTGGCCCTCGCCCGCGCCCTGCTGGCCGATCCTGCCATCCTGATCCTTGACGACGCCACCAGCGCCATCGATAGTGAAACGGAAGACCGCATCCAGCGCGCCATCGAAGCCGCCGCCAGCAACCGTACCACCTTCCTCATCACCCACCGGCTCTCCCAAATCCGCTGGGCCGACCTGATCATCGTGCTGCGCAAGGGGCAGATCGCCGGCATCGGCGACCATGAAACGCTGATGCGCGAATCGCCCGCCTACCGCGCCATTTTCACCCGCTACGAATCGTGAGGAAGAGCCATGGGATTTTTCTTCGGACTGAACAGCGAAGCCTATGACCGCCAGTATACCGACCGGGAACTGGCCGTCCGCATCTTGAGCTATTTCAAGCCCCACCGCGCCAGAGTCTTGGGAATCTCCGGCATCGTCACCCTGCTGGCCCTGGCCGACGCCGCCCAACCCCTCATCGTCTCTCGCGGGCTGGATATCCTCATTGCCACTCCCCAATCCCCATGGATAGGGTCGCTGGTGGGAATCGTCCTGATCCTGGGCATCGTCCACTGGGTCGGCAACTGGTGGCGGCGCCGGGCCACTGTCCGCATCATCAGCGATGTGATCATGGCCCTGCGCCACGACGCCTTCTCCGCCGCCATCCGCCACGATATGTCCTTCTTTGATGAATTTCGCACCGGCAAAATCATCAGCCGGATCACCTCCGACACCGAAGAATTCGCCCAGGTCGCCCAGCTCCTGACCGATTTCATCAGTCAGCTCGTCATGGTCGTCCTCCTGCTGATCGTGCTCTTCGGGATTTCCTGGCAATTGACCCTGATCCTGCTCGCCGTCACACCGATGGCCTTCTTCGTCGCGCTCGGCTTCCGCCGAATCGCCCGCGACGTGACCCGTAAAGGATTCCAGGTGCTGGCCGAAGTCAACGCCTCGATCCAGGAATCGATCTCCGGCATCGCCGTCGCCAAAAATTTCCGCCAGGAAGGCCGGATCTACCAGGAATTCAGCCGCGTCAACGGCGAATCATTCAAAGTCAACCTGCGCCGCGGCCTGACTCTGGCCACTCTCTTCCCGGTCCTCAACGCCCTTTCCGGCATCGGCACCGCCATCCTGGTCTACGGCGGCGGCATTCCGGCCTCTGTCGGGGCGATCACCATCGGGGCCTGGAACCTCTTCGTCACCAGCGTCGACCGCTTCTGGTTCCCGGTCATGAACGCCTCGGCCTTCTGGAGCCAGATCCAGGGCGGACTCTCCGCCGCCGAACGGCTTTTCGCCCTGATGGATGCGCAGCCCACCGTCCATCAAACCGACAATCTCCCGGCTCCCCAATTAAAGGGCGCCCTGCGCTTCGAAGATGTCCATTTCCGCTACACCACTCAAGAACAGGTCCTGGAGGATTTCGATCTGGAGATCACGCCGGGGGAAAATATCGCCTTTGTGGGACACACGGGCGCCGGGAAATCGAGTATCGCCCGCCTGATCGCCCGCTTCTACGAATTCCAGAAAGGGCGCATCCTGGTCGACGACCACGACATCCGCACTCTCGATCTGGCCGGTTATCGCCGCCAGTTAGGGATCGTCTCCCAGGCCCCCTACCTCTTCTCTGGCACCGTCGCCGACAACATCCGCTACGCCCGGCCCGGCCTGAGCGATGCCGAAATCTACGCCGTCGCCCGTCAAATCGGCGAGGGGGAATGGCTGGAAACGCTGCCGCAGGGGCTGCAATCCGATGTCGGCGAGCGGGGTGCCCGCCTTTCGATGGGACAACGCCAGCTGGTCGCCCTGGTCCGCGTGCTGGTCCAGGAACCGGCCATCTTCATCCTGGATGAAGCCACCGCCAGCATCGATCCCTTCACCGAAATGCAAATCCAGGACGCCATCTCGTTGATCCTGCGGCGCTCCACCTCGATCCTCATCGCCCATCGGCTTTCCACCGTCCGCGCCGTCGATCGGATCATCGTCCTGAAAAAAGGGCGGATCATCGAGATGGGCAGTCACACCGGGCTGTTGCAACAGGGTGGACACTACGCCGAACTCTACGACACCTATTTCCGCCATCAATCGCCGGACTACCGGCCCGCCCCCGTCGCCGCTCCATGAATAACCGGGCCTGAAAATAGGCTTCGCTGGCCCTCTATCCCCCCTGCCCCCCTGCTTCGCACCCCAAAGACGCAGATGGGGTGCGAAGCAGGGGGGATTTGTTTTTTGGGGGAATTTGCACGCCTCAGAAGGCGTGCAAATTCCCCTCTTCCCCTTTTTTTGTCGCATTGCGTTGACAGGCGCCTTCTTAAACCCTGAAAGGGTGGTTTAGGTAAGCCTGGGATGAAATCCCAGGAAACCGCGCCGGATAATCCATTTTCATCCTTCGGGGTGCCGCCCCCTGCATAACGTTCTGTCCTGAAAATAGCCCCCGCCGTGCAAAATCTCCCCGAGGGCGGCCACATCGGGCCGCCCCTACCCGAACACCGCCAATGTAGGGGCGCCCCTGCGTGGGCGCCCTCTCGCCTGAAAACCATTTTCATTTTTCGGGATACCGCCCCCGGCATGACCTTCTGTCCTGAAAATAGGCCGCTATAGTAAGGGCCGGGGGCCTTGTAACGTCCCGCAAATGGCCCTTTCCCCGTAAAACACGACGCGCTGGATCGGAAGAGAGAGTTTTTTTGTTTATGTTTTCGGCGGCTTCAGAAAGCCGCCGAAAACATGGGCCTTTTCCAGAGCAACACAAGCTGTCTACTTGCTGCTGTCTACTTCTGCCTTAACCATTTTCAAGCCATTGCAAATATTGTTAAAATGCCTATACTCACAGGGACCCTTGCGTCCGGTTTCAACGCTCGGGCCCCTATTTTCTACGTGGAGATGCGCCATGCCTTATTTGAGTGAGTTCGACAACCGCCTGGTGGTGGATGCTGATGGCGAACCGGTGGGAAAGGTAATCGATATTATCGCTACCTTCCGCGGGGAGATGAAACACCCCGAACTTGTCGCGTTGGTCATAAAACGCGGCGAAGAAAAACTCAATGTACCTCTCACTGAAGTGTTGGTATTTTTCGCGCCCAGTATCTCATTGATCCACAGGGTAGAAGAACTATCCCCCTACCTTCCAGGCGAACGCGATTTCAATCTGATCAGTGATGTGCTGGATCGACAGATCATTGATGTCGACGGCGTGCGTGTGGTCCGGGTCAATGACCTGGAACTGGTACGCATCAATGACCGATACTACGCCTCCAATGTCGATATCGGCAGTCTCGGATTGTTACGCCGTCTGGGTCTGGCCAGGGCCGCGCAGAAAATCTCCGAACGTCTGAAGTTGTCGTTGAAACCCGGAATTATCTCCTGGGACGATGTAGAGCTGTTGCCCGATGAAGGCCCGATGCGGCTGAAAGTCCCCAGCAGTAAAACCCAGGACCTGCACCCCGCCGATATCGCGGAAATCCTCAGCGACCTGAACCGCCTCGAAGGCAGCCGGCTGCTGGAATCGCTCGATGTCGAAACCGTAGCCGATGCCCTGGAAGAAGTCGAACCCGACTTCCAGGCCAGCCTGGTAGAAACGATGTCCAACGAAAAAGTTGCCGACATCCTCGAAGAAATGGCGCCCGATGAAGCAGCCGACCTGCTGGCCGAACTCCCCGAACCCCGCAGCGCCGCCCTGCTCAACCTGATGGAAGCGGAAGAAGCGAAAGATGTTCGCCGCCTGCTGACCTATGAAGAAGACACGGCCGGCGGTATCATGACCACCGAATATGCCGTCGTCCCGCCCCAACTGACCGCCGAGCAGGCCATCTGCTACCTGCGCGAGCACGCCGGCGAAGCAGAAACGATCTTCTATGTCTATGTGACCGATAAGACCGGCCGGTTAATGGGCGTCTTCTCCCTCAGCGACCTGATCCTCTCCCAACCGCAAACACCCGTTTCAGAATTCATGCACACCCGCACCGTCAGCGTCAAACTCGACGACAGTCAGGAAGAAGTAGCCCGCCGGGTCGCCAAATACAATCTGCTGGCGGTGCCCGTCGTAGACGAATATGACCGCCTGCAGGGCATCGTCACAGCCGACGACGCCCTCGATAAAATCATTCCCACCAGCTGGAAAAAGCGCATCCCGCGCATTTACAGGTAATCTCAAAGGAAATTACCGTTTTAAAGGAGAAAGAAAAAAAAGCTTCCCGCCCTCTCTTGGGGCACGAAAAAATAAACGAGAAAGGTGGATAAGATATGAAACTGCGAGAAAGACTCGATTCACTGCTGCACGGCCGGTTCAAAATCCTGCTGCTCTTCTTCTCCGTCTTCGGCCCGGCCACCATTACGGCCATGGCCGATAACGATGCCGCCGGCGTGGCCACCTATAGCCTGTCCGGCGCCAAACTGGGTTACCCCATCCTTTTTCCTTTGGCATTGATTACCCTGTTGTTAGGAATCACTCAGGAAATGGGAATGCGATTGACTGTCGCCACCAACCGCGGGCTGGCCGATCTCATCCGTGAAAAATACGGCGTTAAAGCGGCTTTCTTTATTTTTGCCAGCCTTTTAATTGCCAATCTGGGCACCATCGTTTCAGATCTGAATGTCATTAAAGCGGTCGCCCCCATGATCGGTCTCCCCGCCATCCCTACGGTCATTCTCATGTTGCTGGTCATCTTTATCTTTGTCACCCGCGGCAATTACAAATTGACCCAAAACATCATGTTGCTGGCCAGCCTTTTTTATATCTGTTACATTATCTCCGCCGTAAAATCTCAACCCGATTGGGGTCTGGCCCTGGGCAACCTGATCTACCCCCACGGCGTCAACTTCACCCCGGCTTACTGGAAAGAATATCTGATCATCGGGATGGGCGTCCTGGGAACCACCATTACCCCCTGGGGACAGTTCTTCGTCAGCAGCTTTGCTTACGATAAGAAAATCGACCCCGACAAAATCGGCTATGCCGTAGCGGAGACCTACTGGGGTGCCTTTCTGACCGATTTCTTCTCCTTCTTTATGATTATCGCCACGGCGGCAACCCTTTTCTCTCACGGCATCGCCCTGGAATCCGGAGAACAGGCCGCCCTGGCAATCAAGCCCTTCGCAGGCGAAATGGCCAGCTTCCTGTTTGCCCTCGGAATGCTCAATGCCGGCTTTATGGGCGTGGTGATCGTCTCGCTCTCCACCTCCTACGCCTTCGCCGAATTTTTCGGCATCTCGGGCAGCCTCGACAGCTCCTTTAAACAAAGCCGCACCTTCTACACCCTTTTCGCCGGCCAGCTGCTCCTCGCCGGCATCATCGTCCTCTTCCTGCGCATCTCCATGTTCCAGATGGCCATCGCCAGCCAGGCTCTCAACGCTATGATCCTTCCCCTGGTCTTTTTCTATCTGATCCGACTGACCAGCAATAAAGCCTTGATGAAAAAGCATGTCAACAGCAAATTTAAAAAGTACTTTGCCATCGTCTGCACAATCGTCATCATCATCGCCTCGATCTTCACGCTGGGTTCCGGTCTGATGTCGATTTTCTAGAAAATATCGACCCGTGCAGTCATCCCGGAAAACACGGGAAAGAAAAAACATTTTTCGGCGGCTTCAGAAAGCCGCCGAAAAATGAAAAAAAATAAAGCTTGACTTTTACCCTATCCCCCTTATACTCATTTATTGAGTATTCCAATACCAAACTCGAACACCTCAACCCAATTTTCGCAGAAAGGATGCCCCATGTTTAAGAAGCTCTCTCTTCTCATGTCCCTCGCCCTCATCCTGCTCGCCGGCTGCTCCACGCCCACACCGCCGCCGGCCCCCACCGAAACGCCGATTCCCACTACCGCATTGACTATCTTCGCGGCCTCTTCCATGAACGATTCCTTCAAAGAAATCGGTCGGGAATATGAAAAAGCCAACCCCGGCGCCGTCATCACCTTCAACTTTGCCGGTTCGCAAATCCTCAGCAACCAGATCATCGAAGGCGCGCCGGCCGATGTCTTCGTTTCCGCCAATCGCAAACAGATTGATAACGTCATCGCAGCCGGACTGATCGATAAAGACGCTCCGCAACTCCTGGCGACCGGCACCATGGTCGTAATCCTGCCCCCCACCAATCCGGCCAACATCGCCACCCTGGCCGACCTGGCCAGACCCGGCATCAAACTGGTGCTGGGCGCCGAAGGCGTGCCGGCCGGTGATTACGCCCGTGTCGTTCTCGCCAATCTGGAAAGCACCGAAGGCGCCGGCTACAAAGATAAAGTCCTCGCCAACGTCGTCTCCAATGAAGCCAATGTCCACGATGTCCGCGAAAAGGTAGAAATGGGCGAAGCCGACGCCGGCATCGTCTATCTCTCCGATACGGTCATCTCCCCGGATCTCAAACTATTGGAAATTCCGGCCGAGGCCAATGTCAAAACCGAATACTTCATCGCCCCGCTGAAAAATGCGCCGCAACCTCAGCTGGCCAAAACCTTCATCGACTTTATGCTGGACCACCAGGGACAGGCCATTCTGTTACGCTGGGGCCTCACCCCTGCCCGGTAAAACAACCATGGACCTGACAGGAACCCTGGCACGTCCCCGCGCCGCAATGGAGTCTCAAACGACTGAGGGAAAAAATAAACCCCTCCACGGTCCGGTAATGCCCCCGGCCGCAAACTGGCGGCTGATCCTTCCGGGGAGTGTGCTGGTTATCCTGCTGGTCTTGCCCCTGGGTGCGCTGCTCTGGCGGGCCGGTCAAACCGACTGGCCGGCCGCTTTTTCCGATCCGGCAGCTTATCAGGCCCTCAAATTAAGCCTCTGGACCAGTGCCCTCAGTTTATTGACCATCGTGATAACCGGCACGCCACTGGCCTATATCCTCGCCCGCTGGAACTTTCGGGGCCGCGCCGTCCTGGAAGTGCTGCTCGATCTGCCGGTCGTTCTACCGCCTTCCGTGGCCGGACTGGCTCTGTTGATGGCCTTCGGCCGGCGCGGCATTCTTGGGCCTGGAATTTCCATGCTGGGCATCACCCTCCCCTTCACCTCAGCCGCCGTCATCGTGGCTCAAATCTTTGTCGCCGGCCCTCTTTACGTCCGGGCAGCCCGCATCGGCTTTGCGGCCATTGATCCCCAATTAGAAGAAGCGGCCAGCACCGAAGGTGCCGATCCCTGGCAGCTTTTTACCCGGGTCATGTTGCCGGTTGCCGCCCCCGCCCTGATCGCCGGCGCCGCCATGAGCTGGACCCGGGCACTGGGAGAATTCGGAGCGACGCTCTTTTTCGCCGGCAACCTCGCCGGACGCACCCAAACCATTCCTTTGTTGATCTACCTGGGATTTGAACAAAACAGCGAGACTGCCCTGGCGCTTTCCGCCGTGCTTTTCGCTGTTTCATTTACACTGCTGGCACTCCTGCGCCGCTTCGGACAACAATAAAAAGAACCCTATGCGGTTGGTTGTTAATGTCCCGCAAAGGGCTCTTTTCCAGTCAGATACGACGCGCAGGATGAGTAGAAGAAGTTGTTTTTTGTTCATTTTTTCGGCGGCTTCGGAAAGCCGCCGAAAAAATGAGTATCTCTTTAATTCCCCAGATTCAGCACAGCCTCATCATTGGATTCTTCCACGATCAGTTGCCCAATCGCCACATCGATCTTCAAGGTAACCTTGCTCTCCGATTCATCGTAATTAGGCGAGTAATAATATCCCCCCCGCCGTTCATACCCCGCCGGCAAGGTACTATCCCCCAACACACTTCCGGCGTCGATCCGCACGCCCAGACTTTTAGGAACGATCACCCGTACCTCGCCAATCGCCCCTTCCACCTCTCCGCTGAAATTACCCTCAGCCGGCAGCGTCACCGTGGTCCGGCCGACCGCCGTATTGATCTCCAGATCGCTCAACCGCATCCCGGTCAGGTTGATATCCGACTGCCCCGCTCCCAACCGGACCGCCAGATTCACCGGGACCCGGGTCGTAATGCCCAGATTCCATTCCTGAGGCTCCTCCCAGGCTCCGAATGACGGCACGGTCCCTACGCCCATGCTCTGCAACGTAAAGACAGCCGTGCCCTCTTCCAGATGGAAATCGCGCTGGATATTCTCGCCGGCATTCAAATCGATTGTGCCGTCGATCATCAACCCCGAGTCCTGCAATCCGTAAACCACAATATTGCCGGTCGCCGGCGAAATCACCACCCGCGCCCGACTGGCATCCTCCAATGACTGCGTGACCTGATCGCTCGTCAGCGGCTGCCCGATCGTCCCATTCAAGCCGGTCCACCAGATCGCGCCGGCCGTCGTCCCGATAATCAACAGCGCCGCCAGCGCCGATCCCCACCAGGAACGCTTCCCGGCTATCAACTCAATCCCCACGGCAATCAAAATCACCGGCCAGAAACGCAAGAGCACTCCCCACACGCCCCAGGAAAGCATTCCCAAATTGTTGAGCAAAAGCACCACGCCCAATGAAATACCGAAAGCCGGCCCGGCCACTTTGCGGTTCCGAATCAGATCCTCCAGCCCGCCCAGGATAAAAATCACCGGCCAGAACATAAAGACCAGCTGCCAGCCCCGCCAGGGGAAAACATTTAAATTGTCCAGCAGGAAAATCGCCCCGATCAGGATCAACAACAAAGGGCCGAAAATACCGGGGCGATTCCGGTGCCCACCATGACGTCCTTCCGAATAGTTCTCATCCACAGGCCACCTCCTAAGCAGATCGTCGCAGCAAGAGAGCTACCCCGGCAGCGATCAACACCACCGGCCACAAAACATCCAGATTGAACCCAATCAGATGCATGTTCTGTAACAAAAAGAAAACCCCCAGCGCCAACAACCCGATCCCAACATACAACCCGGCTTTGGGATTAGGATTCTGGATCACCTGTTGAAATTCCTGTCCCATGCCCTGCGCCCGCTGAGCTACTTCATCGGCATTGGCATGCACTGTATCGGAAAACGAAGTGGAAGTCTGCGCATCGGAAGGCAAAACGATCCACAACAGGAAATAGATCCAGACGCCGGCGCCTTCCCCAAAAGCCAGCAACAAAAAAAAGATCCTGATAAAAGCAGGATCGATCCCCAGATATCGTCCCAAACCACCGCACACGCCACCTACCATTTTATCGGTTGAACTGCGATAAAGCCGCGTTCCCATTGCCGCACCTCCTTCTCAAAATACCTTTTTGCGTTGAATCCTTTCCTTATACGGAACAAAACGCATTCCGGTTTCACAATCTTTATTTTAACGACATTCTCCTTCTCTCGCAATCTATCTTAACCCGGATCGCTGTCTTGAAAACAGGGTTCTATATTATGGCCCCGGCCTTGGAACGTCCCGCAAATGATCTTTTACCGCTCAGATACGCCGCGCAGGATGGGGAGAGAAAATTTTTTTGTTTATGTTTTGGTGCGCATCAGAATGCGCACCAAAACATAGCCCTTTACCAGAGCCGCCCCGGCGGCACTCTCTAAGCCCTCCCCCTCACCTCTATGCCGGCAGTGCCTCTTCACTAAGAATCTCCAGAAAGCGCGCCGGGCCTGTACAACTACATGGTGCGAAGCAGGGATGGGCATATTAGGCAACTTAAGCCATTTGCAACCGCAATCACCCGGAAAAGAGGGGAAGAAAAAGCCCATTTTTTCGCGCGCCGTCTGCGGCGCGCGAAAAAATGAATAAAAAACTATCTCCCCCCATCCTGCGCGTCGCACCTTACAGGGAAAGTGCCATTTGCGGGATGCTACAAAGTTAGGGTCTACCAGCGCATCGCCTTAAGTTGCCTAATATGGGATGGGGAGGGGGCCGGCGCACCAAAACATAGCCCTTTACCAGAGCCGCCCCGACGACGCAGGCTGTCTACTTGCTGCTGTCTACTAAAAAACAGACTTTCCTTTTAGAAAGATTATGTTAAACTTCACGATGTTCAGGAAGTTCTTTGAATACTCATCTCGTCAGAAAACCCAAAAAAGGTTAAAACCTAAGGTGAATCCGACGATTCCACCACATAAAATCCATTTGCAGCATGTAATCGGCCGGGGCTAAACTCATACGAAGGAACATCCATGGTCAAACGAAGTGAAGAATTTATCAAAGCAGTAAAAACAGGTGATCTTGTTACTGCCATCGAAATGCTGGATCAAAATCCCCGCCTGGCCAACCTCCGTGTCCCGGAAGGCATTTCCGTCATCATGATGGCCAGTTACTACGCCGAACATGATATGATCAACCTGTTGCTGGAACGCGGTGCCATCCTCGACATCTTCGACGCCGCTGCCCTGGGCTGCTGCGATCAACTTCGCACCCTGCTGGAAGCCGACCCGACCCAACTCAATCTGCTGGCCCGCGACGGCTTCTCTCCCCTGGCCCTGGCCGCCTTCTTCGGCCGCCTGGATACAGTCGCCATCCTGCTGGAACGCGGTGCCGAAATCAACATCACCTCCGATAATGATCGTCAGTCCACCCCGTTGCATCTGGCCATTGCCGGGGAATATCTGGAAGTAGCCCACCTGCTGCTGGATCACGGCGCTGATCCCAATGCCCGCCAGGAAGACGATTCCACCCCGCTCCACGAAGCCGCCCAGACCGGACAGGTTGAAATGATCAAATTGCTGCTGGCTCACGGGGCCGATCCCACCCTCGAAAATGTCCAGGCCCGCACCCCCGGCGCTCTGGCGCAGGAAATGGGCTACCTCGAAGCCGCCGACCTGCTCAACCAGGAATGAATCCAACTAAAAAATCGCTCTGCCTCCTTTCAGAGGACAGAGCGATTTTTTTATGGCTAACTCTAATACCCTAAAGCACATCCATCTTTGCGCGGATCAGAGCCCCCCCAACGGACATTGTTCTCCGCTGAAATCGCAATAATCTGTCCGCCCCCAAACCCGGGCTCGAACTGCGTCTCCGCCATCACCTCATGGCCCAATCCGGCCAGAGCGCGCCGCGTCTCCATCGGCACCCCACGCTCCACCGCCACCTTCAGCCCGCCCAGTTCGTCCACCCGGAATCGCGGGGCATCCAACGCCGCCTGAGGGTCCATCCCATAATCCACCAGATTGACCAACACCTGCATATGTCCCTGCGGTTGCATAAAGCCCCCCATCACGCCAAAGACCAGCCACAACTGCCCCTCCCGAAAAGCCAGCGCCGGAATGATGGTGTGATATGGCCGCTTGCCGCCCGCCAGGGTATTGGGATGTCCCGGCTCCAGGGTAAAACAGGCTCCCCGGTTCTGTAAACAGATTCCCGTCCCCGGCACTACCAGCCCCGAGCCGAACCCGGCATAGAGACTGTTGATAAAGGAAACGGCATTGCCCTGCGCATCCATCGCCGCCAGATAAACCGTATCCCCGCCGGTCGGCTTCCCCGGCATGACCAGCGGCAACACACTGTCCCCACGAATCAGCGACCGACGTTCCGCGGCATAGACCTTGGAGAGCAGCCCGGCCACCGGCGCCGGCGCATGGACCGGATCGGCCACATACCGCCCGGCATCGACCATGCTGATCCGCATCGCTTCGATCATCCGATGCCAGCGCGCCGGATCGAAATAATCTTCCTCCGGCGGGTCGAGTTCCAGAATGTTCAACGCCTCCAGAGCCGCCAGCCCCTGCCCGTTTGGGGGATGCTCCAGCACCTCCACCCCCCGATAGGAAGTTCGAATCGGCGTCTCCCACGTCACCGAGTGCGAAGTCAGATCCCCTTCCGTCAGATAACCGCCGTGCCCCTGAACGCACCGGGCAATCCGTTCTGCCAGCGGCCCGCGATAAAAGGCCTCCGGGCCCCCCTCCGCAATGGTCCGCAACGACTGCGCCAGATCGGGCTGCCGGTTTAAATCCCCGGCCCGGGGCGCCGGCAGATAGACCCGCGCCGCTTCAGGATCGCGAGCCAGCTTCGCCTCCATCGTCCGCCAGCCCGCACTGATCAACGGACTGACCGGAAAGCCCTCCTCGGCCGCCGCAATGGCCGGCGCCAGACAATCCGCCAGAGAACGACTCCCGAACCGCTCCAGCAAAGCCGCCCAACCGCTTACCGTCCCCGGCACCGTCACCGCCAGCGGCCCGGTAAACGGCATCGCCGTCAACCCGCGCCGCTGCGCCTCTTCCAGCGTAAAAGCAGCCGGAGCCCGCCCGCTGCCGTTCAGCGCAACGGTCTTCCCGCTCTTCGCCTCATAGATCAGCGCAAAACAATCCCCGCCGATCCCGGTGGAAAAAGGCTCGACCACATTGAGCATCGCCGCCATGGTCACCGCCGCATCGGCCGCATTTCCCCCGGCCATCAGCATCCGCAACCCGGCCATCGCCGCCAGCGGCTGACTCGTCGCCGTCATCCCATGCCGGGCCAACACGGAAGACCTCCGTGAAGGGAAATTCAAAGGGCTCATAGATTCTCAATGTCCACCGGCTCGATCACATCGGCCGGCTTGAACCCGAAAACACGCCCCAGGAAATAAAGTTCGGCCTCCAGAGAGCGCCGGATATTCGGTGCCTGACGGAAACCATGCCCCTCTTCCGCAAAAGGCAAATAGGCCACCGGAATCCCCTTGGCCTTCAAAGCTGCCACCATCGTCTCCGCCTGATTGGGCGGCACCACCCGGTCTTCCAATCCCTGGAAGAAGATCACCGGACAGTTTAACCGCTCCGTAAAATTGATGGGCGAACGCGCCACATACAGATCCTTACACTCGGGATAAGGTCCCACCAATCCATCCAGATAGCGCGACTCAAATTTATGGGTATCGCGGGCCAGCGCTTCCAGGTCGCCGATGCCGTAATAACAGGCGCCCGCCTTAAAGACATCCCGGAAGGTCAATGCCGCCAGCGTGGTATAACCGCCGGCACTGCCCCCCTGGATAATCAACCGGGCCGCATCCACCCGCCCCTGCTTCGCCAGATAGAGCGCCCCATTGGCACAATCATCGACATCCACTTCCCCCCAGCGCCCGTTTAACCGCTCCCGATAGGCTCGCCCATATCCCGAACTTCCCCCATAATTGACATCCAGTACCCCAATGCCCCTGGAGGTCCAATACTGAATGTTAAGTTTCAAGATGCCGTAGGAAGCGGCCGTCGGTCCCCCATGGCTGAGCACCAGCAGTGGAGGAAGCTCACCTTCCGGCGCTTTAAAATCCGGGTTGTACGGCGGATAAAACAACGCATAGGCCGTTTGCCCCTCAGTTGAAGGAAATTCAATCGACTCGGGCATCGAAAAATAGCGAGAATCGATCCCCCGATCTTCCGGAGCGCGAATTTCTTCTGTCGTCCCCCGGTCCAGATCCAAACGGATCAGCGCCGTCTGGCGGGTCGGCCCGGCGGCAATAAAATAAACGGCATCCTCCGTCACTTCGAGAGAATCAAAAAAGGTATAAGGCAGCTGCACCGGCTGCAAAGTCCCGGCTTTAGGATCCAGAATCGCCAGCGTCCAGATCCCCTGCGCGGTGTAAGTGCAGACAATCCGCCCCCCGGAAGTAAAACCGTATTTCGATTCTCCAAAAACCCACAGCGGCTGGCCGAATTCTGCCGCCATAGGAGCCAACGGCTCCACCTCGCCGCCGTCCCAGCGATAGAGGTTCCACCAGTTAGTCCGATCGGAAATAAAGTAAAGGGCTCCATCCGGCCCCCACAACGGCTGGATCACCGATTCAGTCACCCCACCGGCCACCCGTTGCGCCGGCCCCAGAGATCCGTCGGCATGCACCGCCGCCGCCCAGAGTTCGCTGTTGTCCCAGGGCATATTGGGATGATCCCAGGAAATCCACGCCAGCTTCGTCCCATCGGCATTCAAGCGCGGAGCGGCATAAAAATCGTACCCCGCCGCCAACACCTGCGGCGCCTCCCGACCGGCCAGATCGATCGCCACCAGCGTATTGACCGGCTCCTGATCGCCACCCGTATGATCCTCACAGACTCCAATCAACCGGTTCCGGCGCCCATCCCGCACAAAATCGGCATAACGCAGCTCGCCTTCCGGTGTGATCGGTCGCGGCTCCGCGCCGGGTTCCTGTCGATAGAGCCGCTGATCGCCGAAATTGACGAAATAGATCACGCCGTCGTACACGGCAAAAGCGCCTCCCCCATATTCATGAACCCGGGAACGGACATTAAAAGGCAGCGGCGTGATATCCACATTCCGCCCCTCCGGCATTCGCCGCACAATGACATTGCGCCCCTTCTCCACCGGGCGCGACTCCGTCCAGTAAAGATCATTTCCATCAACCATCACTTTCACCAATCCCACTGAACCGGAAACCAGCAATTCAGCCGAGATCGGAGAAGCCCAGGAACCGTAAGCTGCGATTTTTTCGACCATAAGCCCCCACTACCAACCGTTGTAATGAATCAGAGATTCGGTGTAACGATCCGCTGCCGCCCGGCTCTCAGCCGGATATCCCAACGGAGCCAGTCCCAAAGGAATCACCGGTTCCGGCAGATTCAACAGAGAACGCATCCCGGCCACCCGGGCTGCATCGGGATAAATTCCCAGCCAGACCGCCCCCAATCCCAAAGAATGCGCCGCCAGCAGCAAATTCTGCATGGCGGCGGAACAATCCTGCACCCAATACCCGGCATGCCGCTCGCGCCGCACATCGCCACAGACCAGAATCGCCACCGAAGCCTGCTCCAACATCCCCGCATAGGGATGGAATTTCGGGATAGCAGTCAGCAAATTGCGATCGTTAATGACTACAAATTGCCAGGATTGCTCATTCCCGGCCGAAGGAGCGCTCATCGCAGCTCGCAGCACCTTTTGAACAACTTCGGCATCGACGGGCTGATCGGTATACTTTCGAATACTACGACGGGAAAGAATTGCCTCCATTGCATCCATAAATGCTCACAGCCTCCCTTCTTATTCTTCAAACAGTTTGCTCTCCGATAGTATTCCAAAACCGTCAGGATGCAACCTTTCGGTTGCGGCTTCTGTCCTGAAAATAGCCCAGCTGTGCAAAAAATCCCCCACGGGCGACCATAAAAGTCGCCCCTACGCGAACACCGCCAATGTAGGGGTACCCCTTGTGGGTACCCAATCCTGCCAACCCATTTTCATCCTTCGGGGTGCCGCCCCCGGCATGGCCTTCTGTCCTGAAAATAGGGCTCTATGGCATGGCCCCGGCCTTGTAACGTCCCGCAAATGATCTTTTCCCGGTCAGATACGACGCGC
>CAZCTC010000084.1:0-32473 GCA_964501335.1 uncultured Anaerolineales bacterium | reverse complement strand
TGCACTCTGATTTTGTAATTTTTGACCATGACGGGCCTCGCTTTGCTGGTTTTTCTGGCCCATTATACGTGCGACGCGGCTAAAAACCTAACCGCACAGGTCGAGAATTAGAGCCATTCAATTGGAACTCTATGAAGTAGGCGAACTTAATTTAGATGCAGAGGGTATGTATGTTGCCTATCAAAAGAATTTAAAGAACTTAGAAATTGCGATTTCTGATCTTTTTACGCTTACCGATTCTGATATATATAGGGAGTGTCTGGAAAATAGTATAGAAGCCGATTCGAATGCAAAGTCATTGAATGGTGCATTGGAGAAAATCCCGGGTTTTATGAGAGTGATAAGAGCTATGAAAGATGAAATCAAAAAGCGGGTTTGATTATTGAAAATGACTCCCCTGAAAAAGGTCAGTTTGTCATTTTTACCTAATGAAAGTGGGGCGAGTCTTTCCTTAAAAGAACCATTTCGCTCTTCTTTGCCCTTATAAAGGCAAAGAATCGCCCTGAAGTGGGAGAAAATTTGACGCATTTTTAAAAAACCAAGTTATTTCAGGGGAGTCTTGTAATGGATTAGATAAATTTTCATTTGGAGGAATATATGAAAAAATTTTTTAATATACAAGGACGGAGTTTTTTTGTACCGTATGTTATTGTTTTCTTATTATTGGTAATGGGATGTAATCATCAAGATAAAATCCAACAACAAGAGGATCAGTTAAAAGAGAAAGTAAGGAATGTTAGTGAAAATATTTACGTTCCTGTTGATGCAATATTGTTATTTCAGAAAGATCAAATTGATTCTGTGCATTACGCTAAAGGATGCCACGGAATTGAAGTAACGAGAGTTTACGGAGTAAATCGCTCCTTTCAAGAAATCAGGGAGGATTATGAAGAAAAAATGCCAGATTTTGGGTGGGTATACATATCTCCTCCCAACGATCGTGTTTTTTCTTTTTTGAATTTTCGCAGGGATGAAACTACCGAATTGTTTATTACTCCGGATTTGCCTGATTCTATCGATATGGAGGAGATTGAAGGTTATAATGATTTTAATACGTTGTATTATCTTTATCTTTACATTGTGGAACCTTCGTACGGCAAATGTGTAGGATAGTAAAATTGAACTTTTTTTGAGATTATCACCATTGTTTAAATTGCTAGGAGATATTGTGATATGAGGTTGTATGATTTATTGTCCGATGAACCGTTCAGCCATTATCAAACGTTAATTGGAAATTGATATGGGAAATCTGGCCAAGCATTAATTCACTGTCTTTTTCCACTCCCCCACATCGCTCCACCCCGCCAGCAATGTGCAATCTTGCCGCCGGGCCGGGGAACTCCCCCGGCCCGGCTTGATCATACATCTTTACCCGGCACTCTCCGAATCCACCGGGGGCGGGCCGAATATCTCCGTCATCACCTCAGCGCGCTCGATGGCAATCAACGGGGTGCACCTTAGAGATTACGGTTCCCCAAAGCGTAAACGCAAATATTTGCATTTACGCTTTGGCCGTTAAGGGTAGCCGGCGCACATCTCCAACCGTCGCTACCACGGCTTTGACCAGGGTCCGATCCGACAATCGGGAGCGGAGCCGGGCCGGCAATTTTTCCAAAGGCAGGTTCGTGGCAATGGCCGTGGGGAGTTCCCAGTTGTAGCGATAATTGAGCAACTGGAAAAGCTTCTCTTCCGCCCAATCGGTGGCCGACTCGGCGCCCAGGTCGTCCAGCAGCAACAACGGGCTCATCCGCAGGGTATCAAAACGGGCGGCATAGGAGTCGTCGTTGTAGCCGGAGCGGAGTTCGTCCAGGAGATCCGGCGCGGTCAAAAAATGGCCGGATCGTCGGGCCGATTGGGCGATCGCGGCGAGCAGATGAGTTTTCCCGGTGCCGACGCTGCCGGCCAGCAGCAACCAACCGTGGGGATCGGCGGCAAAGGCGCTTGCGGCGGCCTGCATGGCCCGATTCGAGCCCCGTCCTTGCGGCGGCGGAGCTTCATCGACGACGATAAAGCTGGCGAAGGTTTGCCGTTGCAGGCGCGGCGGCAGGTCGGAAGCGGTATTTGTCGGCGCGGTTGGATTGCAAACGCAGCGCACCAGGCGGCCGAAGTCGGGATCGCCGGGCCGGGCGGCGGGCGCAACCCGCACCCAGCCCAATCCCTGGCAGGCAAGACAGGTTAAGGTGTTCATGCAGCATCCTCTCCGTAAGAATTGAGATAATCCTCGGGGGTCAGTTGATCCAGGTTGACCCGGTTTCCGCGCGCGGTTTTCTCGGCGCGTTCCCGGGGCTTGTGCTCTTGCAGTTGATTCTCCAGGCTGACCCGCAGATAAGACAACGGATCGCGGGTTCCTTCCGGCAAGCGCCCCGCCACGGCAAAGGTCGTTTCCAACACGGCTTCCGCGCCGAAGAGTTTGCAAAGTTCTCCTACCCGGGCATGATCGGCCCGATCTGGTTTGCGGCGCGGCAGGCCGGCGGCATCGAATCCCAATCCCAACAGACGGCCGATAAATTGAGCCACGATGGTATTCTGGGTGGGCGCCCGACGGATGCGGCGCAGATCGGCCAGGGCGCGCTGTTTCAGTTGCGGCAGCGGCAGGTCCAGCTCCACCGTGCGCGGGCTGCTTCCCTGAAGCGATTTCACTTCTTCCGGCTCACAGAACTCAGAAGGTGAAACCGCGACGACTTCGGGAGCATCGGGCAGACTGTACCCGACCTCGTTCAGCGATCCCGAACCGCCGCAGACGAGCGAGGCGGATTCGGGGGCCTGAGAAGTCGCCGGGGAACCGGCGTCGGCGGCGCCAGAGACGATAGTCTCTGTTACTGTTAAGTTATCCGAAGGTCCCGTGCAAATATTTGCGTTTACGCCCCGTAAAACCCAATATTTGCATTTACGCCCTTCATTTTGGGAAGCGTAAACGCAAATATTGGAGTTTACGCCTGGACCGTAAATGCAAATATTTGCGTTTACGCTTTCGGGTTGGGCGGCCTCTACGGCCGCATGGAGCGCCTTTTGATCCTCGGGCAAGAGGGGATCATCCAGTGCGATTTCAAGAATGTAGCCGGTGCGCAGGGTTTTGCCCGTTTCCCGGTCATAGACCGAGGCATAGCGCAGGCGGGGGATGAAGTGCCGTAAGGCGGCCACTTGATCGGCGACATAGGCTTTGTATTCTTTCCCGGTGGGACTTTGCAACCGGCGCCAGGGCGACATTTCTGGGGCGGGTTCGCTTTTCAGCAAGGCCTGCACCTGCCGGTCGGTCATGCCGGTCATTTCGGCCAGGCGGGCGGCGGTGATTTCGAGGCGCTGTAAGGGCGCCTCTTTTTTGTCGGTTTGCGCGACCAGGTAGCGTAAGGCTTCCACCAGGGCGGTGCGCTCCGGTCCCAGCCGGGGCCGCCAATGCAGGAAGAAATACTCGGTGCTGACGACCACGCGATCGGGACGCAGAAGGGCGTTGGCGCGTTGATGAAAGACCGGTTGGGTCAGCAGACTCGTGGCGTCAGGCATAGGAATCTACCTCCAGCCGGGCGGCGCCGACGAAATCCTGTTCGCGGGCGCGGAAGATGGCGTTGACCATGCCGGTGGGACCGTGACGATGCTTGGCGACGAGCAATTCGGTCAGATTGGTCGGCTGATCCTCGCCATAGAGGCCGGGCCGGTGCAGGAAGATCACCTGATCGGCATCCTGTTCCTGGGAGCCGCCTTCGCGCAAATCCGAGAGGGTCGGCCGCTTGTCCTGCCGCTGCTCGACGCCGCGGTTGAGCTGGGCGGCGGCCATGATCGGCACGCCGATCTCGCGGGCCAGGGCTTTGAGGCCGGCGGTGATGATGCCGATCTCTTCGGTGCGATTTCGGGCATTGCCGCCGGGTTTCACCAGTTGGAGGTAGTCCACGATGACCAGGTCCAAACCTTCGCGCAGGGCCAGAGTGGTCGCCGTGGTCCTGAGATGCGAGAGGGAGACGGCGGGGGTGTCGTCGATCCAGACGGGTAGTTCGTCCAGCCGGCGCAGCCCACCGGTTAAGCGCGGCCAGGCAGCGGATTCCAGCGGCCCGGTGCGCAGGAGGGCGCTGTCCACTTCCGCGGAGCCGGCCAGCATCCGGCGGATCAACTGGCCGTTCGCCATTTCCAGGCTGAAGAACAGCACCCGTTTTCCCTGGTACGCAGCGTTATGGGCGACGGTTAAAAGAAAGGTGGTCTTGCCCATGCCGGGCCGGGCGGCCACGATGCTGAGATCGCCGGGAAAGAAGCCGCCGATCAGGCGATCCAGGTCCAGGAGGCCGGTTAAGACGGCCGGCGGCAGTTCTCCCCGCAGCAGGGCCTGGAGTTCATTTTCTACGATGGGCGTCAGTTCAGCCAGGGAATGGGCAGCCCGGCCCGTGGTAAAGCGCCGGGCCACCTCGGCCACCTGACTGCTGACCTGATCGAAAAGGGCATCGGGGGCCAGATCCAATTGGGCCAGTTGGGCGATCCGAGAGGCCAGGGGCAACAGGGCGCGCCGGGCGGCATAGTTATGGATTACGTGGGCATAGTGTTCGGCGTGGAGGGCGGTAGGCGTCGCATTGATCAACGTTGCCAGATAGGCGATATCTCCGACGGCTTTCAACATCCCGGCGCGTTCCAGGGTTTCAGCCACGAGCAGCAGGTCGATTCCTCCGGCGCGGGCGCAGGCTTGCAGCGCCCGCCAGATATGTTGATGGGCGGAGAAGTAGAAATCTTCCGCCGACAGGCGTTCGAGCAAAGCCGGGGCCATCGGGGGATCGATGAAAATCGAACCAATCAATGCCTGTTCCGCTTCCTGGGAATAAAGATTCGCCAGATCCACCATGGGACACCTCCGATTTTTAGAGATTAGGTTTTTTGCGGGAGAAACCGTTTACCTGAGCGTAAATCCTGCCGGCATCTGAGTCTGCGCTTGTTTTTTGGCCGGGCGCGCCTGGGGAAGTCCCGCGACGACGCCCAAGAGTCCCGCCAGTCCGCCGCCGGCCAGCAGAAAGGGACCGGCCTGGAGCGCAGCGGCCAGGATCACGACGGTGCCGTCCAGCCACAGCAATCCGAAACGGGTGAGTAACTCTTCAATTCGCATGGGATTTCCCCTCCTTGTTTTTGAAAACGTGCTTGAAATGGTGCTCCGGCATGGCGGCCTCCGGCGGAATGGCCGGGGCTTCTTCCCCCTCTTTGCGGGGCTGGAACCAGCGGTTGATCTGCGACGGCGAGGGCAGCCAGTGCCCGGCCAGGTCGTCCACGGTGAAGACCGCGGCGAAGCCCCGTTCCACGACGTGAGGGCGTTCCAGCAGATCGGCCGCCAGTTTTCGCACGGCCGTGGCGATCAGCCGGGCCTTGTCCCGATCGGGCGCCACATAGTAGACCCCATCGAAGCCGGCCTGGGCGTAATCCGTCATGTTTTTCAGGAGCTTGCTCTTGAGCTGGGTCGAGGAATAGAGCGCCCGCTCGCATTCAATGCAGAGCTGCACCGGCTTGCCGCCGTGCGGCGTCATGACGACGATCAGATCCGGTTCGCTGTTGCCGTAGCGTTTCTGAAATTCGGCCGGCAGCGGATCTTGTGGATCGTAGACCTCGTAGGTGAAGGTGGCCGGCAGGCTGTTGCCGTCCTGGATCAGGGCGCGGGTCAGGCGGATCTGCCACCAGGCCTCTGGCGATTTGTACCGTTCGTTGATAAAGTCCTCGATCGTGGTGGCCGGCAGTCCCATCCGTTCCTGGTATTCGTGGCGGCCGGCCGGGGTCAGCTCGACCAGGAGCGGGGCGTAGTAGCCGTTGATCCGGTTGCTGGAAGGGACGCGGACCAGGGTGACCAGCTTTTTGTCGACCAGCAGATCCACGGCTCGGGTGTAGGTCTCCCGGGTTTTGCCGGTTTCCTTTTCCCAACGTCGGCGGCCGTCCTCCCAATCGGGGGAGGCGCCGAGGAAGCGCAGGGCATTGACGACATCGGCTTCCAGGGTGGAAATGGCCGGCGCCGACGGTTCCGGGACAGCCGCAGGTGCCGGGTCGGTCGTTGGCTGGGGCTTTTCGGCCGGGCCGATCTGGGGGAGCAGTTGCTCGGCCAGATTCTGTAGCGATGTCCCCTGTTGAATCCCCTGGGCGTATTCAGCCGGGAACAGGGCCTCCAGACAGCGGCTCAGCAGGGCTTCGGCGCCAGCGCTTTCCGAAGCCTGCACCCGGGAGATCGCCTTGAACATTTCCTCGGCAAAGGCCACCACCGAGACCTTGCGGGCGCGGGCCTGGGCATAGGCCACCGGGTAGAGGGTGTTCAAATAGCGGGCGAGCAGTTCCTCGGCCTGGCGTTGCTGATAGGCGGCGGCATAATAGCGCTCCTGGGTGCGGTCCAGTTCGGTGCGCAGCAGTTCCAGATCGGCGTTTTGGGTGAACTCAGCGTCGGTCACGGTCCCAGACCTCCCGGCAGAGGGGATAGCGCAACCCGGCCACCGCCTGGGTCAGATCGGCCTGCGAGGCGTCGGCCAGCGTCAACGCATCGCGGGCCTGCTGGAGGTCGTCGCCGTTGTTGTTTCCCAGGTAGGCCAACAGCTTTTCGGCGGTCAGACTGTAGGCGTCGCGGGTCTGGCCCAGGCGCTCGCCCAGCAGCTCGTAGATGACCGGGGCCTCGGGCAGGGCGATCTGCTCCAGCCGGGCGGCCAGGTCAGAGACCTTGCCGGCGCGGCGGAAAGATTCGGCCATGCTGGCCGGGTCGTTGCCGGCGGCGATGGCGTTCAGCTCGGCGGAAACCAGCGCCATTTCATCCAAAGCGGCGGCGCTGCGTTCCAGAAAACGTTGTTGCTCCAGGCGATACGGCGAGAGAGCCAGGGGCCGGCCGGTCAGTTCCTCGCAGGGGGCCGTAGCATAGCCGACAGTCGGCGGGGTAACGATCACAAACAAAGCGATGAGTCCCAAAATCCAGTTGCGCATCCATCCTCCTCATGGTAAAATTCAAACAGGTCTGAGCTTGTCCAGAGCCGGCTGTACAAGGGTTGGTCTTGTACGTAGGAGCATCGGAGCTGCTGCCACCGTTGAAAGGAGTCTTCGGACTCCTTTTTTTGTTGCTGCGTTTTAAAATCTTCTGGACTGCTTGCCTCTGCTCCTTACCGTTTACGGCGTTTTGCCGTTATTCCGTCCTACCGGGCACATCCGTTTACCGTGGCAAGCCGTCATTTCTCCTTACTTCGGGAGGGCGACCTTGCCGTCGAAGTATCTCCTTCCCCGCGAAATTCCGTCCTGCGTCCGGCATGGCGTTCTGCCGTTGTCCGTGTCGGCGAGGGGGCCGGTGCCATCCTCGTCGTCTGCTCCAGCGGGCGTGCCGACGGCCTACCCTCGTCATGACCCTCTGCTCCCGGTATTCCGTCCTGCCGTGGTAGTTCCCGTTGCCAGGACGGGGGCTCTTCCCGCCGGCGGGCATAACGCTCTACCCTCGTCGTTGCGCTCTTCTTCCGTGGCTTCGTCCTGGCCGTAATTTCTGGTGGCGTCTTACCCTCGTCATGGCGTCTTGTACGTCGTTTGCTAGGTTGAGCGTTTCAGCGGCGGATTTTCAACGCAAAGACGCGGAGAGCGCAGAGTGAAAAATTGAAAACTCTGCGATCTTTGCGGCTCTGCGTTTATTCCCTTCCCTCCGCGTAAGCCAGCAAGGGCAACCGCCGCGCCGCAGCCGCCGGCGAGATCCACAGCGATTCGACCGCGCTGCCGGGGCCGTTGATCCGGGCCTCCCGGTCCCGGCGCTCCCAATCACTGTATAAGGCATCGTAAAGTTCACAGCGATAGCCGCTGATCACGGCCATGCCTTGAATCCGGTGCAAGCCATCGGCCAGGGCCATGTGTTCGGCATCGGTCATTTCAAAGGCGTAGGCATGGCCGGCCCAGGCCCTGCGGGTCGAGCCCGGGTACGGCGGATCCAAATAAAATAAAGTGCCGGCGCCGTCGTACCGCTGAATAATGGTCAACGCCTCGTCGTGTTCGATCTGCACGCCGCGCAGCCGGCCGGCCACCTGGTAGAGGTGCTCAATCTCTGTGAAGGCGACGGCGGCCGGCGTGGCCAGCTTGCGCCCGTCCGCGGCCTCGCCCATGGCCTGCTGCCATTCTTCCTTTGCATAGGGCGTCAGCTCGATGGCCCGGATCAGCTCGTCAGGCCGTTCCCGCAGCACCCGAAAGAAGTTCACCACGGCGCCGTCGAGATCGTTGAAGACTTCGAGCCAGGAACGAGGTTTCTGCAGAAGCACGCTGGCCCCACCGCCGAAGGGTTCGACGTAACACTCATGCGGCGGGAAGCTCTCGATGATCCAATCGGCCAGCCGCCATTTGGAGCCGTGGTAGCGGAGTGCGGGACGATCCAGTAATTTATCCATCGTTTCAATCCTTTGGCTTGCTCATTGTGGATTCCACGCACAGGCTCCGGGCCAGGGCCAGGAATTCCACGGCGGCCCCTTGCTCGATCAGCGCGGCGATCCAGCGATTGACCGTGGTTCCCAACAAAATCGAGCCGCCGGGCAATACCGTATAAACCTGGTTGGGATCGACGTACCCGGGCGGGGCGTCTTTGGGCGCCGGAGTGAGGCTGGCGATGAAATCCTCGTACATTTCCGGCTCCGGGAGATCGATCAACGTTCGGCAGAGGCGGAGCACTTCCTGCCCCGTCAGGTACACGGCCGGCGGGCGGATCTCCGGGTGGTATCGGTAGAGCGTGGTCAATTCAAGGCGTAGCAGCGTCATGCGGTGTTCAGTTCCTCCCCAGGGCTTCTTTCAGCAGTTGAAACAGGATTTCGCGTTGGTGATCGTCCAGGCTTTTGACCAGCTCCTGCAGCGAGCTGCGCAGGGTGACCAGCTGTCCCTGTTGCTGGGTGAAGACGCGGATGATCTTTTGGGCGATGACGGCGGAGTGGAATTTGTTTTCGTAGACTTCGTTCTCGATGTAGCCGTTGATGAAGATTACATCGCCTTTGTGGGTCTCCGAGAGGATCAGGGCCCGATCTTCCCAGGCTTCGATGGTGTGCCAGGTGAGTTTTTCATGCTGCACGCCGTCCAAATCGTACCAGCGGCGTTTGGTGCAGAGGCTCGTTGTGGCGAAGCGTTTCCCGCCGTTGCCGGGCTGCTGCAGCGGTGCCGGCCGGCCGACCCAGCCCATCAAAATCACTTCGTTGTACATGGCCGGTCCTCCCCGATCTCTACTACGGTCAACAGCGAGGCCTTGACGCCGCCGGCGCAGAGCCGGCCCTGGACCCAGACGCGGTTGCCGCGCACGACCAGCCGAAGCCGGGACTCCGCCGCCCAGACGACGACGGGCGTATCGTCCGCATCCGGCGCGGCTTCCGATTGGGGCTGGACGAGGACCCATGACTCCGTGACCTCCAATACCATCCCCAGGACAATGACCAGCGTGCCGGCCGGAGTCCAACCGGGCGGGGCGATGGCGACCAGCTGCACCTCATCCGCAGCTTTTTGCACCATGATTTGGGTATGCGCGCTGCGGGGTAGAGGCGGAAGCCGGAAATTGGGGTTGCCGCCGGCCCTGGCGATGAGCTGGCGGATGAACCGTTCTGCGGGAATGATTGGGTAAGTCATGGGTGTGCGCCCTCCTCGGAAAATATCGGTCATTAAATTGTTAAGGTGCGGCGGTGACTATGGGTAAAAAATTTGCCCAGGTTCACCAGGTTCCCCAGGTATCACCGCCAAAAGAGCCTAGTTATCCTATACCCGGTGAACCTGGTCAAAGTGAATGGATATGAATGGTGTTTTTGTCGATCCTTTTATTGCGTGATTTTGGGAAACGGGACGGCTTTTCAGGCTTCGTCTTCTTCCAGCATCAATCCGGAAACCATGCTGGCCAGCAGCGAAGGTTCTTCTGGGGACGTGGCTGCGTTTGACGGGATGAAGGCACCCCCTTGCTTTGCCAGGCTGGAGGCTACTGCGGCTTCCACTACAGCGCGGATTTCGCCCAGATCCAGGGCCGGGCTTTGCTTCAACCGTTGGTGGATTGCCTCGATATGGGTCTGGATTTCCTTCAGTTCCCCCGTGGGCGGGTTTGCCGGGGAAACGGTCGAGGCGACCTCCAGGCTCAAGGCCCGGCGTAACATCGCTTTGACCGTCTGCTGCTTGTGGCCGTAGGGTTGCCCGTTCAGGGAGGCCAGCCAGGCGATCAGGTCGCCGTCGGTCTCCCGATTGAAACAGAGATCCAGCCGTACATCGTCTTTGCGTCGCCCCATGATGCTATTTCCTTTGTTTTTTTCGAGTCCCGGTATGTCCCGGAAAGTACCGGCACTTCCCGGTACTTACTTGAAGAGCCCCATCGCCGCCCGGGCGAGGCCTAAAGCGTTGGCCTGGACCGGATTTTCCAGGATGACGCCGTGGGGATACTCGCGGACCAGGGCCGCGTGGATGGCTTCGGCTCCGCCGCCGGTGAAGATCAACCGGCGGAACTGCCGACCGTTGCCCCAGCGGTTGGAGAGGAAGGCCAGGATCTCACCGGTGGTCGAGTTCAGCGCGGCGTCGGCGGCTTCGCTTAAGTCCTTGCGTCCGTCGGCCGTGGCCAGGAGGGGTTTGGTCTGGCGGAGCAGAGCGTCGGCTTCATGGAGCGAGAGCGCCACCCCATATTGCTTTTTGACCATGCGGGCCAGGGTATCGGCCGCCCGGCGCATCCCCACGACATCGCCGCCGGTGAACTTGGCCTTGACCTGGCCGTCTTCCACCGCGAAGAGATCCAGCGTGTTGAAGCCGATGTCGCAGATGGCGGCCGGGTCCTGGAGATCCTCAGCGGACCGCGTAGGCCGGCCGTGGTTGTCGAAGCCCCAGGCGAAGTAAGCGCCGGCGGGTTGGGCCAGGACCTGGAGCTGTTCGACCTGGAGCCGGGTTTCGATGCCGTCCACCCGGAAAACATGAGCGCCGACCAGCCAACCACGCAACGCAGTGCGGGTCTCCTTGGCCAGTTCCTTGTTCGCCATGACTTCCACCGGGAGTCCGACCATGAGAGCGGCGCGATGGTCGCCACCTTCCAGTAGCTTGCCCAGGGCGGCGTAGAGCAGCGCCCGTAGCTCAAAGCCGTCCCGCAGCCGGTTGAAGTCCATCCGTTCGACGACGCGGGCATAGTCGCCGACGTGATCGCCGACCAGGTAAGAGACGCCGTCCCAGGCTACAGTGATGGGCAGCTCGCGCTTGCGACGGGAGGCGCCGTTCAGCGAGAGCAGTCCCAGATCGGTATCGCCGATCCCCACGACGGAGGGGACATGGACGCTTTTCTGTTGGCCGGCGCTTTCGATCGCCGCCATTTTGATCCCCCCGAAGCCGGGGTCTACGCCAATTCGTAACATCGTCGCTGTCGCCATTTCTCCGCTCCTTTTCAGTTTGTCGGGTTTGTCACCCGGTTTGTCAGGTTTGTCGCCGGGCTTGTCGGTTTGTCAGGCTGTTTTTCGCTCTTTGGGCGGTTTGTCAGCGGTTTGTCAATTCTCCCGCCGGTTTGTCGGGGTTTGTCAGGTTTGTCGCTTTGTCAGCCAGAGCCGCTAAAACCTCAGTGATTTTTCGAGCATTGGCGGCTCCGGGGTCCTTTTGTAACCACCCACGCAAACCCCATTCCTCAGCCAGGCGTCGGGCCGGTCGTTGACCGATACCGAGACGATCCTGAATCTCCGCCAATGTCAGATAGCCATTGCGTTCAGCCAGGGCCCAACGCACCAGCGCCATCTCGGAGTCGGTCAACGGCGATTCTGAGGCTGCGTTTTCCCCAGCCAGCGCCACCAGCAGTTGCTTGTCCAGCCAGAAGGTTTGCACCGGCCCCCAGCGGTCGGTGATGGCGAGGCCGGGTCGGCTGGCGGGAATGCGGGAGGCCTGCGGGATACCGATGGCATCGGCAATTTCCGAGCTGCGCACCCGGAAACCGAAGACGGCGCCGACCTGATCCCGGACCCGACCCACGACGCCTTTGCTGAAATCCTGCGCCGCAAAAATCAGGGTGATCCCAAACTTCCGCCCGCGCCAGCCCAGTTCGGCAGTGGAGCGGGCCAGGAGTCCCTGCGCGCCGCCGGCGGCCATGACGGTGGCGCTGAATTCGTCCAGGATGACCAGCCAGCGGGGCAGCGGCGCGAGGCCGGCAGCGACGGCCAGGGCGTTGTATTCTTCCAGCTTTTCGGGGTAGCCGGGCAGCTCGCGGTAGAGCACGGCGCGGGCGTTGCATTCCCCGATGGCCCGATCCACGAGGGCCAGCGCTTCTTCCGGGGTATGCGCAATGGGGGCGATCAAGGCGGGGTGCTGTTCCAGCATTGGGAAAGTGGCGCCGTCCATATCACAAAGGAGCAGGGCGCAGCCTTCGAGGATGGCCTGATAGCCCAGCAGCCGCAGGAACATCGACTTGCCGGAGCCGGTCATCCCGGCGATCAGGAGATGGCCCAGCCGTTCCCAGGGGACCGCCAGCTCTTCGCCGGTGTAGCGCCGGCCCAATAAAACGGTTCCCCGTTGAAAGCCGGGGAAGGCGGCTTTAGCTGGCAGCTTGGGCATGGGCGAAAGTAAGACTGCATAGCGCAGGCCGGAATGGTTGCTCACAAAGATGGAGCGGCCGCCGATGGCGGTGGCGAGATGATGGAGCAATTCATCAGTGCTGTAGGCTTCGAGTTTCTCCAGGCGGGCGACATCGAGCAGGCCGAAGAGCCAGACCAGGCCCCGATCCCAGGTGATGAGCCAGTCGGAGAAAGCGGGTTCCAGCCCGCGCTTCTCCAACGTGTTGATAATATGGCGGGAGATTTCCTCGGCTTCAAAGAGGCGAGCCTTAGGGATATGTAGCGCCAGTTCCTGCGGCGGTTGGATCAGGGCCGGGAGCAATTCGCGGTTCATTCCTCATCCTCCACGATTTCGCCTTCGATCACATTTTTCAAGGCCTGCTGGGTAACCTCATCGAGCCAGGCCCGGGCTTCCTGCGGCGGGATGATGCGGACCTTGCCGCCGGGCAGGGCCTGCACCGGAGCGGGCGGTGCCATTAGTTGGGCAGCTTGTTGGGGCGTAGGCGCCCGTCGGCGAGTTGGTGTATTGCCCGGCAATCCCCGATGGGCCAGATCCACGGCCTGATCCCGCGCTGTAACCCGTTCCTGGTATTCGAGGGGAGCGAGGGCCGGCTGCGTGACCTGACCGTCGATGACCGTGGTTGCGGGTCCCAGCGAGCGATCGGGATCCAGGATGATCTTGCGGCCCTGGTCGTCGGTGAAGATCAGGATCTTGGCGTCGCCCCGGGCATCGCGGGAGACGGCGCTGAGCCGGGGGCCCAGTTGGCGGACCAGCCAGACTCCCACCCAGAGCAAAGTCAGAAATAAGGTTCCACCCAGAATCCAGGGACCATAGGCTTGCAGGGGATAGACCATGCGCTCGCGCTCGGCCGCCAACCGGGCCCGTTCGGCGTCAGCAGCCTGGACCGTGGCCAGGGAGCGCAGGGAGTCAGCGGTAGCGGTAGCATTGACGGACCACGCGGCGGCCGTGGCGGTGCCGGCCTGAGCAAAGAGCATCGCATTGGCGGTGGCTGTCGCGTGGTGGGCTTCGGCGGTGGCGGTGGCGTAGGCCTGGGCCGCTTCGACGGTGGTGCGCCAGGCGGCAGCGGTCGCGGTAGCCTGGCGGGATTCGGCGGTGGCCGTGGATTCGCGGGACTGACGGGTGGATTCCTCGTTAGCCAGGGCCTGCCGGGCGGCGGCGGTGGCGGTCTGTTGAGCATAGAGCGATTCCAGGGTAAGCTGGAGTTCGCGCTGCTGGCGTTCCGTGCGGATCGTCTCCAGGTAGACTTCCACCTGAGCCTGTTCCAGCGTGGGTTGCAAGGCGGCGGAGGTGATGGGCGGCGGCGTGGCCTGAGTCGCCGTCGGGGTCGTGCCGTTGCAGACCATCGTCAGGACCAGGAGTCCACCGAAGGCGAGCCAGGGCAGCCAGCGCGGGAGATCCATTTACCACCCCCAACCTTGCGGTAAGGTTGGCAGTTCGGTATCCGCGTCGTCTTCGTAGTCGTAGCTGAGGGCAGTGTCGTCGTCAGGATCGGGCAAGGCCGGCCGGCGGTTTTTCAGCGTCAGTTCGGTCAGCAGGGTCAGGTTGGCGGCCAGGAGGCGGGCCAATTGTAGATCGGGGTTGGTCTCGGATTGATTCTGTTGCCGGAAAATCAGGTATAAGAGCGCTCCACTCGCGCCCAGCAGGAGCAGCGTCAGCAGGCCGATGACGGCGATGCTGAGGGTTTGGGACGTGACGGCGATCAGGGCGGTGGTCTGAGCCTGGAAGACCGAGACAGCCAGTACCAGGATCACGGCCAGGCTCAGCAGCGCGCCGATGATCCAGGCCGCGTTTCGCAGGGTTTGGAGTACGGCCCGGCCAAGGACTAAAGCCAGGAGTATTCCTGCCATGATTGCTACCGCAATGCCGATCGTCGTGGCGTCCATGGCATTACACCGGTTCGGCGATGAGCAAAGGCAAGAGTTCCGGCTCCGGCAGCGGCATGGGAACTTTGTGCCGGCGCACGACTTTGGTGCGGCGAGGGGCTGGTTGCCAGTGCAGGACCCGGTTCCAGCGGGGCGAGGTCAGCGTGACGGGTTCGGTGAGTTCTTCCCACAGAGCTTCGGGCTCCGGCATCGAGTCATCGACGATCACAATGATCTGCGCACTCCAGCCGCGCAGGGCGGCGATCACAGCGGGCAGCAGGCGAGCGAAGCGGGGAGCGACCTTTTCCTCTGCGGTCAGAGCGATGTAGGGATAACGGTGCAGATCAGCGCTGTCAATGCCGGGGCGCAGGTCAAAGATGGCGGCGCGCCAAGCCGGCCGGGCACCGGCGCGGTAAGGGTGCAGGGCTTTCATCCAGGTGCCGGCTTCAGCTTCGGAGGTGTACAAGGTCAGGCCGGCGGAGCGCGGCGGGCGGATCGAATGCTGCACCAGGTCCAGGACCCGGACTTCGGCGGCGGTGGGATCTCCGAGGGTTTCCGTTAATTGCGTCCACAGGCGTTCTGAGAAAGCCAGCTCCAGTAGGGCCGGAATCCGGCCGCTGTGCGCCTGGGTCCCTATCTGCCGGGTCCGGCTCAGCACCTGCTTATTTTTGGATCGGTTCATGTGCACCTCTCACTGATTGAACTGCTCGACCTTGCCCTACCCTCTGCGGATGGCGGAGGGCAGGAAAAGAGCGGGCAGGCTTAGAACGGAATCTTGTCTTCGTCGGGAATCGCGCCGGCGTCTTCATTGCCAGCATGACCGCTCTCAGCTCCGCCATTGTGTCCGCTGAGGAGCCGGAGGTTTTCGGCGGTCAATTCAAAGGAGGCCCGCGGCTTGCCGTCCTGACCGGTCCAGACTCGCGGCCCGCCAGTCTCTTTGTCCGGTTGCAGGCGGCCTTCCACCAGGACCTTGCTGCCCTTTTTCAGGTATTGATTGGCGATCTCGGCCTGCCGGCGCCAGCAGGTCACGCGAAACCAGATAGTTTCTTCGCCCTGGGAACCGTCGGGGTTGTTCCATTTGCGATTGGTGGCCACGCTGAAGGTGGTCACAGGGGCGCCATCGGGCGTGTAACGCATTTCCGGATCCCGCCCTAAGTTGCCGACAATGATGACTTTGTGGTACATAAACTTCTCCTCCTTGTGAATTTAAGCGGTATGGGATTTGAGCCAGGTGATGCAATGCCCCATTTTCATTCCAGCCAGGGGTTGTTCGATGGCACCGGTCAGTTCCAGATAAGGAATCAGGGCGTTGGTGTATAACTGGTTAGCCAGTAAGATCCAAACTGTAGGTTTTTGGATCACTTTCAGGCTTTCCAGTTGCCGCATTACTCCGCTGGCCCACATCGAACGTTCCCGATGCGGCTTTTCAGCCAGGTTTACAGGGTCTGGTTCGATGATTCGATTGGGGAGAACCAGACCATAACGAGCCGAAAGGACGTACCAATGATCGGCCTGGGTATCGGCATAATCTCGGGCGGCTTGAAAAAGAGAACTGAGATACATGTCCCGAGCCGGAGCGGATTCATTGCGTTGTTTGGTGCCAAATCCTACTAAAGCGATCTTAGTCATGGGAATCCTCCATTTACCAGAGTCCTTCCTGGCGCGAAGTGATGATCGGCAATACCTGATAGGGATTCTGCCCAAATCGGGCGCAGGTGGCAGTTGGGCATCGATGGTGTTTCAACGGAGCGCCGCAGTCTGGGCAGGTTTCGGCTAATTCAACCGGGAGCGTGGTTTCTTCGGCGTAGGCAGAAAAGGCATGTTCAAAGGTGACTCGAAAAGCCTGGTTCAACTGAGTCGCTGGATCGTGGACGTAAACGGTGACTTCGCCATCTCCGGTCTCAAATTCTTGCTTTACATAGCTCTTGGCGGCTTTGTCCGGGGATGTGGCGTAGATGACTTTGGCGGTATCCCAATGGCAGGGCGGCTCTTCCATAGTGCAGCGATATTCCCGGCAATGACAGAAAAGCGCACTGTATTCTCCGCAACGTTTGCAATAATTTCGGTTCATCGGTTGATTCTCCGGTTCAGGCGTTGTCGTGGACCTGGACGAATTGCCCGCGGGTGGCCAGATCGTCAGGCGGCAATGGCTGGGTAATCTGTGGCAGGCTGCGGTTAACTTCATGCTCGATTTGCCAGGAACTGCAAAACATGCGGAGGGTCCAGTATTGTACGGCTGAAGCTTCCAACTCCAATCTGATGTCGGGGCTATGGAGTGCCATACGAGCGAGACGGTACACATCGCAGATTCCCTGGACCTGCACGAATACCGTATCCTCGCGGTAGTAAGTGACCTGGTATCCTCGATCATGCAGGCCGAAGGCGGTTTCAAACCGCTGGAGCATTTTCTGAACGCCCCGCGGCAAGGCCGATTTTTCGATCCATTGAACGGTTGGTCTACCCATCGTCGTTACCTCCTTAATCTTCGCTGGATTCCGGTGCGCTTTCCAGGGTCCGAATGGCGGAAAGCGCCGAGACCATGGCTAACGCCAACCGGCGTAAGGTTTCAGTCCGGTCGAATTGCTCGCCCTGGACCATCGGCATGAGCAGGCGCACGACCTGTTGAATTTCTCGGATCGCTCCGTCGCGCGCCGCGCGAGCGTTATTAGGCCAGCCCCTCGCCCGTGTCATACCCTTCGCCTTCCTTTGGAGTTTCTTTTTGCATATTGAGTTGAGCCTCTAATGCCCGAGTGACTTTGGCGAGGTCATCGCGGCTTTTGCGCCGTTTTTGGACGTGTCGCCACCAGGAGCCGATAATCATGGGAGTGCCGGAGCTGATGAAGCAAGCGGTAATCAGAAGGGTATGTTTCCAGTCCAGGATGGCCGCGCCGGCTAAAGTCCAGCCTACGCCGATGACGACGAGGATGGCGGTATAGCCTTCGTCGTAACCCTTTTTTTCCAACCAGGCAACGATGGCGTTATATCCGATGGATGTGATGAAAAGTACGATGAGGACGATGGCGACGGCCGTACAACTGACGGCTACGTTCATGTCGATGGCGCAATTTACTCGACTGAACTCGATAACACAGTCCATAAGTTCTCCTCCCTTGGGGAATAACGGTGAATATGGATCAAAGCATCCATATTCGCAGTAGGATAGGGGGCGCTTTAAATCCAATGGAGAGCCAGGGAGGCAAAAGAGTGGGGAGGGAATGAGCCCTGAAAGGATTCAGTGCGCCTGGGACAGGGGAATTTTAATGTGCGGTAGGGCACGTTATGGATAACCCGCCGGCATTCCAATCCGACGGCCGGTCCGAATTTACAAAAGGGCTATTTACCGATATACTTAGAACGCCTGGGAGTTACCTGCTCCTCGGGCTTTGTCCCCGCTCAACTTTCCAAGGAGGGGCGGGGACATCTTTTTTGTTTTGCAAGGGCCATGCCGTTGAGGAAACCGGGGCTCCTGGAAAACTTTTTAGAGTATAACCTCACTCTAGTAAGTTGTCAAGTTTGCCGATATTTAAAAAGATCCGGGAGTGGTGGGCAAAAAAAGAGCGGATGCAATCCGCTCTTTTTTTTCTGTGGATTCCATTAAGGACTTAGAAAGACTGATAGTTCCTGACCTTTGGGTATTAATCGGCTTCCACGTCGACTTCTCTCTTGATGTAGACGTGCCAGAGTTTGAGCTTGATACCACGAAATCAGTTTTGCTCTGCGAATTCCAGTACCAAGAATAGGTAACCAACCATATTCTTGCCATTGAGATACTGTGCCTGACGGTAAGCCTAATCGTCGAGCTGCTTCACTGATTGATATAAGCTCGTCATTCTCTTGTTGTTTTAGTATTTGAACTGATAAAACCTTAACGTCATTTTCTGCTACTTTAATGACATTTTCAACTCGAATGGCCTTGATAGCATCTTTATTGATCGCTTCGATTAAAACATCCAACGGTACATCGTACTGTTTTGCTGCTTCATCGAGTGTTATGAATGCGGGTAAGGTTTTGATAGCTTGCTTTTCCAGTTGCTTTGCTAGGGCAGTTACATCTTCCTCGGCTACTGCTAATTCCCCTTCAATTAAAACTGCCCGAATAGTATCATTTTGGATAGCTTGTTCTAGTATTTCATTGGGAATATTGTAGCGTTGCGTGGCGGTATTTGATGCGATAAAGGTAGGTAATATCTTGGCGGTTTTTGGAACCATAGCAATGATATCAGTTTCGGCTACTTCTACCATAGATAAATTGCCATGATGAGTAACAGCTTGAACTAAGTGGTTCTCTACAGCTCGACGTAAAGTTTCCAGGGGAATGTTGTACCGCGAGGCGGCTTCATCCAGGGGAATATAGATAGGCAGATCAGTTTCCACCATGGTGCCCTCCTTACTAAAACACAAACGGCCCGGCAGAATACCGGGTCGCCTTATGACGGGGGGCTTTTTAAGCGACCCAGAACCGCCACTTACCAAAAGGAGGGCTTTTTTTGTATTAAAACAAAAATGCCCTCTGTTATCTGATTTAAATTTTTCTAATTTCCTCTCGTCTAATTGTGTAATGGACCTTTGAAACTGCTCAATGGATCCAGAGTCCACTGTCCTACCATTAGACGAGCCCCCAAAGAAAGAAAGAGCTGAAAGCAGAAGGCTTTCGTTGCCGGGTTGGATTTTACCACATATTTGATTCTTGGCAAGTGGTACTCCGAAATGGATTTTCGTGTTCATCATTCGACTCCACATTGGATTTTCAGACTGGACATTGGATAAAAAAAGCGGTCCCAGATGCCGCGTCCGGCATGGGGGACCGCCAAAAATTTCATTTAATTCAGATTCCTCTTTTTCTTCAGAATGCGATCCACCGGACCATAGTGGCGATGCATGTCGATGAGTTCCTGGAGTTCGGCATCCTGAAGGTAGAACTTCAACATCGCATCCGAGGTCCAGCCGCACAGCTGCAACAGACGATCCCGGGGACCGCCGTTATCGACCCAGCGGGTGGTGAACATTTTGCGAAAGACATGCGGATGGATACGTTCGGACGTGAAGCCGGCGGCTTCGACGCGCCGGCGCACCAGATCGTACATCCCCCGTTTGGTCAGGGGCCCGCGTTGTCCTACCCAGAGGGCCGGCTGTCCGTCGCCTTCTCGGGTTTGCAGATAGCGGGATACGGCGGCAGTGCTTTCCTTTCCCAAAACGACACAGCGATAAGTATCTGTTTTGGGACCATACACATTCATCCAGAAAACGTCGTGGTTGAGATCGTAGTGCAAGGCTTCGCGCTTGAGCAATACCATTTCACCCAGACGCATGCCGGTATCCAAAAACATGAGGATCGCGGCTTCGTCCCGGATGGACCAATCATCTCCCTGGCAGGCGTGGAGCAATTGCGCGACTTCTTCATCGTTCATCAATTGCTCTTTTTTGATGCGTTCTTTGGGGGCAGCGATGGCTCTGCGGAGATTATCTTTGATCAGGTCTTCAGTTTCCAGCCAGCCTAAGAAAGTTCGTAAGTTGCGCATATGAATATCAACCGTACCTTGTTCCCAGGGTTTGCCGCGAGGGCGGACGGTCGTCCGCAGATCGATCACATAGGAGCGAATGGCGTCGCGGGTGAGGTTATTGAGTTTCAATTTGCGCTCCTGACACCAGAGTACCAATGGGTCCAGGGCGCGATGATAATCTTTCATCGTTTGGATTGCCCGGCCTTGGGATTCCCGGTCTCGTAAGAACATCTCGACGGCTTTTATGACTTTCATCAAACACCTCGTTGAGCATCAGCATGAAGATAGCAAGAATTGCACCTGAAAAGTGACTTTTGAGCCCTGAATCCGGGATCTTACTCAGGCGCCGTTTTCAGATTCCAGACGTCTGGATTAGTCTCACTTTACTACAAAGCCAAAATCGTAGGGCTGGGCGGAACTTCTCCGGGCTGATTACGGATCAATTCAGGAACAATTCGGGAAACAATGTCTGGGCCGAGGAGCTGCTCAACTCCGTAGACGGAGTTCAAAGGATTAACAGGCTTTCAAAAGCCTGGGATGATCCTGGATCAGGGTCAGCCAAATTCGGCGAAGACATGACAATAGAGGACTCTTGCGAGCTAAAATGATTAGCAGCCTATGTAGTGTGATGTTAAAGTACCATAAAATTACTCTGACAGGATAATACAAGAAGTGGGGGGCGCCTAGTAACAATTTTAATAGTCATTTTGTGATAAATATGCTAGATTTTCGTGATGGTTTGACGGAATAATAAGGAAGCCGGGCCTGCGATTTCATTCTAAACTGAAATAGTTTTATAGATAATAATATTCTTTTATGTTTGCGGTATCGTTAGCGGTGAATTTTAGGGTGGCATTTGGGGGGGAATGGGGTAGGGTGGTTAGATTTTTAATGAATAACGGGTCAAACCAATAGTTTGGCCGATGTAATGAGTGTGGCGTCCCTGAATCTTCGCTTAAAAATCTCGACTTTTTCTGGCTTCATCTTTCCTTTTTAGATCCCTATCTTTTCCCGACCATTTTCTATATCCTGGCGGCAGGGAGAACTGTGCCTCGAATTGTACTTTTTCTTGAGATCGGTCATCCTATAATCTTTTTAAACTAACATCTAAAGAATCCATCTGGTTTCGGGTCGGGTAACAAACGGGTAGTGTTTCTCTCTGGCTTTCATCGGGGCCCATCGGAGATGTTTCTCCGGTGGGCCGCGATGTTTTTTAGCGGTTTTTTAATCCAGGATTGACCGGAGGAGGGTACGATGGGAACGAAATGGGTAGGGTGGGGCTGGCGGTTATTGGTTTTAGTCTCTTTGTGTCTAACCAGTTGGAGTTCCTGGCAGCTGCCGCAAGCGGTGGGCGCTTCTCAGGAGCAACCATCCGATGTTCCACTGCCCCTGTCTATTGAAATCCCGGAGATCGATCCGCAGGGATTTGAAGCAACACCTTTCCAGCTTCCGGTCACGCCTGAGCCGGCGTTGACATCGGAGGCACCCATTTTACCGACTGGATCTGAAGTGAGCGGAGTGCTTTTTGCCGACGGTCAGGCCGGGGTGCTGCATTTATCCCCTGGATCGTCCGTTACGGGCACCCGATTGCTCCAACTTCCTGGCCCTTTGCCCGATTCGCTGGAACGGACCTATGAAATTCAGGGGAACTTTGCCACGACTGCTACGCTGAGTATGGTCCTGCCGGTAACTCAATCCCCCGATCTATTGGAACTGGGCACGATTTTCCGCTATGATCCGGCGACGGAGCACTGGCAACGACTGCGCACACGGCACATCCAGCAGGGGGAGAGGGTGGGATTGCAGGCTGAGATTACCGAACCGGGGATCTATGCGGCGGCGATTTCCACTCAGTCTGAGGTGGGAAATTACGAGCAACCCTGGGCGCCGACGATCAGCGAAGCGCAGGTAGATCTCTTTACCGGCGGTGTGAGCTGGAGTTATCCACTCGACGTGCCCTCGGGCCGGGCGGGACAGGCGCCGGCGGTGGGCTTGAGCTATCACAGCGGGGCGATCGACAATCTGCGCGGCGATCTGAATCCGCAGGCCTCCTGGGTGGGCTGGGGTTGGAATCTGGATGTAGGGTATGTGACCCGGAAGATCGAGCTGGATGAGAATTTCGTCCCCCGTTATACCCAGGATTTTTCGTTGGTCTTCAATGGGGTGAGCAGCAAGTTGATTTCCCTGGGGAACAACCAGTATCGCACTGAAGACGAACGTTTCTGGCGGATCGAGCGAATCTCGACGCCGACCAATCGCGGCGGAGATTACTGGCTGATCACCACGATGGATGGAACCCAATACCGCTTCGGTTACCAGGATGAGACGGCCGGCGTTGACAGCCGGGAGTCGGCCTGGTGGATGGTCGGGTCTCGCTGTGACGGCTCGGAGGCGCTCTGCACGGAGAATTGGCGCTGGAATCTGGATCAGATCAGCGATCCGCGGGGCAATCACATCCGGCTGGACTACCGGGTGGAGCGAAGCGATTTTTGCTTTTCTTGGGAAGGAGTGGCCTATTGTTATTGCGGCCGGCAAAACAGCTTTTGCGCTTCGCAGCACCGGGTGGTGAGTGAGGGCTATGTGCGCGGCGGCAGTCTGGAACAGATTACCTACAGCTGGCCGCAGGCGGCGTACAAACTCTATTTTGAGGTAGAGGAACGGGATGACTATCCGCATTCCCGGGACCGGGGGACGCAGTGGGTGCAGACTTTTTGGATTAAGGAGCGGTTGAAGGCTATCGTGGTGTTGAGCAATGGGCAGGGCGAGGTAATGCGGCGGTATGAGTTGCAGCGGGACCCGACGGATGACCGATTGTTACAGAGTATCCAACCGGTGGCCGCCGACGGCAGCCGATTGCCCCGTACGATGTTTCATTATCTGGGACTGGCGGGTTACCTGGAAGGTTGTCAGGAAGGGCGGGCCGAAGGCGGGTGGAAGCCCTGGCTGAGCGGGATCGAGAACGGCTACGGCAGCGGGATCAGCCTGAACTACACGGCGCCGGAGAACCTGCCCTGGTTCCAGAACGGCCAGATCCGGGGCCCCCTGGAAGAGGGCCAATGCTGGTATCGCTATCGGGTGCGGGAAATGGTGGCCTATCCCGGCGTGGGTCCGGCAGTGCGGACGGTCTATGAATACCGGCAGGCCGACGGTGAGGCGCCGCACGACGGCAGTTGGGAAGGCGATGAATTCCGGGGCCATCCGCGGGTGCGCGTGCGACAGCGACGAGCCGAGGGGAGCCTGGGAGCTTACAGCGACACCTGGTTCTTGCAGGGCCAGGCCGGGCCGGCCCGGGCGATTTGCGGCGAGGAGCTGACGGATCGCGATGGGTTGGAGGGGCGATCATATCGGCAGGTGGCCTACGATGCCGCCGGCAACGGGTTGGTCCAGCAAACTCAGCGTTGGAATTACGTGGATCTGGGTGGAGGACGGCATTTCGTGGGATTGGCGGCGGCGTGCAGTTTCCCTAACGGGGGGATCGGCACTTATTCCCGGGTGGATTACGCCTATGACGGTTACGGGCAGGTGGTGCGGGAACAGCGATACGGGGATGTGGCCCGGACGGGCGATGAAGTCACGATGGTGACCCGGTACACGTACAACGAGGCGGCCTGGATTTTGACGGCGGTGGCGGAGACGCAGGTGATCGCGGTTGATGGTACCGTGGAATTGCAATCCCGGATGGCTTATGACGAGCAGCCTTTCGGAGCGCCGCCGACGCGAGGCCTGGCGACCTGGACGGCGCAGGGCACGGAGCGCGGGGGCTGGATCACGGGGACGGTGGCTTACGATGAGTGGGGCAATGTGACGTCGGCGACGGATGCGCTGGGCCGCACGACCCGCACGGTTTACGACGATCGCTTTCATCTCTATCCTACCACCGTGACCAACCCACTGGGCCAGACCGGCGGCTGGAGCTGGGATCAACGGCTGAGTGTGATCCTGACCGTGACGGATACCAATCAAGCAGTTCGGCAGATCCAGCATGACGCCTTTGGGCGAGGGACGGCGGTGATCCCGTCGGGGCAGAGTGTGCCGGCAGTCAAATACAGTTATCCGGCCGGCGAGGTGGTGGCGGCGCCGTTTGCGGTGCAGGCCGCCGCCCGTATCGATCCCTATACCACGCCGGACTACCGCCGTTCCTGGACAATCTACGACGGGTTGGGGCGTGTCATTCAGACGCAAACCGAGGTGGAAAACGGTTGGCTGGCGGTGAAGAGCACGGCGTACAATGAGCTGGGGCAGGCTGTGTTGGTTTCCGCGCCCTATACGGTGCCGGTGGCGGGAGGTACTTACCTGCCGCCTAATTGGAACGTGTTACAGCAGACTCGGACGGAGTATGACGCCCTGGGGCGGCCGGTCAAAGTGACGGCGCCGGGGAATCTGGTAGTGCAGAAAGCTTACCGCGACTGGAGCGAACTAACCCTGGACGCCAACGGCCATCAGCGGCGCAGCGTCCAGAACGGGCTGGGGCGACTGATCGAGGTGCATACGTACACCGGACAATATGCGGCGCCGGACTGGAATGCGGGGACGCGGATCGTGATGCGCTACGAGTACGACGCGCAGTCCCATCTGACCGGGGTCCAGGATGCCAATGGTAACGTGACCCGCATTTACTATGACCCGTGGGGCCGGAAGACGAGTTTAGAAGATCCATCGATGGGGCGGTGGAGCTATCGTTACGATGCGGCCGGCAATCTGATTTCTCAAACGGATGCCGAAGGCAACACGTTGCGTTTTGTCTACGATTCTTTAAATCGGTTGGTGCGCAAGCAGGCCGGAGCGGTGGTGCTGGCTACGTACGAGTACGATCAAGGACCCAACGGGATCGGCCGACGGACGGCGATGACTGATAACCTGGGCACGGCTCGCTGGACCTACGATATTGAAGGGCGGCTGGTGAACGGCTCGCGGACGGTGGGTGGGGAGAATTTCACCACGCAACTGAGTTACGGCGCGGCGGGGCAGGTTACTTCGCAGGTTTTGCCCACAGGCGAGGCGTTGCGTTGGATTTACAACCGGCGCGGGCTGGTGCAGCAATTGCGCAGTCTCACCTATGGGCAGGATTACCTGCGGCAGGCGAGCTACAACGCTCAAGGCCAGCCGGTGGTGCAGGTGTGGGGAAACAACCTGGCGACAACGTATTCTTATGCAGCGGATACCCAACGACTGCAGCAGCTCCAGGTCTCGGGCGGGCTATTGGATCTCCGGTACAGCTATGATCCGAGCGGCAATATCACGGCGATTCAGGATGGCGCCAATGGAGGCCAGCTGCAAACGTTCCGGTACGATCCGTTAGACCGTTTGAGCTCTGCTCAGACCAACAGCGTGGGTGAGGGGCAGTATCAGGAAAGCTACCAGTACGATTGGATGGGGAATATTCTGACCAAGACCGTGGGAGGAGTTTCGCAGCGGTACACCTATGGGCAGGATTTGCCTCCGATGACGGTCACCGTGCCGGAGACGATGACCTACCGCACTTACTTCCCCATTGCTTTGAAGGAGCGCTGTGGCGGAACGATCCCTTGTCAGGCCACGCTGACGCAACCTTTTGCCGCCGTGGCCACGACCGGCGGATTCCGGGCGGTCTACGATCGCAACGGCAATATGGTGGTGCGGGTGGTGGTCGAGAACGGGCAGCCGGTGACCTATATGCTGAGTTACAATGCCGAGAACCAGATCGAATCCATGACCAATACAACGACGCTTTCGGTAACGCGCTACCTTTATGACGGCGACGGGGCGCGCATTGAGGAAATCCGTGAGGGGCCCGGCGGTGTGACCACGATTCTGCGGCTGGGCGAGGTGGAGATCGAACAGCAGGGGGCGGAGCGGATCACGAAGACCTACTATTCCATCGGCGGGCAGCGGATCGCGCTGCGGGAAGGGGGCAACGTTACGTACTTCCAGGGGGATCAGCTCGGCTCGGCCAGCCTGGCGACAAGGAGCGACGGGAGTCTGATCGGCCGGCAGCTCTACCGGCCTTTCGGCGAGGGGCGGGGGGGGGCAGTGTCTACGGATTACCGCTTTACCGGACAGCGGGATACCGGGTTGGGGCTGTACGATTACAATGCCCGGTTCTACGATCCGGCGTTGGGGCGGTTCATCCAGGCGGATACGGTGGTGCCGGACCTGACGGATGGACAGAATTACAACAGATTTGCCTATGTGCGGAATAACCCGTTGAAGTATACGGATCCGAGTGGGCATATAGCGCAAACCGAGGGTACTACGGCTGATAAATATGCGGATGAGCTACTTACTTATGGGATTCTTATTCCAAGAGATTGGGGAATTTTTGGGGGAGTATGGGAAGCGGGAGGATGGATATTAGATGATTTGACTATTATCTTGACTGTTGCACGAGATTTAAACAATCTTTTGAGTGGTTGTGATATGGCAGGAACCTGCGGTTCTTTGAAGGATAAGTTGGGGGGCGGGGTCATTATGACGCTTGACCCTACAATGGGGAAGGGAGGGGGGAGCCTCTATCCAATAATTCGTCTTAATCCCAAGAATTTACGGAATCCGGATAGGAGTTTATGGACGGTCAGTCATGAATTGGCCCATGCTTTGGATCAATTCAATGGAGGAAAATATTCGCAAGGGTTAGAGGCGTGGACGTGGGGTGAAACAATTGATATAGATAGTAATGGAGACGGTATTCTCGATAGTAAACAGTATAATTATCAAGGTACTCCTGCAAAGGGAGCCGATAAAAATTTTACAAGGGGAGAAGATTTTGCTGAATCGCTCACAACATTCTTGTATCCTGAAGTAGCGAAACGATATATCAATAAATACTTTAACGGTCCTCAATTTGTCTCTTTTCATTACGATAACTACTATCTACTTCCTCGGGCTCGTTATATTCTTACCTTGATCAACCAGGAAATGGTTCCTCAATATTCTATACTTCAACCACGGTAATAATATTTTACCAAAACAGGAAAATCTAGGATTAATTGACAGACAGGGGCTTTCTGGAGTAAAAGTTTATTGGTAGCACTTCAATTTAGCTCTAGGAAACCCAGGAAAATTACAGCATTGTTTCAAATCATTATTTTTATGGAGTAGGATGTTAAGGAGGTATGATGAATTCATTCAAAAGATTACGTTGCTTTTTCTGTTTGTTTTTGGCTGTGGTGATGCTACAAATTTCAGGATGTTCTTTTCAAGGTAAAGGAAGTTTGCCGTCAACAAGTCAACCAGAAGAATCCATATGTAAGAGTATTTTAACGGATACTTCCTGTACACCACCTTGTTGGGAAATGATAGCACCGGGTACTCAATCCAATTCTCAAAAAATACGAGAATTTCTTGAAGGCTTACCTTCTGCAGATTTGATACAAGAGGAAAAGTTGCCTACATCAGGGGGGAAAGAAGTCTCTGTAATTCATTGGTTCTGGAAGGCAACAACTTCGAGGAATATGATTACTTTAGATGAAGATGGAACTATATTGGGAACGGTATTGCAACTTACTTGTAATCTCACGGTTGAAGATGTTATTGCTAAATATGGTAATCCTGAGGCTGTTAACTGGGGTTATTTTGGAGATGATTCTTATGTTCGTTTCAACATGTTCTATTTCAAAAAAGGATTGCAATTTATAGTTAATCTTACCCCTATTGTTAATCCTGTTCTGGAACCGGGAAGTAAGGTGGTAGAAGCCGCGCTTGGAGAGCCCTTCAGCCCGAATGACACTATGGATTTATCAGAGTGGCCGGGATATGGAAGGCTGGATTGAATCGAGGTTTTAATTCTGAAGGTACTTTCAAAATTAAAAACAACAGGCCCAACCATTGGTTGGGCCTGTGTAATGTGCGCCGCAGCGCGAAGGGACGAAACCTCAATCCTCGTCGGGGAGCATAATGGTGACAACAAGTTCCCCATCATCGCCCGAGCCGAAGACGATTTTCAAGGTGACATAGGTCTGCCGGCCGTGGTGCATGATGAACCGGTACAGCAGTTCAGTTCCCGATTCTCTCCGGTGCCGGCGGATTTCCATGACCGCCATATAGACGAGGTCCCACAGTCTACCGGAGATACTCTGGCAACCTTGAAACTTGGGCGGGATACTTTCGACCATGGCCCAGACGGTGGCCGTGACGGCGACCGGACAGGTGAAGCCGGCTTCGTGGGCGGTGTCGGAGATGTCGACGAGCACGCCGTCTTCCAGGGCCTGCGCCCGGGTGTAACGGTAGATCAGGTCGGCGTCGGTGAAGAAGCCATCAGCTTCGACTTCCACGGGAGCCGGGGGCTCAGCCAGCAGCTCCTGCAGGGAACTCTGGACCCGGTTCTTTTTGGGATGGTCCTTTGAGCAAGGAGAATCCTTTACCCTAAGAACCATTTTGTTGTTTTTTACCTTCAAGGTGGATCCTTATGAAGTGGTGGAAAATCCACAGACAGGGCCCACTGCTTATGCCCGGGAGACTGAACTTTCTGATGAGGATATGGCGGACAGCTTAACCGTAGGGTTATATCCAAATTTTCCAGAGAATGATAGGCCCTTGACTCCGGAAAGAATAAGTTTTCTGGTCAATGAATTGAAACCGTGGTTGATATCCTTGGGATTGGAGGGATCAAATGGCAAATAAGTTGTTGCGGAAATGGCCTAAAAGAGTATGGAGTGAATCCTGAGTTTAAAATGAAGGCTCGATTAATTGCTACCGTGTTGCTTTTGGAGCCGATGACTTTGAATCAGTTGTTGCATACGGATTGGCCCTGGCCTGAAAGTCCTATTATGAGGTGGGCTGATCGCAATATTTGTGAGCGTGATTCTTATCTGGAAGATCCTTATCCATGGGAGGAGTTGTTCCCGAATAAAGATTGATTGTTATTGCTGTAAATTGTGAATAGAGAATTGGTTGGGGACTGCGGCAGGGAATTCCTGCCGCAGTTTGTTGCTGAAACCGTGGGATAGATTTCTCGTGTTCTGATTTCTGGTAGTTCTTGCCGCGGTTCTATGAATTTTTTGTCATTTTGTAGGGATGTGCTACAGTGATCTTGAAAAAGAAGATGTTCCGGCTCTAAACCAATGCGGGGGTTTCGGTCAAAGGCGATAGCCTGATCGTGAATCCAGCCGTTATGCCCGCCGGACGCGATTGTGCGCCGACGGGCTTTTTGTGTTTACGCGGTATGGGCATCAAAATCGGCAACGAGTGGAAAGGGAACCTCTATGGACGACAACGATCTATCCAAATTGCGCGAAAAGCTAAATCAACGAGACGATCCTCAACTGGATGCCCTCTGTCTGGATCATTTCCCCGAGGTCTACGATCAATTTGGACGGGGTATGCGCCGGGATGAGAAGATCAATTTGCTTTTGGCTTATTGCCGGAAGTATGCCCTTTCTTTGGGACGATTGCAAGAGCTGTTGGGAATTGTCAGGGCGCCGGCGTCGGGATTATCCTGGGAGGAGCATCCGGCTTTTAAGACGCCGTTGCAAAAAGGAATGGGCAATCTGAATTTGTTGATTCAGGGGCGGGCCCGGGCAGTGGGGCAGTTCTGGCGGTCGCCGTACGGGGAGCCGGAATGGGTGGAGATCCCGGCGGGGGAATTTTGGATGGGCGGAGAGATGTATGATGATGAGAAGCCGATGCATCAGGTCTATCTGGAGCGCTATGCGATCGCCAGGACGCCGGTGACGAATGCGCAGTATCGGCTTTTTGTGGAGGCTACAAAGTATAAGGTTTCCGATCATTGGAAAGACGGCCGGCCGCCGTCGGGCAAGGAAAACCATCCGGTGGTTTATGTGAGTTGGAAGGATGCCATGGCTTATTGCCGGTGGCTCTCTCAGGTGACGGGCAAGCCGATAACGTTGCCGTCGGAGGCGGAGTGGGAGAAGGCGGCGCGGGGCGATCGGGATCGGCGGGAGTATCCCTGGGGGGAGTGGGCTGAAGGGCGGGCGAACACAGAAGAGCTGGGTTTGAAAGATACGACGCCGGTGGGGATCTTTCCAGAGGGGGCCAGCCCTTATGGGTGTTTAGATATGGCCAGCAATGTCTGGGAGTGGACGCGGAGTTTATGGGGGCAAGATTGGGGCAATCCGGAATTCAAATATCCGTATCAGGCCAATGACGGACGTGAGGATATGAATGCAAAAGGAAATGTTAGTCGCGTGTTGCGCGGCGGTTCCTGGACCATTGATCGACGCTCCGCTCGCTGTGCCTACCGTCTCTGGAACTTCCCCGCCAGCTTCGACTTCATTGTTGGCTTGCGAGTTCTTCTGTCCCTGGTTTCTGCAGATTCTGATTCCTGAAGGTGGGGGGAGAGGTTTGGAGAGGGGCGAAGCCCATTTTCTTTTTCAATGTTGCGGTGGTGCATCGTTGCCGTATTTCGCCGGTACAGATCGGGTGAAACCCGGCTGTCTTGTAAGGAGGTTGATCCACAATGTCGGATAAAACGGTCATTATTACGGGTGGCAATTCGGGGTTGGGCTATGAGTGTGCGAAATCCATGGCTGCGACCCGGCAAGGGTGGCTGATTGTGATTGCCGGCCGAAACAAACAAAAGATAGCGGAAGCTGCCCGGCAACTGGAGGCCGGCGCGCCGGATGTGCAGGTTAAACCGTTGGTGCTGGATCTGGCTTCTCTTCAATCGATCCGAAATTTTGCCGGGGAGTTTGCCTCACAGGACCTGCCTCCTTTGCGGGCGTTGGTTTGTAATGCGGGGATTCAGGTTATATCGGGCACGACTTTTACCGAAGATGGCTTTGAAACGACATTTGGCGTGAACCATTTGGGGCACTTTTTGCTGGTCAATTTGTTGCTCAAGCAGCTTGTTGCGCCGGCCCGAATCGTGGTGGTGAGCAGCGATACTCACGATCCGGCACAAAAGACCGGTATGCCTGCCCCCCGTTATACAAATGCGGATTCGCTGGCCCGGCCCGAGGCGTCCCCCACCGCGGAGGATGTGGGGATGGTTGGCCGACGTCGCTATACAACCTCGAAGCTTTGCAACCTCTATTTCACCTATGAATTGTCCCGGCGTCTCGAACGGCGCGCCCTGAACACGAATCAAAAGCCGATCACTGTGAATGCGTTTAATCCAGGATTGATGCCCGGGACGGGGCTGGCCCGGGATTACACTCCCCTCCAGCGGTTTGCCTGGAATTACCTGCTGCCCGTCATTCGTCCCCTGACGCGCTTATTCATGCCCATGAACAGTGTCCAGGAGTCGGGGCAGGCGTTGGCCCGGCTTGTCCTCGATCCGTCTTTGGAAAGTGTTTCCGGCAGGTACTATTCTGGATTGAAAGAGCTGCGCTCTTCGACCGAGTCCTATGATGTGCAAAAGGCCGGTGAATTGTGGGAGTCCAGTGTGAAGCTGGTCGAACTTACACAAGCTGAGAGCCTTTTGTGAATTTCAGAGGCGGCTAAATGCAGCGTTAAGGAGAAGCTTTTTGATGCTCAGGTATGCTAGAAAGTTTTGGTTTCTGTTGGTGTTGCCAGGGTGTCTTCTTTGTTATGTGGCTTTGGTTATTTACGATGAGCTTGATGAGGGCGTCTATACCACCATGTCATATAATCCGGCCAGCTTTGATCCCACATCGTTACCCGAATATCCTACCGAAGAGGATTGGTATCGGGTTGCCATGCAAATCTTAATTGAAAATGGGGGGGATTCTTCTTACCATTTGACCCAGCTCTATTTGAACTATCGAGGGCTTTCATGTCAGTCTGGTCCGACATTCAATCGTGTAGCAGTAGTGTTTCATCGGTTTGATTTTGTGAAGTCTTTGCCGTCACTTAAGATGGCCTGGGTAGACTTGGATCGATCTACAGGAGCTGCTGAGATAAGAATCAGTTACATTCCTATGAGGTGGGATTATCAATGGGTGGATCTGAACAAGCTGAAGTTTCATTCCAATGAAGTTTTTGAAATTGCCTCAAAAAATGGGGGCGCTGATTTTATGGCAGAGACAGAGGGCGCCTGTGACACAAGTATGGGGCTCAATGATGATTATAAGTGGAACGTTAATTATTATATAAAGGGGATTGGGGAGCCTCAATTCATGATAAAAGTTGATGGAATGACTGGAGAGTCCAGACAGGTACCTCTTCGTCCGTGATTACGCCGTCGGCAATCGGAAATTCGTCACCAGCACCACGCCGTTGAGCGGTACCGTCGTGACCGCTTACACCTGCGACAATGCTAATCGCCTGGCCGAAGCGACGCTCTTCACTCAGACTACCAAATTCCGTTACAGCGGCGAAGGGACGCGGGTAGCGGTCGAAGTGGTGGGCCACGGCGTGACGACCTACACGGTCGATTATGCCGGCGGGGGGCGCATCCTGGCGGAGTCCACGCCGACGAGCACGGTGCTCTATCCCTACGGCCTGGATTGTCTCGGCGAGATCCGGGACGGCGCATGGACCTACTATTATATTCCTGACTGGAGAGTGAGCTTTGAAGTTGATCGACCAGCAGGAACTGGAAAGGCAGGATGGATTATTCAGCAAATTTCACATCATTGGACAGTAACTAAGGGTAATGCGCCTCCTGATAATGTTTATTGGGAAGCATGGCCAGTTGATGCAGGATCAACTTCGATAAATACTGCTAGCAGCCTGTCGGAGTGAAAAAATAGCGCGCCCGAGTATACTTTGACGTAT
>CAZCTC010000083.1:0-33784 GCA_964501335.1 uncultured Anaerolineales bacterium | reverse complement strand
TGCAATATCTTCGATCTGTGGTGAGTCTTTTCTGGGCCTATTTTCAGGACAGAACGCCCTCCGTTGCCCGATTCGGCTCAGCCCTTATTAGTTACCTTAATATCCTTAATATCCTTTATTATTCCGATACCCTCTTTGGCCTTTTGATCGTATTCGGGCAACCATTTATTTCCCCCTTCGCTGGGCGCGAGGTCTTTGTTCATAGCTTTCAGGACGCCAAGTTGTTTGGTTACTTTGGCTTTTAACGTTTCCAGTACGTACTCGGCCAGCGCCGCAGTTTCGCTGAGTAATTGAGAGGTTGCATCGTATTTACTTTTGAGTTCTTTGAGTTCTGATTGGTTCTTTTCGAGTCTTCCTTTCACTTCATTCAGGTCCGCCTGTTCTTGCCTCAGTTCTGACTGAGCATCGTTCAGTTCCTGCGATTTCGGATTGTTTTGTTGCAGTTGGGCGACGGTGGCGGTGATCTTCTTGACGCTGGCCTCTTTTCCGGTTTTTTCGTTTTCCAGTTCGGTCTGTCTGGCCTGGGCCTGGATCTTATTCTTGTACAGGATTACTCTGCTGTCGGGGTTGATTTTCCCATCCGGACGGGCCAACCGCAAATATTCTGCCTCCTGGGTGTTGGTATGCAACTCCTGAGCCTCTGGAACAAAATCGCCGAATTCATCTTTGGTTTCGACGTTGAAAATGTAGATGATCCGTTCGGTGTATTTGGAACCTTTGATCAGGGTATAGCTGAGGTCTTCCATGAGCATGTGCAGATGATGGGTGAGGTGCGTACAGTTATCGACGAAGGCATCGTACTGTTCCTGGACGGTATTGAAGGAGAGTTCTTTTTTGCCGGCATTTTCCCGTGCCTGGCGGGAGAGCATCTGGTTGATCCCTCCAGTGGTGAAGAAGGCTTCATAGGCAAAACAGAGCGCCTCATCGATTTTAGTGCGCAGATCGGTTTGCTTTTCTTTGATCATCTGTTTCAGCGTCTCGGCGGTTTTATCACCATTTTTGCTTTCCGGCAGCTTGGTAAGCTGGATATGCAAAGCCCGGATTTCTTCCTTCAGCAGTTGGGCGGCTTCGCATTTGGCCGCATAGATCTTGTTCTGAGCGCGTAGGGCATCGTCGCCGAATTCGGCGATTTCCTGGGTGGCGCCCCGGAGCGTATCCATCTGTTTTATATTCAGCGGTTTATTCTGTTCTTCTTCTGCCTTTTGGACGATGTCGATAAGCTCGTTGATAATGCTTTCCAGTTTGCTCGTATCCCTGGTGACTTTGTCGGAATTTTCCAGCTCTATTTTGAGCTGATCAGCCAGTTCCTGGACGTTTTTGGCGTAGCGGGCCTGCGCTTCCGTGAACATGGTTTTGAGATCCTGCCCGACTTGTTTCTCTGCTGTTGGTGATTCGATCGCCGCGTCGGCTGTGCCGCACACTTCCTTTTCCACGTCATTCCATTGGTCGCCGGTCATATTCATCATCATCATGGCCAGGCCGTTGATGGTGGATTTATCGTAATAGGCATGGTCCCCTTCTCGATCTTCGGGGGACAGCTCGTTCTCATTAGCGCCCGTCGCCGAACGTTTGGAATCGCTGGTATAGGCATTGGTGTCAAAGTAGGTGCCGGATTCTTTCCCGAACATGGCGCGGAATGTGGCATTGAAAATCTCGATGGCCTGTTCGGCGAGTTCGCCGCTCACCGAATAGTCCAGATCCGAGGTGGGTTTGGTGCTTCCCAGGGCCAGGAATTCCACAAATTCCACCTTGCTGACCGAGGGGAGTTTTACTGTAATACCCGAGATATTTTTTCCATCCAGCATGTTTTTGATCCGGTCTTCTGTTGCGCGGCGGCGCTGTTGCCCCTCCATTTTCGCAGCTTGCTTTACTTTATAAATGAACTCTGAGTTCTTGCCGACAACAGCTTCTCTGTACTGCACCAGGGAGAGCATATTTTTCTCACTCAATTTGCCGGCGATGAAGAGGTTGCGGGCCTGGCTCCAGGTGCCGTTGCAATAGTCGTCGAGGAAGGCGCGGCCTCTGACTTTTTCAAAGATAGTATCATAACTGCCTCCGCCCTCGCCGAAGACAAATTGTTCCTGGTCTTCTTCCTGGATACGCGCGACTTTCTTTTCGCTTTCCCAGCGTTTTAACAGATCGTGTGCCTCCGGTGCTTGAATCCCCAGCTTTTGAACCATGGCCTCCGGTGTAAAGGGCAGATCGATAAAGGCGCTTTTGGCTTTGTTGAGCCAGGTGCCTTTATTCATCAGGACCAGCGTTTCTCTGACGACCACCGAAAGGTGATCTTCGGCTTCTTCCAGTTCGATTAAGCCGGCGTTGATCGAAGAAATGTCGATTAGCTTGCGCGCTTCTTCTTTGCAGAGGGCATCGCCTTTGCTGTCGGTTTGGTTGAGAAGTGTCTGGATCTGATTCAGGCGATCGTTAAATTCTGCTTTTTCTTCTACGGTGAAGTCGAGATCCTGCCGGGCGCGCCAGGAGGCCAGTTTATCCACCAGCGCTCCCGGGTTTTCCGAGGCCATCATCAGGGTGGCCTGGGTGCCTTCCTTCTTGACCCATAGATTGTGATCTTCGGTGCCGGCGGTGAAGCTGACCTTTTTCCCGATCTGTCCTTCGGGAGTGGTGTCGTCGCCGAAGCCCAGCGCGCGGGCCGTTTTATCGACAAAGTCTTTGACCAGTCCGAGGACATAATCGATGCCTTTGTTGACCGGTTCCCGGACGGTTTCCAGGGCTTTGGTGATTTTGTCGTTGAGTTTGCCCAGGCCCAGCATCCCCGCCAGGAAATCGATGGCCGGGGCGATGCCTTTTTTCAGTGCCTCTTCGACGTAGCGGGCCACGCCGCTGTTGTCGCCATTGGCGATGGCCTGGATGCCCTGGACGACGGCGGTGAACAGCTCCGCCATGCGGGCGGCATTGTCGCGGAACCAGACGATGATGCCGTAGATCGTCTGGATGGCCTGGATGATGGCCCCGGCCGGCCCGCCCAGGATTTTGACGAGATAGCCGATGCCGGCTTCCACTACTTCGGTGACCAGCATATCTTTCACCGCGCCGATGACCTGATCGGCGATGGTGCCGACTTTATCTTTGACCCATTCCCAGAGTCCGGCCAGCCCCTCCTTCTGGAGGGTGACGAAGACATCCAGCCCGGTCTCCAGGAAGCTGATGACTTGGGCGCCCCGGCTGCCCAGTATATTGACCGCCCGCGCTTTGACGTTGTCGTAGGTCAGGCCCAGGATCTGGGTGGAGAGGCTGAAGGCCCCCTTGAGATCCCAGGTCTGGGGCAACTGAATCCCGGCCCCCCCGATCGCGCCGGTGAGCCATTCCAGGAAGCCGGCTTGCAGGTTCTCTCCCAGCCGGCTGCCGAAGTTGCGCACGCCCTGGAGTACGCCGTCGGAAAGGGTGCCCACAAAGCCGCCGGGATTTTTGATCACAGCTTTGACCACCCCGACGGCGTCGGAAAGCAGCCCCTGGAATTTATTCTTCATCTCCAGATATTGTCCGATCCGTCCGAAGAAGGAGCTGTCCTCATAGCCGATGCAGGTGACAAAGCGGATGGCGCCTTCTTCGGAAAGGGCCCCCTCGACGGCTTTGACGAAATCCTTGCCGAGCAACTTCAGGCTGGGTTGCCAGAGCGCATCGTAGGTGCCGGCTTCCAGCGCGGTGATGAAGGTGTCGCTCTGGGCCAGGGCCGTCCAGGCCGGCACGAAGTAAGTCTCCTGATAGTCGGAGGCGCCGCGTTCCCACGTCGCCAGCAGGAATTTGATCTGCGCTTCGGGCGTGGCCTGGGCTTTGATGACGGTGCCGAAGAGGTTGCCCAGCTCTGCGCTCCCCAGCTTTTGCCGGGTGATGTCCCAGAGGGCGGCAAAGGAGGCGCCGCCGCTGATCGCATTGACGATATCCCCTTGCTGCACGACCTGCCCCCAGAGTTCTACTACTTTGGCGCCGAACTCGTTGCCCCCGTTGTCCCACTGGTGCATCACGATGAAGTTGATGCTCTGGGCGAGGTCGTCTTTGGCCGGATCGAGGGCGGTGCAGGCGGCCCGGACGATTTCGGCTTTCAAGAGGGCCAGGGATTTTTCCCAGAGGGCGCTCTGCGGCCCGTTGATCGATTTCAGCACGCCGTCGCTCCAGAATTTTTGCCAGGTGGCCAGGAAGGCCTCTTTCTGGTTCGCGCCGCGGCCGGCCCAGTTATCCAGGATGAACTGCAATTTGATTTCGGGGCGGGCCTCCAGTTGGGCCAGGACTGCCGGCCAGAGGGTATCGCCGCGCTGCGCCAGGGTCTGGTCCCAGGCACCTTTCAGGGAACCGCTGCTCACGGCCAGGAAGTTGTCCTGTTCGGCCAGCTTCAGCCAGGAATCGACCACCTGATCCCAGGGTTTTGTGGTGGTGGTGTAGGTGCCGGCGAATTTGATCAATTCCGGGATGCGCTTTTCCAACGGCAATTCGATGATGGCGTTGTATTCTTCGAGCGCGGAGGCCCGCTGAATGCGGCGGGCGGCTGTGGCGGGCGTGCTGTTGGCCCCTCCGGCGCCGCCTTGCTGGACCACATGGGTCAGCTCGTGAGCCAGCAGTCGCCGTCCTTCCGTCGTGCCGGGCGCATATTCCCCGGCATTGAAGGCGATATCGTTGCCCACGGTATAGGCGCGGGCCTGCAAGTTGCGGGAGGTTTCCACGGCGGTCGTTCCGGTGTGCACCCGCACCCGGCTGAAGTCGGCGCCCATCCGGTTTTCAAAGAAGGAGCGCTCTTTTTTCGGCAGGGGCGAACCGCTACCGCGCAGGCTCGCGATTTGTGATTCGATTTTTCCCGGGGCGGCGGCCGTTTCTGTTTCCGCAGCGGCCGGAGAGTTGCCTGGCAACTGGGGGGCGGTTTGCGTTTTGCGGGAATCCTGTTGTCGCAATTGAGCGACCAGCGCGGCGATCCGGGCCCACAACGCGGCCTCTTTGGCCGCCAGCCGCCCGGCATCCACGCCCGGAGCCAGGGTGGCGATCTGAGGGGCGGCCGGCCGGATCAGTTCCGGCACGAGCGCCGCGGCTTCCGGTGTCTGGGGGGCTTCGGCTGCTTTTCCGTCTTTTGCCGTTGCTTCGGCCTGACCGGCCAGGGCTTCTTCCGTCTGGGCTTCCCGGGCTTCGGTTTCAGCGGCGGTTTGCTCCTCTTCTGCGGTGGCTTCGGCCGCCTTTGCTTCTCCCTCGGTGGTCGCTGCGGCGGCCTGTTGTTCGGGTTTCTCGCCTTCTTCGGCTTTGCCTGGTTCCATTTTCTCTTCGCCGGCCGGAAGTTGGGCCTCTGTGGGGAGCGGCTCCGCCGGTTTGACCGTTGGTTCGGCCGCCGGGGCTTTGTTTTCCGGAGCTGCTTCTTCAGTGGGAGCGGCGGTTTCTTCGACGGCGCGCTGGATCAACCCAACGGCGCCGGGCCGGCGTTTGGCCTGGACGGCTGTGCCCGGCCCGCCGCCGGCGGCCATCCCGAAGATCTGCTGGACGAAGCTCACCACTTTGTTTTCGCCGATGGCCAGCATGGTCTTGTCGATCCGCGGCTTGACCACGTCGTTGTAGAGGTTGTAGATCTCCTTGGGCTCCATTTCCAGGAAGCCGGCGATCTGTTCGACGGCGATGCTTTTGCCCCAGCCGACCAGTTTGTCGAAGCCTTTTTCCATCAAGGCGTTGCGGTTTTTCCAGAGGTTTTGCAGACCGGTCCAGCCTTTTTGTAACAGCCCCTGCATGGAGCCGCCGAAGTTCTGCAATCCGTTCCAGGCCCGTTCGCCCATGGATTTCAGCCCGTTCCAGAGCTGTTCCCCGGCCGCTTTCAATCCGTTCCAGGCCTGGGTGCCCATCTGGAGCAGATTGTTGCAGGCGCTTTGAGCCTGGGTGGCCAGGTTTTGCAGGGCGGTGGTGCCGCGCTGGATCAGGTTCTGGCCGGCGTTGGTGGCCAGATTTTGCAAGGTGTTGAGCATATTGCCGCCGAAGTTTTGCAATCCGCCCTGGGCCTGTTGTCCGCTTTGAGAGAGCCGGTTCCAGAATCCCTGACCGCGTTCTTTCAACTGGGTCAACGATTTGACCGCGTTTTTAGCCAGTTTGGCCAGGTTCTGGGCGCCGGCCTTGACCGTTTTGCCGATCATGCGGAAGGCTTCCGAGGGCAGGAAGACGGCGGCCGGCGCCGCTTTGGCGGCGGTGGTGGCGACGGCGGCGGCCGAGGCCCCGGCCTGAGCGGCGGCGGCGAAGACGTTTTTGGCGATCTGCTCGGCGACTTTCTTGACCAGATCCATGCCCATCTTCTTCAGCGATTCCAGGGCCTTGTCCTTTAAGTTGCTCAAGGACTTCATCACGGTATCTTTAAGGTTGGAGAGTGCCTGGGTTCCCAACGCTTTCAGGCCGTCCACATCGCCGGTGAAGATCGTCTTGAGGTTGTTCCAGACGGCGGTGGCCCGGCCTTTGAGATTGGTCCAGACCTGGGCGGCATTTTCTTTCAACTGGTTCCAGGCCGCGGTGGCCTTGCCCTGAAGATCGGTCCACAGCGCGGTGGCTTTGTTCTGTAAATTGGTCCAGGCGGTGGTGGCCAGCTCTTTGAGATTGCTTTGCAGCAGGCCGGCCTGATCGGTGACGGCGCTCCAGATGCCGGTGAGTTGAGTCCGCACGCCGGCCATCATTTCCTGGGCGGAGTTCATCAGGGCCTGCCCCTGTCCTTGCAGTCCTTTCCAGCCGGCGGTGACCGAATCTTGCAGCTCTTTGAAGCCGAACTGAACCTCGCCGGCGGTTTTGTCCATCACATTGGTCTTGAATTCATTCCACTGCCCCCGGGCTTCCGTCACAATTTCCTCGTAAAGCCGGGCTTTGTGGGCGGGGTATTGGTCGGCCGGCACACTCATTGCCTCTTCGGCGCGCCGGTCCAGGTTCAGTTTTTCCGCCATCTGTTCGGGAGAGAACGCTTCCTCAGCCTGTTGTTTTACTTCGTCCAGGCGGCTCTGGGCTTCTGTCTGTTGTTGCTGAACCTTTTCGTCGGTTTGACTCTGGTAGGTTTCGGCATCGCTCTGGAGCTGGCGGACATCGGCCTCGATCTGCTCTTCGGCGCCCGTGACCAGAACCTGGCTTTCCGTCTCGGCTTCCTGGTGTTGGGCTTCCAGGGTTGTTTCGGCCTCGGATTCGGCCTCCCGCAATTCCGCTTCTTTGGTTTCCGCTTCGGTTTTGATTTCAGTTTCGGCGGCTGACTGTTCCTGTTCCAGGGCGGCGTTTTGCTGTTGTTGTTCCTGTTGCAGGCTTTGGGTATCGGCATCGCCCTCGCTCTTGACTTCGGCGGCGCCGGACTCGCTCTGTTGTTCTTCTTTGGCGGCCGATGTTTCGGCCTGTTGGCTGATGGCCTGATCCAGCGCCGTCTCCAGATTTTCAATGGAGAACTCTTCGGTGACCATCTTCATGTTGATCGAGCCGATTTCTCCGCTCATCAGGGCCTGCATCAGGCGGGTCTTCAGCCGTTCCAGCGTGCTCAAGAGTGTGCTTTTGGCTATTTGCAGTATGCCCAGCAGGAACGATTCGGAGTTTACGATGGCCTGGACGAAGCGCAGGATGCGGCGGGCCCAGGCTTTCCAGTTGAAGAGGCGTTTCACTTCGGCGCCGTTCTGGCCGACGTGGGCCAGTTCGTGGGCCATCAGCCAGCGGCTGTCGGTGTTGCCGGGCTGGAATTCGCCTTCGCCGAAGGCGATGTGCCGGCCGACCGTGAAGGCGCGTGCGCCCAGCTCCCGGTTCAGCTGCACCGCTTCGCTGCCGGTGTGGATGCGGACGCCGCTCAAATCCCGGCCCAGGCGCGGCTCGAAGAAGGCCCGTTCTTTTTCGGGCAGCGGGGCGCCGCCGCTCTGCATCCGGGAGATCCGGCCTTCGATGTTGGAATCGGCTTCCGGCTGGGAGCTGATCTGATCGGAGAGCCGTTTGGTGAAGACGATGGTGGGATTGGGCGCGGTGAGCGTCCATTCCGGCGTGGCGACTTCGCCGGCGGGGAGGGTGCCGTCCTGATTCTTTACCGCGGTATCGTCTTTGTCGCCGATCTTCGATTTTTCCGCTTCGAGGGGGGAGGTGTCGGCCTGGGGCTTTTGGGGCGCGGGCGGATTGCTTCCCATCGTTTCGACGATGGCATTGCTGGCTTCCTGGCAGGTCTGTTGGTCGACCTCGCCGGCGGTTTGATTGCGTTGAGCTTCGCCCTGTTGGGCCGCATTATCTTGAGCGGTGCTTTGCGGTTCGCTGCCTCCGGGGGCCGGTTGGGCGGCGGTCGTGGTTGGTTGAGCCGGACGGTCGGCGGCAGCCTGGCTCTTTTGAGCTTCGGGGGTAGGCTCTGTGGCCGGACGAGTGGGGGCCTCCGGCTGCGCCGGGTCCGGAGCGGCCACTGCTGTTGCGGCGTCCTTTTCCTGCGCGGCGGCGTTTTCTTCCACCGCAGCTTCGCGTTCGGCGGCCGCGGCCTGGCTGAGCGTTTCCTTTTCCTGTTGGGCGGCGGCGGGATCCAGGGCGGCGCCGGGTTGCATCCCGGTTCGCAGTGTCTGCCCGGTCTGGGCGATCTGATCGACCGAATCTTTGAAGGTGGTCCGGGCTTCCGGCAGGCTTTGGGCGGTCAATTCGGCGGGCGTGGGCGGTTCTTTTTCGTCGGGAGCCGGTGGTTCTGCGACTGCGGGTTGGGCTTCGCCGGCGAGGGCGGCCGGGTCGCCGGCGTCATCCGGCGTTTTCCCGGCCGATTCGGGAGTGGTTTCTTCTTCAGTCTTTTCTTTTTCAGCCCCGGCTTCGGTTTTTTCCGCTTCGGCGGCCGGCGGGGTTTCTTCCGGTTTTTTCTCTTCGGCCGGCGCTGTTTCGGTGGCTGTGTCGGTTTGCGGCGCGGCTTCCCCGGCGGGAGCTTGCGCTTCGGGCTGTTTTTCAGGCGCGGGGGGCGTTGCTGCCTGGGGCGCCTGGGCCGCGGCTGGCGTGGCAGCGGTTTCGGGTTGAGCCTCCGAATCTCTTTGAGGTTCGGGGGTCGATTCCAGCGGCTTCATCTTTTCCGCCTGCATATCGGCCTGCGGCAGTCCGGTTGCTGGTGGCGGCGGGGCGAGGGGTTTCTCTTCTACCTCAGCGACCGGAGCGACAGCCGCCTGGGGCTGTTCGGGTGCGGGCGCTTTGGCCGGGGCGGCCGCCGGTTCGGGATCGGTGGGCATGCCCATGACCCGGTCGGCCGTCTGATCGGCTTCCACTTCCTGGGGATCTCCCGGTTGGCTGACGGCCAGTTTGGGTTGGAGGCGGCCGGGATAGCCGGAGCGGGCCTTGAGCTGGATTTTGATTTCAGTGCCGACCTCTTTTTCGATGCCGGTGCGTTGAAAGGCGCCTTTCAGGGTGCCTTGAATTTCCTCTTTGCCGATCGGTTTCAAGGCCTGTTCCATCTGGGAGCGGACCGGATCGAATTTGGTGAAGAGCACCTGCCGTAACAGCGATTCCATCCCTTCCAGCTGGGTCAATCCCAGCTGCCGACCCCAGGTCAGCAGCAGGTCAAAGCCGCTGGTTACACTGTTGCGACGTTCATTCCAGGCTTTCTGATCGTTTTCCCACTGGAGTTGCACCTCTTCCCGGACCTTTTGGGCCGACTGAGTGAAATCCTCCGCTGCGGCGGGATCGGCAATGCGTCCCTGCGTTTCGGCGGCGGTCTGTGAAAGCTGGTTTTGCAGACGTTGGGCGGCGGCGGAGACATTTTGCCAGCCCGTATCGGCTTGCGTGGTCAGTTTGGAGTTGCGTTGATTGGCTTCCAGCATGGTGGCTTCGGCCTGTTTTCTAAATTCGATCCAGGCGCCGTTATTGACCTGTTGAATCTGTTGCAGATTGCTTTGGATGCGGGTGATGAGGGGATTCATGATGCCGTTGCGGTAGATCTGTCCCATCGAGCCGGCGGATTGGGAGACATTATCCAGGACCTGTTTTTTGAATCCGGCGGCGTAGGGTTCCATCTGGTCCAGATTGGCCATGGGGTTTTTCTGGGCCTGATCCTGCAACTGTTTGACCCGCTGTTTGGCGATGCCTCGCCAGGGCGAGAAAGTCTGGCGCGCTTCCTGCCGGGCCGTCTCTCGTTCTCGATAGGCGGCCTGGACGGCGTCGGAGGCCTGCCCCTGGGTCTGCATAAAGGCCCGGCGGGAAAGGAGGGCCAGTTTTGTTACACTTTCCCGGACCCATTGTTCCAGTTCCTGGTTCATCGTGGCGCTTTGCTGTTGCAGCCCGTTTTCCTGTAGTTTCAACTGTTGCAGCCCGGCGTCGGCCTCTTTTTGGAAATCGGCTTTGTATTGTTCGACATTTTCGCTGCCGGGGGTGACTTCGCGGTCCACCTTTTCGCTGCTCTGTCCCTGTTGAACCACATGGGTCAATTCGTGGGCCAGGAGGCGCCGCCCTTCCGGGGTGCCGGGAGCGTATTCGCCCTCGTTGAAGGCAATGTCGGGGCCGATCGCGTAGGCGCGGGCGTTCAAATCACGGGCGGTCTGGATGGCCTGACTGCCGGTATGGATACGGACTTTGCTGAAATCGCGTCCCATGCGGCTTTCAAAGAAGGCGCGTTCCTGGGGCGGGAGCGGGGTGCCGCGCCCTTTTAGCGAAGCGATTTCGGATTCGATGCCGGCGCCGGCTTCCAGGGCCGGGCGGGCGGCGCGTTGGATTTTCTTTTCCGCCCCGGTTCCTCGATCGTCGGGTGGGGGGGTGGCCAGCGCCGGGGGGAGTTTGCGGGGATCTTCGAGGAGCTGTTCAGTCGGCTGTTCTACCGGTTCTTCGTGGAGAGCCTGCGGGGCTTTGGGCGGGGCGGCCGGTGGATGGGGTTTGGGGGCCAGGGCCGGTTTTTCGGGGGACGGTTGAATTCGAGCAACGGGCAAGGGTGAACGAGAGAGGGTGGGCGGGGTGGGGGAAGGATTGGCCGTGGGGGGGATGGGCCTGGGGAGCGGCGTCGCCATCCTCATCACCGTTTCTGCGACCCGGTCGGCTTCGCGTTCATAGGGATCGTCGGGTTGGCTGACTTGCAGTTGGGCCTGGATTCCCAGCCGTCGCGTTCTGGCTCCGGAGGTGGGCTCGCCGGGCGGGGCAGCCCTGCCGGGTTGGCGCAGGAGCGTTTCGATGGTCTCGGTTCCGGGCAGGGCGTCCGCTTCTGGAGTGGAGGTTGCGAGTGTGGGGGGGACGGCACTTTGCAGCCGGGCCACCAGTTGGGTGGAGTGCTGATTGCCCTGCGTGTGGCTGATCTCTTTCAACATCGTCTGTTGTTGAGGCGGTTCGGCATGGTGCAGCGTTTCGCTCTGCGCCTCCAGCGTTCCTCCCCGGTAGAGGTGGGCAGGGCTGGTAAAGATACTTTCCGGCGTGTTTTGGGGGGTGGTTGCGGTTCGTGCTGCTGCTCCCGGCCCCTTTTCCTTTTGTTTTTCAAAGGCCCTGGTTGAGTTGCCCATTGTGTACTCCTTATGTGACCCTTTCGGCTGTCCTCGTGGGAGCGCGCCCATAGAAGCGCGCTGCTTTTCATCTGTGCGATTAGTCGGGAAGACACAAGAAAAAAGCCTCTTTATGCGGCGGCTTTTTGAAGCAGGCACAGTTCACCCTGAGAAAATGCCGGGGAGCCGTGGCGAAAGGGAATTTTGGTCGGGAGTTTAATGGGATGAAGGAAAAGCGGTTGTCAATGGGTGTAAAAAGGGGGGAAAGAGATCAGGCCGGGTAGAAGGTTTCAGACCCCGGAGGTTGAGCGGGACAGAACTGTGAAGGTGCGTAAATTGCCGGTATATTTTCATCAGTCCACTGTCCCAGAATATAAATTATAACCCGGAGTTTATTTTAACATAAAAAACAGATCGTGTCTATGGGACATGGATTTATCGAGGCGGCAACTTGCATTATAATAATGGTATCCCCGCTAAGTAGCTACCTGATTTTTGCTGCGGCAATTTGTACTCATTCAATCTAAGGAGCAATGTAATGGAAGAAAAATTTGATACCCTGGTTCAATTGATCGACTTCCTGGCCCGCAATCCTCAGCGCGTCGACGAATTCAAGCCGTTGTTAAACGAATTTCTTGCCGCTGATTCCAGGACGGCGCCCAAACCGGATGAAGTTGAAGTGAGACCCTCTTATTATCGCTATGTGCCGGTGCCGAGGACGCTCGTTTCGATTGACATTGATCCTGAGAAGCATCTGATCCAAACGCAGGGTGATTATCACTATTGGTTCCATGCAAGTTTGGAGGAGGATGTCAGGGGAACTGCGTCGACCGGGATGAGAATTTCCACCTACGATAGTAAATATTTGGAAATCAGCATGCTGGATTATTCCATTGTCCATGTTATGGTGATTCCTCCTGAGAGTTATTTTATTAACGAGAAGGGGGATCAGGTTGTTTTGAACGGTGCGGTGACGATTGGCCAGAAGGATGAGAATCTGCACACCGGGAAAATTTTTGGATATCTTTCTTCTGATGGGGATTATGACATATCCGTGCAATTTGTTCCTTAAGGCGGAAGGTTGTCTGTTTTCATCCTCGGGGCTGCCTCTCTGGCATGGGCTTCTGTTTTGAATATAGGGCTTTAGGGGATGATCCCGGCCTTGTAATGTCCCGCAAATGATCTTTTTCCGGTTAGATACGACGCGCGGTGCGAAGCAGGGAGAGAGTTTTTTTGTTTATGGTTTCGCGGGCTTTCTGAAGCCCGCGAAACCATAGTTTTTTAGAGCCGTCCCGGCGATGCAGGAAAAGGCGACATGTGCGGTTAACCCGGAAAAGCGAGGGGAAAAGCCCGTATTTTTGCGCGCATTCTTATGCGCGCAAAAATACAAACAAAAAACCTCTCTCCCCGTCCAGCGCGGCGTTTTCTACCGGGCAGGTATCGGTTGCGGGACGCCCCATGGCTTTAAAACAGAATGGATTGCCCCAGCATTTTCAGCTCCGATAAATTCAACGTCACTTCTTTGGCGGGTTCTTCCAGGGGGGCCGCGGCCAGTTCCGGCCAATAGGAAAGCGCCTCTTTCTTGACGGGGGCGGGGCAGGCTGGATGGTCTACGATCCCTTTGACGAATTCCGTAATCTGAATCTGCTCCGGCAGGAGCGAACCTCTTTTTTTGACGGCCAGACGGGCCATGGCGATCAGGATCCGGAGCGAGGCTCCGGTATCCTGGGCTTTGGTGGCGGCTTCCAGGCTTTTTTCCAGATGGAGGTGGGCTTCCGGCAATTGCTCCATGTCCAGTTCCAGGTTGCCCAGGCTTTCAAAGAGCAGCGCCTGGCTTTTGTCGTCGCTTTGTTCCTGCAGCAGGCGGATTCCCCGTTCATACAGTTCCCGTGCCAATCCATAATTCTTTTCTACATGAGCCATCTGTCCCAGATTGTTCCAGACCAACGCTTCCATAATGGGATTTTTGATCTCCTGGCAGAGGCGGATGCTTTCTTCGTAACAGATCTGGGCCGTGATTTTATCTCCCGACTGACAGGTCACATATCCCAGCAGACGCAGGGCGTTGGCGATTCCCCAGGGATATTCCAGCGCGCGGTAGATGGTGAGGCTTTCTTGCAGACATTTCCGGGCCTGCGGATAGTCTTCCTGGTCGCGAGCCAGCGCCCCCAGGCTCATCAGGATATGGGCCGAGAGGTTTTTCAAATCGGCGTCGTGGGCAATTTGATAACTGAACTGAAGCATCTGGACGGCGCGGGGATAATCTCCCCGCCGGTAGGCCAGCAGGCCCATCTTTTCATAGATCAAAGCCAGCTCTTCCGGATCTTCGCTCCAGTTCTGGATCGCCTGGCTGCGGCGCAACAGGGCTTCAGCCTGTTCCAGCATGCTCAGGTTGTAATTGAACTCGGCCAGCCGCAACAGCAACCCGGCATAGATCAACGGGTATCGGGTACCGTGGACATCCTCGTATTTGAGATTTTCCGGGACGAGGGCGGCGGCCTGGGTGAAGAGTTCCTGCCCTTCCACCCACCAGGTACGCAGGACGTAAAATCCGTAGAGGGGATGCATATATTCCCCCAACAGCTCGAGCTTTTGATGGGTCACGCTCCAGCGCCAGCCTTCCCGAACGTTTTCCAGATCCAGTTCGATTTCGTTCAGGGTCTCCTGGACCAGTACATTGTCGATGGCTTCGCGGCGCTGGGCAAGGAATTGAGCGAAATAGCCGGCGTGTGCAGTCTTGTACCGTCGGGTCTCTTCCAACGATAACTTTTCAGCCAGGAACTGGTGTAACAAGGGATGCAGGGTGTAGCGTGAGTTCTCCTGTCGTTCTTTCTGGATCAGGGACTTGTCTTGCAGGGAGGCCAGCGTCAACAGGGTGGCGTTTACAATTTGCCCGGCGGCGTCGGCATTGAAGCTGCCTGAGAAAACGGAGAGCCCGGCGAGGATGGTTTGTTCTTCGGCCGTCAGCAATTGCCAGGAAGATTCAAAAACGGCCCGGATGCAGCGATGGCGTTCCGGAATTTCCGGGGTATCCCAGGCCAGCAGATCCAGATTTTTCTGGATTTCGGCCACGATCTGGCTACAGGTGAGCCGGCGCACCCACACCGCCGCCAGTTCCAACGCCAGCGGCATGCCCTGCGTTTGATAACCGATCTGTTTCAGGGCCAGCTGATCCTGGGGCGGGCAGGATTCCAGCGAAAATTCGGCGTCGATCTGACGGGCCCGTTGGGCGAAGAGTTGAATGGACTCGTAGTTTTCCAGTTCCGCAGGCGCGGGAGAGTCTGATCCCTGCGGATAGGGCAGCCCTTCAATTTCCAGGACCCACTCCTGAATCAAATTCAATCGCTGGCGGGAGGTGGTGAGGATCTTGATCCCTTGAGTTTTTTGGAGCAGGGTGGCGATCACGCTGCGGGCTTTCGAATCCAGGATCTCGCAATTGTCGATGATCAGCAGCAGTTCTTTGCGCTTGAGGTAATCCAGCAATTGCGCTTCCGGAGCTGCGGTTCCGGTCAGCTTGATTTTCAGGGCCTGGATGATGGCCATGGTCAGAGAGATCCCGGAGAGCAGGCTGTTTTCGCCGGCACTTTCGATCAAAGGGACAAAATAGATCCCTTCGATAAAGGGGCCGATATGGTTATTGGTCACCATCCAGCCGATTTGCAAGGCCAGCCGTGTTTTTCCGATGCCGCCGGGGCCGACCAGTGTCATTAACCGATGGTCGGGTTTGGTCAGCATTTGCCGGATCTTTTCCAGTTCTTGCCTCCGGCCTACGAATAAAATGCCTTCGATGGGGGGTAAATTGTGCGGACGGCGGGTGGACATGGTACGAATGCGGTTGGCCAGGGCTTCCGTTTCCGGTTCGGGGACCATATTCAGTTCGTTTTCCAGGAGTTGCTGGCAGCGCTTGTATTGGGCCAGTGCCTGGGTGCGTTGTCCCTGCCAGGCCAGGAGATGCATGATCTGACGGTGGGCCTCTTCCGAATAGCTGTCCAGATCCAGCCAGCGGCGGGCATATTTCAGGGTGGCGGGATAATCGCCGCAGAGTTCATAGTATTTGATCAGGGTGCGGTAGCCTTCGATGGCTTCCAGTTGCAGCCGTTCGCGCCAGGTACACATCCAGGATTCAAATAACTCGCTGTCTCGTAAGGCAAATCCTTCGAGGAAGGGGCCCTGATAAAGGTCCAGGCCGGCGGCCAGCAATTCCATACATTCGGGGCATTGCTCAGAGCGTTTTCCCTGATGCCGGGGGCAACCTTTAAGTTTTTGTTGGAAGGTGTCAATATCCAGTTCCCAATCGCCGACCGGGTTGAACTGGACCCGATCGGAGTCCAGCAGCAGGAGTGGGGTTTCGGCCTGATCGTCCAGCAGCAAGCGGCGTAACCGCATCAAGGTCTGGCGTAGATTGTTGCGCGCGGCGGTTTCCAGCATTTCCGGGAAAAGCAGTCCGTCTAAAAAATCACGCGAATGCGGATGATCGGATTCCAGGACCAGATAAGCCAGCAGCGCTTCGATTTTCTGCGCGCGGGAGATGGGAATGGCTTCTTCGCCAATCCAGGCCTGAAATGATCCCAACAGGGTAAGGCGGAGATGCATATCCGCTCCTTAGCAATGGTAGTTTTCAATGGGGCTATTTTTGCCTTAATTGGGGATTTTGCAAGCGGAAGGTTTTCTTTCCCAGATTTCTATCTTGAATTAAAATAGGGCAACTTGAAAAAGTGGAGGGTGGTAATGGATTCCATCGCAGTTCACTGTCCTCAATGTGGGATGATTGTCGGAGGGTGGAAGATCGAAGGCGATCGGGCCCGTACAGAATGCGCTCGTTGCGGTGCAAATATCACGGTCAGTATTGAAAATGTCCTGGGGGAACGGTTCAAAGATCCGACGGCCGTGGTGCCGGAAGGGCTGGTGCTGGAAAATCAGGATGGAAAATGGGAAGTGATTTATCCCTGGATCGGCAATCTCGCTTCGGTGTTAATTCAGGCTTTGTTTACGATTGTGGTTACGGTTCTGATCTACATGTTGTTTATGGCCTCCCGGCCTAACGCTTTCGGGGAGGCCTTGATTGCGGGAATTTGGATTTATTGGGGCTATACCCTGGTGGCCCATCTGGTGAATCGTTCCTGTTTCCGAATAGAAGAGGATTCTCTGATTGTGACGCATGGGCCCTTGCCGTGGCGGTTGGGGCGTAAACTTCCGCTGAAATCGATCATGCAGCTTTATTGTAAACGCCAGGTGGCCCATTCCTGGATAAACTCCAAAAACTATGGGGAGATAAAAGGGGTCTTTTATTCTTACAGCTATCCTGGAATGAAACGGCAAGGCGGTATTCTCTTCCATTATAAGGTGTATGCGGCTCTTAAAGGAGGTAAACGGATTGTGCTGGCGGGGCCTTTTTCCAAACTGGATCAGGCACTTTATCTGGAGAAGGCTCTGGAACAGCAGCTGGGATTGGCCGATATTTTTGTGCCGGGGGGAGTTTGACCCTTTCTGGATAGAATGGCTTGTTTTTAGTGGACAGGCAAAATTTTAAATCGTGGTAGACTATACCAAAATTTTATCTTTAAGGCGGATGATATGCCTCACTCCATAGCTTTAATTACAGACAGTACGTGCGATATCCCCGCCGAGTGGCGGCAGCAATACGATATCACCGTTGTCCCTCTTTCGATTACTTTTGGTGATCAGACTTATCTCGACGGGGTGGATATGCCGGCTGAGGATTTCTACGCCCGGCTCGGCAAAGACCCCCATTTCCCCATTTCTTCTCAGCCTCCGGCCAGCGCTTTCCTGGAAGCCTATCAACGCGCTTATGAAAAGGGTGCTTCGCGGGTTTTGGCCTTCACGATTTCCAGCGGGATGAGCGGCACGATCGGCTCGGCCCGGTCGGCGGCGCAGGAATCTCCGATCCCTGTGGAGGTGGTCGACAGCAAGAGCAACTCGATGGGGTTGGGCTGGCAGGTGATTACGGCGGCGCGCGTGCGTGAGAGCGGCGGTACGCTGGAGCAGATGGTGGCGGCGGCGGACCGCGCCCGGGATCGCATGACTTACTTCATTACGCTTGATACGATGGAATATCTTTCCAAGGGAGGGCGGATTGCCGACGCGGTGCGGTTATTGAACGGCGTGTTGCAGATCAAGCCGTTGATCTATGTCCGGCATGAAACCGGGACGGTGGGGGCTTCGATCCCTTCCCGTTCGCGCAAGGCCGCCGTTGATTCGCTCTACAAGGAGTTCTTCAAGCGCATGGACCCCACCCATCCGATGCACATTACGGTTTTGCACAATGCGGTGCCGGAAGAGGCGGAAGCGTTGGCCGAACGGGTCCGGCAGGAATATCATCCGGCTGAGCTTTTTGTCCATATCGTTTCTCCGGTGCTGGGCGTGCACACCGGTCCCAAGGCGCTGGCGCTCTGCGGCTATTCTGAATAGTTGATGGGAAAATTGTGTTTTCGCGCGCCTTTCCAGGCGCGCGAAAACATAGACCAGGCTTCTTTCTTCCCCTTTTTTTGAAACTCCCCCTATTGTTTAACACTTCTGTCACACCCTCTGAGTAGAATAAAAGAGTCAACCATGCGGCAGGCATTTTAACGTCCCGCAAAAATGGGTTTTTCTCTCGACCTGTGCGATTGGCCTGGAAAGGCGGGAGAAAAAACGTGTTTGTGGGCGCATTCTGATGCGCGCACAAACACAAACAAAAAACTCTCTCTGTCGGTTCGGCGCGTCGATTCCTATCGAGAAAAGCCATGTGCGGGACGTAAAAATATTAACTGTGCAGCTTGAGAAAATTACAATTTCGCGCACCTTCCGGGGTGCGCGAAATTATGAAAGGAAAGCAGCTTGAGTTATATTAAGTTAGTGTTAAAATGCTCATACCATTCAATTGTGCCATGCACTGAAGTCGTTCCTTTCTTTCTTCTTTCCTTTCTGCCCCAGAACTGCTATTCGGCGGCTGTAAGCGCATACCACTCGACCTGTTTTGACGATTTTGAGAACCCGGCGTAATGCCAGCCTCATCATCGCAGTTTAAATGAGCAAGTTAAAGGACTAATACTATGGACACAGCACTCTCATCGCGGCCGGAAGACGGCAATGGTTTTTCCTTACCGCAGGATCTCCCTTTATCTCCGGGGCAGCAGACGCTCTGGTATATGCAGCAGCTTGCGCCGGGAAATTCCATGTATGTAAGAGCCCATGCGGTGCGCATTCATGCCCCGGTCGATGCTGTGGCGTTGCGCCAGACCTTTCAACGAATGCTGGAACGCCATCCCCTCTTGTGTGCGACCTTCCCCATGACTCCGGAGGGCGTCGTGTTGCGTTTCCTTGCGCCGGGCCCGGAGGCGCTGGATTTTCAGATCCACGAGGCGGTCGGATGGGATGCGGCAACGGTCGATGCGGCGGTCGCGGCGGCGAGCCGGGAGTCCTTTGATCTGGCTACCGGTCCGCTTTTTCGAGTACGTCTATGGAACCTGGGACCGGAGGAGCATGTTCTGCTCCATACGATCCACCATATCATTGCCGATGACGGTTCTCTGGCCGGGTTCTGGGATGAATTGGAATGGATCTATTCAGCGGTGCAGAACGGGGCGGTGACTCTGACGCCGCTGGATTTTCGATATGTGGATTATGTGCGTTGGCAGCAGGCCTTCTTGAAAGGATCGGCTGCGGCGCCGTTATGGGAATATTGGGAGACTCAACTGGCCGGGGAACTTCCCGATGTGACGTTCCCGCTGGATCGTCCCCGCCCCCTTTCTCCTGATTATGAAGGGGGCGTTGTTTTCAGTCTTTGGGGCGCTGAGTTGAGTGCGGCGGTCCGACAACTGAGCGCCAGGCTGGAGCTGCCGTTGCAGGTGGTTCTCCTGGCTGTTTTTGAAGTGCTGGTCTATCGTTATACCGGGCAATCCGATTTGATTCTGGGGACGATGGCGGCGGAGCGGCAGTCGGATTGGGAACGGTTCCTGGGCTATTTCGGCAATCCGCTGGTCTTGCGCGAGCAGCTCTCCGATCGGATGACCTTTGCCGAACTGGCCCGGCAGGTCGACCGCACGCTGACCGGTGCTTATGAGCATCGTCAGGTGCCGTTCCCTTTGCTGGTCGAACGGTTGCAGTCCGATCGGCAGGCCAGACAGGCCCCGTTTTTTCATCTGATGTTCTTGTTTGAAGAATCCATGCTGATGAACGGCAATTTGAATGCCGCCGCGGCCCACAAAGCTGTCGGTTCTTTGAAGTTGAGTGGCTGGGAGGGGGAGACGATTGCCCTGCCGCCTTCTCCGGCGCAGTTTGATTTTATTCTGACGATTATTACGATCGGTTCCGAATTGGGTTTCTCCTTGCAATATGCGATGGAGCTTTTCGATCGAGAGACGATCGAGCGGCTCGCCATTCACTGGCAAAATCTGACGGCGGCGTTGGTGGCCGATCCGGAACAGCCGATCGGTCTTTGCGAATATCTTTCTCCGGCCGAGCGCCGGCAATTGTTGGAAAACTGGAATGCGACGGCGACCGCCTATCCCCGGGAGCGTTGTGTGGCGGATCTCTTTGAAGAAGAGGCGGCGCGCCGACCGGAGGCCATTGCGGTGGAGCTGGATGGGCAGACCCTGACCTATGGGGAGTTGAATGCCCGGGCCAATCAGCTGGCCCATTATCTCCAGCGGAACGGGGTGGGGGCCGAGACACGGGTGGGGGTGAGTTTGACCCGTTCTTTCGAGTTGATTGTGGGGTTGGTGGGGATTGTGAAAGCGGGAGGGGCTTATGTGCCGCTGGATGTGCGCCAGCCGGCGGATCGCCTGCTCTGGATTCTGGACGATACAAAGGCGGCGATGCTGTTGACTCAGGTTTCGCTGGTCGGGAATTTTACCGATTATGCCGGGCCCCGTCTGTTGCTGGATGTGGAATGGGAGCGGGTGGCGGGCGAGCCGGTGGCGAACCCTGCCCGGCAGATCACGCCGGACCATCTGATCTATGTGATGTACACGTCGGGTTCGACCGGGCAGCCCAAAGGGGTGGGGGTGGTCCATCGCGGGGTGGTGCGGCTGGTGAAGAATGCCGACTATGCCCGATTGGATGAAGGCGAAACCTGGTTGCAGTTTGCCTCGATTTCATTCGATCCGGCCACGCTGGAGATCTGGGGGCCCTTGCTCAACGGCGGTCGGTTGGTGCTCGCGCCGCCGGATATGCTGATGATGGAAGATCTGGGCCGCCTGATTCGGGAGTCGGGCGTGACCAGTTTGCAGCTCACTTCCGGCGTTTTTCCGCTGCTGGTCGATCAACAGATGGACGATCTGGTCAATCTGCATCAATTGATCACCGGCGGCGATGTCCTGTCGGTGGTGCTGGCGAAGAAGGCCGCTGCGACGCTTTCGGCGCGGATCATCAATGCCTACGGCCCGACGGAAAATACGATGATTACCACCTGCTATGCTATCCCCGACAATCCATCCTGGACGGAAGCGGTGCCCATCGGTGGGGCCATTTCCAACAGCCAGATCTATGTGCTGGATAACAATTTACTGCCGGTGCCGGTCGGTGTGGTGGGCGAGCTTTATACCGGCGGGGATGGGTTGGCGCGCGGCTATTGGCGGCGGCCGGGATTGACGGCAGAGAAGTTCATTCCGCACCCTTTCAGCCCGGAGCCGGGGGCCCGCCTTTACGCGACGGGCGATCTTTGCCGGTATCTGCCCGACGGCAATCTCGAATTCCTGGGCCGCCGGGATCAACAGTACAAGGTCCGGGGTTTCCGGATCGAACTGGGGGAGATCGAGACGCAGTTGAACAGCTATCCCGGAGTGCGGGAGTCGGTGGTGCTGGTCCGCCGCAATGAGATCGGCGAGAAGGCGCTGGTGGCCTATATAGTAGACAGCAGACAGCAGACTGTAGACAGCGAAGATTGGAAGATTGAAAGTCTGGAAGATTGGGGAAACTTCTCTCCGAGCCTATCAGGGAACTTAAGCCATTTGCAGGGAAAGAAAAAGGCTATTTTTTCGCGCGCCGTCTGCGGCGCGCGAAAAAATAAACAAAAAAAACCTTTTCTTACCATCCCGCGTGTCGTCTCTCGCGAGGAGAATTCCGCATGCGGGACGCTGTCGGTACAGCGCCTTAAGTTGTGTGATCTGCCCTCTTCGAGTGGAATGGGTGATACCCGGACTTCCAGCATCCAGACCTCCAGCCTCCAGGCGTACTTGAAAGAGCGGCTTCCCGAGTATATGATGCCATCGGCGTATGTCTTTCTGGAGGCGCTGCCGTTGACGGCGACAGGCAAGGTGGATCGCAAGGCGTTGCCGGCGCCGGTTGAATACATCACCTCGGCGGCGGAGTTCGTGCCGCCCCGCACGTTGACGGAGGCGGCGCTGGGGGATATCTGGATCTCCATTTTGCATCTGGAGCGGGTGGGCATTCACGACAGCTTTTTCGAGCTGGGGGGCCATTCATTGCTGGCCACCCAGGTGATCTCCCGGCTGCGTTCGCTTTTCAATGTGGAGTATCCGCTCTATCGGTTGATTGAGCAGCCGACGATTGCGGAGATGGCGGCTTATGTGGATGAATTGCTGCTGGCGGAGGGGCTGGAAGCGGGCGACCTTTCTCCCATCCGCCCGGTGGATCGCAAAGGTCCCTTGCCCCTTTCCTTTGCCCAGCAGCGTTTATGGTTTCTGGATCAACTGGACCCGGGACGCTCTACTTACAATGAGTTTTGGGCTTTGCAATTGATCGGGCCGCTGGATCTGGCCGCGGTGGAACAGAGCCTGAATATTTTGGTGGCCCGCCATGAGATTTTCCGGACGACCTTTAGCGTGGTCGACGGCGAGCCCCGGCAGAAGGTCGCGCCGGTTCTGGACTTTTCTTTACCGCGGGTCGATCTATCCGCTCTGCCGACGGAGGACCGGGAGGCGGAAGCCCGGCAGTTATTGACGGCGGAAGTGCGCCGTCCTTTTGATTTAAGCCGGGGGCCGTTGATTCGGGGCGAGCTGTTGCGTCTGGATGAGACCGAACATTGGTTGCTGTTGACCTTCCATCATATCATCATCGACGGCTGGTCGCTGGGGGTGTTGGAGAACGAATTCGCCGTCCTGTACACGGCCTGTCATAATCATACTTATCGGCCGGAGGTCTTGCCGATTTTGCCGATCCAGTATGCCGACTTTGCGGTCTGGCAACGGTCCCGGCTTCAGGGGGCCGATTGGGAGCGGCAGCTGGATTACTGGAAGAAACAACTGGCGGCTCCCCCGCCGATGTTGGAATTGCCGGGGGATTATGTGCGTCCGACTTCGCCTTCTTACCAGGGCTCCAGTGTGGAGTTTATTCTGCCGCCGGAGCTGGTCGAAGCGCTGCAAACTTTGAGCCGGCAGCAGGGCGTGACGCTCTTTATGACTTTCCTGGCCGCCTTCCAGATTTTGCTCTATCGCTATACCGGTCAGACCGATATTGCGGTCGGCTCGCCGATTGCCAACCGCAACCGCAAGGAGATCGAAGGTTTGATCGGTTTCTTTGTGAATACGCTGGTGATGCGAACGACGGTGTCGGAAGGGCTCACTTTCCGGGGCCTGTTGGAGCGGGTGCGTGAGATGACGATGGGCGCCTATGCTCATCAGGATTTGCCTTTCGACCGCCTTGTCGAAGTCCTGCATCCGGAGCGCGGGGCCGGCGCCACGCCCTTTTTCAATACGATGTTTGTTTTGCAGAATGCGCCGGTCGCTCCCCTGGAACTGCCGGATTTGCGCCTGCTGCCCTTGCGGTTACCGTCTCAGACGGCCAAATTTGACCTGGTTTTGTTGCTGGAATTTCGGGATGGCGAAGCGGGATTGTCGGCAGTCTGGGAATATCTCACGGACCTCTTTGCCCGCGAACGGATTGAGCGGATGGCCGGCCATTTCCGGGCGCTGTTGGAAGGGGTGGTGGCGCAGCCTGATCTTCCGCTGGCGCAGCTGCCGCTGTTGACGGCAGAAGAGCAGCGGTTGATGCTGGAGCAGTGGAATGCGACGGCGACGACCTATCCCCGGGAACGCTGTGTGAGCGAGCTTTTTGAGGAACAGGCGGCGCGGCGCCCCGATGCGGTGGCGGTTACCTTTGGCGATCAGTCGTTGACCTATCGTGAACTCAATGCCCGGGCCAATCAGCTGGCGCACTATCTGCGGCGGGCCGGGGTGGGGCCTGAAACGCCGGTGGGTTTGAGCATGACCCGTTCGATGGAATTGATCGTGGGGGTCCTGGGCATTGTGAAGTCGGGCGGGATCTATGTGCCGCTGGATGTGCGCCAGCCTGAGGAACGGCTGCTCTGGGTGTTGAACGATACAGAGGCGCCGATCTTGCTCACGCAACAGGCGCTGGCGGAAAGTTTCACCGCCTATTCCGGGCAGCGCCTGTTGCTGGATACGGAATGGGATCAGCTGGCCGCGGAGAGCCCGGAAAACCCTGCGCCGGTGGGCATGCCGGAGAACCTGCTTTATATTATCTACACCTCGGGCTCGACGGGGGTGCCTAAAGGGGTAGGGGTGCCACACCGGGGACTGGTGCGGTTGGTCAAAAACAACAACTATGTGGAGATGAACGAAGCGGAGAGCTGGCTGCAATTTACTTCGATCTCCTTTGATCCCTCCGCCTGGGAGATCTGGGGGGCTCTGCTGAACGGGGGGCGATTGGTGGTCGCTCCGCCGGGGGTGCTGTCGTTGGAGGAGCTGGGGCGGGTGATCCGGGAATCCGGGGTGACCTCTATGATTATGATTTCCGGGCTCTTTCCCTTGATGGTGGATCAACAGCTTTCTGATCTGATAAACCTCCGGTATTTGATCGTGGGGGGGGATGTCCTTTCGTTGCCTCATGCCCGCAAGGTGGCTGAGATGCTTCCCGGCCGGCTTGTCAATGCCTATGGGCCGACGGAAAATTCGGTCGTGACGACCTGTTATCCGGTCTCCAACGCTCAATCCTGGACGACTTCGGTGCCGATCGGTTCGGCGATCTACAATACGGAGATCTATGTGCTGGATGACCGGATGCAGCCGGTGCCGGTGGGGGTGCCCGGCGAATTGTATACCGGCGGCGAGGGGCTGGCGCGCGGTTACTGGCGACGGCCGGCCCTGACGGCGGAGAAGTTTGTCCCCCATCCTTTCAGCAAGGAGCCCGGGGCGCGGCTCTATCGCACCGGCGATCTCTGCCGTTTTTTCCCCGACGGCAATCTGGAATTTCTCGGCCGGCTGGATCAACAGGTCAAGATCCGCGGCTTTCGGATTGAACTGGGCGATATCGAGGCGCAGCTGTTGAAGTATCCGGGGGTGAAGAATGTGTTGGTGACGGTGCTGGGCAGCGGCGCGCATGAGAAACGTCTGGTGGCTTATATAGTAGACAGTAGACAGCAGACAGTAGACAGTGAAGAGGGGAATGGAAGACTGGAGGAACCGGGGAGTGGAAGATTGGAAGAATGGAAGAATGGTTCTCTGGATGCAGGGGCTCGCGTTTCTGATTCCCAATCTTCCAACATCCAATCGACGGCGTTTCGATCCTTTTTGAAGGATTATCTGCCCGATTATATGATCCCGGCGGCTTTTGTGGTGCTGGATGAGTTGCCGTTGACTCCGACGGGGAAGGTGGATCGTAACGCGCTTCCGGTTCCTGAGCCTGGTTTCAGCCTGCGGACGGAATATGTGGCGCCGCGCACACCGACGGAAGCCGGGGTGCAGGAGATCTGGTCGGCGGTGCTTTCCGTTCCGCAGCCGGGCATTCACGATAACTTTTTCGAGATGGGTGGCCATTCGTTGTTGGCCACGCAGGTAGTTTCGCGGATTCGGGCGCTTTTCAATGTGGAGCTGCCGCTGCGCCGGCTGCTTGAACATCCCACCATTGCGGGGGTGGCGGCCGACGTCGATGCGCTGCTCCTTCTGAGAGGGTCTGGGGGGGCCGGGAAGTTTTCTCCTATCCAGCCGGTGAAGCGGGGCGGCCTGCTGCCGCTCTCCTTTGCCCAGCAGCGTCTGTGGTTCCTGGATCAGCTTGATCCGGGATTGCCGACCTACAATATTCCGTTGGCGCTGCGGCTGGTCGGTCCGCTGGATCGGGGGGCGGTGGAGCGCAGTCTCAATGCGCTGGTGGAGCGCCATGAGACCTTGCGGACGGCTTTTGTGGTGGAAGCGAGCGAGCCGCGGCAGGAGATCTCGCCTGTGGTGAGGCTTGCGGTGCCGGTGGCCGATCTGAGGGTTTTGTCGGAGGCAGAACGAGAGCGCGAGGCCTGGCGGCTGACGACGGAGGAGGCTTTGCTGCCGTTCGATCTCAGCCGGGGGCCGCTGGTGCGGGCGAGGCTGTTGCAATTGGGTGAGAGGGAGCACTGGTTGTTGTTGACCCTCCATCACATTATCTCGGACGGCTGGTCGATGGGGGTGTTGAGCCGGGAGTTCAACGCGCTTTATACGGCGTTTTGTGAAAATCAGTCGTTGAACGTGGAGATGCCGGGCGATGCAGAAGTTCAGAAGGATAAAGCCGGGCTGCCGCCGTTGCCGATTCAGTATGCCGATTTTACGCTCTGGCAGCAGGAGCAGATGCAACAGGGGGTCTGGGAGTCGCAGCTGGAGTATTGGAAGCAGCAACTGGGGACCCCGCCGCCGCCGTTGGAACTGCCGACCGACTATCCGCGCCCGACCTCGCCTTCAGAGCGGGGGGCCAACCTGGAGTTCATCCTGCCGGTGTCGCTGGTCGATGCGTTGCAGAATTTAAGCCAGCAACAGGGGGTGACGCTCTTTATGATCTTACTGGCAGCTTTCAAGACACTGCTTTTCCGTTATACGGGCCAGACCGATCTTTCGGTCGGGTCGCCGATTGCCAATCGCAACCGGAGCGAGATTGAAGGGTTGATCGGTTTCTTTGTCAACACGCTGGCGCTGCGGACGCAGTTAACCGAACCGATGACTTTTACGGAGCTGTTGGAGAGGGTGCGGGAGACGACACTGGAAGCCTATGCCCATCAGGATCTGCCTTTTGAAAAAATGGTCGAGGTGTTGCAGCCCGAGCGGGATTTCAGCCATACGCCCTTTTTCAATGTGATGCTGGTGCTGCAGAATTCGCCGGTGATTTCGGTCGAGCTGCCGGAACTGGCGATTTCACAGTTGCGGGTGCCTTCGCATACGGCCAAGTTCGATCTTTTGCTTTCGCTGGAGCCCGAGGAAAACGGCCGGGGGCTTTTGGGGACGTGGGAATATCGCACCGATCTTTTTGTGGCGGAGCGGATCGAGCGGATGGTGGGGCATTTTCGGACGTTGCTGGAAGGAATCGTCGCGCAACCCACGGCCCGTCTGACCGAGCTGCCGTTGTTGACGGCGGCGGAGCGGCAACAGCTGGATTCCTGGGCGCGGCCGGAGAAGGTGCAGTCGCCGATGGAATGTCTGCATCAACTTTTCGAGGCGCAGTGTGAACGGACGCCGGAGGCGCCGGCGGTCCGCTGCGGCGACGAGCAGTTGACCTATCGGGAGTTGAATGCGCGGGCCAATCAACTGGCACACCGGCTGCGCCGGGCGGGCGTCGGGCCGGATCAGGCGGTGGGGCTGGTGGCAACCCGCTCGATTGAGGCGTTGGTGGGGGTGCTGGGGATTGTCAAAGCGGGCGGGGCCTATCTGCCGCTCGATCCCGGCTATCCGCCGGAGCGGCTGGCCTTTATGGGCGAGGATGCCCGGCTCTCGGTGGTGGTGATGCAGAAATCGCTGGAGCCGCTGGCCTTTACAGCGCAGCGGGTCTATCTGGAAGAGATCGGCGAAGAAGCCGAGACGGGCAATTTGCCGAATCTGGCTTCGCCTGAATCGCTGCTTTATGTGCTTTATACCTCGGGATCGACAGGACGGCCGAAGGGAGTGGCGCTGCCGCATCGGGTGCTGACCCATCTAATCCGCTGGCAGTTGGAAAATACGGCTTTATCCAGGCCGGCCCGCACGCTGCACTATGCTTCGTTGAACTTCGATGTCTCCTGTCAGGAGTTGTTTACCGCCTGGTGTTCGGGCGGGACGGTCATCGTGGCGAAGAACGAGCAGCGGCAGGATTTCACGGCGCTGTTGAATCTGCTGGCCGGGGAAGCGGTCGAGCGGATTTTCCTGCCCTTTGTGGCGTTGCAATATCTGACGGTGGCGGCCTCTTTGCATTCCCAGCGGCCGGCGCTGGCGCTGCGGGAAGTTATTACAGCGGGAGAGGCGTTGCAGGTGACGGGGGCGGTGAAGGATTTCTTTGCCGCGCTGCCGGGAGCGACCCTGCACAATCAATATGGGCCGACGGAGACTCACGTTGCGACGGCCTTCACGCTGAACGGGGCGCCGGATTCGTGGGAGACCTGGCCGCCGGTGGGCCGGCCGGTGACGAATGCGGAGTGTTATGTCCTCGATCCCTGGCTGCGGCCGGTGCCGGTGGGAGTGCCGGGCGAGCTTTACCTGGGCGGCAGCTGTCTGGCCCGGGGGTATCGGGGGCGCCCGGCGTTGACGGCCGAGAAGTTTATCCCGCATCCGTTCAGCGATCAGCCCGGCGCGCGGCTCTATCGCACCGGTGATCTCTGCCGTTGGCGGTCCGACGGTGAGATTGAGTTCCTGGGGCGGCGCGATGCGCAGATCAAAATCCGTGGTTTCCGGGTCGAGTTGGGCGAAATCGAGGCGGTGTTGCAGCAATATCCGGGGGTGGTCGCCTGCGTCGTGGTGGTGCGGGAAGAGACGCCGGGGGACAAACGGTTGGTGGCATATATAGTAGACAGCGAAGAGCGGAAGATTGGAAGATTGGAAGAAGGGGATGTGGCTTCCGGCTTCCAGTCTTCCAACATCCAGTCTTCCAACATCCAATCTTCCGACATCCAGTCTTTGCTGCGCGAGCATTTGAAAACCCGGCTGCCCGAGTATATGGTCCCTTCTGCGTTTGTGATGCTGCCGGAGCTGCCGCGCACGCCGAGCGGGAAGATCGATCGGCGCTCGCTGCCCAAACCGGAGGTCGAGGCAGTGCCGGAAACGGACGAGCTGGCAATCGATCTGCCGCAGACGGCGTTGGAGAAGAAGCTGGTGGATATCTGGATGGGACTTTTCCAGCAGGCCCGGATGGGAATTCGCGCCAATTTCTTCGAGCTGGGCGGGCATTCGCTGCTGGCGGCCCGGTTGTTGCTGGTGGTGCAATCTGAGTTCAAGGTGGAGGTCGCGCTGCGGAAGTTCCTGGAGCGGCCCACGATTGAACATCTGGCAATGTTGATTGAAGAGGCCGGAGTTCAGAGGGCGGGGCCGATGGAAGATGCGGAGGAGCCCGATCTATGGGCGGAAGTCCGATCCATGCCGGAACTCGATCCGTTGCCGGCCGGGGAGGCGGTGCCGGCGGCGATCTTCCTGACGGGGGCCACCGGTTTCCTGGGGGTCTATCTGCTGGCCGAACTGTTGCGTCGGCAGGCGGCGCCGGTCTATTGTCTGGTGCGGGCGGCCGATGCGCGGGCCGGTTTCGAGCGGATCTGCAAGAAGATGCAGGAGTTTCGGCTGTGGGACGAGAGTTTCAGGGAACGGATCGTCGCGGTGGCCGGGAGTCTGGCGCAGCCCCGTTTCGGGTTGGATGAGGTGCGGTTCCAGGAGCTGGCCGGAGCGGTGGGGAGCATCTTCCACTGTGGCGCGGGGGTAAGTTATGCCTATTCCTACGCCGGGCTCAAGCCGGCGAATGTATTGGGGACGCAGACCGTGCTCGAACTGGCGGCGCTGCGGGTGCCGAAGGCCATCCATTATATCTCGACGTTGGGGGTTTTCTCGGATGAGCATTATCAGGAAGAGGCGCCGATCCTGGAATCCGATCCGGCGGCGGAGTGTAAAGGATTGCACATCGGGTACGGGCAGAGCAAATGGGTGGCCGAGCAGTTGATGCTGCGGGCCAAACGACGCGGCTTTGCCGTTTCCATTTACCGGCCGGGCCGGATCAGCGGGCATACTCAGACCGGTTTGCCCAATCAAAGCGACTTTATCTACCGGATGATCTTCAATTGCGCGCAGATGGGAGCGGCGCCGGAGATGGATTATTGGGTGGATCAGACGCCAGTGGATTTCGTCAGTGCGGCGGTGTGGGTGTTATCGCGGCGGCCGGACTCGCCGGAGAGTTTCTATCATCTGACCAATCCCCGGCCCATGCTTTTCCGGCGGATTGTCGAGTGGTTTGCCACGCAGGGGCGACCGTTGCAGCTGGTTTCCTATGGGGAGTGGCTGGTGCGGTTACAGAAGCATCTGGAGGAGCAGGGCCGGCCGGAGGAATACTATGCGCTGGCCCCGGTCTGGTCGGACGGCCGGCCGGCGAAGAATCTGGTTTACGATATCCGGAATGTGACGGCCGGGCTGGCGGGGACGGGCATCGAGTGTCCGCCCGTCGACGAGCGGCTGCTGGCGCGGTATTTCGGGGAGCTGCTGTGAGGGGGAACGTGAAACGTAAAACGTAAAACGAGAAATTGTACCTGTGTGGTTAGCCCGGAAGGGCTGGAGAAAAAACACAAACAAAAAACTTTCTCTGCCCGTCCAGCAATGAACAACTGTGCAGGGAGAAAAAAATTTATTTTGTCGGCGGCTTTCTGAAGCCGCCGACAAAATAAATAAAAACTCAATCGAAATAGAGGCGGCTTTTAAGTTCTCCGGCGGAGCCGTACGCTTCCAGCGAGACATTAAGGTCAAACCAGACCCGTTGTTTACGGTTAGCCGGCTCATCCAGGTGGGTGCCGACCCAGGAATAGACTCCATGCAGCTCGTGGGTGGGGCCGTCCGGTTCGCGGACCTGCAATGTGAAGGCAAAGGCCACACCGGTGCGCACCAGAATGACCTGATTGGGATTGTCTTCGCTGCGCCGGCCCCCGGTCAACCACTGCGGATCGGAGGTCACCTCAAATTTGAGCAACTGTGAGCCGGGGACCTGCCGGTCGAGGATCTGCTCGATTTCGGTATAGATGGCGGCATAGGGATCCTCAGCGAGCCATTTCAGCATGTGTTCAGTCGATTGGAGTTTAGAAAAGTCGTTCATGTTCATAGGTTTCGGGCCTGCCTTTCATTTCCATTTTCGAGAGTTTTCAGTATCATTTTTCGGAGAGAATCATCCGGGCTGGCGCTTGTTTGGAGAAGCAAATGTTTTTATTGAAAACGGGGTTGATTATACTACAAAGACCTTTGCGGGACAGAAGGCGATGCGGGGGCGATACTCTGAGAGAAGAAAATAGTTTTCAGGGCCATCTTGTTGGCCCTCATCCTCCCCCTAGCCCCCTCCTTCCCCCAACGAACACGCGGGAACGGGGATCCGGTTTCCAAATGACGACTGCTCTGTGGGGGAAGGAGGGGGAAGAGAGCGCTGCCGGGACGGCTCTGGAAAAGGCTATGTTTTCTCGCGCATTCTGATGCGCGAGAAAACATCAACAAAAAACTCTCTCCCCCATCCAGCGCGGCGCATTTTCCGGGGAGGGCATCATTTGCGGGACGCTATAAGGCCGGGGCCATGCCATAGAGCCCTATTTTCAGGACAGAAGGCCATGCCGGGGGCGGCACCCCGAAGGATGAAAATGGGGTGCTGGGCGCTGGCCCCCTCCCCATCCCTCCCCCATGTAGTTGTACAGGTGTGACGCGCTTTGGGGAAATTCTTTGTGAAGATGCGCCACCGGCATAGAAGTGAGGGGGAGGGCTTAGAAAGTGTCGCCTGGGCGGCTCTGGAAAAGCCTATGTTTTCGGCGGCTTTCTGAAGCCGCCGAAAACATAAATAAAAAGTTCTCTCTGCCTGCTTCGCACCGCGCGTCGTATCTGACCGGGAAAAGATCATTTGCGGGACGTTACAAGGCCGGGGCCATGCCATAGAGCCCTGTTTTCAGGACAGAGGCGCATGCTTCCGGAGCAATGCGTTTTAGTCGATACGAGGGGGGAAGGCGATATTAAAAGGAGCGACAGTCAATGAGCTTTCGTTATTTTCAACATCCGCATGAGTTTTCGACCTATACAAAGGAGCCTCAGCTTTGTGATTTTTGTGGCGAGGAGCGGCCGGGATATGCCGGGCCTTACTATGGCCAGAACGATATTGAGTTTGTCTGTGAGGCCTGTTTGATTCAGGGCCGGCTGACCGAGGCAGGTGCATCGACTAACGAGGGGAGCCGCTTGATCCGGAATCAGTTGCAGCTTTATCATCCTGAATTGTCGCCTGAGCAAAGGGAAGCGCTGGTCATTCAACGTATCGACGAGTTGGAGTACCGGACGCCTTCTCTGGTTACCTGGAACGATATCGAATGGCCCGGGCATTGCGGCGATTATTGTCGTTTTATCAAAATTGCCGGGCGGCCGGATATCGTAGCCCTGGCGGGGGGGCGGGATGCGAAAGCTTTCTTTTATGCGCATTTGATGGGAAGAGCTCATCCAGACTGGTGGGCTGATATTCGGCCTGATTCGCCCAGGAACAACGAGGTGGCTTATTCAATGGAGGTCTATCTCTTTCAATGTCTGGAATGCGGGGAATATCGGTTGATTACAGATATGGAGTGAGGTGAAGGCGATGCGATTTTACAGTCGTTTCTTTGTTCTTTTGATGGTGCTTTTGTTTTGTTCTTGCGCCGACAATACCTCTGCGCCGGTGGGGCTGTATGTGCCGCCTACGCCGGTAGTTCCAACGGCAACGCCGACGGTTCCAGCTCCGACTGCAACGCCGACGGTTGCTGTGGGGATGCTCGACTGTGTCGATTATGCTCAACTTCAATGGGGTTCGGAGGCCGGGCAGTTGGGTCACTGTGACGAGTCTGTGGAAAACGGGGTTTTTGGGAGACCCTATTCTCCTCAGGTGGACGAGCAGGGAAATCTTTTTATTTTCGATCGAGTCAACTATCGGATTGTGGAGTTTTCCGAAGGAGTGGTTTCGCAAACCATTTCAACTCCCTGGGCGTATGGCCCACGCGATCCCTGTGATTATTCGGCCAGGGGCTGGCCCAATATTGCCGTGAGTAAAGAGCGGGTGTTTTTGTTGTTTCCGACGGGTCGAAAAGAGCGCGAAGTCGATCGGATCGCGGTCTTTTCTTCAGAGGGTGAGGAAAAAGAATCCCTCGATCTGGAGCCTTATTATCCATTGCATTCCATATATATGAACACTCTTATCTCTGATCGCGAGGGCGGTCTCTATGTCTTGTTGCCGCCGGCCGGTGTGGTGCATTTCGATATCGAGGGGCGGCCGGAATTTTATTACATGGGATCCGAGAATCTGTTGAAGTACGAGGGGTTTATGGTGGGATGGGACCGGAATCTTTACATCTACAATGCGGAAAGTGATAATCTGGTCAATTGGGGGCCGGATCGCCGGACCTTCGAGCACCGCGTTGAAGCGCCGGGGAGTGTGGGTGGAATGATCGAATCGACCGGGATTGTCTCGCCGACTTATACCCGGTTGTTCGGGGTGGATGTCGCTGGGCGGCTGTATGTCAGGACTTACACCGGGGAGGGAGAGCCTTTGCTGGCGAGGTTTTCTCCTACCTGGGCGGTCGAGCAGATTGTCCGCGTGCCGGAGGGAATTTACCCGGATCAGCTCGGGCCGGACGGCTCGCTGTACGATCTGGTCTATGATCCGAAAGATTTTTCAGTTCAGCCGCGGATTGTGAAGTGTGCCTTCCCGGAAAGGTAGGTTTGCGCAGGTTGGGATTTTGAAACGTGATGGGAAATTCATGCGTCGCCGGGACGGCTCTGGAAAAGGGCCAAAGAAAGTAGACAGCAGCAAGTAGACAGTAGATAGCCCGCGTCGCCGGGACGGCTCTGGAAAAGGCCAAAGAAAGTAGACAGCAGCAAGTAGACAGTAGACAGCCCGTGTCGCCGGGACGGCTCTGGAAAAGGCCGATGTTTTTGTGCGCATCAGAATGCGCACAAAAACATCAACAAAAGAAACTCTCTGCCTGCTTCGCACCGCGCGGCGTTTCTTATGGGGAATGTGTCTTGTGCGGGTGAGGGTGATTTTCCACGGAGGTGCAACGCACTCTGATCTGCAATGAAAGGCGGTTTGCCTTCAGGTTGAGTCGTTTGAATCGATGGTTCTATGGATAGAAAGTGCGTCGCACCTTTGGGCGGGCTATTTTCAAGACAGAAGGCCATGCAGGGGGGGCGGCACCCCGAAGGATGAAAATGGATTGGCAGGATTGGGTACCCACAAGGGGTACCCCTACATTGGCGGTGTTTGCGTAGGGGCGACCTTTATGGTCGCCCGTGGGGGATTTTTTGCACGGTCGGGCTATTTTCAGGACAGAAGGCCATGCAGGGGGGGCGGCACCCCGAAGGATGAAAATGGATTGGCAGGATTGGGTACCCACAAGGGGTACCCCTACATTGGCGGTGTTTGCGTAGGGGCGACCTTTATGGTCGCCCGTGGGGGATTTTTTGCACGGTCGGGCTATTTTCAGGACAGAAGGCCATGCAGGGGGGGCGGCACCCCGAAGGATGAAAATGGATTGGCAG
>CAZCTC010000082.1:0-33866 GCA_964501335.1 uncultured Anaerolineales bacterium | reverse complement strand
CTTCAGTGTTGACTCCTTATGGAGTATCCTGTTCTGTCGCTTGGCTACGGCGCACATCATCCGCGTAGCGCACGATGATGACCGTGCCGCGCGCACTGAGTTTCCGCCATTGCTTCACCCACAGATCCAGCACGTAATGCAGGTAGATATTCAACAGGATCGGACTGATTAGACCGCCCTGGGGCGTTCCAACCTCATTGGCGTGCCACTCCCCATCCTCCATCACCCCCGCTTTGAGCCATTGCTGCACCAGTCCGATAACCCGGCGATCCTGGATGCGATGTTCGAGGAATTTCACCAGCCATTCTTGGTTCAGTGTGTCGTAGCATCCTTGAATGTCCGCATCGAGTATCCAGCGGATGTCGTGCTGTTCGATGCCCAGGGCCAAGGCATCCAGCGCATCATGCGCGCCCCGTCCGGGTCGGAAGCCATACGAAAAGCCCTGGAATTCCTCTTCCCAGATTGTTGAAAAGATCCGCGCCACCAGCCCTTGCACGATTTTGTCCTCCAGGGCCGTCACCCCGAGGGGACGTTGTCGTCCATCCGCTTTAGGCACATAGACCCGTCTTACCGGTTTGGCCCGGTATGTCCCCCGGCGTAGCCGTGCGGCTAAGTCTCGCAGGTTCCCCCCGAGATTCTCCCCCTAGCTTTCCCATGTCTCGCGGTCCACCCCCCGCGCCGCCTTCGGATTTAATTCCTGATAGGCCGCTCTCAGGTTTTCCACCTCATAGACATGATGATACAACGCCGTGAGTCGCGCTTGCTTATCCCGTCTCACTGCTTCACGTATACGTTCCAGTCCGACTATCATGGCTTCCCCCGACCCTGCGTCCGGTCCATGGCCTCCTGGCCCGCATTCCCCTTGGCTGGCCGCCTTCCCTCCATGCCCTCCGCTCCAGCTCTCCCTGGTTTGTTCGGGCACTTCGTCGGTACTACGCAGCCATCCGACTGCCTGAGTTCGTTCATCTCCGGCTTATATCCTTTCGACTTCCCCTTGCGGCTCATTCCGTTTCCTTCCTGAGCAAACTCAGGCTCTCCCAGTTCTTGCACAGATAGCTTTCATGCATGTACGAGGTCTCTGACCTCGGGAAGCCGGGGCACCTCTCGCTTATCGAGTTGTCCCGTGTGGCCTTCCGCTTCGCCCCACGGCGTCGGCGCTTCCATTCTGTCTTAGTATTTCGCGGCTCTATACTCGACCTGCATGGCCCCCTGTTTACGCTTCGCCAGCAGGATTACTCCTGCCAACGCAAAACTCGGGGCCAGTCTGGCTTGCTAGGCCTTGACTGTACCGGACTTTCACCGGCTACTATCTGCCAGTTTATCCTGGCGCACGGGGCGTACTAAGGCAGCCTGGGGTCCGCAGGCCCCAGGAAACCGCGCCGGACAATCCATTTTCATCTTTCGGGGTGCCGCCCCCGCATGACTTTCTGTCCTGAAAATAGGCCTTTATGGCATAGCCCCAGCCTTGTAACGTCCCGCAAATGGCCCTTTCCCCGTAAAACACGACGCGCAAGATGGGGAGAGAGTTTTTTTATTTATGTTTTCGCGGGCTTCAGAAAGCCCGCGAAAACATAGCCCTTTTCCAGAGCCGCCCCGGCGACGCTCTCTGAGCCCCTCCCCCTCCCGCATCGCTCGCGGCCGTACCCCAAAACGCAGCCACGCGAAGCGCATCGATACTTAACAACAAAACAAGGGGGAGGGGTTGGGGTGAGAGCCATAGGGCCTTTTTTCTTTTGTTTTCCGGGCTAACCGCACAGGCCGAAGCCTTTTAACCCTGGGAAATAGTCCAGGACCTGCGGTCTACATTGAAAGCTATTTTACCATAAACACAGAAATATAATTAACACAAAACATTGATTACGTATCTCAGTAAGATTAACAATCAAAATAACATCTAACCATTTTCCTATATCCTTTTTAAGAAACAAATCCATATCTCTTTTGGCATTCAATCTTGAATTAATCTCCTGTACAATCCCATCAACTTAACTATTCATGCTCCCCCAGAATTCCATTTCAAACTAAAAATCAAGTATTTTTGCCCGGATCTGCCCTATAGCCGATGCGGCCCATCGGAATTTCATATCCGAAGGATCACGTCGGTTTTTTTATTACCTTAGTCATCCGGTTGTTACCTGAGGAGGGTAAAATGAAAAGCATACAGTTGAAACGCGGATGGTATGGGTTGGTCTTGATTTCGTTATTGGTTACACTATGGAATGGAACCTTCAGTCCGTTGCCGGCCATCGCCTCAACCGTACCACCATCGGATTCCCCACCGCCGCCGACCCCACCTGCACCCGAAATCGATCCGTCCGGCTTTCAATCCAACCCATTCGTGCTGCCGGTCACCCCCCGGCCCCCATTGACCCTGAACACATTCATCGATCCGGTCGCCGTAGCCCCTGGAAAACTCGCCACTGTGACCCTGGTCTTCACCGCCACACAGAAAATCCCGGTTTTAATCGATGCCATGCTCCCCGAAAACCTGTCCGTTGAATCCACCGAAAAGGATTGGCAGGTCGCATTGAAGGGCCGCCATCTCTTCACCCAATCGGCCCCGGAACCCGATCGGCCCGTCACATTGACCCTGCCGTTGCGCATCGAAGGCGATCTCGATACCCGCTCGCAGATCGAATTGAGCATCCAGCAGGGCGAACATCGCCTTCCCGCCACCCTGGAAATCTGGCGAACCCTGCCGGGAACGGCCCATCCCGGCCCAGACGGCGGACTCCTGCTCTTCCCGGACGGCAACGCCTGGATCAACTTTGCAGGACAACCCGTTGAAACCATGGCCGAAAATACCGTCACCGGCACCCAACGGTTGCAGACTCCCGGCTTCTTGCCCTATTCCCTGGAACGCGCTTACGAAATCCAGGGATCTTCCTTTAAAAAAGCTTCCCTGACCGTCGTTCTGCCCGCCGCCGCCTCGCCGGATCTACTGGAACTGGGGACGATCTTCCAATACAATCCCGCCACCGACCGCTGGCAAAAACTGCTCACCCACCGCACCCGCCAGGGAGAAACCGTCCTGCTGACCGCCCCGATTTCCCAAACCGGCATCTACGCCGCCGCTATCTCCACCAGCTCCGATGTCGGCAACTACGAGCAACCCTGGGCCCCCACCATCACCGAAGCTCAGGTCGATCTCTTCACCGGCGGCGTCAGCTGGAACTATCCCATCGACATCCCCTCCGGCCGGACCGGCCAATCCCCCGCCGTCGCCTTGAGCTATCACAGCGGCATCCTCGATACGCTGCGAGGCGATCTCAACCCGCAGGCCTCCTGGGCCGGGTTGGGTTGGAATCTGGATGTGGGCTATATCAGCCGCCGCATCGAGCTGGATGAAAACTTCGTCCCCCGCTACACCCGGGATTTTTTCCTGGTGCTCAACGGCGTCAGCAGCAAATTGATCGACCTGGGCGGCGATCAGTATCGTACGGCAGATGAACGCTTCTGGCGCATCGAACGCAAATCGACCAATACCAACCGCGGCGGAGATTACTGGCTGGTCACCACAATGGACGGCACCCAATACCGCTTCGGCTATCAGGATGAAACCGCCGGCGGCGACAGCCGGGAATCGGCCTGGTGGATGGTCGGTTCCCGCTGCGACGGCACTGAGGCGCTCTGCACTGAAAACTGGCGCTGGAATCTGGATCAGATCACCGATCCTCGCGGCAACCACATCCGCTTCGATTATCGAGTCGAGCACAACAACTTCCGCTTTTATTGGGAAGGCGAGCGCTACTACTATTCCGACTATTCTCCCTGCGGCCCGGGAGAGGACTCCTGCTGGAACTGGCCCTTCTACGATCATTGGGTGGTACAACAGGGCTACATCCGCGGCGGCAGCCTGGAACAGATTACCTACAGCTGGCCGCAGGCCGCTTACAAAATCTACTTTGAGTCGGAAGCCCGCACCGACTACCCCATCAACTTCGACAGCCAGGTCACCGGAATCCAACCCGTACAAACCTTCTGGATCAAAGAACGGCTCAAGGCCATCGTCATCCTGAGCAACGGCCAGAGCGACGTGACCCGACGCTATGAGCTGACCCGCAATCCCGACGATACCCGGCTGCTGCAAAGCATCCAACCGGTCGCTGCCGACGGCAGCCGTCAGCCCAAAGCCCTTTTCCATTACATCGGCCTGGCCGGCTATCTGGAAGAATGCCGGGACGGTCAGGCGGAAGGTGGCTGGAAACCCTGGCTGGTCGGCATCGAAAACGGCTACGGCGGCGGCATCACCCTGAACTATACCGCCCCTATAGAATTGCCCTGGTTCCAGAACGGCCAGATCCGTACCCCGCAGGAAGACGGGCGCTGCTGGTATCGCTATCGAGTGCGAGAAGTTACCACCATCCCGGGCGTCGGCCCCAATATCCGCACCGTTTACGAATACCGTCAGGCAGAAGGGGATGCCCCTCACGACGGCAGCTGGGACGGCGATGAATTCCGCGGCCATCCCCGGGTCCGGGTACGCCAGCGCAACGCCGACGGCAGCCTGGGCGCTTACACCGACACCTGGTTCCTGCAGGGACAGGCCGGCGCAGTCCAATCCGTTTGCGATGGCGAGCTGGCGGATCGCAAAGGGTTGGAAGGCCGGCAATACCGCCAGATCAGCTATGATGCAGCCGGAACCGCCCTGGCCCAACAGACCCAACGTTGGAATTACGTCGATCTGGGAGGAGAACGACACTTTGTCGGATTGGGCGCAGCGTGCAGTTTCCCCAACGGCGGAACCGGCCCCTATGCCCGCGTAGATTACGCATACGACGGCTACGGCCATGTAGTCTGGGAACGGCACCACGGCGATATGAGCCGCTCCGGCGACGAAGTCACGCTTACCTATCGCTATCTCTACAACGAATCCGCCTGGATTCTGACCGGTCTGGCCGAAACCCAGATCATCGCTTACGACGGCGTCATCGAACTGCAATCCCGCACCGCCTACGACAACCAGCCCTTCGGCGTCCCACCAACGAAAGGATTGCCCACCTGGACCGCCCAGGGCACCGATCGCTGGGGCTGGATCACGGCCACCGTCGGTTATGACGAATGGGGCAATGCCACTACATCAACCGATCCCCTCGACCGCCTCACACGCACCACCTATGACGATCGCTACCATCTCTATCCCACCGCCCTGACCAATGTGCTGGGCCAGACCGGACGCTGGAGCTGGGATCAACGGCTCAACGTCCTCACCGCCGTCTCCGATGCCAACCAGGCAGTGAAACAGGTCCAACACGATGCCTTCGGTCGCCTGACCGCACTGATCCCGCCTGGACAAAACGTTCCTTCGGTGAAATACAGTTATCCCACCGGCGATGCCGTTGCAGCTCCCTTTACGGTCCAGATGGCCGCCCGCATCGACCCCTATACCACCCCCGACTACCGCCGTTCCTGGATCGTCTACGACGGCCTGGGCCGCGTAATTCAAACCCAGCAAGAGGTGGAAAACGGTTGGCTGCTGGTGCAAAGCACCGCCTATAACGCGCTGGGACAGGCCGTTCTCTCCAGCCTGCCGTATACCGTAACGGCAACCGGAGGGAACTATCTGCCGCCGGCCTGGAATCTCCTGAAACAGACCCGCACCGAGTACGACGCCCTGGGTCGCCCGGTCAAAGTCACCGCCCCCGGCAATCTGGTCGTCCAGAAAGCCTACCGCGACTGGACCGAACTGACCCTGGACGCCAACGGTCGGCAAAAGCGCAACGTGCAGGATGGTCTGGGCCGGCTGATCGAGGTCCACGAATACACCGGCCAATATGCCGCCCCGGATTGGAATGCCGCAGCGGCACTCGTCATACTTTACGAATACGATGCGCAGGGCCGGCTCATCGCCACCCAGGACGCCGGCGGCAACGTCACCCGTATCCACTACGATCCGCTAGGCCGGAAAACCGCCATGGAAGATCCTTCGATGGGCCGCTGGAGCTATCGTTACGATGCCGTGGGAAACCTGATCGCTCAAACCGATGCAGAAGGGCACCAACTCCACTTCACCTATGATCCCTTGAACCGGTTGATCCGCAAAGCCACGGCCGAAGGCCTGACGCTCGCCACCTACGAATACGACCAGGGGCCGAACGGCATCGGCCGCCGCACCGCCATGACCGACAGCCTGGGCACGGCCCACTGGATCTATGATATCGAAGGCCGCATCGTCAACGGCTCGCGGACCCTGGCAGGAGAGCTTTTCACCACCCAATTGAGCTACGGCGCCGCAGGTCAGGTCACCTCCCAGGTTCTACCCAACGGCGAGATCCTCGATTGGACCTACAATCGCCGCGGTCTGCCGCAGCAACTGCACAGCCGCACCTACGGCCAGGACTATCTCCGTCAGGCCGGCTACAACGCTCTGGGCCAACCTCTGGTCCAGGTATGGGGCAACAACCTTGCCACCACCTACACCTATGCCGCCGACACCCAGCGATTGCAACAGCTCCAGGTCACGGGCGGCCTGCTGGACTTCCGTTACAGCTACGATCCCAACGGCAACATCACCGCCATCCAGGACATGGCCAACGGCGGGCAGATCCAGATCTTCCGCTACGATTCGCTGGATCGCCTGATCTCCGCGCAAACCAACAACGTGGGAGAAGGGCAATACCAGGAAAGCTACCAATACGACAGCATGGGCAATCTGATCAACAAAACAGCCGACGGCGTCTCGGAGAATTACACCTACGGGCAGGATCTCCAGCCCATCCAGATCACACCGCCGGCCACCATGACCTATCGCACCTACTTCCCCATCGCCATGAAACGCTGCGGCGGCCGCCTGCCCTGCCAGGCCACGCTTACCCAGCCCTTCGCAGCCGTCGAAACCTCGGGCGGATTCAAAGCCGTCTACGACCGCAACGGCAACATGACGGTACGGGTCGCCATGGAGAATGGCCGGCCGGTCACCTATAACCTCAGCTACAACCTCGAAAACCAGCTGGAAGCCGTCACCAACACGACCACACTCTCCACAACGCGCTACTTCTACGACGGCGACGGCGCGCGAATCCAGGAGATCCGGCAAGGCAGCACCATCCTCCGGCTGGGCGATGTGGAAATCGAACGGAGCGCCGCCGGACAGACCGTCCGCACCTACTATCAACTCGGCGGACAACGGATCGCCATGCGGGAAAGAGCGCAGCTCACCTACCTCCACGGCGATCAGCTGGGCTCGTCAAGTCTGGCCACGGGGAGCGACGGCAGCGTACTCAGCCGCATGCGCTACCGTCCATTCGGCGAAAGCCGGGGCGGAACCCTGCCTACCGACTACGGCTTCACCGGTCAACGCGACGCGGGGATGGGGCTTTACGACTACAACTCCAGGTTCTACGATCCCGAACTGGGGCGATTCATCCAGGCCGATACCATCGTGCCCCAACCGGCAGAGGGACAATCATGGAACCGGTATAGCTATGTAAATAACAACCCGCCCAACTATGTAGATCCAAGTGGACACTGCCTTTTAAGTGATGATTATTACAAGGAATGTAGCGATTTATTAAATGAGGCAAATGCCACTTTCGGCATTGAAATCATTGATGTAACCGGAGCTTGGACATTAAATCATATTAGTTGGTTAAAATTTGTACTACTAACTCTAAAAAACAAAATAGGAAATGAAGCTTTTAATCGCTATTTAAAAGGTACAAAATTTGATATTCAAAGAACGGATACTTCCATCAATGCCTACTATGAGAATAATAAAGGAGATCCCTTTTATGGTAATATAGCTTTTTCATTAGGATTTCTGCCTTACGCAAGTGAAGCATCTTTTAAGCAAGTTACGTTTCACGAGCTTATGCACAAACTAAAAGATTTCGCTTTCTTTGGAAAAGGAGCCAATGTTTTAGATGATTTTGCAAACGCTACCCATTGGAAAAACGACTCAGGAGACTATGTTAATCCCCAAACAGGTCCCACTGCTTATGCAAGGGAAGAAATCTCAGATAAGCCACCTGATATTGCAGCTGAAGAAGATATGGCAGAAAGTCTGGCTATTTATTTACTCTACTCAAATCCTTCTGATATTTCACGCTATATTTTACCCGCAGAAAACAAATTTATTGGATTAGACTCAGAAAGACAATTATGGGCACCAACATTCTTCAATAGAATAAGAGAAGTGAAAACAACCCATAAGTAAAAAAGATAAGAACTTTAACACACAACATCCGAGATATAACCCTATTAACTTCAAAATCTACCATTAAAATAAGGGTAAATTAAATAAAGCGGAGGATAAAATGAGAATCAAGAATATTTACATTCCAGTTACTATTGTTATCGTTATCCTATTAATCGTACTCTCTCTATGGAAAAGAAATCTGACCTGCTCAGAATATCTGGAAAACTGCTTAAGCTCTCCACCCTGTTGGCAAACCGTATGCGTTGGAAAGACCCATTTAGAAGAATTAACGGCTCAATGGGGAACGCCTGTTTTACAGAAAACTCATGACGAAAATCAACCCTGGGATGTATGGGTCTTTGATCATCCCCCGCTTGAAATATGGACTGATCAAAAAGAGATAGTACATGTAATTTTTTTAAACAAAGGGGTTCACACCAACTTACAAATTGGGCGATTAGGAAAAAATTATGTAGAACGCTTAGGGCGCCCTGATAAAGTAACCTGGGGATCTTATCCAGGCCTAAGATATTGGATCTGGAGCCGTGAAGGAATTGCTGTAGAAATTGAAAGTGGTTTGAACTGGCAAGAAGAACTGGCGACCCAAGTCATATATTTTGATCCTCTACCAATCTCGGAATTTTCACAAAAGCTTCCTTCCTGGCCTTTTAACACTTATGAAGGACCTTCCCTTCATAATACAGGCGATCCTGATGAAATAGATTTACGCATCATGCAAGACGTAATGGATTCCGGCCCTGAGAACCCCTATGATTTATCACAATTACCGGTGTATATCCCCTGCTCTATTTCCGATTCACAAAAAATTCTTTGCCAATGGAAATAACCACCAATTTCAGGAAGTGAATGTATGAAAAAACCAAATCACCTTCCCGGTTTCTTATTGATCGCCGGCTGGCTGATCCTGATCCTGGCCGCCTGCACAACCATGATGGTCTCCAATATGACAGCCGCTCCTGCAAGTCAACCGGCACTCCCTAAAGCCACCGCCCTGGCCCTGGGCACTCCAGGAATGAGCTGCCCGGTAGCGCCCGCCAGCTGGCAGGGACTCATTCCAGGCAAATCCACCCGAGACGACGTGATCGCCACCCTAGGAAAACCCATCCAATCCTCCCCCGAAGCTGACAATCGCGAAACCCTGGTCTATTCCCCCACCCTGACTGACGGAGACACGACGGTCGCCAACTACATCGGGCTGAAAAATGGCATCGTAGAATGGATGGAAGTATGGGTAATGGATGTAGACGGTCAGTTCCATACTGTCGCGGAATTCGCCCAACACTACGGAGAAACGTTGGATACCGTTTACGTCAATGGGGTTTTCGATATGTTTGGGCCCGATCAGATTTACCTCTGGTCTCATTGCGGATTCGCTCTCATTGGATATTCTGCCAGCTATATAAAACGATCGAAAGATGAAATATTACCCTTAGCCCAATCGATCGATACAACTACCGTTCAACTCAACCTTTTATCTCCAGTGCCGCCTGAAGCATCTGTCCAACCCTATCCCGACCCCACAGCTATCGTGTCACGTCAAATGATCTTTGCCCCCACCAGTCCTTATATCTTCAACACCACCTATGCCGAACTCATTCTATACCTTCCCGTCTCTCGATTGTATCAACAACGCTTCACCCGGTAAAATTCCCTTCTGATTTCACATTGACACTCCCGCCGCCGTTGCCGACAACAGCGGCGGGAGTGCCCATCACGAAAGGAGAAAAGTGAAAAACCGCTACCTTACTTCACTCAGATTTCACCGCAAAGACACCCGGGGATACAAATAAAAAATCCATGTTTTCGCGCGCATTCGGATGCGCGCGAAAACATAAACAAAAAACTCTCTCCCTCCATCCCGCGCGTCGCTTTTTACCCAACAAAAGCCTTTTGCGGGATGTAAAAAAATTTTTCGGCGGCTTCAGAAAGCCGCCGAATCCATAAAAAACTATAACACCCATGCCAGCAGCGGCGGCCCCAGTAACAGCAGCCCCACCACCACCGCCACCCCCGCAGCGACCAGCACCGCGCCGGCCGCCAGATCTTTCACCAGCTTGGCCAGGGGGTGATACTCCGGACTCGCCAGATCGACCAGCGTCTCCGCCGCCGTATTGACAATCTCAGCCGTGAGCACCAGACCGATCGTCAGGACCAACAGCGCCAGCTCATGCCGCGGCAGCCCCAAACCGATCCCTGCTCCCATCACCGCCAGAGCGAAGATCAGATGGATGCGAAAATTACGCTGAGTGCGCAGGACAAAAAGCACCCCCGCCCCGGCATACCCAAAACTGTCCCACAAACGGTTATGGGACGGCTTCATTCCGGCAGAGGGATATCGACGCCCAGATAATGCAAGATCTCCGCCTGAGCTACCCACATCCGGCCCTTTTCTTCCGGATTCCCATGATCGTGCCCCAGCAAATGCAACACACCGTGAACGACCAGCAATTGCAGTTCCTGAGTGACCGTCCCTCCGGCAGCAACGGCTTGAGCTTCAGCCCGCGGCAGAGAAATGACAATATCCCCCAGATATCGCGGTTCATCTCCTCCCAACGCCGCAAAGGGACCCCGCGTATCGTCCGGGAACGAAAGCACATCGGTCGGCGCATTGATCCCCCGGAAACGCAAATTGAGATCGCGCAATGTCTCATCGTCAGAAATGACCACCATCACTTCACAGGGAGTCCGCACCCCCTGATGCACCAGGACCGCCAGGGCTGCCCGTTCCAGAGACTCCGTCTCGACCGGGCCCAGCGGTTCTTCTACCTGAATTTCCACCCGATGCAAAACATCCATAACATCCCTTCCTTCAACTTTTCAAATTTGGATATTGCACGCGAGGATGATAGGCCCCCCGCAAAACCTCAATGTAAGTCTGTTTCACGATCTCCAGCTCCTTCAACGTGATCGGGCACTCCTCCAGCTGGTCATCCTGAATCCGATGGACAAAAATGGAGTCCACGACCCGCGTCAGCTCCTCGGGCGTAGTCGGGCGGCTGGCCCGGGTGGCGGCCTCACAACCATCCGCCAGCATCACCAGCAACGTCTCCCGACTCTGCGGCCGCGGCCCGGGATAGCGGAAATCGGCCTCGTTCACCAACTCCGGAGAATCCCCCGCCGCCTGCAGCGCCTTCTGATAAAAGAAACTGGCCCGCATGGTCCCATGGTGCTCGGGAATAAAGGCCCGTACCTGAGCCGGCAACTGATACTGTCGCGCCAACATCATGCCGTCACGCACATGGCTGTTTAAAATCTCCACGCTGGTATGAGGATCCAGCCGATCGTGAGGATTGCTCACCCCCTCCTGATTCTCTACAAAGAAATAGGGCCGCAGCAATTTCCCAATATCGTGATAATAAGCCCCGACCCGCGTCAACAACGCATTTGCCCCAATCCGCTCGGCCGCCTGTTCCGCCATACTGGCAATCATCATGGTATGGTGAAAAGTCCCCGGCGTTTCACGCAACAATCGCTGTAACAACGGATGATTGGGACGGCTCAATTCCATCAACCGGAAGGTCGTGGCGAGATCGAAAACCGGCGCCAGCAGAAAAAGCCCGCCCAACGTCAAACCACCCGCAATCAAACCGCCCACCATGCAAACCGCAATCTTGATCGCCAGATCCAACGGCTCCGCCCCACTGTCCGCCGCCTGCGCAAAAACTGCCGCCGTCAAACCCTGCACCAGCCCGGCGAAAAGCGCCGAACGAAAAATCGTCGTGGTTTGCTCGTAACGCGGCAAAATTAACACCGCTCCCAATCCGGACAATGCCACCAGAATCGCAATTTCCACGGAATTCCCGGCGATCCAGCCACACGCCCCGGCCAGAAAGACCAGCGCCCCTACCGCAACCACCGGCCCCACAATGGTAGAAAGCAACATCGCCAATGCCGCCCCCGGAAACAGATAAGGCAAAAGCTCTCCGCCCGGAATCAACAAACTGGCCATCAGCGCAAAAATTCCGATCAAAAAAACCACCATCAATTCCATTCGAGAATTGTACAATAATTCCGGCTGCAATCGATAAAAATAGAGCCCCAACAAAACAGTCCCCATGCAGGCCAGAAAAAAGGCCACGGCCCAATCCCGCAAATCCTGACGGCCTTGATTCAGCCCCAGTTCCTCCAACAACTCTACATCCAGCTCAGAGATCACGCTGCCCTCACGGATCACAACCTCGCCGCTGCTGAAGTTGCTGAAAACCGGCCCGGTCGCATCACGTACCGCCTGACGCGCCACCTCGGTACGTGCTGCATCAAAAAAAACATTGGGCTTGAGAAAACGCCGCACCAGCTCACTCACCGCCGTAGCTTCATCCTGAGCCAGATCCAGAGAGACCATCACCGGCACCCGTTCTCGAATCGCCGCCAGTTTCTCCGCCCGGATCTCTTCCTGGCGCATAATCTGATCCAACAACTGCAACACTTCCAACTGCACCCGATTCCAGTTGCTCTCGGGCAGCGCCAGCAAAGTTTTGACCGCCAATACAGGCATATCGCTCAATTCCGGAACGCTCAACACCCAGGATTGTCGCTGTAAATCCGAAGCATAGGGGTCCAACCGCACAGCGCTCAAAAAGGCAAAGACCTGCCGCGCCCGCTCGATCTGCTGGCGGGCCAGCGCCGTATCCGGAGAGGTATAAACTTCGGGAGTGCCACGCACCGCTTCTTCCTGAGCCCGCAAACTTAGAATCGCGCTCATATAGGTAATATTCCGCGGTGAACGAATATCTTGGGGAGCAATATTGCCGGGGACTAAATTATAGCTGCTTGAGAAAGGTACGGCCAACGCAGTGGTAACCACCAACGCCAGGACAGTTCCATAGAAAAACTGGCGTGCAACCCAGCTCGGAAAAAGCGGCCGCGAGGAAAATCCACCCATACCTGTCACATTAAATAACAAAGAGGGAGCACCTTAAGGAACTCCCTCTTTGATAAACTAAAGGTCTAAGCGAATGATCGGCATTGAAAAAATTGCGAACTACTCACGCGGATAACAATTCACGCACCACCTGGCTAACCCATTGCCCGTCTGCCCGACCTTTGACTTGGGGCATGAGCACCTTCATGACCTTGCCCAGATCCGCTGGAGAAGTTGCTCCGGATGCAGCAATCGCCTCCCGGACCAGCGTGCGCACTTCCTCCTCCGATAAGGATTGCGGCAAATACGCCCGCAGGATCTTCAACATCTCCATTTCCTGAACGACGAGATCTTCCCGTGCACCCTGATGTGCGAAATCTAATGCTTCCTCGTGGCTTTTTACTTCTCGTTGTAAAATCGCCACAATCGCATTGTCATCCAGGTCGCCTTTTTCAACTTCGGCCAGCTGCAGGCTCGACAATGCCATTCGCAAAGCCGATTTGCGCGTCTCATCACGGAGACGCATAGCTTCCTGTAAGTCTTGTTGCAGTCTTTGCTTCAAACCCATAGATCGCTCTCGACCACGAAAGGAATTTAGAATTGCCGGCGCATATCTTTCTGCACCGTCCGGCGGCTCTTGCGGAGTTTAGCGGCGCGCTTGCGCTTCCGAACCACGCTGGGCTGCTCGAAATAACGGCGCTTACGAATCTCCGAAAGGATACGGTCACCCTGCACCTTTTTCTTGAAACGGCGCAGTAAAGAGTCAAAAGACTCGTTATCCTCGGCTACGACATACGTCACAGCGATCCCCCCCTTCGTGCTCCCGCTTACCTTGTCGAAGGATAAACGGCTAGGAATTACGGACTTGATAGGCTCAGGTCACGGCTTGTATTATACTGGAAGGTTAATAGTTGTCAAGTAAATTATTTTTTTGATTTTATGGTCCGGGCCAATCGTAAATCCACGCTACCCGCCGGCTCTGCGTGCCGAAAATCGCCTGCGCCTTGCCGCCCGGATAAATCTCCTGCAAACGATCCAGATCCCCCACGCGATCTTCCACCACGATAAACCGCGCCGGCCCCGCCACATCCATCGGCAGCACACCCGCTTCGAGATCTACGGTATCGTTCAATTCCGGCAACAAAAAAGCAAAGGCCCCAAATCCCCAATACATGTAGGGGGCGCCCAGAAAATAATGCTTTTCGTTCGGCGCCGGATTGGCCTGCAAAAACTTGATAATCTCCATCCCCGTCTCTGCGGTGGGATTTCCATAGATCCGGTGCGGGCTGTAAACCTGGAAATAAAAGGTCAGATTTAAGATCGCCATCGCCCCCATCAGGGCCAAAACGACCTGCCACACCCACCGCGAACGTTTATGCCAGATCTCAAACAGGGCATCCACGCCCCATCCCACCATCAACCCCACCGCCGGCAGGGTCAACAGCCCGCGCTGGCTGCTGGGAGCATTTTCAGTGATCCCCCAGGCCATCACCATGGTAGAGAACAACCACATCAAGGTCAATCCACGCCCCGGCCAGCGCCAGCGCAACGCCGCAGCCACAAACCCCACCAGCATTAAGGCTCCAGTAACAAAATCGGCCAGCGGAGTTTCCGGATAATACCAGAACGAACGGTCCGGAATGACATGGAACGCTCCCACCGCCTTGAAAAGCTGATCCAACAACAGCTGGGGAGCGCTCCTGCCGGTAATGATAACTTCATTAGCCAACCACCCCGAAGCAAAAATGCTCACCTGATTGTATCGGGCCGCCATATCGTCAGGATGAGCCGCATACCAGAGCAATAAGGGCATTAATACAACCAGCCCGCCGACCGCCGCCAGAGTCAATCCCTGCCAGCGACGGGCCAGGAAACGCGGCTCTTTAAACAGCCGCCAGAGCAAAAAGATTCCGACCATTCCGGTGACCCAACGAGCCCCGAAATAGAGATACCACCCGGCCGCGCAACTCATCCCGGCCAGCCCCCACAACGCCAGATCGTCGTCCTCCATCGCCCGCCACAACAACCCAAAAGTTAACGCCCCGATAAGCGGATCGAAGACCTGATTTGAAGCCACCCGGCTGAAATGAATCGCATACGCCGAAAAAGCCACCGTCACAGCGGCCACCCATCCCACCCGCCGCCCCCCGAGAGAACGCCCCAGGGAAAAGGTGGCGGCTACCGTCGCCACCCCCACCAACATTGACAGGGCTCGCACCCCGGCCACGGTCGCGCCGAATATACGCATCCCCAATCCATAAATAAGGAAGGAGAAAGTCGGAACGGCATACCACCCCGTGGCAAAAGGATTTCCTAAAGGAGGCCCCAACAGATCCAGCGCCATGCGCGCCTGTAACCCTTCATCACCGCCCACATTGCCGGGGATCTGTCCCAAAGAAATACCCCGGGCCAGTCCGGCGGCCAGCAAAAGCGCAGCCAATCCAAGCCATTCCCACCGGGAAAGCTTTAAATCCGGCCGGGGCTTTCTCAGTGCATCCGCCAGAGGGTCCAGATATAATGAAGCTATGAATCCCAGCACGGCCAGCAACCAGAGCAAAAACAAGATGGTGAAATCGCTGGTCCCTTCCCGTGAACGAGCCACCCACCCCACAGAGGTCGAAAGCAACAGGGTCAAGCCCTGCACCCAGCGCACCTGAGGAATGGTGCGCCAGTTAAAAGACCAGGAAAGCTTTGTACCTGCCGGGAAAAAAGTCCGCCGGAGTATCAACGCCATCCCCGCCACTCCCAGCGCCAGCAAGAACATCCCATCCCAAACATAAAGCCGGGCCGCCAGTAATAGCGTCCCGGCCAGAAGCAACACAAACGAAACCGCCGCCGCGATCTCCATCACCAACTTATCATCCCCGCGGCTTTAAAAGACGCCCAATCGAATAATGCCTTCGACTGCCTCGCGCGAACGATGGCGCAACAGCCCCAAAGCCGAAGTCCCGCGGATCACTACCCCCAGCATAGCATCTCCCCCCACACTCAACGCATAGAGGACAAAATCCTTGCCGGCAATGTTGTGTTCGAGACAGGGCGATTCTTTACCCATGGCCCGCCCGATCTGCAAACAGGTATTCCGTCCGGTGATGACCGCCTGCGCCAAAACCTGTACCGCAGGATCCTCCAACCGCCCCACCGAGATCGCCAGCTCATCCCCGACCGTCAACATGACCACATCCGCGGTCACTTCCCGCGACAGTGAATTCATCAAGGCCCGAATTTCGGTCTGCCGCTTTTCCCACTTCCGGCTGCTCATCCCCGTAGAGGCCGGGGTGGAAGAAGATGAAGCCGAACTCCGCGAGGAAATAGAGGAGGAACCATAAGATGAAGATCCATAGGAAGAAGAACTTGAGCTGCTGCTCCGACTGCTTTCCCGCTCCCGTTCCCGCTCGCGCTCCCGAGCCTCGCGCGCTTCCCGTTCCCGTTCCCGCAATTCACGGTCGCGTTCCCGCTCCCGCATCTCCCGTTCCCGCGCCTCGCGTTCGCGATCGCTGGCAGAAGAAGTCGTCGGGGAAGAGGAAGAAGAGGAGGAAGAAGAAGATGATGATGATGATGATGACGCGGACGAAGAGAAAGCAGAGCGTCCGGTGGTCGGCTTGGCAGGCATGGGCGCCGGCGGCGCATCGTTCAGCGCCGTCACTTCGACCAGCACCGAGCCGTCCAACGGCGCCTGTAAAGCCTCCTGAATTTGTCCCGGCAACGCCGGTAAAAAGAACGGCTTGGGCAAAACTCCCTGAACCGGAATTGAACGCACTTCCTCTGGAGCATCCTCGCCCATATAGGGAATAATCATCAACCGCAACCCGGGATATTGAGCACGCAACTGCCGCGCCAGCGACAACGCATCAGGATCGGTCAATTCCATATCCAAAACCGCCATATCCGGCAGTTTCGCCTTGATGGAACTCACCGCCTCATCCGAGGATGTCACCGTTTCTACCTGGTAACCATGTTGTTCCAACTCTTGGGATAATAACATCCCAAAACCTTCATTGGGATCTGCTACTAAAATAGTGTGCGCCATAAACTATAACCTCGAAACGGGGATTTCCCGCGCAGGGTACCCACATTGTAACAAGAGCAGCCGAAAAAGCAAGGCAAAAACGGTAAATTTTTATTCAAGCTGCCCCGGCAACGTTAATTTAAATTCAGTACCCCCGGCGCTGGATAGGAAAAAACACGCTTTCAGTTCATACTTTCGCGCGCCCTTTCAGGGCGCGCGAAAAAAACGCAAAATGATCACCACGTCGCTTTGCCGACTATGTCAGGCTCCTGTCGTTGGAGTAGTTGGCGGCGCAGGCGGCGTCTTTGAGCGGCCGAAAAGCAGCCCCATCAACTTGAAAACGCCGAAGAATACCAGACCACAGATCAACAGGACCGGCACCCCCAGGATCCCAAACCAGATGATCATATTGGCCAGACCCTGTAAAAATTCCAGCAAAGTCTCAAATGCCTTCTTGGCTTCCGTCGAAGGATGCCAGCCCGGCACTTCCAACGGTTTGGCCAGCTCATCCGGCGTCAACTTCACATTGATGGTGGCCATCGCTGAAGCGCCTTCCAGATATTGCATGCGGCCTTTGGTCTGTTCGATCTCCGCCTCGGTGGTACTCAGTTCCTGATAGATCTTCAGCACGGCGTTCGTATCCTCGGCCTGCTTCATCAACTCTTCCAGGCGGGCCGCCTTGGACTCCAACGCCCGCAGCCGCGACTTCAAATCCACATACTCCTGGGTCACATCCGAACTGGAAACCGATTCCTGCTGCACATCGACGGCCAATCCCCGCAGTCGAGTCATCGCCGTATTGAAATTTTCAGCCGGAATCTTGATTGTAATGACAATGATCGAAAGCCCGTTGCCGTATTTCGACCGATCGCTGCTCAAAATATAGCCCTTCAGTTCATCGGCCATCATATTGATGCTCTGCTGAGACTGCTCGGTATCTTTGACCAGCAACTCCATGGTGGCGTTCTGGATCACCATCCGCTGCTGCATATCGACATCCGAAGCCGTCCCACCCGGGCGAGCCATCTCTTCATCGGCGGCCCCGCCGGAAGTTGCGGGAGCCGCATCGGCCGGCGCAAACCCTTGAGAAGGCGTCATCGTCGGCGCAGAAGCACACCCCGCGAACAGCAACCACACCGCCATCATCGCGCTTAACCAGCTCATTCGTTTCATCTCCTCCTCCTGTTAGACTATCGTCCCATCTCCAGACGATCGATCAACCGAGGCGGCAATCCCCGAGCACGCATGCGCTCCTGAGTGACTTCAACGGCATAGGCTACTCGATGCACTTCCCAGACCTGGGTATCAGAGTCGTAGATCGCATAACTCGATCGCGGATTCCCGTCCCGAGGCTGGCCCACACTGCCGGGATTGAGAATCAACCGCCGACCGGCCAGCTGCAAAGGACCTTCCCAATCGGGCAACAACGTCCGCGCCTCCCGCTGATCCTCCATCCACTCAAAGATCAACGGAATGTGCGTATGCCCGACCAATCCCAGGTTGAAATTAAAAGCCATGAAATTCATCCGCGCGGTCCCGGGATCCAACAAATATTCCCATAAAGGTTCTCGGGGACTGCCGTGAGCCAGCATCACCCCCTCAACCTCTTCGACCTCCACGGCGGCCGGCAGATCCGCCAGATAACGCAGATTGTCGGGTTCCAAAATGCTGCGCGTCCACAACAACGCCTGGCGGGCATCGTTATTGAAAACATACAGATCGGCCCGCCCCACCGCCCCCCAATCGTGGTTGCCGGCAATACAAATATGGGGAAATTCCCGGATACGCTCGATACAATCGTTAGGGTCCGGCCCGTAACCGACCAGATCGCCTAAACACCAGATCGCATCAAATGGCCGGGCATCAGCCAATACCGTCTGCAAGGCGGGGAAATTGCCATGGATGTCCGAAATGATGAGATAACGCAAGGCCCTCGCTCCTTCTATTCAAATGAATTGCCGATCACATTTCTGCGATCCGCAGACTGACATCGCCGACTTCAAAGCGTGTCAGATCGCCATCCGGGCGCCGTATCCACAAGGCCCCGTCTTCATCCACCGATTCAGCCCGACCTTCCACTTCACCCTGTAACGTCACCATCCGTACAGGCTCCCCCAACCAGGCCAATCGTGCCCGCCATTCCGGCAAAGGGTCGACGCCGCCGCGCAATTCTGCATAACAGCGTTCGATTCCCTGCAAAAACGCCTCCAGCAAAGCCACCCGGGAAACCGGCCGCCCGAATTCAGAAAGCAGGCTGGCCGCATTGGGAGCCAGCGTCGGCAGCACTTCAGCCGGAACATTCACATTGATTCCGATCCCTACCACAATAAAATCAGGCCGACCGTCCTTCAATCCGATCTCGCTCAACATTCCGGCCAGTTTGACCCAGCCATCGGGGCGATTTCGGATCAAATCGTTGGGCCATTTCAATAAAGCCCCCGGCCCTACCTGAGCCGCCACCGCATCGACCAAGGCAATCCCACAAATCATTGTAATCCGTCTGGCCCAGTATGCAAACGGCTCTGCCGGACGAAAAAGCAACGACAACAACAAACAACTTCCCGCCGGAGCTTCCCAGCGCCGATCCAATCGCCCCCGCCCCGCCGTTTGCAGCTCGGCCAGCGCCCCCCAACCTTCCGGAGCGCCGCTCTCACCGGCCTCGCGCACCACATCGTTCGTCGAACCGATCTGCTCCAGATAGCGCAGGTGAGCGCCACCCAGCCATTCCTTACGCTGACAGTAAGCCGCCAGCTCGGCATCGATCATTGAGCCACCCGGGTATTTTGCATCAACCGCACCGGTTCCGGCAGGGGACAGAAATTCGTCGTCCATTGCAGCGGATCAACCGCCGTCCCGTTCACCCACATCTCCCAATGTAAATGCGAACCGGTGGAACGACCGGTATTTCCCACCAACCCCAACACCTGCCCGGCCGAAACTTCCTGGCCTACCTGGACATCGATCCGCGAGAGATGCCAGTACCCCGTCAACACCCCCCAGCCGTGATCGACCATGACGGCATTGCCACGCACCGCCAGCGGTTCAGCCAGCACCACAACGCCGGCCGTCGGGCTGTGCACCGGCACCCCGGTCCCCGCTCTTAAATCGATACCGCCATGATAGACATTGTAAGGCCCACCATTATAAGAACGGCGCGATCCAAAATAGGAAGAGACCGAAGCCTGGACCGGCAAAGGATAAGGCAACGGCCAGTATCGCTCAGCGGATCGCAATCCCTGCAACTCGGCCAGCCGGGTCGATTCCCGTTGGACCAGTTCCGGATCGAGCAAATCCTGTAAATTCGACGGCAAATCGATCCGTTCAAAATTAAAACGCCCGGCCGTCACCACCAGAGGCATGGAGACCACCGCTTCACCGTCCGCCGCAGTAACCCTCAAGCCCAATTCATAATTGCCGGGCTCCTGCATCGCAGGAATTCCGATCAGCGCATACGAATGCGTGAGATCTTGTTGATAACAGGCTTCGGTCCGCTCCAGATAGGTAATCTCGCAGGTCGAAAGCCCGGCCGTTTCAATTTCCAAAATAGCCGTCTTCCCCTGATACACAGGCTGCGGCGTCAGCTTCACACTCACAATCGGATAGGGCAGGCCTTCCGTCGTCTGAACACCGGGCAGACGCACCAGAGCTCCGGCATAAACCGGTTCCGGATTCAACCGCATCATCTCCCACCGCGATAGCCCCTGCCGAATCGCCAGCGTCGTCCAGGTCTCGTCGGCGCCGGCCATCGCCAGCCCCATCCCTTCACCCTGAGCCGGCATGCGCACCGTCTGCCCCGTCAACAACGCCCCAGGATTGAGCAGCCGATTCGCCCGGGCCATAGCATCGACGGAAACACCACTGCGACCGGCCAGCAACGCCACATTCTCGCCCAATCCCAGCGAATGTTCCTGCCATTCCCGGGTATCCGGTTCCATAGGATCCAGCGAGATACGCAAATGCTGGCCGACATAAATCTCTCGAGGATCGGCCAGATCGTTAATCCGCATTAAAGTATGGACATCGGCCCCATATCGTCGGGCAATGGAAGACAAGGTCTCGCCCGAACCGACGATATGTTCTGGTGTGTCAAACGACTCGGGGGGAGGGGCAACGTGAGCCTCAACCCATCCGGCCGGCCCTGACAACAATAAGCATAGGCCGAGCAACAGCAAAAAACGACGCATAAAGGACCTTCCATCAGGGCAAAAGATGCCAGGCCGTAGCCATGGGGAAAACAATTGACTGCCGGACAGTCAGACCGCACTACTATAACGAAATTTCCGAATTTGGCAAATTATAAATCGACTAGCCGCAACTTCTCGCCGACCCTGACCCAATCGAGCAGTTCAACCGGGCCCTCCAGGTAATAACGCGCCGGGGATTTAGGCGCGTAATAGGGGCGAAAAGGTTTGGCCAGAGCTTTATCCACCACAGTCCCATCCGAAGTCAGCCAGACTACCGCAATATCACAAAAGACAAAGAACATATGGATGGCCGTGGTCACCCGACTCTCAGAGGCCTCCACAAAGAGCAACCCTTCATCCGGCCGCAACTTACTGCGAAACATCAACCCTCGCAGCCGACATAAATAGGTATCACAACGCCGCACCTTTAACGGCAAGGGCTTTCCATTGGCATGGTCGATGCGCATCCAACGTTTCTTCATGCGATTCGTGCTCCATTCTCCGCCCCTACAGCGCGGGAAATCGGGATCAACACTGAGAAGGTACTCCCCTGTCCAGGAATGCTGTCCACCCAGATGCGGCCGCCGTGCGCCTCGGCCAAAGCCCGGGCAATCGGCAGACCGATTCCCAACCCGCCGGCCTCCAGGCTCAAAGGATTGTTCGCCCGATAATAACGGTCCCAGATCAACGGCTGCTCATTGACTTCAATGCCCACCCCGTTGTCGGCCACGGCAATCGAAATATAGGCCGGCTTGCCGCCGTTATCCGAGATCATCCGCACGCCGACATGGATCTTCCCTTCAGGATAGGTAAACTTCACCGCATTGTTCACCAGATTGTCGATCACCATCCGCAACCGATTGGCATCGGCCTCAATGGTAGGCAGCCCCTCCGGGGCGTCGACCGTCACCTTCAACTGCCGCTGCGCAATCCGTTCCCGATAACGGCTGACCACTTCATTGATCAGGGTCCCTACATTAATACTCTGATAATTCAGCCCCAACCGGCCCCGCTCAATCTCCGCCACGGAGATAATATTGTCGGTCAGGGAAGACATCCGCAACGCATTCTCCCGGATTACGCCCAGGAATTGCGCCGGCCCGGCCGGCAACATCCCGGCCATCCCCCCCAACAGCAGCTCGGAATACCCTTTGATCGCGGTCAGCGGCGTGCGCAATTCATGCGAAATGCTGGCAATGAACTCCCGCTTGGCCTCTTCCGCCAGGCTCTCGCGAGTGATATCGGCCAGGATGGCCACCACACCGAGACGTGCCCCATTCTGCATCAAGACGGGCGCCGCATGGACCCGCAGCTTACGATCGTGCAGATCGAAAACCACTTCGATCGGGCGCGTGATATCGATCAAGGCCGCCGCTTCCAATCCCTCATCCGTCGTCGGCAACGTCAACAGCTCGGTGACCAGCCGTCCGCGCAAGGTCTCGCGTTCCACGCCCACGATCTCTTCCGCCGCCGCATTGACCAGGATAATCCGGCCCTTCGGATCGCTGACCAGAATTCCTTCGGCCATACTTTCCAGAATAGCTTCCTGACGCTGGAACTCTTCCTCCCGCGCCGTCAACAGCTGCGCCAGCTCCTTCGCTTTGTCTTCCAGCGCCCGATAGAGACGGCTGTTCTCCACCGCCCCGGCGATCTGCACCGCCACGGTGGTCGCCAGATTCTCCTGTTCTGAAGTGAACTCATTGCCCGAATAATCGTTGCAGGCCAGCAACAACCCCATCACCTGCTTCTGACGGGCCAGCGGTTGAATCAACACCGGCCCCGGTTTCTCGATCCCCAGCAAAGTAAAGACCGGCTGCATGGTCGTATAATCATCGTTCGGACCAAAAACCATCTGGGGCTGGCGCATGGCAAAAGAAAGGACCGGATAATTGCGCATCGGAATTTCCTGCGGAGGGCTGTAACGATGGCCCAACACCCGATAATTCCCCACCAGGATCAAAGTATTCGGCTTCTCCTGATGCGCCAGGAAAATAGAAACCCGATCCGCCCGCAGCGCCTGCGCCACAATCTCGGCTACCTGCCCCAGCATCCCCCGCAAATCCAGCGACTCGCCGATCGAGCGGGTCGCCTCGATCAGGAAAAGCATCTCCTGCCGCTGAACCAGCGATTGATCGCTCAACCCCTTCAATTCATCCCGATAGAGATTGAGATCCTGCAACGAGGTACTGTAAAAAGCCACCGCAAAGAGCGGATAGGCGATCAACCAGATCAACCGGGCAATCCCTTCAGCCGTCTGCTGAAAAGCAATCCCACCAAAAAGAGCGCCCCCAAACCCCATCAACGCCCCGGCCCCCAGAAGGCCGAAAGCTGCCGGGGTCACCCACCCGGTATCCCGCCGAAAACGCAGGATCAGACCGGCCGCCACAAAAGAAGCCAGGGCCAGCAGCAGATACCAGACCGGGATCTGTCCGAAATCGTTATAGGTGATCAATAATTGCTGGACATAAATCACATACCAGAAGATCGCCAACCCCAACGAAACGACAAACCACCCCCCAAGCAACCCGCGCAGCAGCAACTTGCGTCGCTCCGGCCAGATGGCGACCGCAAATCCCCCAAACAACAGAAAAACAGAGAGCAATTCCACCGCATAGAGCCAGGGGGCCGAAAAGACCGCCACCAGACTGTCTCCCGTCAGGTGAAAGGGGGCCAGCACCAACGCCACAATGCGTACCAGCATGGTCCCCGCAATGGCAAAGACATAGGGTTCCAATTCATCATTCTTCGATTGTCGCCACTCGGTCCAGACAATTCCCACCGCCGGCACGAGCGCCAGGGCAATCAGCAAGTGATAAACGGCCGAACCCGACGTAGTCCCCAGCAAATTAAACAGAAATTCAAATCCCTGCATACACCAAGCCTTTACTTTGCGAGGATAATGTTACCGCAATAAGCACATTCGACGCGATCCGCCCCTATCCACTTCACATCGTCGGGCCGCACCGGAGCGCCGCAGGAGGGACATTGGGCCGGAAGGGAATGCTGAGACGGAGCCGGTACCGCGGCCGGAGCCTGAGTGGCCGGACTGCCGAGCAAAGAACGCAACTCCTGTTGCAATTGCTGACCGATCTGAGGATAATCTTCATCGAAAAGCATCAACACCATCTGCATCCACCGCGCCGCCTGTTCGCCCCGCCCGAGCGCCGCCATCTGCTGCGCCACCTGCAAGACATGCTGGCGGGCCGCTTCCGGATTCCGGGCCGCCAGCCAGGCCTGAACCGCCCGCGTCGTCATCTGCACGCCGACCCAGATACGATCTTGGGCATACGCTTCATGGGATAATCGATCGAAGATTACAGCCGCGCCTTCAGGATCGCCGTTCATCAACAAATGTTGGGCCTGCTCCAACAGCGACCGGGGAGGAAGGGGGGGAGGTAAATTAAAAGGTCCCATAGGGGGAGGAGGTACTCCCGGTGGGAAATCAGGACGCCCCGGCGGTGGTAAATTGGGTCGCAAAAGTCTTCGGAAGAAACGCATGGCCAGCCTCCTTGCAAAACCGCCCGCAGCGTTACTGAGAAATCAAAACGATGTCGCCAACGCCCACCGTCAAATGAATCGTCAACGTCAGCGGCGCCACGCCATAGGACGAGTTGACATAAGCATCCTGGCCTCGTTCCACAAAACCGCTGGTTTTCACGGCCCGCACCGGGGCACCGATCAACACCACCCGCACACCCAAACCCTGAGGAACCCGAATTGTAATTTTGCCGGCGCCGGCCGTAATGTCGGCCAGAGCCCCCCGGCTCCAGGCTCCATTGAAATCCACATCGATCAACCCGGCGCCGCCGGTGACGGAAAGACGGTCCAGATTGGCGTTTCCCAATCCGGAAAGGATCGTATCCCCGGCGCCGGCCACCACTCTCAGCGTGGTCAATGGCTCAGGATTGACCGAAGAAAAGCTCAAACGCAAATCGGTATCGGCACCGTTAAAGCTCAATCCGCTCAACGAGAGGCCGCTGGCATCCACGGTAGCCTCTCCGCTGCCCAGATCCATGGCCAGATTCATCGGCATCCCGGTAGCCAACGCAACGTTCCAGACATTGGTATAAACATCGCTGCCGCCCCCCGGAATCTGCAATCCCAGACCCTGACGCAACGTGGCCTGAGTATCGCCGTCTTTCGTGGATTGCGAAACCTCCGGCTTCCATTCCGCCACATTGTAACGGAAATAACCCTGAACCAGCGCATCCTGCGCCTGCGGACGGACCTGCCAGGAGCCCCACAATCCCTGCAACTTCACATTGGCCCAGCTTGCACCGTCACGGCCCAGGCTCCGATTTTCTTCCAGAGGCGGCTGCACGGTAGCCATAGGCTGTAACGTTGGAATCTGAGCCGAACAGGCCAGAACCAACACCGCCAATATCCCGGAAATCAGAGCCCGAAATCGCATCCCTCTCCTCTTACGCTTCCTCAGTATGGAAAGGAGCCGTCTGTCCCGCCCCTTCGCCGTCACGGATCAATTGCCGCACCCGCAGCTCCGCCCCATCCAGCAACCCCTGGCAATGCTGCGTCAAAAAGCGCCCCCGTTGATAAAGCGCCACAGTTTCCTCCAGACTCAAGGTTCCGGTCTCCAAGCGCTGGACAATTTCTTCTAGCTCCGCCATGGCCTGTTCAAAAGGAATAGGATCTGTCGTTTCCAAGGGGTCCTCGATCAAATGATTTTTCACCCACACGCTCTCAATTATAACCGGGTTTTTCGACCTGTCACGAAGCCGGCTTACCCAGCAAAGCCCGCAATTTATGATGTTCATCCAGCCAGCGATATTCCTTCATCATCGAATCCCGCCCCGAAGTCTGGCCGAATCCCAACTCCCGCCGGGCCTTCTCCGGCGAACCAAAAATATGCCGGTTGACGATAAAAGGCATGGACGAATTAAAAATCGGAGCCTGGCCTTTGCGCTCGGCCGAACGCTCTCCTAAAACCGTGATCAGACGCGGCACCGGATGGAGCAGCGGAATCCAGGGCTTGCGTTGACCGCTTACTTCCGCCGCCAGGGTAAAATAATCCCTGGCCGACAGATTCTCACTGCACATAATATACCGTTCCCCGCATCGTCCCCGCTCGGCCGCCCGAATATGGCCGATCGCCACATCATCCGCATCACAGATCGCCGAACCGCCGGCCGCCGGATAGAAGGGATAAAAGAACTGTACCATCCGGAAAACCTTGGCGGCATTCAATTTGACATCCCGCTCTCCAAAAATAATCGAGGGATTGCAAATAACGACATCTAATCCCTGACGCGCCCCTTCCATGACCGATTCTTCGGACTGGCGTTTGGTTGCGTGATACGGGATCTTCCATTTATACTCATCAAAGGGCCAGTTCTCATCCGGAATACGCCGCGGATTGCCGGTCGTGCCGATCGTGGCAATGCTGGACGTATGGATCAACCGCTTCACCCCCACCTTCAATGCGGCCTGCACCACATTCTCAGTCCCGACGACCGTGATCTGCCGGGCCGCTTCCCAATTTTTCTTCCAATAGGTCACAAAGGCGGCGGTATGAAAAACCCAGGTGCACCCGTCCATAGCCTGAACCAGACTCTTGTAATCGGTCACATCCCCCAAAACCCGCTCCACAGGCAAATCGTCGATCGCCTCAGTCGATGAAGACTCTCGCAGCAAAGCTCGAACTTCATATCCTTCTTTCAACAGATGTTTGCAAATGTTTGATCCCAGACAGCCTGTGCTCCCAGTTACCAGAACCCGCACATCGCCCTCCTTGAAGAAGTAGTGAGTTGAATTGAGAAATAGAGAAAATACCGACGCTTCCCGCAAAAAAACGAGTTAAAAATTCCTCACGCTTTTTTCAGGTATACTACACAAAAAGTATAATAGCTTCTTACTTGATGTCAATTTGAGCCCGTTGAGAACTGTGTTATACTTGCCGCCATGCAACCTTTGCTTTCTGAAATGATCAAAAAAGAGCGGTGGGACAGGGTTCTCCCCTACATTCAAGGTGATATCCTCGATATCGGCTGCAGTTGGACCAGTTTACCCGACCGGGTCGCCGAACTGACCTCTTACACGGGCGTCGATACCAACCTGGAAGCGCTGACCTACTGCCGGAAAAAGTACCCCCAACACCAATTCTTACAGTGCGATCTGGACACCGAAGAACTGAATCCCGGACGCACCGGCTTCACCGTCATTGTAATGGCAGCCGTCATCGAACATCTGCGTTATCCCGAACAACTCTTGCGCCGGCTCCACCCACTGCTCGCCCCCACCGGCCACCTTTTGATCACCACACCGTCGCCCTTGGGAGACAAAGTCCATCAAATCGGCGGCCGGATCGGACTCTTCTACTCCGAAGAAACCGTCCAGCACATCACCATCTTCAACCGGCGGACCCTGACCGACATCGCCACGGCCGCCGGCTACAAAGTAATCCGCTACCAACCCTTTCTCTTCGGCACCAATCAGCTGCTGGTCGCCCAACCTTAATTGGAATATTGGGAGTCGAGCGCCGACCTGGGGCCGGCGCTCGACTCCCAATATTTTCTATCCATTACCGCAACAACGCCTCCAACCAGGGCACCGGCTGATGTCGGCGCCGCCAGAAAAGATCCTCAAAAAGATAATGCGCCGCCAACATCTTCCAACGTCCCCAGCGAGATTCGACCTCATCCAAAATCTTCTGCGCCTCCACCAGTTCTACATTGAACAACAACCGCGAATAGATCTTCTGCTCCCAGGGTGAAATATGGTCAAAGGCATCGTAACGCTTAAACACCTCAAACATCAAATACCAGACCGACGCCGGCCCCACCCCATAGACATCCAACAACGCCTTCTTCAATTCCGCCGAAGAAAGAGCCCGCAGCCCCTGCTCATCCAACGCCCCGGAAGCAAACAGCTCCGCCTGCCGCTTAAAAGTCCGGGCGCGATAGCCCACCTTGAGCGCCCGCAACTCGGCCTCTTCCACCGCCGCCAACGCCCCCGGAGCCCAATAGGCATGCAGTTCCTGCCCGTCGAAATTCAACCGCGCTCCATACCGTTGAAATAAAACCTCCAACATCTGCGCCGACCGCCGGCCGGTGGTATTCTGCAACACCGTCGCGATGACCAGATACTCGTACAGCGACTCGGAAACCATCACTCGCATCCCGCGCCAGCGCTCCAGCACCGGTCCCAACAAAGGATCACCGCCCAGATTGCCGTAAAAATCACTCAGATCGGCATAGAAATCCAGACGATAAGCCAGCTCCGCCACAATCTGCTGTTGCAATTCCGCCGACAACCCGCGGTCAGCATACAACCGCAAATTCACACAGGGCGCATCGACCGTACCCTGATCTTCCAACCGCACCCCAAAAACCCGATCCTCCCACCGCAATGTCTGCCAAAACTTTCCCGGCCCATAGGCCTGATCTCCCGAAGGAAAATGAGAAGGTTTTTGGACAGTCCCATTAAAATGGAAAGGAGCCGTCGGATAGAGGAGTTGTTCCGCCACGCATTCTAAAGTTTGCATTCCCATCTCTTTCGGTAAAAAGAAATTATCCGGAATGATTTTATCCCCATCCGGGAAAACATCAACAGCTCAAAGATTTTTTTGTCTATTTTTTCGCGCGCCGAAGACGACGCGCGAAAAAAACAGGCCTTTTCTTGTCCCTTTTCCCCGCGCGTCGCATCTCCCCGAAGAAAAGCCTCCTGCGGGACGCAAAAAGCCCTCGCGCCTTTGAAAATCTCCAAAATCAGAGTATCATGTTACTCATCTGGCGCCTTGCAGGAGGCACACATGCTGACAGACCCCTTGATCGGCCAACTTTTAGGCAATTTTCGCCTGGATCGACTGCTCGGCCATGGCGGAATGGCCCTGGTCTACTACGGCTGGGACACCAAACTCGAACGCCCCGTCGCCGTCAAAGTAATCGACGCCCGCTTTCGCCACAGCCCCGCCTATGCCGCCCGTTTCATCCGCGAAGCCCGTGCCGTCGCCGCCTGGCGCCACGAAAACATCATCCAGATCTTCTACGCCGACGAACAGGAAGAACTCTACTACTTCGTCATGGAATACATCAAAGGACTCGACCTGCGGGAACTGATGGCCGAATACCACGACCGCAATGAATTGATGCCCCACGCCGACGTGATCCACATCGGCCGCGCCATCGCCAACGCCCTCGACTACGCCCATCAAAATAACGTCATCCACCGGGATGTCAAACCGGCCAATGTCATGCTGGCCGAAGACGGCCGCATCGTCCTCACCGACTTCGGCCTGGCCCTCGATCTCAACCAGGGCTCGCTCGGCGAGGTCTTCGGCAGCCCCCACTACATCGCCCCCGAACAGGCCCGCCATTCCGCCGACGCCGTCCCCCAATCCGACCTCTACTCCCTGGGCATCATCCTTTATGAGATGCTCACCGGAGCCGTCCCCTTCGACGATCCGTCAGCCACCGTCGTCGCACTGCAACATGTAACCCAACCCCCACCGCCGCCCTGTGAACGCAATCCGGCCCTGCCGGCCCCCGCCGAAGCCGTCCTGCTGCGCGCCTTGAGCAAACAGCCCGAAGAACGCTATCCCACCGGCCAGGAATTGCTCGACGCCCTGGAAACCGCCTTGCAGGAAGCCGCCCCCGCCCTCAGCATCGAGCCCGGCAGCGATGTCAAACGGCTCTCCCTGATCTCGGTCAACGAAAAAATCACCGCCCATATGAATGTCGAAGCCGCCCCCGGCGCCCCCGATTCCCAAAACCCCGATCTCGACCTGATCGGAATGGAACTCGACGAGTATCGACTGGAAGCCCTCCTCGGCCACGGCGGCATGGCCCGCGTCTACCAGGGACTCGATGTCCGGCTCAACCGCAAAGTCGCCATCAAAGTGATCGACACCCCCTTCCGCGCCGAGGCCGATTACCTGATGCGCTTTGAACGGGAAGCTCAGGCCATCGCCCGGCTGGAACATCCCCACATCGTCCGGCTCTACCGCTACGGCGAGGACCACGGCCTCCTTTATATGGCCATGCAATACATCGACGGCGCCGACCTGGAATCGATCCTCTCGGGTTATCAGGCCGACAACGAAACCATGGAAGCCGCCGACATCAAACGGATCATCCGCCAGGTCGGCGAAGCGCTGGATTACGCTCATAGCCAGGGAATCATCCACCGCGACGTCAAGCCCGCCAATGTAATGCTCGACAAACAGGGCCATGCCATCCTCACTGACTTCGGGCTGGCACTTCTGACCGAGGCCGGCACACGCGGTCTGACCTTCGGCAGCCCGCACTACATCGCCCCTGAGCAGGCCGTCTCTTCGGCCAACGTCGTCCCTCAAAGCGACCTCTATGCCGTCGGGGTGATGCTCTACGAGATCTTCACCGGCCGGCTTCCCTTCAACGCCGAAGACCCGTTACAAATCGCCATGATGCACATGAGTTCCACCCCCCCCCCGCCCCGCGAAATACGGCCGGAACTCAGCCCCGCACTGGAAGCGGTCATCCTGCAAGCCATGGCCCAGGACCCGCAGGCCCGCTATCCCACCGGCGTGGCGCTGGCCGATGCCCTGGATCAGGCGCTGCCCGAACCGGCATCCGCCCCCCAACCGATCAGCCGCAAGAGCATCCCCGACCGGGTCCAGGCCCATCTCAGCCTGCCGGTCGTGCCCAATGCCTTCCCCACTCCCCCGCCGCCGCCGGTTGAGGTAACACCCGCACCCACCGCCGAAGCAATATCACAGTCCATAGAAACAATAAAAGTCGTTCCGATCCCGCCCCCTCCACCGGCCGTCTCCGTCTCAGGGACAATCCCTCAGGCTGCCACAGAAATCCAGGTAGCCGTCATCACCGATGCCGGCCCAACGCCCCCACCCGCCGCCATACCGCCGGCTGACTTCCCTCCTCCACCAGCCATCACGCCTGAAACCACCACCACCACCTCAGCCACCGTCACGGTGATCCCGATCTACACGACCGCTGCACCGACCGAAGAACCGGCCATAACCGTAACTCCCGTCGCAGCCCCCGTCACGGATTCCACACCGCCCTCGCAGCCGATCACCGAAATGGCCCCCACCATCCTTTCCCGCCCGGTCGCCCCGGTGACTCCGGTCACCGCCACGCCCGCGCCGGCTCCCGTCACACCGACGGCAACGGCCGTACCAACACCGCCCTCGCCGACCGAAGCTTCAGTACCGGTCAAACCCGCACCGGCCGCCAATCGCCCTGTCGTACTCTACATCGGCATCGGGATCGGTATCTGCCTGCTCCTGGCCCTGGTAGCCGCAGCCTCCATCTTCATTTTCAACCTGCTGCAACCCAAAAACACCGTCACGCCGACGCCCATGGCTGTCATCGCCGAACCGACGTCGACCGAAACGGCCGTTCCGGAAACCATCGCGCCGACAGAACCGGCTACCATCCTTGCCGTCGAGTCGACCAGCACACCCGAACCGACGCCGACTCCGGAACCGACATCTACCCCGGAACCGATAACCGGCGAATTGATCCTGGCCTTCCAACGCGAAGACGGTTTCTGGGTCATGAACAACGGCACGACAGAGATCCCCCTGGCCCAACTAAAATTGGGAGACGGCGACACAGCAATCACTGGAGATCGCTGGGGATTGGAAAATCTGGCCCCGGGCAGCTGTCTGATTGTGTGGAAAGAAAAAGGAAACCCGGCCTTGCCGAACCTGCCGGAAGTTTCAGGCTGCGCCACGGAGGACCCTCTGGTGCGTGTGGAAGGGAAAAAAGTCTTCTGGAGCGAAAAATTTGCGGTCTATTACCACGAGGAATCGGTCGGCGAATGTCCCAAAGAACATGCCCGCCCCTGCACGATCAGCTTTACCCTGCCTTGACGGCCTGAAGATACACACCGGGGCGACCCTAAAGGTCGCCCCTACCCGAAATCTCTTTTCATCTTTCGGGGTGCCGCCCCCCCATGGCTTTCTGTCTTGAAAATAGCCCCAAAAAATCTCCTCTCTTCTTCTCTGTGCCCTCTGCGGTGAAATCTCTTTTAACACCCCGCAAATAGCCCTTTCCCGCTAAGACACGCCGCGCAGGGTCGGCAGAGAGAGGTTTTTTATTTATGTTTTGGTGCGCATCAGAATGCGCACCAAAACATAGCCTTTACCAGAGCCGCCCCGGCGACACCTTCTGAAGTCCCTCCCCCTCACCTCCATGCCAGCGGCGCATCCTCTCAAAGAATCTCTTGAAAGCGCGCAGCACATGGACAGCAATATGGGGGAGGGATTAGGGAGAGGGCCAACCACCTGCGCCCCAAAACATGGCCTTTTCCAGAGCCGCACAGGCGATGCAGGCTGTCTACTGTCTACTTGCGGCTGTCTACTTCTTTATCAATACGGCCGCTCGCCGCGCTGAAGCGCCGCCATCCAGGCCGGCGGCAGATGCGCGCTCAACAACAATACCTCATCTCCGTGCTCCGCCGCCAGAGCCCGCAACCGCGGCCCATGGTCCCCGATTAAAAGCGACGAAAACCACTCCGGGGGCACATTGACCGGACCGCCGTAAGGCAGAGCATCCCCACAATGCAACACCCACCCCGACAGGGTCTCAACCGCTACGCCACAATGTCCCGGCGTATGGCCCGTCAACGGGATCAACGCCACCCGCGGCGAAATCCCCTCCAGCTGGATCGCTTCAAATCCATACCAGGTCTTACGCTCCACCTCATCGTTCCAGATCCGGGTCTCCCGATCGTGAAAGACCCAATGTGGCCCATGCGCCCAATGTTCGGGACGGAAAAACATCTCCCAGAACCCGCGCTCCGTCTGCATCGCCGCCTCATACTCCGGACGGAAAATATGGATCTGCGCTTCAGGAAAATCCGGCAGCCCGCCGGCATGATCTAAATGCAAATGGGTCATCACAATATGACGTACATCCCCCGGATCATACCCCAGCCGCTTGACCTGTTCACAAGCCGTATCCTCCAACTGCCGAGGGGCCCGGAGCAGCCGCTGAAAATTACGCATCACCCGCGACGGCTGGAGATAATCATTCCGGCCGAAGCCCGTATCGACCAGCAATAAACCGTCATCGGTCTCCACCAGCAGACAGCAAGTTGCCGCCTCGATTGCCGGCCAATAAGGGCGCATAGGAGCACAATCGAGATAATGAATTTGAGAAGTTCTGCCGGTAAGCGCCGGAGGATGGGCATTGATATCGGTCAACGCCGGGGGAGGAGCCGGAACCTCAATCGTCTTCGCATCCACAGCATCCCGTTCCAGTGCCTTCGCCCGCTCAAAATCCCAGGCCGCGCGATGTACGGCATAGAGGCGCGCCAGCTCAATCGGTTCCAACCCGGTCACTTCAAACGGAGGTTTCGCAGAAAGCACTTCCTGCCATTCTCCGTCCACATAACCGGCCCATACCACCCACAGCATTTGTGATTTTTCCGACTGATTCATAGCTCGAATTATAGCTATATTCGCCCATCCCGGTAGGGCAACGGGATATTTTCCGTCTATCTATCCTGAAAACAGGCCTTTATGGCATGGCCCCGGCCTTGTAACGTCCCGCAAATGATCTTTTCCCGGCCTGATACGCCGCGCGGGATGGGGAGAGAGTTTTTTTGTTTATGTTTTCGGCGGCTTCAGAAAGCCGCCGAAAACATGTCCCTTTTCCAGAGCCGCCCCGGCGGCGCAGGCTGTCTACTGTCTAC
>CAZCTC010000081.1:0-34247 GCA_964501335.1 uncultured Anaerolineales bacterium | reverse complement strand
AGTTTTTAGGCCGTTTTTTTCACTTCGGCCACTATTTGCACAACCGATGCGCTAACCGCACAGGTCGGAATTTTTTGTTTATGATTTTTCGCGCATCCGAATGCGCGAGAAATCATGGGCTTTTTCCAGAGCTGTCCCGGCGCCTTTGCAGTAAAATCCGAGTGAATTACGCGGTACTGCCAAAAAGTGATTATAAAATGCGTTATTTAGCCTTAGACCTGGGTGAACGTCGGATCGGAGTCGCCATCAGCGACCCTACCGGTATGTTGGCCCGTCCCTTGACCATCTTCCCGCGCACCTCTCGAGTGGCAGACTTCGCCAAAGTAGCCGCCATCGTCAAAGAATATCAGGTCGGAGCTGTCATTGTAGGTCTGCCGCTGCGCCTCAACGGAGAAGAAGGTCCCAATGCAGTCTGGGTCCGCGATTACAGCGCGGCTCTGGGTGCCGCTCTCCAAATCCCTATCCACCTCTGGGACGAACGGATGACGACCGTAGAAGCTGCCGCGCTGATCCAGGAACAGGGACGACGCCCCGATCCCAAAGCCCTCGACGCCGTAGCGGCCGCCGTCATCCTGCAAGGTTATCTGGATGCGCACTCACAACAATTGCCGGAATCAGGGAAACCTTAAATCATTCAAAATAAATCAGGAGGATTAACTTTTGAAGCACCATCGACTATGGCTTGGACTGCTCATTTTGGGTCTCAGCCTTTTCTCGCTGAGCTGTTCAGCCGAAGAGACTTACCTGCAACTTTATCTGGACGGTCAGGCAGATGCACTGGAACAACCGGCCGGGACCGACGACACGGAGGTTACCTTCACCATTGCTGAAGGGGCCAGCGTCTCCGATATCGCCACTAATCTGATCAATGCCAATCTGATCAGCGATGCAGAACTTTTCCGCCGTTACATGCAATATCACCGCCTCGATTCCGGAGTTCAGGCCGGCACCTATACGCTCAAACAGACCATGACCATCCCGGAAATCGCCAACGCCCTCCAACATGCCTCGGCCCCCGAACAACAGGTCACGCTCCCTGAAGGCAAACGCATTGAAGAGCTGGCCGTCCTGATCAACCAACAGACCGCCATTCAGGCCAACGATTTCGTGCTCCTGGTCCAGACCGGCTGGCGCCAGACCGACCTGATCAACAAATACGCCTTCCTCTCCAATATCCCCATCACGGCCACGTTGGAAGGATTCCTCTTCCCCGACACCTATCGGCTGTCGATGGATGCCACGGCCTACGATTTGCTGGACCGGATGCTGGCCAATTTCCAGGAAAAGGTCACTCCCGAAATCCAGCAGGGTTTTGCCGCTCAAAATCTCAACCTCTACCAGGGGATCACGATGGCCTCGATCGTGGAACGCGAAGCCGTGCGAACCGAAGAACGCGCCATCATCGCCGGCGTCTACTACAACCGGCTGCGTGACGGCTGGTACCTGGATGCCTGTCCCACGGTCCAGTATGCGCTGGGCTATCGGCCCGACGAAGGAACCTGGTGGAAACATATGTTGCTGTTCGACGATCTGGAAATCCAATCGCCCTACAACACCTACCGCAACCTGGGGCTGCCGCAAGGACCGATCTCCAATCCCGGACTGGCCGCCATCGACGCGGCCGCCCATCCGGCCGTGACCGAGTACTACTTCTTCATGGTCGACTGTACCAAAAACGACAGCAGCCACTTCTTCTCTAAAAACGAGGATGAACATCTGGCCCACTTTAACGAATGCGGCGGCCAGATCGTCAGTCCGCAAAATCCGTAACGGCTACATTTTTCCTATAAAAAGTATGGGGGTAGGCGGCTAAGCCGCCTACCCCCATATTTTTTATTCTTGTTCCATTTTCGCACGACCGCACAAGCAACCCGGCTTTTTTCGACCTGTACGGTTAGCTTTTTAGCGTCCCGCAACCGGTGCTTTCCAGGTAAAACGCGACGCACTGTGCGAAGCAGACAGAGAGACTTTTTTGTTTGTGTTTTTGCGCGCATCAGAATGCGCGCAAAAACACGGACTTTTAAAAATTTACGGCTGTTGCCCTTCGGGCGTCGGCGTAGGAGGCTCGGCCGTCGGAGGCTCCGGCGTGGCCGTGGGCGGCTCCGGCGTCGGCGTGAACTCCGGCATGGGAGTAAATTCCGGAGTGGGCGTGAACAGGGACGGATCGGGCGTCGGCAGGGAAGGATCCCAGGTCGGCGTCGGGGCCGGGGTCGGCGTCCGCGTCGCCACCGGAGCGGAGCGGCCGCCCGTCAGCCCTGCCCCCAGACAGGAATTGTAATCCTGGCCCAGGATGATCTCGAAATCCACTTCACTGCCCTCGGTCGGCGTCTTGACCACATCCGCGTCCTTGCGGTTGTAAAGGCGCAACAGCGTGGGCAACGGCGAGCCCTTGGAGGTCGTGGTGAAGTCGTTGATCACGGTCCGACTGTAAACGCCGCTCTCGGACATCTTGAGTTCCACCACGCTGAGCCCCTCGATGCGCAAACGATCCACCGCCACCGGCCCCATATTTTCCCGGCCGGTACCGTTGATCACCCGCACCCGATAGGCCCGCTGCGAAGCCCGGCTGCTCAACGGCGGAGTCGCGGCTTCCTGCATAAAGCCCTGCAATACATTGAAATCGGGCACCAGGACCGCGCCACCGTTGGGAGCTGTGGCCGAACGCAGCAACGATCCGCCCCGGATAAAGCGGCTCTTGAGGTTTTCCATATCGAAATTCACCCCGATCGGCGCCAGATAAGCGATCTCCTTCAGGGTCATGTCAGTTTCCACGGTATCTTTAAAAGTGCTCCACAACTCACCGACTTTGGTGATCGAGAGCATATCCTGGCTGCGCCCTTTATTGTAGATCGCCCGGATCACCTGCTGCTGCCGGCGATGGCGGTCGAAATCTGAAGTACTCCAGCGAGAGCGGGCATACCAGAGAGCAAATTTGCCGTCCAGATGGCGCATGCCCGGTTCCAGATCGATATCGGTCTGACCGGTAGCCGATTCCGTATCGGGGTAAGTATCGTGGAAACCACACTCCACCGGAATATCCACCCCGCCGACGGTATCCACAATGCGCCGGAAACTGTCGAAATCCACCAGGGCATAATAATGGATCGGCACCCCGAAATTGTACTCGACGGTCGCCTTGATCAATCCCGGACCGCCGCCCGGATAACCGGTTTTTGCCCCATAGAGATAAGCGGTATTGATCTTATCCAGGCCATGCGTCGGAATCCAGGCATAAAAATCGCGCGGGATCGAAATCATACTGGCGGCCGGAATATCGGGGTAAACCGAGAGGATCATCAAAACATCAGTGCGGGCAATTTTCTCGCCGGGACGGCGATCGCTGCCCAGCAGCAAAATATTGATCGTCCCCTTCGGCTGAGTCACCAGCGGCATCGCAGCCGGCCGCGTATACGACCAGGTGCTCCCGGCTCCGGTCAACACGACGGTCTGCGCCGGAGTGATCTTCCCCGACTCGATAATCGGGGGGACTGCGGGCAAAACCAACGGAGAGACCGGCGGCGTGGGGGTGGCGGTAGGAGTTGGAGTCGGAGTTTCGGTCGGTTCAGCCGTCGGGGTCCAGGTTGGAGGTGTAGTGGCCGTCATTTCAACTGTCGGAGTAGCGGTTGGACGTGGCGTCATCGTCACCATCGCTACCACAGGAGTAGGATTACGCCAGGTTACGACGCCTACAACAGCAAAGGCGATCAACCCGACAAAAACTACCCATTGCAAGACACGAATCCAACGCGTCATATTTGTCACCCTCATAAACAAAGGTTGACGGGGGTGAAGTTCCCCCGTCACACCGCGCATCATACCACGCATAACAGGATTGACAACCTGACGGTTGATAACATATATTTTTCGGCGGCTTCAGAAAGCCGCCGAAAAATGGACGTTTTCCTGCTGTCTACTTGCTGCTGTCTACTTCCGGTGGCTCTTCTTCCAGATCCTCGATTTTGAATTCGGGGACGATCTCCGCCAGATCCACCAACAGGACCCGCTCCTTCTGGAATTCATAATAATCGCCCACCGTCTTGAACTGCTCGCCGTATTTCTGCTGAAAATCAGCCCAGAGTTTGCCGTCCTGGCTCAGCACACTGCGCAATTCCCGCCTGCCGTTCAGAAATTTCACCGGCGCCTCCGAACCGACAAAATAAAGGAAGCGCTCCTTGAAGGTATCGTATTCGGCCAGCATATAAAAATCCTTGAACAACCGGTTCTGCCGGCTCGACTCCGAACCGCCCTTCCAATCCGTAAATTTAAAAACTGCAATCCGTACCGTTGTTTCGAAATCGAAAAGACGCTCCCCGCTCCCGGCCCCCAAGGAGACATACTCGATCATCTCCTCATCCCGCAAAATATGCGGCAGCGAAAGGATAATCCCCAGAGCGTGGACGATTTCGTTGATCTGACTGGAGGCCCGCTTGAGAGTCAACGCCGCCACCAACAACGAAGGATTGATCCCCTGGTGGGCGCAGAAATTCTCCCAATAGCCTCGATCGATGCCGCCCAGGCACATTTCAAGCTCGGCAATGCGCTCTTTCAACGAATCACCTTTGAACTGTAACACCTGTTCATATGCAGCCGCGACCTGATTCATGGGACATCTCCTTGAAAGTGGATGGACGAACTGCTCCAACAGCTGAGTTCTATCATAAAGTTAAACCCCGAAAAAGCCAAATTAAACTCAAAATACCCCCAATTCTCTAAAGTTTGAAATCATGTTATAATCAACGCGATTTGGTAAAATCCCAAAAACCTCCCCCTATTCCCGGGGTTACCATGAAACCTCCTCACCCGAGGAGGATCTGCATCGCTTCTGAAAGGAGAAATCATGCCAGAGCAAAGCAACCGCTATCCTACCTTCGAGTTTCACATTTCACGTCGGGCTCGGGACCGCTATCAGTTCAATCTTTCCCTCTTTTCCCTCAGTGGCAACGTAGTTTTCGCCAATTTCTATGCCGCCCGGATCTTCGCTCAGCGCATGAACGAAAAACGGGATCTGGTACGTTTCCCCGAGACCGCCGTTAAAGCCGGTCAAATCAACGCAATGGGCCTGATCGACGAAATTTTGCACTACGTCGCAGGCGAATACCGCAAACAGCGCAATCCTAAAGCCATGGCCGAAGCCCTGGAATTTCTGGAAAGCCGGCTGGATCGTGAAGCAGTCGACCTTGCTCTGGCTCGTTTCTGCGAAGAATTTCCTCCCATAGCCGTCTACCGCGGTGAAACCGATGTAGCGACCTACCTCGCGGGCGAAAGCGCCGGCATCTCCAACCGCCAGATCGCCCTCGAAGAAATGATGATGCTCTGGCTGGCCAATGTCAACCCCGCCATGGCTCCCTATCAGGAACTCTTTGACGACAGCGACCTCAGTCGCGAAACCTCCTACAAACCCATGATGGCCGGGCTGCAAGATTATTTCGCCACCCAGCCGCCCTATGGTCCCGACAATCAATCGCTCATCGACATGCTGCGCAGTCCGGCCATCGCCGTCCCCCACTCCCTCTCCGGCCAGCTGGAATATATCCTCACCCGCTGGGGCTTCATCATCGGCAAATATTTCTACCGCCTGTTGAGCAGCCTCGACCTGATCAAAGAAGAACAAAAAGCCATCTTCCTGGGACCCGGCCCGGCGCGCGTCTATGAATTCCGGGGCATGGAAAGCGAAATCGAACGCTTCAGTCCCGATAAGGACTGGATGCCGCGGCTGGTCCTGATCGCCAAGAACACCTACGTCTGGCTGGATCAGCTCACCAAAGAATATAAACGCCCTATCCAGCGGCTCAATGAAGTTCCCGATGAAGAACTCGAGCGGCTGGCCAAACGGGGCTTCACCGGCCTCTGGCTGATCGGCCTCTGGGAACGCAGCAAAGCCTCCCAACGCATCAAGCAGATCATGGGCAATCCGGAAGCCGTCGCCTCGGCCTACTCCCTCTACGATTATCAGATCGCCTGGGACCTGGGCGGCGAGGAAGCCTACAACCAGTTGAAAGACCGCGCCTGGAAATACGGTATCCGCATGGCCAGCGATATGGTCCCCAACCACATGGGCATCGACTCCCGCTGGGTGATGGAACACCCCGACTGGTTCGTCGGATTGGACTATCCCCCCTTCCCCTCCTACTCCTTCAACGGGGCCAACCTCTCCGATGACGGCCGCGCCGCCATCCAGATCGAGGATCACTACTACACCCGCTCCGATGCCGCCGTGGTCTTCAAGCGCTATGATTACGGCTCAGGGCAGACTCGCTTCATTTATCATGGCAACGACGGCACCAGCATGCCCTGGAACGACACGGCCCAGTTGAACTACCTCATGCCCGAGGTCCGCGAAGCCGTGATCCAGACCATCCTGGCCGTCGCCCGCCGCTCCCCCATCATCCGCTTCGACGCCGCCATGACCCTGGCCAAGAAGCACTACCAGCGGCTCTGGTATCCCGAACCCGGCAGCGGCGGCGACATCGCCTCCCGCGCCGAGCACGGCCTGACCCGCGAGCAGTTCGACGCCGCCATGCCGGAAGAATTCTGGCGTGAAGTGGTCGACCGTGTGGCCAAAGAAGCCCCCGACACGCTGCTCCTGGCCGAAGCCTTCTGGCTGATGGAAGGGTACTTCGTCCGCTCGCTGGGGATGCACCGCGTCTATAACAGCGCCTTCATGAATATGCTGCGCGATGAAAAGAACGCCGAGTACCGCCAGCTGATCAAAAACACGCTGGAATTCGATCCCCAGATCCTCAAGCGCTACGTAAACTTCATGAACAACCCCGACGAGCGCACCGCCGTCGATCAATTCGGCAAGGGCGACAAATATTTCGGCATCGCCACCATGATGTCCACGCTGCCCGGGCTCCCCATGTTCGGCCACGGTCAGGTCGAAGGGTACGCCGAGAAGTACGGCATGGAATTCCGCCGCGCCTACTGGGAAGAATATCCCGACGGCGGGTTGGTCGAACGCCACGAACGCGAAGTCTCCCCGGTCCTGCACCGGCGCTACATCTTCGCGGAAGTCGAAAACTTCCTGCTCTACGATTTCTACACAATCGAGGGCTGGATCAATGAGAACGTCTACGCCTACTCCAACCGGGCCGGCGACCAGCGCGGTCTGGTGCTCTACCACAACCGCTATGAAAGCACCCGCGGTTGGATTCGCACCTCGGCCGCCTATCTGGAAAAAGGCCACGGCCTCGTCCAGAAGAGCCTGGGCGAAGGGTTGGCCCTGCGCAACGACGAAAACAGCTACACCATCTTCCGCGACCATCACACCGGGCTGGAATATATCCGCAACAACCGGGAACTATGTGAAAAGGGGCTCTACGCCGAACTGGGCGCCTATCAATATCAGATCTTCGTCGATTTCCGCGAAGTCTACGACAATGAATGGCGGCAATACGGCCAGTTGACCTCGTACCTGAACGGCCGCGGCGTGCCCAATATCGACGAAGCGCTGCGCGAGATCTTCCTCGAACCGGTCCACCGCCCCTTCCGCAACCTGGTCAGTGCCGGCGCGGTAAAGTGGATGCTCGACGAAGGCCGCGCAAAGGACGCCGAAGGTCCCAGCACCAAGGTCCTGGATCAGGTCGAAGAAAAACTGCTCGAAGTGCTCCGCGCGATCAAACAGATCGTCCAGGGCAACGGCGACGAGGTTGCCCTGGCCCACGAAATCCGCGAAGAGCTGGCCGCCGCCTTGAGCCTGCCGATCCTGGAAGAGCGCTTCCCGCTCCCCCGCTCTCGCAAGTATGCCGCCCTGCTCGACGATCTGAAAGAGACCCTGGGCGACGCCCGGAGCGCCTGGAGCGTCCTCTTCGGCTGGATCTTCACTCACTCGCTCGGCAAACTGGTCGATGAAGTGGAATATGTCCAGATCAGCTGCACCTGGATCGATGAATGGCTGCTGGGCAAGATCCTGACCGAAGGGCTGCGGGAATCCGGGCTGGAGGAACACGAAGCCTGGCGCGCGGTTCAATTGATCAAGGTCCTCATCGCCCACCAGAAATGGTTCAAAATCCAGGGCCCGGCCAAACAACTTCCCTACCGCCTGCTCGAAAACGGCCTGAAGCGCGACGACATCCAGCGCTACATCGGCGTCAACCGCTACCAGGAAGTGCTCTGGTTCAACCAGGAATCGTTCGACACCCTGTTGCAGTGGATGACCGTCGTCGCCGTGGTCCAGGAAACCGTCGTCGATGGAGAAGAAAAGGTCGATGCCGAGAAGACCACGGAAAATCTGCTCGAACATTACGACATCATCGCCAAACTGAAGAAAGCCGAAAAGGAATCCGGCTACAAAGTCGAGAACCTGCTCGAAGCCGCCCGCGGAAAATAACTTCACAAAGAAAAGATTTGTCGCGCGCATCCTGAGGGATGCGCGCGACAAACTTTATCAATAGAAATTAAAGAGGTTAAGAATGCCTAACCTGTTCCAGCATATCCAGGTCAGAAACTTTCGCTCGTTGGCAAATGTCGATATCGATCTCGGAGCTGTGAATGTTTTATTTGGCCCGAATGGAGCTGGAAAATCGAATTTTCTGGATACCATCTGGTTTATTCGGGACTGCACCATTCGTGGAGTAGAAGCAGCCGCCTCCGATCGAAGTCACGGCATTGGTATGTTGTGGATTGGTTCTTCCGATAGAACTTTACAGCCCGACGAAAAAAATAATATTGCCATCACACTGGAAACGCAAACAGCTCGTTATACCGTCGAATTCGGTTATTCGTCAGGGCGAATTGAAGCTTTTGTAGGGGAAAAACTTTACTCCAAAACCCGCAATATTCTTCTATTAGACCGAAAATTAGGAAGCGACAAAGCCGATTTTTATCATAATCGCCTGGCCCAAATGGCATCTTTAACTTTAAGAGAGCCGGAAAAGTTAGCCTTGTCCCGCTATCTGGGCTTTGAAGATACCTCAACTGAAGCCCTTGAACTTGACCGGCTACTTCGTTTCATTCATTTTTATAAAGCCCGTGATGCCGATATTTATAGTTTAAAAAAGCGAGGATCGGAATCCAGCTATCAAACCTGGGTGTGGGATCGGGGGCAAAACCTCTGGTCGGTTTTGAGAAATCTCAAAGACCGGCGGGAACTCGATGATCGATATAATACCATTATCGAATTTATGCGCCGAGCATTCCCGGAATTCCAGGAACTTATTTTCGAACAAACGGGAACAGCTTCCGTTTATGGTCACTTTATCGAAAAACAGCTTCCCCAACCCATTCAAGCTTCAGGTGTTTCAGACGGACATTTACAGATGCTCATGCATCTAACCTGTCTCTTTGCCGAAGGCGAAAATCGGGAATCCACACTCATCTTCGATGAACCGGAAATCTCCCTGCACCCCGCCGCATTGGCGCAATTGGCGCAGGCCATGAACCTGGCAGCCCAAGAATGGAACAAACAAATCCTGATTGCCACCCATTCCCCGGTCTTGATGAGTCAGTTTGAACCGAACAAAATATGGGCCATAGAAAAAGCCAGTGACAAACAAACTATCATGAACCGCATTGACCGGATTCCGCAAATCCAGGATCTGCTGCAAGAATATGCTCTGGGCTCGTTATATATGGCCGAGTTGGTAGCGCCTCAAAGCTCGCCCTCATCTTCTGATAACGAGTAATATTCCCATGACACCCTGTACCTTCTTAAGATTCTGCCTGATTGTCACGGGAAAAGGGGAAAAGGAATTTCTGCCGCAACTATTTGCACCTCTTCGAGAAACGGGAATCTGCACCTTTAAGGTATGTGAAAGAATAGGACAGCGAGGCCCAATCACTTCCCCCAAAAGAGAAGCTCACATGGCCGGCAAAGGCCAACGTATCCCTACTCTGGATGAAGAAAGAATCAGCTTTCCTGTAAGAAGAATTCTTCAACAAGAGGCTTGCACTTTTGTCATCCTGATCGACGATCTGGAGAACTATTGGCGCGATCAGGCCCAGGAAAAATTCAACCGCTACCGGGAAGCCGTGGATGCTCTTTTGGAAAAACAACCGGAACTCAAACAACGGGCTTCAGTACATTTCCTGGTCAATATGCTGGAAGCCTATTACTTCGCCGATGCAGCCGCACTAAATGCCTGTTTACAACTTGATCTGGCAGATTTCGAAGGCGACGTAGAAACCCTTACCCATCCCAAAAATCAATTAAAAGGCCTCTATAAAGGCTTTGACGAAGTGGAAGATGGAGAAAACATCATCGGCCGGCTACAGATAGATCATATTTTAGCCGATCCCCAAAGCTGTGGAGCCTTACGCACGCTCTTTGCCTGGTGTATCGAAATACTTCAGGACCATTACAAATTTCCTGAATATCTAACCCTTCCCATCGAAGGCTACCACCTTCAAGACGGCATCTATTACAACATTACAAGCGGCCAGTTACAACGATATGGAAAAAGCCCCCAATAAAAATTTCTTCGAGGGTTGGAAACAGCAGGCCCGCCGGCTCAAAACCGAAGTCTACGCGCTCTATCTGGCCTACCGCGATCCCCGCGTCCCCTGGTATGCCCGCCTCTTCGCCGCCTGCGTGGTCGGTTACGCCTTCAGCCCCATTGACCTGATCCCCGATGTGATCCCGGTGCTGGGCTATCTGGACGATCTGCTGCTCATCCCGCTGGGAATTGCGCTGGCCTTGAAGATGATCCCGCCCGAGGTGATGGCCGACTGCCGGGCCCGCGCTGCCGCTGAGCTGCGCGAAGGCAAACCGGTCAACTGGATCGCCGCCGCCGTCATCATCGCCCTCTGGATTCTCCTCGCCGTCGCCGCCTTCTCTCTAATAACACATGTTTTCGGCGGCTTCGGAAAGCCGCCGAAAACATAAAAAACAACTCTGGAAAATCGCCATGATCAAAATTCGCCCGCTGGAACCTGCCGATATGCCCGCCATCGCCGCCATCCACGTCGATGTAAAACGCGACGCCTACACCGCCATCATGTCCCGCGACTACCTGATCGGCCTCTCTAAAGCCGAAGATCAGGAACGCTTCACGGAATGGATCTTCGGACCTGAACCCTGGGCTTTCGGCTACGCCGCCTGCGTGGATGAAAAGGTGGTCGGTTTCGTCCTGGCCGGCGCCAATGAAGGCGACCCCGCCGGCTATGAGGGGGAGATCTTCAAACTCTTCGTGCTGCCGGAATATCAGGGGCGGGGATTGGGGATCTTGCTGCTGCTGGCCGCCGCCGAAGCGTTGCAGGCCCGCAGCTATGAAAAGGTCGCGATCTGGGTCTATCGCGACAGCAGGGCCACCCATTTCTACGAAAAGTTCGGCGGAGAGATCGTCTTCCGCACCGTCCATGAAGTTGGCGGCCGCCCCCTGCCGATCAATATCTACGGCTGGACCCTGGCCGATCTGGTAGAACGGCTGCGCGACCAACTGATCAACTGATTTAAAATTTTCACCCGCCGCCCTACGGGCGGCGGGTGAAAATTTTAAATAAAAAACTACTCTGCCGACCAGCGGGCAAACAACGATTGCGAGAGCGCCCGACCGCCGCTGCGTTCCAGCGTCACCAGTTCGCCGATCGAAATCTCGCCCCCTAGCCCGCCGAAAATCTCCTGCATCAAATAGTAAAGGCTCAAGGCCGAAGCCCGAATGGCATAAGCCGTCAACACCACAAAGCCCGGTCGATCGCTCAACACCGCCCGACAATCGCGCAGCAGATCGGGCAGCTTCTCAAAGAATTCCCAGACCTCGCCGGTCGGACCCCGCCCAAACTTCGGAGGATCCAGAATAATGCCGTCGTATTTCGTCCCTCGCCGCCCCTCGCGCCGCACAAATTTCACCGCATCGTCCACAATCCAGCGGATCGAATGCTCGTCCAGCCCCGAAAGGCTCTGATTCTCGTGTGCGGTGTTGACGGCACTCTTCAAGGCATCCACATGCGTCACCTTTGCACCCGCATGGGCCACCGCCACCGTCGCCAGCCCGGTATAGGCAAAAAGATTGAGCACCTGCACGGGCCGCCCCGCCCCCCGAATCCGATCGGCCATCCAATCCCAATGGGCCGCCTGCTCCGGGAAAACCCCCATATGCCGCGAATTGATCGCATGGGCGCGGAAACGCAGCCCCTTGTACCGCATGGTCCAGTTCGGCTCGACCGGCTTGCGAAAATCCCAATGGCCCCCGCTCTCTTCACCCGTCGGTACGAAAAGCCCGTGCGCCGCATCCCATTCCGCCTTCGGCCGCGCCGGGTCCCACATCGCCTGCGGCTCCGGCCGGATAAACGAATAGGGCCCGAACTTCTCCAGCTTCAAACCTCCCCCGCTATCGAGCAGCGCGTAATCCGTCCAATCCGGAGATGAAAGCCAGGTCAGATTCGGCAGCGCGCCCCGAAAAGCGCCCCCCTCTCTCGACATCTCCCGACGCCCTTCATTCCTCTGTTTCATGCTTGCCTCCCCTGACCTTGAACTTCTTTGATTTCGCTCGTTCCTTCAGACAATAGACATACAAACCGTTTTCCCCTCTCACAGGCGCCTCGATCAACCCATGGATCTTGGCCTCAAACCCCGGGAAACGCCGGTCAAACTCCCAACAGAACTTCAGATAATTGATCACCGGACTGCCGCCGTTCTTATCCGGGAAACGCTCCCCCGGCATAATGATCGGGATTCCCGGCGGATAAGGCACCACCATCACCGCCGAAATCCGGCCGTAAAGCTCGCTCAACGGCACCCGATCCACTTTATCCGCCACCAGGGCCCGATAGGCTTTCCAGGGCGGGCAGGCCATCTCCGGCAACTCTTCTTTGTCGTACATCCGCTTCATCCAATCCAGAGCGTGGCTGGATTCCAGATAGCTGTGCATCTGATCGCACAAGGCCCGCAGCCCCAAATGCTGATAACAGGGATACTGAATGCACAAATCCGGAAAAACTTCCCGCAGCGGCGTATTGGCATCATACCGCGCCTTGAACTGATGTAAAGCCGTCAACAAGGTTCCGGCCTTTCCGCGGGTCGCCCCGATCGAGAAAAGCACCAGGAACGAATAAAGCCCCGTCTTTTCCACCACAATCCCCTGCTCTCGCAGGAAACGGGTCACCACCGTGGCCGGAATCCCCGGAATCTCCGCCGACCCTTCCAGACGTGGATGCGGCGTCAAAATGGTCACCTTCAAAGGGTCCAGCATAATGTAATCGTCATCTTCCAGCGGAAAACCATGCCAGCTCTCCCCCGGCCGCAGCATCCAATCCCCGGCCCGGATCAGCGGTTCCCGCCGGCCCACCCCCGGCCAGACGTCATCGGCACAAAGCAGCTCATTGATCGGATAATGGCTGATCCGCGGCGGCTGCCAGAGCGAAAACCACCAGGCATCCTTTCGCCGGGCCAGATCGTTGCGGGCCCGGGCCGCCATCACCCGGAAAACAATCGCCTCTTCCAGGGCCTGATGCAGCAATGACCGTCCCGGCGCCCCTTCCATCATCGAAGCGGCCGTATCCAGCGAGGCCAGGATACTGTACTGCGGCGAAGTCGAGGTATGCATCATAAAGGCCTCATTAAACCGGTAGGAATCAAACCGGCGCGGCCCTCCCGATTTCACATGGATCATCGACGCCTGAGAAAAAGCCGCCAGCACCTTATGCGTCGATTGCGTGGCATAGATCATCCGCTGATTGTCATCCAATCCCATCCCAAACCGTCCCTGATAGAGCTCATGGAACCGGGCATAAGCATACCAGGCCTCATCAAAATGCAACGTTCGCACGCTCTCCGGCAACACCGCATCGATCTTCCGCACATCGTAGCACAGCCCATCATAGGTCGAATTGGTCACCACGGCCAGCGCCGGCGCAGCACTCTCTTCAGCCCCCTCCTCCGGCGGCGGCGGCTGGAAGGCCCGCAGCGGAATCGGCCCCATCATCCCATAGTCGTTGTAAAGGGAATGAAAATAAACCGGCCGGGCCCCGATCATAATAATCGCATGCATAATCGACTTATGACAGTTGCGATCGACCAGCACGGCATCTCCCCGGCTCACCGTCGCATGCCAGACGATCTTATTCGCCGTTGAGGTGCCGTTCGTGACAAAATAGGTCACATCCGCCCCGAAAACCCGCGCCGCCTGAGCTTCGGCATCACCCACCACCCCGCTGTGTTCCAGCAACGACCCCAGCTCCGGCACGGAAACGGAGAGATCGGCGCGAAAGACATTCTCCCCAAAAAACTGAAAAAACTGCCGCCCGACAGGAGATTTGAGAAAAGCCATCCCCCCCGCATGCCCCGGCGTATGCCAGGAATAATTACAATCGCGGGTATAACGCATCAACTCCTTTAAAAAAGGTGAAAGCATCCGCTCCTGATAGCTGCACAGCGCCCGTTCCAACCGTCCGGCAATAAAATCGGGCGTGTCTTCCAAAATATAAATCACGCCCGCCAGATCATCAAAAAGGGAACTGGGAATCTCGATCAGATGCCGCCAGGTCACACACAAAAAGACCGGAATCCAGGTATTACACTTGTGGATCTCCTCAACCAGTTCAACGATCCCCCACTCCGGATCATTTTCACCGCTCCCGGCCGTCCCCTCACCACTCACCATCTCATAGCTGATCAAAGCGCAACCGATCCGACTGTCTTCAGCGATAAAGCGATAACAACTTTCCGCATCTCCGGCCCGAATTAACGGGTAACCGCGCAACACCAATACTTCCTCGAGAGCCCGGAAAGCCTGGCGTTCAGGGGTATCCAGATCACAGTTATTGGCTGCAATGACGATAGAAAATTGAGTATCCTGCATGCCTGCCTCCCCCACAAAAATTTATCCGGGCCTCTTCCAGCCCGCCCTGAACCTCCCCCTCAAGTGGCGACAAAAAATCACCGCATAAATTGTGGAAAGTTTCCGTTTCAGAACCACCGGGGCGTTACACCGGCCGTCAGACCTGAACCGAGGTGCTCCTGTTATATCACATAATCTCATAAAACAAAATCCCTTTCTCTTGCAAACAATCCGGATCAAAGGTATAAATATGGTTGTTGAGCAATTCCCAAATTATGCTATAATTGACCGCGGTCAAGTTTGACCGGAGTCGTAAACAGATTAAAAGGCGCCCGAGCGCCAAAGGAGATAACATGAAAAAAACCAGATCTACCCCATGGCTTGTGATAGGAATCATCGCTGCCGTCGTCCTCATCGGTGGCTATCTTTTCTTTAATAATAATGCGGCAAGCAAAACTTCTCCCATTTTACGCTCCGGTACGGTCACCCAGGGCAATCTGGAAATCTCCGTCTCCGCCAGCGGCAATGTCGAGGCCAACAAAACGGCCGATCTGCATTTCAATGCCACGGGGGAAGTAGTTGAAGTCATGGTTAAAGTGGGCGACCATGTCCAGACCGGAGATCCCCTGGCCCGGCTCGACACCGCCGATCTGGAACGCAGTGTGGCCCAGGCCAAAATCGCGCTGGAACAGGCTCAGATCAAACTGGATCAGCTAACCAAGCCCGCCAGCGCCGATGATATCAAAGTCGCCCAGGCCAACCTCTATCAGACCTCCCAGTCGCTTCAGGTTGCCGAAAGCAATAAAAAGTCGATCGAAACGCAGATGAACGAAAATGTTCGCAAAGCAACCGAAACCCGCGACAATGCCCGCAACAAACATGCCGATTATGAAACTCAATACGGGCTGGGACAGAGTATTCCCAAGCAATGGGTCGATGATGCCTACAAACGCCTCACCGAAGCTCAGACCCAGCTGGATATCGCCGCCTACGATGCCGAGGCCAAATCCGAACAGGCTCAAAATCAATGGCTCCAGGCCAACAGCGCCTACCTCCAGGCCAAAGAAAAACTACGCCAGTTGCAGGAAGGCGCCAAGCCCGAAGAGATCCGCCAGCTGGAGCTGCAGGTCGAACAGGCCCAACTCAGTCTGGATCAGGCCCAGGATCGCCTGGACGACGCCATCCTCAAAGCCCCCTTTGACGGTATCGTCGCCGTCGTCAACCTCGAAGTCGGGGTCCGCCCGTCGGCAACCAGCGCCGCCGTCACCATCGTCGACGATTCCAGCTTCTACATTAACGTGACCATCGACGAAACCGATATCGGCAAACTCAAGATCGGCATGGCCGTCAGCACCACGCTCGACGCCTACCCCGATTCTCCGCTCTCCGGCAAAGTCGAAACCATCGCCCCGGCCGCCACCAACAGCGCCGGCGTGATCGCCTATCCCGTCCGCATCCGCCTGGACCCCACCAGCGAGGTCTCCGTCCGCGACGGCATGACGGCCAGCATCATCGTCCAGGTCGGCCGCACCGAAGATGTCCTGCTCGTCCCCAACTGGGCCGTCCGCACCGATCAGGGAACCGGCGAAACCTACACCTATCGCCTGATCAATGAGAACCCGGAACGCACCCCGGTGACCGTCGGCGCCCGCAATGAAAGTCAAACCCAGATCATCTCCGGCCTGGACCAGGGCGAAACCGTGGTATTGATCAACGAAACCACCAATCTGCTGGAAGCAGGACGCCCGTCCGGCACGGGCGGCGGCATGCGCCCCTAAGGAAATTAATATGAACGATTCCGTGATCCGGGTACGCAACCTGCGCAAGACCTATCGGATGGGCACCGAGGAACTCCATGCTCTGCATGGAGTCTCCCTGGAAGTCCACCGCGGGGAAATGGTCGCCATCATGGGCCCCTCAGGATCGGGAAAATCCACCCTGATGAATATCCTGGGCTGCCTCGACCAACCCACCGAAGGGGAATATTTTCTCGACGGCGAAGATGTCAGCAAAATGGACGAGGACGAGCTGGCTTCGATCCGCAATCGCCGCGTCGGCTTCGTCTTCCAGAGCTTCAACCTGCTGGCCCGCACCACCGCCCTGGAAAATGTCCAGCTGCCCTTGATCTACGCCGGCCTCTCCAGCAAGGAACGCCGCGACCGCGCCTCTGAAGTGCTCAGATCCGTCGGCCTGGGCGAACGGATGAACCATATGCCCAATGAACTCTCCGGCGGTCAGCAGCAACGGGTGGCCGTGGCCCGCGCGCTGGTCAACAATCCCGCCATTATTATGGCCGATGAGCCCACCGGCAACCTCGACAGCCGCTCCGGCGTGGAAGTGATGAGTATCCTGCAAACCCTCAACCGCGAAAAGGGCATCACCATCATCCTGGTCACTCACGACCCCCGGATCGCCCAACACGCCAAACGGATCATCCACATCTTCGACGGCGAAATTGCCCGCGAAGAAACCGTCGCAGAACCGATCCAGGCTCAACACCAGCCCGCCTCGGAGGTGAAAGCATGAAATTCACAGAAAGCATCAACATGGCCCTCAAGGCCCTGGCGGCGAATAAACTGCGCTCGATCCTTACCATGTTGGGTATCATCATCGGCGTCGGCGCCGTGATCACCCTGCTCTCGGTAGGCAACGGGGTCCAGGCCTACATCACCGACCAGTTCCAGGCCATCGGCACCAATCTCTTCTTCGTCATCCCCGGCTCGATCCGCCGGGAATTGACCAAACCGGCTTACCTGACCCTGAAAGATGCCAATGCACTCATCGATCCGGTCAATGCGCCCGACGTGCTGCGCGTCTCGCCCGCCGCCCAAAACAACGCCCGGGTCCAGGTCCCCGGCACCGAACGCCGACTGCAGATCTCCGGCACCTCTGTTGATTACCCCCTGATCCGCGATTGGGGTGTAGCCCAGGGAATTTTCTTCAATGAATCCGACTATCAGGCCGAGGCGCGCGTCGCCGTGATCGGCAGTGAAGTCGGCAATATCCTCTTCCCCGATGAAGATCCCCTCAACCAGATCATCCGCATCAACAGCGTCCCCTTCCGCATCATCGGGGTGATGGAAACGCGCGGCGGCTCGGGCTTCAGCAACGAAGACGAACAGATCATCATTCCGCTGAGCACCAGCCTGGGACGGCTCTTCCCGGCCCGCACGCCCAAAGGCGAACCCCGCATCAGTGCCATCTACGTACAGGCCGTCTCCGAAGAACAGATGGACAGCGCCATGACGGAAGTCAAGGAGATCCTGCGCAACCGCCACAACATCGCCCCCGGCGATCCCGACGATTTTTCGGCCATCAGCCAGAAAGATCTGATCGGCACCTTCCAGCAGATCACCGGCGTCATCACGACCTTCCTGGGCGCCATCGCCGGCATCAGCCTGCTGGTCGGCGGGATCGGAATCATGAACATCATGCTGGTCTCGGTCACCGAGCGGACCCGGGAGATCGGGCTGCGCAAAGCCGTCGGCGCCCGCAGAAAAGATATCCTGGGGCAATTCCTGATCGAAGCGATCACGCTTTCGATGGCTGGAGGTTTGATCGGGATTCTGTTAGGGGCGGCCGGCTCGGCGATTATCTCGTCTTTGCTGGCCTCCGAAGGATTCTACGCGGTGACGACGGTAGATGCCGTGCTGCTCTCGACGCTCTTCTCGGCGGCCGTGGGGCTGTTCTTTGGGATCTACCCGGCGCAACGGGCCGCCTCGCTCAACCCGATTCAGGCCTTGCGTTACGAATAAATAAATTTTATATTTTTCGGCGGCCTCAGAAGGCCGCCGAAAAATATAGATTTAAAAAAGAACTTATGTTTTGGCGGACTTTCTGAAACCCGCCAAAACATCAACAAACAACAATTCGCGCGCGGCCAGAGGCCGCGCGCGAATTGTTATACCCCAATGCTTACTTGGAAGTCGACTTCCGCTGCACCACGGGCAGATAAATCCGATAGTCATTATCGGCAATGGCCACCGTCAACGGATTGATCGTCAGGGCCTGATACCCCGCATCCGCGCTGGTGATCGTCCCGGTAATCGTACCGCTGTGCGCCCCTTCCACCAACGCATCATCCACGGCCGCAACCGTCAACGTCTGCGTGATGTTCCAGTTCGCCACCGTAAAGACCACCGCCGTCGGCGTAATCGTCGTCTTGCCGTCCGTCGCCCAGTTGATCGTCACCGGAGCCGTCGGAGCCCCCAGCAGTACCACCTGAACGGTTGCGGTCAAACCGCCTTCCTTCACGCTAAGGGAAGCCGGCATCACCGAAATCCCCGGCGTTACCGCAGGATTGACCTGATGAGTCACCGTATCGCTGCTGCCGAGATAGACAGCATCACCGCTATAGGTCGCCGTCAAAGTCTTTGTACCGGCGCTGAGGAAGATCAGGACACACTGCCCGGCCGCTACCGAAGCCGTGCAGCTCACCGAGCCGTCCGTCACCGTGACATTGCCCGTCGGAGTGACCAGTCCACCCACCACCGACATTACCTCATAGGTCACCGTCACCGCCTGGCCTGCCAGCGAAGGATCGGGCAGATCGCTGAGGATGGCCACTGTCGTTCCGGTCTTCTCCACCATGTGCACCGCCACATTGCTGGTGCTGCCGTTATAAACCGTATCGCCGCCGTAGGTCGCCGTCAGATTTCTCGATCCGGCGCTGGGGAAGGTCAGGACACACTGCCCGGCCGCCACCGCAGCCGTGCAGCTCACCGAGCCGTCGGTTACCGTGACATTGCCCGTCGGCGCGCCCAACCCGACCACCGCCGGCGTCACGGCAAAGGTCACCGTCACCGCCTGGCCCACCGCCGAAGCATCAGGCTCATCGCTAAGGATCACCACCGTCGTCCCGGCTTTATCCACCGTATGCGAAGCCGTACTGCTGGTGCTGCCGTTGTAAACAGCATCGCCGCCGTAGGTCGCCGTCAGGCTCTTCGCGCCGGCGCTGGGGAAGGTCAGGACACACTGTCCGGCCGCCACCGCAGCCGTGCAGCTCACCGAGCCGTCCGTTACCGTCACATTGCCCGTCGGCGCGCCCAACCCGGCCACCGCCGGCGTCACGGCAAAAGTCACCGTCACCGCCTGGCCCACCGTCGAAGGATCGGGCAGATCGCCGAGGATCGTTACCGTCGTCCCGGCCTTATTGACCGTGTGCGAAGTCGTTGCGTTGGTCGAACCGAAGTTCAGATCGCCGCCATAGGTCGCCGTCAACACTTTCGTCCCCACCGTGGTAAAAGTCAGGACGCACTGCCCGGCCGCCACACTGGACATACAACTTGCCGTTCCGTCGGTAACGACAACATTGCCCGTCGGCGTCCCACCTGTCGAAGTCACCGCATAGGTTACGGTCACCGCCTGCCCCACCGTCGAAGGATTGGGCAGATGGCTCAGGATCGTCAAAACAGCGCCCGTGACATTGACCTGCTGGGAGAGCAAGTTGCTGCTGCCGGCAAAGTTGCTGTCGCCGCCGTAAACAGCCGAGACAGGATGAGAACCGACCGCCAGCGAAGAGGTGCTGTAAGTTGCCGCTCCGCCGCTCAACGCCACGACATGGTCCACACCGTCCACCGTAATCGTCACATTGCCGGTCGGCGTGCCCGCCGTCGAAGCCACCTGCACCGTGAAGGTCACCGGGATTCCGAAGACCGAAGGATTGCCGCTGGAGGTCAGCGTCGTGGTCGAAGCAGCCTTGTCGACCACCTGAGCCAACGGCGTGGCCGTGCTGCCCGCAAAGTTATCGTCGCCGCCATAGACCACCGCCGCATTGTGCGACCCGGCCGGCAACGAAGAAGCGCTGTAAGTCGCCTCACCGTTGCTCAACGCCACGACATGGTCCACCCCGTCCACCGTGATCGTCACATTGCCGGTCGGCGTCCCAGCCGTCGAAGCCACCGTCGCCGTAAAGACCACCGTCTGGCCGTAGGTCGAAGGATTGGCGCTGGATTCCAGCGTCGTGGTCGAAGCGGCCTGGTTGACGACCTGAGTCAAGGGCGTGGCCGTGCTCCCGGCAAAGTCATTGTCGCCGCCGTAGACCGCCGCCACATTGTGCGAACCAGTCGACAGCGAGGAGGTGCTGTAAGTCGCCACCCCACCGCTCAACGCCACCACATGATCCACACCATCCACCGTAAAGGTCACGTTGCCGGTGGGCGTGCCCGCTCCGGAAGCCACCGTCGCCGAGAAGACGACCGTCTCCCCGTAAGTCGAAGGATTGGCGCTGGATTCCAGCGTCGTGGTCGAAGCGGCCTGGTTGACAGTCTGAGTCAACGGCGTGGCCGTGCTGGTCGCAAAGTCATTGTCGCCGCTGTAGACCGCCGACACATTGTGCGAACCGACCGTCAACGCCGAGGTGCTGTAGCTTCCCATCCCGGTAGCATCGATGGTAATCGTATGGGTCACACCGTCGATCGTCAGCACAACATCCCCCGTCGGCGTCGTCCCAATGCTGGGGACCACACTCACACTAAAGACAACCTCCTGCCCGGAAGTCGAAGGATTGGGCAGCGCCTGCAACGAAGTCGTCGTGGTGATCTTATTCACCGTATGCGAAGCGGTATCCGTATCGCCGGCAAAATTCGCATCGCCGCCGTAGGTCGCCGTCAGGGTCTTCACGCCCGCCGTCGAGGACGAAAGGGCACACTGCCCTTCTGCCACCGTGGCCGTGCAGCTTGCCAGCCCGTCGGTCACCGTGACATCGCCGGTCGGCATACCGATTTCCCCGGTCACGGTATAAACCACCATATACCCCTGAGAAATCACCGAAGGATCGGGGTCATCGGAAAGGATCGTCACCGTCGCAGGAGATTGAGAAACGATAGAAAGCGTGCCGTTGACAAAATTAAAGGTGTAATTGTCCGCCGCCAGCGTCCCCTGGGTCACCGTGATGGGGTAATCGCCCAGCGGGCTGGATTGAAGCGCGCTGGTCTCCAACGCCGGAGCGCCGGTCAGCACCGACTCATCATCGCCGGCCACAAAACCCGAATAGCCGGCCGTCAATGCAGGCAACGGGGCATTCAACTTCTTAGTCTTGTTGTCCGCCGTCACCGTCAAAACAGCTTTGGAGATCGTCAGCGTGCCGGGAACGTAAGAGAAGGTGTAATTGGAGCTGGCGCCGCCGCTTACCGTAATCGAGTAAAGCCCGGCCGGCGTCTCCACAGTTGCCGTCGTCGCCGCCGTGGGCTTCGTCGTCAGAGAATCCGCATCGTCAGACAGCTTAAAACCGTCGTAGGTCAGACTGAAAGTCGGGTTGGCAGCACCGTAGACCTTCGCAGCGTTGGAAGCCGTGACCGTCAAAGGTGCCTGGGCCACCACATAAACCAGCGAAGAAGACTCGCTGGAAGGATAGTTGCCCGAGTAACTCGCCGTAATCGTGTGGCTGCCCACAATCAGATTCGCAGCACTGTGAGTCCCCTGACCATCCACCAACGAGCTGCTGCCGAAAGGCGTGCCGTTGTCGTAGAAGATCACCGATCCCGTCGGCGTGCCGCCGTCGCCGCCGGTCACCGTGGCGGTGAAATAAACCGTATCACCATAGGCCGAGGGAGAAGGCGAGGAAGAAAGAGAAGTGGTAGAAGTATTGAGCGCAAAGGCCGCCGTGATGGTATGGTTGGCAGTCACACCCTCAAAGGTGTAAACCGAAGAAACCCCGACAGAGGCACCATCAACCCAGAGCGATGCAATCCGGTAACCGGAATCGGGAGTGATGGTAAAGACGGAGGATAAACCTTCGGAAACGGATTGCGCCCCGCTGGGAGCAATGCTGCCGTTCAGACCGGCGGTGGGAGTGATGAGATAGTGATCCTCCACAATGGTCAGAATGGCCGTATCCACAGCGCCCAATTGGGCATTATCCGGCATGCTGATACCCAGCAGAAGATCTTCATTGCCTTCGGCCAGGATATCATCGGTAACCGGCACGGTGAAGGTCATGAGCGTGGTGTCGGGATTAAAGGTCAAAATATCGCTCAGGGCCGTGTAGTCAATAGAGGCCGACGCCGTATCATCCGTCGTCTCGACAATAAAGTCGACCGGCAAAGTCAACGGAGCATCGAGCGTGGCCGTGACAACGATGCCGCCCATGTGTTCTTCAGCACTGTAAGCCGCAGAACTCAATTGAAGCGTGCGGGTAAAGGTCTGCGCCGTTTCGTAGTAACCGATATCGGCGCGCACGCCCTGCGGGCGGGCATTGCCGAAATAATCGGCGGCCGGACCGGTCGCCGAAGCCGCATCGATCGCCGCGCTGGTCGCCGAGAGCGTATAGGCGGTGGTGTCGTAGAACTTCACACTTCCCGTGATGGAATTGCCGCCCTTAACGACCGTGCCGGCATAAGGGCTGCCGACGCCGGAGAAGAGGTTGAAATTCTCCTTGACGGTGCCATAAGCATGGTTAATCCCAACCGAATAGGAAGCCACGATCGTATTGGTGATATTAACCGTCCCCGGGCCGTCGACATAAATCGCAGGCCCCGTAACCAGCGTCGGGCTGACAAGGGTGTTGTGCAAAATATGACTGGTATTTGCAAGGTACAACACCTGAGAGTTCCCGACGTTTCCACTGTTACGCGCAAAGAGGTTATTCACAAACCAACTGGTGCCGCTGGAATAGATCGCCCCGGCCCCGGCTGCACGATTGTCGACAAAGCGGGTTGTGGTAACGTTCAGCGTGCCCCCCATCTGAGCGAGCGCGCCGCCGGAACCAGAGCCCAGATTCGCATTAAAAGAGCTGTTGTTGACATTCACCACAGCAGCATAGCTGGCAATACCACCGCCATTTCCAGCAGTATTGGTGAGAATCTGGCTGTTTTGCAGTTGTAAAAGCTGGGTACCGCCATCCAGTGCCATAGCGCCGCCTTCGGCGCTGGTATTGCTGATAAATTGAGAGTTGTCAATAGAAAGGGTGCCGTTCATAAAAGCGTAGAGACCGCCGCCATAACTGGAACTGCGGTTATTACGGAACAAACTTCCCGTAATCGTCGCGCTGCTGTCAACGGCGAGGCCGCCACCACTTGAGGTCGTGGTGTTGCTGAGCACCTTCACATTGACCAGCTGAAGCGAAGGGGCATAAATGCCGCCGCCGTTCGCGCCAGTGTAAGAACCGTTCTGAACCGTAAGATCGGCCGCCGTGAAATTAACCGTAGCCCGGATGACCCGGCCGCCGTTCTGAGCGTCCAGCACCGTCGGCTGAGTCACCGGATACGAAGTCGTCCAGTTATCCGGGCTGTAGCCGCCCGCCAGGGTCAACGATTGGTCGATATAGACGGTCTGCGTCGTGCTGTTCTGCGCGCTTACGCCGGCGCAGGTGCCGGCCACCTTGACCGTCGATCCACCCATGGCCGCCGCGACCGCATTTCGCACCGCAGACGCATCCGAGCTGGCATAGACGGTGGTGCCGTCGTTCGGGGTGGCCTGACAGGGATAGTAAAAAACAGGCATCACCGAGAAACTATCCACCGCCAAACCATGGTCGCTGTTAGCATCATTGGTATCATAAAAACGGAAAGTGATACTCTCACCGGGATTCACCGAGATGGTAACGATTTGAGTCCGGGTAAGACTGTTAGCGATTGCATTGCCGTCCAAGGCTGCGGCTGTGCCAGTCGCAATCGGACCGGTAAAATCCAGTGCATCGACATCCGTCCATGTGCCGGCATTCAACCCGCCAGTTGCATTCACCTGATAGGCAAAATCCAGTTTTTGGGCTGTCGTATTGCCGCCGTTGCGCCATTGCTCGCCCACATAGGCGATTTCAAAAGAGCGAATGGGCAAAGAAGTAGTGTTAGTAAAACGATAACCATAAAGCAAGGCCCCCGAACTATTCGAGGCAGTCGAACCCATAGCGCGTTCCGTCGACGCACTGGTCCCAAAACTATACACCGCCCCGGCAGTACCCGTACCGGTACCGGCCTGATAGGTGCTCAAAGTAGCCCCGTTAATCATTGCATACCAGGCAGGTAGGGTAGTACCGTCGGTCCAGGTATTAGCGGTACCCGTATTAGCTAACGTATTGAAATCCTGGGCGTACCCCTGCCGAAAGAAGGAGAAAGCACTCGTGCTGTTAACAAAGTAGAAATTATTGTAGACAGCAGTGAGGCCGATCGTTCCACTACCGTTAGCCGAGGGAACCTGTCCATAGACAAAGCCACCGGAGGAAGTCACATACCCAAACCAGGCAAACTGAGCCGGCTGGACGCCGCCCGGAACCGCCGACCAGGGGATGGCCAGTTCCCGAACATTGCTAGTATTATCGGCATAATTGCCGAACCCTGAAGTCTGGGCAGACCATGCTCCCAAACCGTCGGCCGTGCGATATTCGCGATAGTCGTTCTTGAAGTAAACCACCATATCGGCACGGAAAGGAAGGGAAGAGAAAGATGTCTCATCGTATTTATTAAACCCGGCAAGGTTGCCGTTGGCATTGGCACCGCCGTTGACGGCTGCCAGCGGATTGACATCCAGGTACAACACGGCTGCTTCGGAAACATTGGCAGCCGAAATGCCCACGTAAAGATTGGTGGCATCCCAGGTCATATACCAGGTCGTGCCGCCGCTGATCTGTTGATTTTCTCCATTGACATGAGAGCCATATTCAACAGAGCCGATCGAACCGTCGAGGGTAGGCGTGGTAAGCAAAGGGGCAGCCTGAGCCGGCCCAATGGGTACCGAAAACAGGGCTACCAGAAGAACTATCAATAAGAAGCTGTTTCTCAAGCCCTTGTGAAACAACACTCTACCGTTCACAAAGTCGGGTCTATTCATAAGTGAATCTCCTTTGATTAACTGCATCAATCGTCTTGTCAGTTTGGGTTTTTAAGCTAATGAGAATAGAAAAATAGTGAAAATTTTATCGCTTACCTCCTTGTTGATAAATTTTAACAGCGGTCAAGAAAAATCTTGCCTTACGAACGGAATCTAAAACCTCAAGAATTTTATAGACAAAGAAGAACAAAATACCCCTGAAATGGGATGGAGTAGCAATGATTATACAACGAGAGCCGATAGGGGCAATACTTGCCTTTTAGAACATTAGTGCTATCATTAAACCGTTTCCCCTTGCAAGAAATTCGGTTATCCAAAAAGGAGTCCCGTCTCATGGAAAAGTATTATGCCATTTGTGGATTGGATTGCGCCGGCTGCGAAGCCTATCAGGCCACCCAGGCCAACGATGAAGCAGCCAAACTTCGCCTTGTAGAGAAATGGCGGAAAGAATACAATTCTCCCGATATGCCGATCGAAGCCGTCACTTGCGACGGTTGCCGCGCCACTACCGGCCGCCTGGGAGGCTATTGCAGCCAATGCCCGGTCCGGGCCTGCGGCGTGGATAAAGGTGTGATCAGCTGCGGACACTGCACCGAATACGACAGCTGCCAGGTATTGGCCGATTTTATGAAGGTCGCACCGGTCCGGGAAAATCTGGAAGAAATTCGCCGCGGATTAAATCTGAGCTAATTGCTGTTTTAATAAACCATTGCGCCGTTCCCTGTGGGAACGGCGCAATGGTTTATTAAATTTTCGACCTGTGCCATCGGCATATTAACATCCCGCAAAAGGCTTTTGTTGGGTAAAAAGCGCTGCGCTGTGCGAAGCAGGGGGGGAGAGAGATCTTTTGTTTGTATTTTTGCGCGCATAAGAAGGCGCGCAAAAATACGGCTTTTTTCAGCGACCCGTGCAGCTGTTCATTAGCTTAGATTAAAAACGATTTTTGCGTCCCGCAACAGGTACTTCCCTGGTAAAAAGCGACGCGCTGGATGGGAGAAAGAGAGTTTTTGTTTATGTTTTCGCGGGCTTCAGAAAGCCCGCGAAAACATGTGCTTTTATCTAGAACGGCCAGGGATCCGGCACATCGGCCGGCAAAACCAGCATTCCCGAACCGGAAGGCGGATCGCCGAGAGGAATCTCTGCGCCCTCCAATGTCAAACTCCCCTCACAGGAAGAGTATTCACATTTGCTCAAAGAGATACGATCCACATAGACTCCTTCGGGATTGACCTGAGCACTGTCGGAAATGAAAATAAAGGCAATCCACACCGAGCTGCGCCCGGTTAGATTGCCCAATCCAGGAATGTTCTTCAAATCCAGCGATTGCGTCCGCCAGCTTCCCGATCCCAGACTCAAAAAGTTGCCGTAGAAGTTCGAGCCATCGATCGAAGCCGCATAGAAAAGTTTATCATCCGGGTCCTGCATATTGATCCAGTACGAGAAATCGAGCCGGGCATCGGTCGCGCCGGCCAGACTGAAGGGTCCGTAATACATCCAGACATTGGTATTATTGGGATAAGAATTACCGCAAGGTTGCCATCCTCCCCGGCTGCCGCCCCCTGCAACCCAGGCACTGAAGGAACCCGCCGCCGAGCGGCAATTACGTCTTCCCCAGGTATAGCCGGAAGCATTGGTCGAAACCCGCCAGGGCAATTCCGGGAAGTTGCCTTCAAAATCCTGCTGCATCATCCGGGTCCAATCATGCGCCCCTTCGACCGTCACACTCTGGGGAGCAGTCCAGTCGGTCTCGCCGTATTGGTTGCGCGCTTTAATCCGATAATAGTAAGTTCCCGGCTGGCGATTATAGATATTCCATAGCGTCTGAGTGGTTTCCCCCAGCAAAACAGCATCCCGAAAATCAGCAGTGCGGGCCTCCTGCAAAGCATAAGAATTCGCCAGATAGGCCGAACGCCATTGAACCGTATAAGAATTCTGTCGGCCGGATATTTGGATCGGCTCCAGCACCGGCATATCCGGAATCGGAGGGTAGCGCCGTTCCACATTCGGAAGATAGAAACGATAATCAATCTTCACAAAGCGGATCGCATCCGCCGCCATCACCCCGGTCGCACCCAGCGTATCCACCTCCGACCGAATGTAATCCAATCCATACTCATTGGAATCAAAGTAGTAAGTTCCCGCATAGGCCCACCGGGAGGTATGATATTCGTTAGGATAGACCCATTGATTCAAAATCACACGTTCATCCTTTTTCACAGCCGGATGGGAACCCGAATCCGTATGATGAATAAGATAAGAAGCACTGTCGATCGTGATCAAGCGTTGTCCCGGCAAGACATTGCGATTGGGTACATAGATGAACACATGGTAAAGGCCCCCGGCCTGATTTTGCGGAAAAGTCCAGGTAGCCGTACAATTTGCCCCGGGAACCGTACGATAAAGGTAATCTCCATTCCACCCTTCACTGTAAGCCATCCCCCAGCAGCCCCCCGGACTGCCGGAAAAACCGTTGTCGCCGTCATCGATCGTCAAATTAGTATCGCCCTCGCGGATTACAGGTGGAAGCGGAACCGGATTGCCCGAAGGATAGACATCTGGATTATGAACACTGGGATATTGCACAAAGCGATTCACACTGACCATCCCCTCCGGGTGGCCGTCCCGGTTGCTGTCATACCCGGCCCAGGGATCAGGATAGGTGCCGATCCAACCATAAGGGTCCACAACGACATCATTGACCTCTACCTGAAAATGGAAATGCGCCCCGCAGGTTGCCGGATCGTCGTTCGTACAGGCCCCGCCCATTCCTGAGCCGTCATAACCGTAGGCCCGCCCGGTATTGCCGCTGGTCCCGATCACCCGTCTGAATTCCGACTCTTGAACGTTGATCACATCTCCCTGACGGGCTCGAATTGTACTTAAATGACCATAAAGAGAGTCTACGTTTTCACTATGCGAAATACGGACATACAAACCCAAGCCCGCCCGATGATCGGTATCGGCCCACCCCGCCTGGGCCACGGTCCCGGACGCTGAAGCCCGAATCAATGTGTAAAAAAGGTTATAGTCAATACCCCGATGTTCATCATAGTTCAAGCGGGCCCCTGGACCGTTAACCGTCCCGTCATAATGAATCACATTTGCGTTCCCATCATTCCACATCGGAAACTGATGGTCAAAAACAGCATTAATCAAAGCCGTGCCGTAGTAAGGCGATTCCAGAAAAAGAGAGTTTTGTACAATCTCAGGATTGGAATGGTAAGGCAATCCAATTCCTGGCCAAAAGACAAATCCAACCACCAACAACACCCTCAAACCCGGGCGTATCATGGTACCCTCCTTATTAAACTCCTCACGCTATCTGCCGATAGGGACCTCTAAGGAACCCATAAAAGATCAAGGACGCGAAAATCTTTAACAATCTGGCGTTCCTGAAGATTGTTTCCCGCTAAAACATACAGGCCCCAAAAATCCCCCGGCTCTGCCCCAGTCGAAACAAAGGCTATTTTCCGGCCATCCTGGGACCATTGCGGTGCGCCGCCCCGACAGGATGGATAAATGGCGTTTCCCAATGTAGTCGCCTCCATGGAATCGGTCTTCAAAGTCAACATTATCACTTCAGATGAAGCACTACAATAAGCTATTTCCACACCCGGAGCCGTTAAAGCATGCCATCCCCAAAAACTTCCCGGAAGCTTAAGGCCGTTCAAAGCCTCCCCCATCAAATGCGTCTTCTCCAACACAAAAACCACCGAAGAACCGTCCCCCAATATATCCGAAACCAACAATTTTCGGCTGTCTTTTGACCAAAGCAGCTCACTCTGATAAGCTGAGGAAGCCAGCTGCATCACAAAGTGAAAATCAGAACCGTCGGTATCCACCATCAAAACCTGGCTGTGCATGGTCTCAAGATCCTCCACCACGATCGCGAGCGATTGACCGTCAGGCGAAATCAACATAGTCTGCACCGAAAGGTTTAAAGGCAACTCCAACAACACTCCCTGATCCCCATTCCAAAAAGGAGAAAGATAGATTTGTTCCGGCTTCTCTTTCACCCGTGTTCCCCATTCATTGACCGGCACGCCCAGAAAAACTAACCGCTGACTGTCTGGAAACCACTGAGCCGCGATTTCGGAACTTTCATCGCCATGGTTAAGCATCACAGGATAAATCGTTTTCGTAGCAAAATCCCAAACGTAAAGGTGAGAGAGAAATGGAGAATTCTGCACATCTTTTCGATGATCTAAAAAAGCAAGCCTTTTTCCATCCGGAGATAAAACAGCCCCCTTCAAAATTCCCTGACCCGCCATCAATTGCACCAATCCCGTACCATCACTGTTGATCTGATAAAGGTTGCTCTGTGAATTTTCATCCACTGCACAGGTGGAGATATTGGATTGACAGGGAACCGCCGCAAAAAGGATCTTTTCCAGAGGAACCGCCGATAATGTAGGATATAAGAAAGCCTGAATATCCCCGATCCGCGTCACTCCCCAAAAAGTGCTTTGCGGAGTGGGCGTCAATCCTTGAGAAGGATCAATTTCCGGAACTGAAATCGCACTCAAATTACAGGAAAGAAATATCACAAGGCTTATCAAACCCACTAACCATATAAGCTGGCTATATTTCATATCTCCTCCATTCAGTTTTTAATTTTTCAAATATTTTCGGGCTGTTTTTCACCGGCCTCTGGAAGTCGGTGAAAAACAGCCTGAATCGTAAATCTCAATCCGATCCCCATACCGGGCTGAAACAATCTTCCCCCTGCAGCAAAGGTTGCAACGTATCCCCAGCTATATTCCACAACCAGATCTCCGGCGCCCCATCCACCTGAGTACGGAAAGCCAACCGGCTTCCATCAGAGGACCACGCCGGACCATCGGTCAAAGCATGAGGAAAATGAGTCACGGCCTGGACAGAGCCCCCCGCAACCTCCACTAAATAGATGTTGCTTTCCAAAAAGAACGGAGAATGATCGGCCGCGGTCACTCCTGGATTTTCACGTCCCACAAAAGCGATATATCGACCGTCCGGAGACCACACGGGAGGATAACCATGCCCGGCATCCGCCGGGGCCAGACGCCGGGGCTGATCCCCCTCCCCATCGGTAAGGTACAAATCCCCTACCGTGAAAGGAATATTGCTATCGACCATCCGAATATAGGCCAGAGCCGCCCCATCGGGAGACCAGCGGGGATAACTGATAATTCCGGTGGCATCCGTCAAAATCTGACGACGCTGACTGCCGTCCCGCTGCATCACCCACACCTCACTGCCGAATCCCAGACCCCGGCTTAAAGCGTAAAGAATCTGTTTGCCGTCCGGAGAAATAACGACATCGTACGTAAACGGCGAAAGATCCAGCGTCTCCATCGCCGCTTCACCGGGGCGCACCAGGACAATCCGATTTTCGCCCAGGGGATCCACCCGTACAATCGAAGTCGCGCCTTCCGGGGCCCACCCTAAAAAGATACTTTCCTCCCCGGGCTCCGATAAAGCCGGAATCACCTTTCCTGTAGCAACTTCAACCAACAACGTATGAGAACTGTCTTCACAACTTACATCCACCGCCATCCACTGACCATCCGGCGACAGCGTTTGGCCCAGATACTCACATTGAGCCGAATGGGAAGGTAAAACCAACGACACCGGAGTCTCTTTATTTTGCCTCTCCATCTCCGGAACAATCTGCAATCGTTCCAGATGCATTTCCATCCCCTGCCGGAGGAAAAACAAAGTATTCGAATCGGTCACCGGCACCGGATTGGGTACCGAGGCCTGCACTCGCACCCCAATCCCTCCCCATAAACCCAAAGCCACGGTGATTCCACCCAACAACAAAATAACCACCGCAATCCCAATCCTGTATTCGCTGTTCATCTCATCCTCCTATGGTTCACTCACTCAAAAAACACGTCAGGATTCCGAGGAAAATCTGTTTTCTGTACATAGCAAGGTTCCTGCCAACATGCATTTAAAGACACGGGATCCACATAGACCCCTTCCGTGGCACCACCTTCGGAATCACTTTTAAATTGAATCGTCACCCAAACGTAATCGCTTCCCAACACACTGCCCAGATCCGGCACATCGTCAAAATAAAGCCTTGCAATCTGCCAATCCGCAGTCCCCTCACTGATCGTATAACCATAAAAATTAAAAGGATCGAGCCCCACACCGTAAAAAAGGCTGTCGTTCGTATCGGTGATATCGGCCCAATAGGCAAAAGCAAAATAGCCCGAGATTGCATCACGCAAACTGAAAGGGCCATACACCAAAAAACTAAAGGTAGAACTCAAATAAGGAGTACCACATATGGCCGGGGCCCCGGCCGAATCGACACTGCCGGACATCCAGGCCCCATAATGGCCTGTAAAATTCCGGCAACCGCGACGTAAATAATTGGAAGGAAAGTGATTGCTATAGAAAAGCCAATTCCGTCCCAACTCCTCCGTTTCAAAATCCTGAAATTCAAACTGGTAAGGCCCCGGCATTACCGGCAAAGTAAAACTTTCAGTATTGCTCCAATTCCCCGATGAGAAATCGTTCCAGGCCCGCACCCGGTAATAATAAAGACCCGGACCACGATTTTGAAATAAAAGCGAAGTGCCGGTCAAAGTAAAAACCGTAACATTGCTAAAGTCAGGATCGATCGCTTCTTCCAATCGATAGCCGTCTGCACCGAAAACCGCGGTCCACCGCACAAAAAAATCTTTCCCCATCGATCCCAGTTCCACCGGTTGAAGATGCGGGGCCGCCGGAATAACTACCCGCTGGCGCAACACCACCGGCAAATAGAGAGAATAGACAACTGGAACAAATCGCACTGCATCGGCGGCCAGAATCCCGTCGGAGCCGGAGGCTACCGCGCTCAATTTCACATAATCCAGATTCTCATCCCCAGAACGAAAATAATAGGTTCCTACATACACCCAGGGAGAAGGATGATAATTATTAGGGTAAACCCCCTGCCCCAGAACGACCAACTCCTCTTTCTTAAAAGAATCCGGCATTCCCTCAACAGAATGCCGGATCGTATATTGCGCCGCATCGACAGTGGCCCGACGAGGCTCACCCGCGGCATTGGAATTAGGAAAATGGAAAAAAACATGATATTTCCGAGTAATAGCGGAGGTCGGAAAAACCCAATAAGCATATCCGGTGCCGCCGGGAACCCTTTGATAGAGATAGTCATTGTTCCAGCCGGTCCCATTGATCCGTACCCATCCATCCGGCAAACTGGTGACAAAACCGCTATCCCCATCGTCAATCGTAATCGTACCGGGACGTTCTTCTGAAAAATCGGGGAAAACCAAAGGGGCATCCGAAGGATAGATATCGTGGTTCTCAATCATCGGATAAAACAACCAACGGTTTTCACTGGGCATACCGTCAGGTCGCCCATCGCCATCGGGATCATACGTTGCCCAGGGATCGGAAAACGGAGCCCGCCAACCATAAGGATCAACCGGAAGATCTTGATAATCAAGCTGAAAATGCAAATGCGCTCCACAGGTAAGTGGATCCTGTAGAGTACACTGCCCTCCCGGGCCCGTCCCTCCGGCCCCCCGACACTGCCCGCTGTTGCCGCTGAATCCAATCACCCGCTGGAATTCATCCATCCCGGCGGGTAAAAGATCCCCCTGTTGCACCCGCACCCCACTGAGGTGAGCATAAAGTGTGTAAAAAGAGTTGGGATGGCTGATTTTGATATACAATCCGGCACTTTGACGGTGGTCCGGCGCCGCCCATTGCGCCCGCTCCACATTCCCGGGGGCCGCCGCCCGAACCCGTTCATAAAAGAGGCTGTAATCAATCCCCTGATGTTCATCATAATTATGCCGGGCCCCGCTGCCGTTCCACTCTCCATCGTAGTGCAATATATCCGCATCCCCATCTGAGATCACCGGCAACCGATGATCAAAAACGGCCAGGACAGAGGTGGTCCCATAATAAGGCGGCTCCAGAAAAGCCCCCGGAAGCGGCATGTTGCTTCTCCCTCCTGAGACCATTCCAATTCCAGTCCCTATACACCCCCAGATTATGCCTTTGATAATCCACTGGCGTACCATTTCCACCTCCCCACCCATTCCTAAAGATCTTTAGATCAGAAAAGTTTGATTATTAAAATTCAAAAAATCAAAACTTATCACGAAAAAATACAAAAGTTTTATCCTTACCTCGATTTTGCAATCGAATTAACACGGTATCCAGATTGTAAAAGCGTTCATCTTAAAAAATGGGTATATTTTGCGTCATAAATTAAGGTACAAGAAAGGGGAAAGATTTTCCTATATATTTTCTGTCCTGGAAATAGGGCTTTATGGCAGGGCCCCGGCCTTGGAACGTCCCGCAAATGATCTCTTCCCGGTCAAATACGACGCGCGGGGCGAAGCAAGGAAAGAGAGTTTTTTGTTGATGTTTTGGTGCGCCTCAGAAGGCGCCCCAAAACACAGCCCTTTTCCAGAGCCGCCCCCGCCATGGCCTTCTGTCCTGAAAATAGCTCCGTCTAAGGTGCGACGCACTTTCTATTCATACAACCGTCGATTCAAACGGCTTAACCGGATGACAACCCGCCTGTCCTTGCAAGATCAGAGTGCGTTGCACCTCTTTAGAAAATCACCCTCACCCGCACAAGGCCCCTCTCCTGTAAGTTGCGCCGCGCTGGATCGGAAGAGAGTTTTTTGTTGATGATTTCGTGCGCATCAAAATGCGCACGAAATCATAGCCCTTTTCCAGAGCCGCCCCGGCGGCGCAGGCTGTCTACTGTCTACTTGCTGCTGTCTACTTCCGCTGAATTTTCATCCT
>CAZCTC010000080.1:0-34393 GCA_964501335.1 uncultured Anaerolineales bacterium | reverse complement strand
GATCTTGCAAGGACAGGCGACTTGCCTTCAGATGGGTCCGTTTGAATCGACGGTTCTATGGATAGAAAGTGCGTCGCACCTTTAAACGGGTTATTTTCAGGACAGAGGCCTTATGGCTGGGGGAAGCGCAGCCATTGAATACCGAAGAGGGTGGTTGCGATGCGGATACCTTCATCGGTGATAGTGTACTCATAAGGCGGATCGACGGGTACGGCGGCAATGAGGGTGCCGGTGGGACTGTGGAGGAAGCAATCGACTTCGCCGAGTTCCAGAATCCAGCCGCGGATCTGTTTGAATTCCCAGAAGAGCAAGACTTCATGCTGACGGATGATTTTATTGTTACGCAGGTCAATGGCGGCCGAGATTCCGCCGGAGCCGATAAAGAGGGTTGCAGTTTCTTCTATCAGTGCAAAGCCCAGGTTTTCTCCTCCCCAATGGACCCCTCGATGGAAATAGAGCGTGCGGGTTAGCGATTCTCCAGTGATGACGATTTTCGTAAGGATATTGAGCATTACATCGGGTTCCTGGAGAAAGATGCAATTTTCAGGTGGATCGAAGGCCGTTTTTTCTTCCTGAAAAATTGTCAGCGAGTAATGGGGAAGAGCGATTGATGTGTACATGGGGCTATTTTAACACAGGTTTTAAATGGTGTGTGCGCGCTGCTCCGTCAACGCGCACAGCATCTTCCTTAACAAGGAGGTAACAGGCGAAGGATCGGAGTTCGCCTTTTAACCAGCTGAATTATCCCGCCCGGTTGAGCGCGAAGAATTTTTCCCGGGTGAAGAGCAGTTCTTCGGCCAGGATCTTTTGTCGGGTTTCGGTACTGCGGCGAATACTTCGCAAGTGGTCGGGGTGGGTGTCGTTATCGGGATGAGGGGCGGAATCCTCGATCCCGTCGCAGCAGGCGTGATTGTAGCTGGCGATGAGATTGGTGAGATGGGCCGAGTGTTCCTGGAGACCGCGGGCCTGGGGGTGGAAATGGTGAATGATATCCAGTTCAAAGCGGGCGACGCGAATCTGAGCCAGCAAGGAATTATCGCCGTAAATATAGGATTGGAAGATGTCCTGGAGATAGCCATACCAGGGGGTGAGTCGGGGATCGAGAAAGTTGTAATCGGGTTGTTCCAGCGATCCCAGCAGGCGACCTTCCTGGCGTAACTGTTTTTCGATATCCGTACCGGCGTAGGGCAACATTTTACAGAAGGGAATGGGGGCGCAGCCGTCGCCGCAGATGTCACGCAGAAAGCGGGTGTTTTCCAGCACATGTTCCACCGTGCTGGAAGGATCGAAGAGCATGAAGCCGAATTCAAAGGTCAGGCCTAATTCTTTGAGGATGGCGATAGCGCGGCGGTTGGCTTCAACGGAAATATGTTTATTCAGGGTTTGTAATCCGGCGGCGTTGCCGGATTCAATACCCAGGTAGACGCCGAAAAGGCCGGCTTTTTGCAGATCCGCGAAGATGCCGGGTTCGACCTCGTCGGAGCGACAGTTGATTTTCCAGATGATTTCGTTTGCTATTTCATGGCGGCGCAAGGCATGGACGAATTCGGTGGCCCATTCACGGTCGCGGCGACTGGCCAGAGGAAAATCATCGTCTTGAAAGAGAAAGATGCGGGTTTTGTACCGGTTCCCCAGGTCGATCATTTCCTGGAGGACATTTTCTACAGAGCGCGTTCGGCGTAGCGATCCAGGGGGAATCGAGTAGAACTGGCGAATGCTGCAAAAAGAACAATCCCGAAGACACCCGCGGCTGGCCAGAATGGGGGCGAAGGGAATTCCCAACCATTGTTTGAGATTTCCCCAGCGTTCCGGGTAGGGCAATGCATCGAGGTCTTCAATCAAGGGGCGAAGGCTGGTTTCTACAGGGGCCTTTCCATTTCCATAGGCGAGGCTGGGAAGATCGTGCCAATCCATTTTGGCCTGGAGGCGTTGCGCCAGTTCAAGGAGAGTCAGTTCTCCTTCGAAGCGGATGATGCAATCCAGTTCGGGGATGGCTTGCAGGACTTCACCGGGGCGCAGGCTGGGATAATGTCCGCCGGCGCAGATCAGACCGCTCACGCCGTTGTTGCGCAGGTAGCGAATCAAATTGGCAAAGGCGGGGGTGTAGTATTGGAAGATGAGCGAGATTCCGATCAACAGCGGGTTGGCGGTGCGGATACGGTGGAGAATTTCAGCATTGCCGAGATTGAAGTCGATGAAGTCTACCGAAAATCCAGCCTGGCTGAGGATGGATGCCAGATATCCCAGACCGAGGTTGTCCTGGTTTTGAAATCCTATGAAAACGATCTTTTTAGCGTTCACCTCTTAAATCCTTTTCCAGAGTAGGGGGAATAAAGATGGCGAGCGATCAGAAAGTTTTATTATTCCTTGGGACGAACCTGCCCAATGATTTCCATGATTTCATTGACGGCTTGCATCTGGGCTTCTAACATCTGGCGCTGGTAGCGCAGGTGGATTTTATAGATGGCGAGAAGTTCTGAGGTACGAAGGATGTTGATAATCCAGGGTGGGGGATCGAAGATAATGATCGGTCCATTGGTAAGATTGCCTTCTATCGGCCATTGGAACTGGGGATTTTCACCCATTTCAGGTTTCATCATTTCCTCCTAAACGAATGATTCAGAAAACAAGCGGATTTTGATCGCTCGCCATCGCCCGATAAGGTTGCCATTTTTGAAAATGAGATCCGAAGATTAAAAAATTGGGTGGAATGTGCGAGGCAAGCGTCAATGCTTGAGCGGCAGCAGGAGGAACTGCAATCTCTGTGGATTTAGAAACTAAAGCGACGAGATCTATCTATATTATAGATATAAAATATTAAAAAAACAAGTTTGAATTCTTAAAAAACTTTTTTCCGTAGTTCAGGGCGTTTATCCAGGAATTTGAGCAGGTTGGCTTTTTGATTTTCCCAGGCGGCCAGCAGGGGTTCGGCTTCGGGGGAGTTTTCTCCGAACTCGGCGCAGGCTTTTTCGTATTCTTCTTCGGCTTTGACGAAGGCCTCGCGGATCTGGACGAGTTTGCGTTCATCCTGGATCTGGATGCTGGAGAGCGAAGTGGGGACGACGGCGATAAAAAGACGGCCGTCTTTGTCGATGTCGGGGCGCTGGTAGCCTTCAATGATCAGATCGGACTGATCGTTTTCGTCGTAGCGGCCCCGATTGTATTGACGCAGAGAACATAAAACACGGTAGGTAACGGGTTTGAATAGCGGCATCCCTTTAGGGGGATTTTCATTTGCCGGTCCGAGGACCATGGTGAATGTAACCGAGTGGCCTTCTATTTTAAGATTTTCTGGATGACCAACAAGATTAACCTTTGCACTCATTCTCGTAATCCTATAGTGTAAGTTATCTGTAGTTTATCACTTCTTGAGGTGAATGCAAATTCTGCCGGGAGGGAAGTTGGATAGTTGAGTTATATTTAGGTTATATAATGAAAGTAAGGCAGGAGGTGACGATGGGAAATTATGAAGAGTTCGATTTGAAGGGCGGGCCTGAGACGGAACCTTTATCTCTTGATCCGGTTTCCCGTAAGGCATTGGCAACTTTGCTTAAATTCCAGGTCGAATCGACAGATTGGGGCCGGCAATTGCGAGTGCTGGCCGGGTCGTTGTTGGTGTTTGTGATTGTGGGGTGGTTGGTCAGTCTGGTTATGAAGGAATTTACCTTCTTTACGTTGCAGTTGATGATCGTGGTGCTTTTTATCCATGAAGCCGGGCATTATTTGGGGATGCGTTTTTTGGGCTATCGTAATCTCTATATGTTTTTCATTCCGTTATTGGGAGCGGCCGTTTCGGGATATGGGTGTGTTTCGGTGGTCAAGCAATCGATCGTTTATCTTTTGGGGCCGATTCCGGGGATTTTGTTGGGGTATTTTTGTGGGATGGTTTTTGGGATTACCCATGATTATCAATGGATGGAAGCGGGGCGAATGTTTATCCTGGTCAATGCTTTGAATTTGCTGCCGATCTATCCGCTGGATGGGGGACAGTTTTTATTTGGGTTGTTGCCGCCGCGCCGGGATCGTTTTCAATGGGTGATTCAGATTTTTATCATTGGAATGATCCTTTGTCTGGGGGTCAATCTGGATAACTGGGCGGGGGTGGGCGTAGGATTGGGATTGCTTTTACAGACCTGGAGTTTGTATAAATTCAATCGAGTGACTGTGCGGTTGCTGAAAAGGGGCATTGTGGAATCGGCTGGTGAATGTCGGGAGATTCCGGCGCCGGTGGCGGCTGATTTGATCCAGGCGATCCATGAAGAGATCCATCCGATAGGACCGGAAGAGCTGGCGAAAATTGCCTGGCAGGTGTGGATCCGGTTGCGGGCGCCGCGTCCCGGTTTCTGGGAGGTCGGGGCTTTGTTGGGGGGGTATCTTTTGACGCTGGTCGCTGTGTGGGGGTTTTGGACATTGTATATTGCGGGCCAGTTTTAAATTAAGTTTGATCTAAATGAATTCGCAGCCGCCAAAGGCGGCTGCGAATTCATTTAAATTATGATCAAGCGAGGTGGCCGGCGTAGTGTTCCAGTTGGGCCGGCGTGATGAGATTTTCGGTGGAGGCCTTTTGCGTGCAGGTGTAGCGGGCTGTGATCTGACCCCGCAGGATGGATTCCGCGAGCGGGCGTTTTTCCAGGATGTGGCTGGTGAGGAATCCGACCGCCAATCCATCTCCGGCGCCGTTGGTATCGATGACCGGGGCTTCCAGTTCGACCGCGGGATAGTAATCGATGCCGGAGGAGGTACCGACGGTGCAGCCTCGGGCTCCCATGCCGATCACGACGATCAGCCGGGGATTGCGTTGCAGGAAGGCGCGGATCAGATCGGCTGGTTTTTGGTTGACGGCGGAGCAAAAGATGATGTCGGCATAAGCGATGAATTCGCGGCGGTAGGGATCATCCAGCGTGACCATGTCTTGCAGGTCACAGGCGATGGTCACGCCGAGTTCTCGGGCGATGGGCAGGAGTTTGCGGGCCCAGTTGGGCAGATGAAAGTGGGCGAGTTGAGTCTGGGCCAGAACTTCTCGACAGGCGGTCAAGTCCGGCTGTAGATTCATATGGCTTTTGCCGTCGTAGAAGTTTTTGCGGCGGCCGTCGCGGTACATAAAATTGATGCTGCGGCTGCTGCCGGCGGGATCGATGAAGAGGGCGCGCGTGTCGATGCCGTCGTGAGCAAAGGTTTCGCGGATGAATCGTCCGTTGTGATCGTCTCCGACATAGCCGATGAAGGCAGTTTTCTTTCCCAGTTGGGCATAACCGCGGCTGGTATAGCCGCCGGCCTGACCGACGTAATCGACATTTTCCGTGAAATTTGCTTCCACATTGAAATCAATGTCGTTGCCATGCAGGTAGACATTGGTATCAATTCCGACATTGCCGACGACAACGGTATCAAAGAGCGAAGTGGGCATGGATGAAAGTCCTTTCTGGGGGAAATAGAAACGGCCCGGGGAGACCGGGCCGCTGTAATACAGAGGCTGGGGCGGTAGGATTCGAACCTACGGTAAACAGATCCAAAGTCTGTCGCCTTACCACTTGGCCACGCCCCAAAATAGAGATTAAAACAGGCTTACATAGGTATCAAGACTATGTCAGCTTTACGCCTGAGATTATACCACGGGCCTTTTATTCTGCAAATGGTTTTCCGAGAGCCGGACCGGTTCCTTTGCCGGTCCGGCTTGGGTGTTCAATGGCCTTTATTTAGAGTGGCTGTGTTGTCGTCAATTTTTCTTCTTTTTGAGCCCATTGTCTACCGGTGAAGTGCGGGTGTGCATATCTGCAATTCGCCGGGGATTGTTCTGGATGTAGGTTTTCAACATCTCCATACTGGACCAACCGCCCAAGGTAAGCAAGACGGTGGGGTCCATCCCGTTTTCGGCGGCGTAGGTAGCGAAGGCTTTCCGCCAGATATGCGGGTGAAGTTTGTTGGAGGGGAGGCCGGCCTGAGCGGCGCGCCGGCGTAACATGTGGTCGATTCCTGAAGTGGTCAAGGGACGATTGTGGTTGCCTACAAACAGACTGTCTTGCGGACTGACCTTGCCGCGTGCTTTCAGATAAGCTGCCATTGCCAGGGTGGACAGTTCCGCACAGCAGGCCGTGCGGGTTTTCCGGGTTTTGCTGGCATAGACGAGCATCTCGGAGCGCTGCTCGGCCGCCCTGCAGGTCCAATTTTGGACCGTGAGGTGGGTGAGTTCACCGACGCGAACGCCGGTATCCAACATCATCAGAATGATGGCCCGGTCCCGCAGGTCCAGCAACGGATTTCCGGCGGGGACGTTCAAGGCCAGGCCGATCTCTTCCAGGGTCGGGATGCTTTCTGAGCGGATCACCGTTTCGGGAGCTTTGATGGTTTTTGCCAGGTTGGTTTCTGTCAACTGGTTCTGGTATAGCCAGTTCAACCAGGCGCGCACGGGGCGGATATGGTAAGCTACGGTAGCTTCGGCCCACCGGGTGTCGCGGAGATCGGCGGCATATTCCAGGATATGCCGGGGATTCAGGTCTTCCGCCAGGATGCATTGGTGATCTCGACACCAGCGTTGGAAGCGGTCCAGGACCTTACCATACTCTTTTTGCGTGCGTTTCGCCATACCGTCGGCCTTTTTCTCTAACAGGAAAAGACCGATCAAGCTCTCCAAATGTAGATCATCGTACAGCTTCATAAGAAACCCTCCAAGAACAGGCATGATGCAACGGAATGAAAATGTTGCAGGTACAGAAATCTCGATTCACCTGCCGTTTTCTGTGTCGCGCCGTCAAAACGTGGAATGCAAGAACATTTAACCACAGAAAATCGTCAAAAATGAATCCGGTGCCATTCGGGAAGGAATCCGGCGCAATTCGGGAGCGATTCAGGAAACAATGTCAATGCCGATGAGCTGCACAACTCCGCAGACAGAGTTCTGGAGATCGAAGGCCACTTAAAGGCCTGGAATGATCCTCAAGAAAGGGCAGCAAAATTCGGCAAGGACATTACAATAGAGGACTCTTGCGAGTTAAAATGATCACGAACTTATCAGCCTATTTAAAGTGATGTTAAAGTACGATTAAACAACCTCGACAGAATAGCATAGAAAGTATACCGTGCCGAGTGACAGAAGCATTGCAATAATGCAGAGAAAATTACTTCCTGGGGCAAATTAATGGTAGATAATGAAGCGGGTAGTCAGAGTAATTGCATTTTTAAATGAGCTAATTAGATGAATAAAAACATTATATTATGGTTGCGAGGCTGGCAAGGCTGAATTTTATATTTTTATTCGGGGGAAAGAGAGAGGCCTCGGTAAAAATAGAGGCGCGCCAGAAATGGCGCGCCCCTATTTTAGCCCGTTATGAAGATCCAGATGTCAATTGAGCTTTTCCAACAAAGCGTGGTCATCATCCGCCAGGAAATGGCTACATCCTAGATTCCGAGTCTAATCGTCAAAGCACTCTGTCCATGTATTAGGCTTGTCTTCTTGGAAAATACGATAAATTTGAAATTAAGTATTGCCAAGCTGGGAATTTATGCTATTATTTTATTGTTAGTCTCTGTTTTTCGGTTTACCCCATTGTAGCTTCTTAGAACCCTGCTCCATTGAGTTATCTTACTGTTCTGGAATTTACCTTTCTTTAACGTGCCTTTATCATTCTTGAAAGTTACAAAAGTTTAGCTTCCCAGTAAAAAAATTCCCCTGAAATATGCTGTTGTTTCCTTCCAGAGGACATGCACAAAATCATGGACAATAATCAAGATTGATCAAGGTAGCTAATTTCATCACTCGAGACCAGCCTTACTTTATGATTAGGCCCATTAAAACCGATTAGGAGGATCGCTATGCTCATTTGTGTTGTTCCATTCCATGTAAAAAAAGCTATGGTGACAAAATGAAGATTACGCTGATTGCCTCCCTTCTTCTCGATTACGTCGGTAGTACTTTACAACCTGTTGCAATGGACAGAAGCCGGGAATGTCCTCCTTATGGAGTTTATTTGCTTGCCGCAATTTTGCGACAGAAAGGACACGAAGTCGTAGTAGCGGATCTAATCGCACAGGGCTCGCTCAGTCTGGCTCCCTATGAAAAAGACATTGCGGAGTCATCCCTGATCGGAATATCGGCGACCACCCTTTCATGGCCTTGCGCACTGGATTGTATCCAATCCATCCGCTATAAATTTCCCGAAAGCAAAATAGTTCTGGGTGGAATCCACGGGACTATGTTCGACGAATATATCCTGAAAACATGCCCCGTGAACTACATTATCCGAGGTGAAGGGGAAATTGCACTTCCAATGTTGGTAGAAGCTTTGGAAGGCAAAAGAGAACTGGGCGAGGTTCCAAGTCTCAGTATCAGAAACGGCAATTCTATCGGTCGAACAAAGCTTCATCCGCCTATTTTGGACTATGAGCTGTATCAATTTCCTGTCGCCGACTACAACCATGTGCCTCTGGAAATATACAACGGTCTTTCGATTGAATCTTCCAGGGGATGTCCATTTAATTGCTCTTTTTGCAGCACATCTTACCGGGGGTCGTGGCGAGGAATTCCCCCGGAAAAGTTCGTCTCCCGAGTGGAGCAGTTGCTTCCCTATTTGAAAAAAACCCAAATGGGCAATCTGCAAATTGCGGATGACGAGTTTTTAGCACACCGAGACAGAGCAAAAAAGATATGCAAACTTTTGATCGAGAGAATCCCTGATATCCGGATCACCTTTGACGGCCGCGCTAACGATCTCCTGGACGCAGCCCTGGTGGACATCCTGGCTCCAATCTCAGCGCAATTCCTGGTCGGAGCGGAATGCGGATATGACGAAGGACTCCGCCGGGTAGGAAAAGGCACTACTTGTGACCGTCTGGAACGGGCCGCCGCCATCCTCTACAAACAGGGTATCAGCCAGCGATGTGACTTTTCCTTTATCCTTGGATTCCCTTGGGAAACCCAAAACGATGTCATGAAAACCATCGATTTTGCATGCAAACTCTATGCAAAGTATGGAGTACGGGTTTTGTTGCAATGGTATTGTCAGATGCCGGGCTCCCGGCTTTGGGATGAAGCCGCCGCGGCCGGCAAAGTAAATGCCAGCCTATACGACAACTATGGGTTCTTTGGCGACCGGTACCTCCTTTTCAGCGGCATCCAACTGACCCCCATCGAGATTTGGGAAATATCTGAAAGGGTGGCCGTAATTCAGGCCCTGGCAAGGGTAAATCATATCAATGAAGAAATGATCGCCTATGAGGTCCCTCAAGCGATTCTCGAAGGGTTCAAACGACCGGCTTTAGCGGAGGGGAGTGCGACTGCCCTCCGTAATCTGACAGAGTTATCTCAAAATGTAAGGAATTTGCCTATGATATAACCCTGATACTTTTCAATTCATCGGATACGATTTTATTTTTTCGTACGTGAAGCAAGTTTTTGAAAGGAGAGCACGATGCCAAATAAATCTGTTTTTGAAGATCAGACCGAACAACTTGCAATAGTTGTGCACGCGCTTCTTCAAGACAAGGATAGAAGATCAGCGTTTGCTCAGGATCCGCTCGCGGTCCTTCAACAACATGGAATCGAGTTTAAAGACCCGGAAGTGGCAAAAAAGGTCGAGACTGAGCTAAAACAACTCTCAAAATGGGAGCCTGGTGATGATATTTGTCCACCCCTTAGACCCATCGGGATGCGGGTCTGTAACATAAACACCCTTCCACCGGTGTTACGTACGGTACGATTAGTAGTCAGAGCTTCCCATATAACGTGGTATGTAAAACCGAAAAATATTGATGATATGCTAGAAATTGATAAGATGCAGGTCGATGTGTTTCAGACCCAAGTAGGTATGGAAAGATTGATCGATATTCAGAACGCTCAAATTGCTGAACAGAATGAGTTGATCTTAAAACAAGCAACAGAAATCAAAGAACTCAAGGCCAAACGAAACCTTGAGGAGCACGACCCAAAATGATCCAGAGCTTTTGAATACAGGACTAAGGAAACTATACAGAGTGAACACATTCAGGCAATGAGCACCCCCACAAATGGGCCCGATAGGGCAATATCCAGACGGGTACGAGAATCCTGACTTAACAAATACAGGGCGATGCCCCACAATACAGCTAAATTTTCATCTCCAGAATCCTTACATACCCGATGGAGATTTCCCCGAAGGCCCTATCAAATGCGCCATAGAGTTGATTTTCAAGCCGCCCATGCCCTTTAAACCATTCGATAATGGGCATGGGCGATTTTTAAAAACTATGTCTGTTTTTCCTGTTGCTCCCCCCGGGCAAAAGCCAGCGCAATATGGCGCAATATTGTCGTCTTACCAGAGCCGGGTTTACCCCGTAATAAAAGGCAGGGATATTTCCGCAAAACCTCCGGCAAAGAAACCGCCCGTTCAGCCTCTTCCTTCAGCAGTTCCCGGCCAAAATGTTCCCGGCGAGAACGCTGCTTCAATACTTCAGAATCCATCATCTGCAAGGGAACGAAAACCATCTCCACATCCACCGCCGATTCCGTGTAAACCTGCCCCCTTTCAGGCCGAATAAACTGAAACGAAAGCTTGCTGTGCCGTTCCAACACCACATTGTTAAAATAGCTTCGCAAAGCCTCCGCATCCGAAGCGCCCGGATCGAACCCAAATTGCCGGGCGAAAAGCTGCAATACCGCGGCCGGCAACTCATTGATCACCGTCCCCGTAATAACATCCCGCCCCACATTGCCGTCCACAATTACTCCACGTTCACCTACGGCTGTCGCATGGTCCCCTTGAGCCACCGCCCCCGAGCCATTCAACCGAGCCAGACAGTCATCGCGCCGGCCACGCAATACAGCCAATACAATTTCCAGCTGCTCATCCGATAAAGTCCCCCGCAAGGCTTCCTGCGCAGCCATTGCCTGCACGATCTTCGCCAGTTCGGATTCGATTGAAATACGGTCATCGGCCATAGATACCCTCAGCGTTCATAGATTCAGAAACCAGAAAATCAAAATGGAAAATACCCCCCTCGGAACCCATCGGCCCTGTCACGAAGATCCGGACGGTTAGAACTGAAACGATAAGCACAACGGACGGTTCCTATATTACGGTAGAAGGCTCCGCCCCGTAATACCCGACTAGCATCTCCTTCCGAAACATCGTACCCATATCCGCGATAATTTGCGTAACTGGGTATCCATTTTGTTACACACCATTCCCAAATATTTCCACTGGCCTCTTCTAAACCATAAGGACTCCTACCACCCGGGAAACAGCCCACCGCATTAGTCGTTCCGATTCCGGTATCCCCATAATTTGCCCGCTCCGGATCCGGCTCATTTCCCCAGGGATAAATCCGCCCATCTACGCCCCGCGACGCCTTTTCCCATTCAGTCTCCGAAGGCAACCGAACTTCAAAACGCTGCCTTGACCCGATCACCGGCAAAAACTCTGGGCGGGCCGACAATATTTCGGTCAACCATTTACAATAGGCTGTAGCTTCATACCAACTTACCCCTACCACTGGATGGTTTAGTAAGTTAAACGGCTCTCCATATCGTTCCGGGCCGGTAACACCTTTACCTTCTTTCCATATCCATCCCGTTTCCGTCCAGTATCGCTGTTCGTTATATCCCCCGGCAACTACAAAAGCCCCATACTGAGCCTGCGTCACCGGATATTTCATCATCCAATAACCCGGCAATTCCACTCGTCGCTGTGGTTTCTCATCATCATAAGCTTGTTTATCTTTTTCATCGCTACCCTTTAAAAAAGATCCCGCCGGAATCTCTACCCATGCGATATCCGGCATCCCATCCGGCCGTAATCCCACCCCCGGCCGTGGATCTCCCAACTTGGCCAGAACCCGTCCGGCTTCCGCTCGCTCAATGACCGGCAAATAATTGCTTCCCACCAGTTTCGCTAGATGGTCGATTTCCCGTTCCAGATAAGCAGCGCCGCAATCCGGACGACAGTTATCGGCCTTGATAATTTGGGAACCCAACAAAACCGCCATCTGTCCCGACCAAAGGCCCGCCCGCCATTCAGAAACGGTATCCGCCGATTTAACGGGTCGCAAACCATAGGCCAGATCCAAAAGTTCATTTTTGTTCGTCCGGTTATAGAGCAACTCCTCCGCTCCCAACCGCACCGCCATTTGCCAGGCATCCCCCTCGCCGACCCGCTGCCAGATCTCCCGGCAGGCATCTCGTTGCCCTACAATATAGCACCCGGTCAGATATTCCTGAAAGGTCCGATGCGGAAAACTGTACAGATCCGGTTGCCCTTCAACGCCACCGCGCCCTACCAACAGCCCGGCGCGCCGATCCACATAATCCAGAAATTCGGCAGCCAGTCCTACCTGTCCAAGATAGATCGGTGATTCCAACAACCGCAACGCGACACTACGTTCCAAATCCCCACCGTTTTGCACCCCACTACGTTCCTGGCGATGCGCCTCATAAGCCAACCGTTCTACAATCTCTCGCAGCTTCAAATCGTCCTTTAACAAGCCCCCCAACTCAGGGCTTACATCGCCCTCCTCTCCCACTTTGCGCTTTTGCCACCGCCGCAACAACACATCTACAGCCAATCTGTACAAACGTACCCGTTCCCGGGGCAACCCGATCTCCCGCTGGTGGATGATCGCCATCGTCGTCAACAACATGGGGTTTTCCGCCAGCTCACGCAAATCGGAAGCCAACGCTGCCTGCGCCAAATCCACAGCTTTTTTCTCAGCCTGTGCGGCATCCACTCGACCAAAATCACGCTGGACCCGATACCAGGCTTGAACAAAAGCCCGAATCTTATCCTCATCAAACGGCGCCAAAGTATGGCATTCAAAGGCCGATAACACAACATCGCCAATATAAGAGCGGATGCGACAGGTTACAATCACCCGGGCTGGACGATATTGCTTTGAAGCTTCATGAATGCATTCGCGCACCCGTTGTCGCAATCCGGCCGGAACCTCATCCAGACCGTCCAGGATCAGCAACACCTGCCCATCGCACAAGATTTTGCGCAAACCTTCAGCAAAATCCTCGACATCCAACCGTTTCAAATCCGCGAGTACACGATCACGGATCACCTGCGCCAGAACAGTCCGACGATCTGCTTCCGGTAGGGATTCCGGTTTCAACGATTGTAAAACCGGCGTCAGATCTCGCAGCGTCACCAGCACCGGCAACAACCCTTCGCTGCCATCAAAAGGAGCCGGGCCTTCACTCAACAGGGAAGTCGCCTGTTCAACGGCCATCAACCGCACAAAGGTCGATTTGCCGCTGCCTGGATCGCCCAATATAACCAATCTGGGGAAATCTTGCGCCGCTTCCAAAACCGTCACCAAGTACTCTTCAGCATCCTCTCCAAACTTATCCTTTTCCATATCAGTGAGCGGCCGGCGGGTCGTCGTATCCAGGTTAATGTAGACCCGATCCAGCGTTACCTCTTCATCGGTGCCTTCATCGGCTCCCATCGCAGCCAGCGGCAAGACATTACAAAATCGTCGCAACTGGATCAGATAGCGCCGACGAGCCTCAGAAGGGTCGGGGCCGTGGTAATGGTTTTCCGTCTTTATTCCAGTCACCACATCCCCACCCACATCATGACCCACATAAACTCCCTGAGATCCCACTCCCGTAGAATGATCCCCCTGAACAGTTACCGCACGGGAATCAACACGCGGCGCTCCCTGGGGAGCGCCGCAGCTTTTACAGAAACGATCCGCATCGTCCAACTGAGTGCCGCATTGAGGACAGGCTTTCATCGCGCCTCCAACTGAATCAACGTTGTTTCTTCTCGTTCGTGATGTACCCATCACCGGCAATATTGGTCTGTGTTCCCACCTGTTGCCCCCGCTGATCGAAAGCCGGGGCCTTCGTCCCGGTTACCACATCCCCGCCTACACTGCCGCCGACGTGAGATCCACCAGCTCCCACCACAGTATTGTTATTCCCCTGCGCCAGCGTACCGCTGTTGTTATCGGCGTGATAGGAAACGCCAGCAGGAGCCGCTTTCTGCGCAGCTTCCAATAACTGTTGAATCTCCTCATGGAAGCGCTTGTCGGCTTCGGCCAGCTTCCGCAATTCCTTTCGCAAAGAAGCCTGATTATCTGGATCGGCGGGTTGCTGCTTAAAATCCGCCAGAGCCGTTTCTGCCGCCGGCTTCCCCTTGAACATCGTTTCCACCTTCTCCCATAAAGCCTGGCCGGCCTTCCCCGCGGCCGATTTTGCCGCCTCAGCCACAAATGGAATCAAAAAGGCTACCACTGCCGTCGCAAGAGCTGCTGGATCCATCCCTGACCTCCCTTAGAAATGTGAATTTTCCCGGCTTGCAGACACGTCATTACGGAAATAGATAATTCCGTAGCACCCAACCCAATAAGGACAGCAAACAGGTCAACCCGACGGCCAGCATGGCCACCAGCACTACAAAATTTGGAGGGAGCGATGCTCCTCCAATGGAACGATCGAGTTGTTTTTTCATCAGCGGATTATCCCTTGGAAAACGATTCCTGCTCCATAAACTTTATATTGAAGGGAAACAGCATTCAATGCCTCTGGGGTTTTGAGTTGACACTCTCATTGTAGGACATTTTTCAACTCCGGCAATTTTTAGAGAGTCAAGACGGGGTATTTATTTTGTTGCGTGAGATGCAATTTGGATTAATATAAAACGAGACCAACAAGCAAACCCATCATGGAGGGCCCCATGCAGTGTCCAAACTGTGGCCATGAATATTTAGATGGCTCCAAATTCTGCTCAGAATGTGGAAATAACCTGACAAAGGCACCATCTCAAGCTTCCCCAGTTTTTTTTCAAACAGAGCAAGAAGTTCAAAAACAAAATAATGTTGCCGGGAATTATTACGATCAACGGCAAATCGTTGTAATGTCATCTGAGCCTCCTGTTTGTCCTGATCCGGCTGATGCCATGTCCTGCTATCTCTCCCACGTTATCGAATCCAACCGACGCCTACCCTTGCAAGGAATCCGCTCCTCTTCCGGCCTCGTGAGTATCGAGCTGGAAGAAATCTACGTCACTCTGACGGCTACCACCCGTAAGAGTGTAATCAATGAAAATGACGAGATCGAAACCGAGGCTCACCTTGTGTCCGACGAAATGCAACGATTAGACAGGCAAAAGAGCGTGCAAAAAGTTGCAATGAAAGTGCAAGAGGCGTTGGGATTGTATTCTCGGCTGGTTGTACTGGGGGATCCCGGCTCGGGGAAGACAACGTTGTTGCGCTACCTGGCCTTGACCTATGCCCGTGACTGGCAACAGGCTAGGCCGGTCAAAGAGCGGTTGGGATTGGATGAACGCCGCCTCCCAATTTTTTTACCATTGCGAGATTTTGCCCGCAATTTAGAAAAGGAACATCCTGATAATGGAGCGGATGGACCAAAATTGCTATTGGATTACTTACAGATCTACTCTGAAAATCAACAGCTTGTTTTGCCGATGAATTTTTTTACAGAGCGGTTGAAAGCTGGAGAATGTATTGTGTTGCTCGATGGTATGGATGAGGTGGCAAGTATGGCAACCCGGCAGCGAATAGCACGGATTGTGGAGCGGTTTACTGTGGCTTATCCGCAGAATCGTTATGTAGTGACGAGTCGGATTGTGGGGTATACAGGCGGAGCTCGGCTGGGTGAGGATTACGAAATCACCACAGTGCAGGATTTTACAGATGAAAACATAGCTTGTTTTGTGCGGTACTGGAACAAAGCAGTGGAAGTGACTTTGGCTGGGGAAGCAACCGAATATGTGCTGCAAGAAGCGGAGCGACAAGCTAAATCTCTGATTGAGGCTATTCGAGGGAACGGCCGGGTGCGGGAACTGGCTGTAAATCCATTATTACTCACAGTAATCGCCTTGGTACACCGTTATCGTGCGCAGTTGCCAGAGCGACGGGTAGAGCTGTATGAAGAGGCTCTAGAAGTATTGTTAGCGCAGTGGGATGCTGTGAAAGGACTTTCGGCAACGACGATCTTACAGGGAGTGGAATTGGATGCTGGGGATCGACGAAGTTTGCTAGAGCCGGTAGCGCTGTGGATGATGGAGCAGCGGATTCGGGAAATCGAACTGGACGATTTGCGACGACAATTGATGCCGGCATTCCAGCGTATGTTGAAAGATGAGCGCCAGATAGAAAAGGCTGTGAATGGTTTTGTGGCATTGATCAATGAACGAAGCGGTTTATTGACAGAACGGGGGCAGGGAATCTATGCCTTTAACCATTTAACCTTTCAAGAGCATCTGGCGGCACGTGTAGTGGCGGATCGAAAGGATTACCTGGAATATACATTAGAGCGATTAGGAGATTCCTGGTGGCGAGAAGTAATTTTACTGGAAGTCGGTTATTTGAGTACACAGGGAAAGAAACGAGTTACAGAATTAATCCGAGCAATTATGGAATATGGAAAAGAGCCAGAGCCCTATTATAATTTTATATTAGCAGCAGAAGCAATACGAGATGTCGGCATATTGAGATTGGATGGGGATTTAGACAGTGAAATTCGACGACGATTACAAAAAAACTTTGAGACACCGTTGATAAGAAGTACTGTTGTTAATTCAAGGCCATTGATACAACGACGCGCTGTGGCTGTGGAAGCATTAGAACGTATCAAAGGTGGCGGATTTGGAGCACAACCAGCTTTTTGGCGATGGCCCTATGGTGAGCCAGTATGGTGTGAAATACCAAGTGGAGAGTTCTGGATGGGAAGCAATGAATTAGAAGAGAATGAAGAACCAATACATCGAGTATATCTCAATCGATATTGGATAGCAAAAACGCCAATAACGAATGCACAATATCAAGTTTTTGTAGAAGCAACGAAATATCAATGTCCGGGAGATTGGGAAAGGCAGCAACCACCAAAGGGAAAATTAAATCATCCCGTAGTAAACGTAAGTTGGCATGACGCCATGGCATATTGCGAATGGTTATCAAAAACAACACAAAAAAGCATTACTTTACCTTCAGAAGCAGAATGGGAAAAGGCCGCAAGAGGCAACCAAGATAAACGGGATTATCCCTGGGGAAGATGGAGCGAGGGGCGAGCCAATACAAGCGAGTTAGGGTTGAAAGATACAACACCTGTGGGAATTTTTCCAGAAGGAATGAGTCCTTATGGATGCCTTGATATGATTGGGAACGTTTGGGAATGGACACAACAAAATTCAGGAAATGAAGACGGGTATCCTCACGTAGTGCGTGGGGGAGCATTCTATAGTAACAAGACTCATGCAAGAAATTCTTACCGCGGTTTTCACGACCATCCCCTCAGATTTTTTGGGTTCCGAGTTCTAACAATTTTATCTTAAGCATAATAGGAGAAACTATTTCTAATTCTTAGGGGAACAAACTATTCTGGAAGTTTGTTCCCCTATCTTTAGATTTTTCTATAAGTGAAAATTAAAATCTATTCAAGAGAAATAACTATTTCTTAGATGATATTACGGCATCAATTTCATTGAAAAGCTTTTCCTTATCTTTCGCCTCAATCTTAAGCTCAGTATAAGCCAAACGCACTTCACGTCTTTTCTTCGCAAGTTTTTCCATAATATCGCTGATATCTTCCGCCACTTTCCCACCAGCCCTTTCCTCATCCTGTAAATCCTCCAATTCACCTATCAACCGACGGATGCTCAAAGTGAGTTCCAATAGTTGGGAAGGCAGCGAAGAATCGACCGGTTGGGACACTGGAGAACCAAAGACAGGTTTCTCGACCTTATACGGAGTTGAATTTCCATTCAGGGCAGGAGCCAGTGACCACCTCTGACCAATAACATCAATCCCTTGGCTTTCGTGATGAAAGCGAATTTGTTGAGCCTGAGTCGTCAAGGCCACATAGAAAATCTTTCCCATATCCCGAATGCGGGCATCCTCACTGCGCAAATAAGCAACGACCGTCTCATCCCGAAAATGCTCCAGATAAGCAACCGCTTCCGAATCGATCTCCTGGGCTCCACGCCGGGCCGCATTCAACCACCAACGTTGCACATCCCCCGCGGTGAAAGTCCGTTTGGGATCTCGTTGGTCCATGCCGCCTAGACAGGCGGACCGCAACGCCCACAAAATCCGTAATTGCCCCTGCAATTCTGCGTCGAGAATAGCGCCGAAATCGTTCTCCTGAACTTTGGTCAATTGAAAAGCCTCATCCAGGTTCATCCCTACTCTCAAAGGAACTGGAGACAAAAAGGTCTGTTTGGTCGTTCCTACCTGGGAATGGCCCACCAATCCAAAGGCCAGCGCCAGCGCAAACGTCCGCTCCATTTTTACCGGATGCTTTTCATCATCCAAACTTTCACAGCCCAATAAATCCACAATATAAGGAGATAACCGGGTTCGCTCCAGTTGAAGGGCTTTTCGAGGTTCCTCGAATTGCCATTCAATCTGAGCCGCCTCCGATTCTTCGCGAAACAGATGCAGCCCTTTTCCATAAGCATGCGGCGGTTGGGGAAAAACATCATACCAATAAGATGGCGCTGCGGCATTGAAAATTTCCAGATCATCCACTACCAGACCATGGAGCATCTCCATCACAAAAGCCACAGTGGGCGCATCCGGTTGTCGGACCGGATCGGTCTGATTCTGATAGTCGCCGGTTTTGCTATTGTAGTAAGTTAAAAACTCATCAAAAAAATGTTCTCTGGCCTTCGCGTCCGCCTGGACTTCCGCCAGTCCCTGAGCCGTCGGCACCGTAGGCAAACACAGATAGCGTTCTCCTTTGATCTTCAGACTGGCCTGAGTCTCTAACAAAGCATAGGTAGCTTCATGTTCCAGGAATGAAGTCGCCAAACGGGTGGAAGAGTGTTGAGTATCGGCATCTACCTCTTCCCAGATCAATTGCGCCATATCTACTTCCTGGGGATTGCCCATCTCTCCCAAAAAGCTGCCTCGATCGCTAAACGCCCATCTCATTAAAGCCTTCGCAATATCCGCCGCCCCATGTCCGTTCATTTCCTGATGATTGGTCCAAACGTAAAAGAAAGCTTGAGTCTCTTTCTTGTCAGTATTCTGGTTGTCAATAATTCCCCGCGTCCACTCTATACCATTCCCGCGTTGGAAATTTCCCAACAGCGCTTCCAGCGTTTTATCCCGATAATCGCGTTCGAGGCGTTTTTCGAGCCGGCTGCGCGCCTCCCCTTGCGGCAAATAACGGCGCACCAAAATGGCATCCTTCCGCTTGCGGCGTTCGGTATGAAAATTTCCTTCTTTGCGCAATTCATTCAACACTGACCGTAAGGTCTCCCGCCAGCTCAGGAGAGCTTTCTTCGCATCCCGGATAACCCCCGTTAAGAGTTCCGCCAACTGTTCCAGGACCCGCTTCAAACGTCGGTACATTTGAACTTCAGCTAACTTCCGCCGCTCCTTAACATAATCCCCCACATAGCTGCCCAAAGGGATCCCTATAATTTTCCTCTCAATGCCCTGAACACAGAGGATATTGAGGCTCATTACCCGCTCCACCAGATCCTGGTGTTGCGTATCCTGTTCTCCAAAGGCCCGCTGCACGCGTCGGTTAAACTCCCCAATCAGCAGTTCCAATTCGTTCAAGACCCGGATGGTAAATTCTAAACGGTTTGCCTTGAGCCGGCCCATCTGCTCGCCTTCCTGGACTTCGCGCTCATTAAGCAAAGCCATCAGAGTTCTATCGATAACGCGTTCAAACTGCACCTTATAAGGTTTCTGGAACTCCCCCAATATCGCATCCCATCTTCCATACCAGATCCCTTTTTGATCGAAAGACCCACTCTCATTGCCGATATCACCCAATCCGATATAGGTTTGTACCCACTCGTTGATCTTCTCGAATTTCTTTTGATCTTCATTGATTTTAGAATGGTTCTCATACTCTCGAAAAGATCGGGTAAACATTTGGGCCAGTTTGACAATCTGACTTTCCGCCTCGGTATCACTGACCACCAGTTTCAGAATAGCTTCAACATCGGTCTGGCGGATGGGCAGAGCCTGCTCCGAATCGTTGGCCAGCAATACTGCATTGCGGATAAAAGTATGGTTGCCGATATCGCCCTCGCCGCCCTCCCGGTTATCGGAAGCAATCGTTTGAGAGCTGAATTGAAAATCCACAAATTCCTTAGGGGTCAGGAATTTGCCCTCTGCCTGTCGCTTTTTTCGGGCAATTTCGGGAACAGCATTCATATGCCGGGTGCCTGGCAGCAACTGCGAATTTTGATTCAACACCGCGTCTTCAGCCACCAAGTAGTTACTCACCACCTGCTCCAGCAGGCGCAAGCCCACCGCCTTGCGAACATCTTCCCGGGGAAAAATCCAGGTATAAATCCCGGCGCTGCTGAACTGTCGCTCATATTGTCCCTTAAAGATATTGCTCCAGTTAGTCCGATGCACCGCCAGATGCAAGGCAATCCGATTGTCCACATGGGCGGCGATAAAATCGGCAACGGCGGGAAATACCACATCATTGCGGGCCGTCACATATTGATCCGACATCCCAGCCAGGGAACGGTTGAGTCGATTGCGGGTATCGAAAACAAAGACATCGTCAAAAACCAGGGTTTTAAGGGAAACCGGGTCCGTTAAAAGCGAGTCTGGATAAGTAACTTGGGGCATTAATGAAATTTCAAATTTTGTATATGCTCGTTGCACACAAAGTCGATCAGTTTCCCGCAAAAAAGCATAAGCATTACTGTACAACCCCAGGGTTTCCTGACCTCTATTGGTATTGTTACCCGTACGAGACAACTGACCGTCCCAATTGCTGGTAAAAATGCGGGGACCTATCAGTGTTCCGATACAATACAGATTTCTGTCGATCCCGTCAATTCCCCCTGCAACTTGTCGCACTAAAAGTCCTAAGTCCAAAAGAGTACCAGCTCCCATTCCACCTGCTATTGAACCTACAATAAAAACAAGAATCTGGCCAATATTTAGGCGTTTTTGTTCACTATGGTTTTTAATTGCCAGATCTTGTTCGGTGATTTCTTTCTGATAACTAGAGGCATGGTGGGATTGTAGAATTAACTTAGTTAAAATTGTCTGTAAACGTTTTCTAAGAACCTGATTGCATAGAAAAAGAGCAGCTCGTCCTAAAGGACGACATTGTTTAGATCCACCAACAATAGTGCGATCAGCTGCTCCAATTAAGGAGATTTCTAATCGATTAGTATCTACCCAATCCCATCCTAAATCCTCTTTAGCATGATTCTCATAAATGATTTCAATTTTGGTTTTCTCATCGACCGACATAGTTGAATCATTTTTAAGATCATGTTTGGTTTTCTCATCAGCCAACGTAGTTGAATCATTTTCAAGATCATGGTGACTATCAATTAGGCTAATATATTCCTGCGCTTCCAAATGAATTCCGTGAAATTCATCACTACTTTGAGGTTTCTGAATATCTATTTGTAAAAAAGCGACCGAAGCAGGAATTTCTCCATACATTTCAATCAGCCGTTCTTTTAACTGTAATAAAATAGCCATTCCACTGCCACCGCTGCCAATAACTAAAATGGGTGCAGGCATTTCTGAACCTCCTTAAATTCTAATAGCGAGATGTCACAAAAAGTTAGGAGAGTTGAGATGGAAAACTTTTCAGATAAAACACTTATGATTATCTTCTCGTAGAAAGTTTTTTTACTAGTACATAAATAACTTAGCAGCTCACTTCAACTTCCAGAAAGAAATACATCTTGTAACCTTAGCTGACGCTGAACGGGACAGAAGAAACTTTTTCGCTTTTGCTCCGCGGGCGCTACGTCTCAAAGTGAGTTCCGAGTGAATTATGCGGTACTGCGTTTTTTCTTTTCCTGTGTTTATATTGAAATTCCAGTATTTTTAGCTTATAGCATTTTTTGTTTCTTGGCAATTTTGCGACTGCTGTCTTAACGTTACATAGATGTCCACTTGCGTAAAACTGTAATTAACGAAAACTGGATCGACGTTAAGATTCTCCTGTCGTTCAGTGAAGTACATCGACTGGAATAGTACCCCTGTAGAAAAGATAAGCGAGAATATCTCTATAATATGTGAAGGCATATTTAATCACAATCAATCTTTCGACAGCTATACCTATCATAGTAAATTCAACCTGAATTCCCATTATAGGAGATTTAGTTTCCGATTTTCATCTTTTTTCATAGTAGAACACAGAGTACTTACCAGTAAAACAACCGGCCCAACCAATGGTTGGGCCGGTGTAATGTGCGCCGTAGCGCGAAGGGACGGTACCTCAATCCTCATCGGGCAGCATAATGGTGACCACGAGTTCCCCATCATCGCCCGAGCCGAAGACGATTTTCAAGGTGACATAGGTCTGCCGGCCGTGGTGCATGATGAACCGGTACAGCAGTTCAGTTCCCGATTCTCTCCGGTGCCGGCGGATTTCCATGACCGCCATATAGACGAGGTCCCACAGTCTACCGGAGATACTCTGGCAACCTTGAAACTTGGGCGGGATACTTTCGACCATGGCCCAGACGGTGGCCGTGACGGCGACCGGACAGGTGAAGCCGGCTTCGTGGGCGGTGGCGGAGACATCGACCAGCACGCCGTCTTCCAGGGCCTGGGCCCGGGTGTAACGGTAGATCAGGTCGGCGTCGGTGAAGAAATCCGCATCGGCTTTGATTTCCACGGGGGCCGGGGACTCAGCCAGCAGCTCCTGCAGGGAACTCTGGATATACTCAGCATGATCCTGTTGGGTAGACATAGGTTTTTCCTTTCTTGGGTTATTTCTGGATGGAGGATATTTAACGCAGAGTCGCAGAGCGGCAGATCGAAGATGTTGTAAACAGACGCAGGGATTTTTTGAAGCTTCTCTCTGCGTTCTCTGCGTCCTTCGCGTCTCTGCGTTGAAATCCCTCTCGGTCAGGCAGATGCCGGCGCCAGCTCGAAGAGCAGCATTTGCCCGGTGGGAGCCGGGGCCGGTTTCGAGGGGCGGCGGCGGGGTTTCTCCGCCGTCTTGACCATTTCCTGGAGCATCGCCCAGGTCAACGGACCTTTCGGGGCGACGGTTTCCAGGATCTCGGTGATTTCTTCGGGCAGGGCTTCGGTTGAAGCCTTGGCCCGCGCCGAAGCGAAGAGCCCGGAGAGATCGGGCAAGGCCGTGTCTTCCAGGACGGTGCGCGCCAGCTCCATGAGGAAGGAGTCGCCTTCGTCGTCAGGGACGATGGCGCCGCCGACACAGTCGCCATAAAGCAATTGTGATGCCTTCATCTTGCGGCCGACCAGGCGGAGAGCGGTATCTTCGATTGTGCCTTCGTAGGTGAGAAACAATACCTTTACCGGCTTGCGCTGGCCCAAACGCCAGACCCGGCGCATGGCCTGCCAGACGCAGTAAAGATCGTACTGAATTTCGTAGAACACAATCGAGGCAAATTTGATAAGGTCGAGGCCGGTCTGCACCAGAAGCGGATTGCAGATCAGCACGTCCATGCCGTCGACCCGCTGATCAATCCAGGTTTCGCGCTTGCGGGGATCGACCGAGCCGCGCAGCACCGTGACCTGGAGGTCGCGGGCTTTGAGCACGGTGGCGATCCGCTCCTGGATATCTCGCACGCCGGTCTGACGCACGAAGACGATGACCTTGCGACCCTGCTGCTTTTCGCTCCGGCAGAAGTCGATCAGGGCCTGCTCTTTGGGCAGGACGGCCTCGCCAGCGACAACCGCCGGCAGTTCCATGATCTGGACCTCGCCGGCCAGCTGTTGTTTGCGACCGACTTTGACAAACTCCTTCTTGACCACTTCCTCATCGCGGAAAGCGGAATTGGGCCGGCTGAGCGACCACTGGAGCCACAACGACAGGTAACCCATATCTTTGCGGCCCAGGGCTCGCAGGATGCTCTCCATTTTGCGGTATTGCTGGTAAAGCTCGCTGCCCAGCGATACGCCTTTGGCAATCTCATCGTAGTCCGGCAGGGTGATCCCCAGGTCTTTGAGACCCAGGAAGATCGACCAATCGACGAACTGCGAAAGGATGGCCGGGCTGACGCCGGGCTTTTCGGTCACGACGACTTTGCTGCGCTTGCGGGCACTGAACCCGCCATGCTCAGCTTCGTCGGGATCGGCCTCCTTGCCGTTGTAAACCTTGGTCTCCAACACGCCGTACTGCCGGGCCCAGCGCTTCTCGCCTTCCGCGCCGAAGGGATAGTCCCGGAAGATCGCGGGGTTGAGCCGACCCAGCAGGTAAAAGACGCTGGTGGCCTCGCCGCCGTAGATCGTGCCGGTCATGCCGAGGGCGTAGCGGGTGGCCTTGACCAGGTGATGGAAGGCCCGGCCCCGATCGCTGCCTTTGCCGCGATAGTTGTGGCATTCGTCGGCGACCAGGGTTTTGAAGACGCGGGGGGCGTGGGTGCGGATGTAATCCGCAATGCTCCACCGGCGCAGGGTGCCGTGGCCGGCGAACTGATAGAGCCGGCCGCCGCAGGCGGGGTAAGGCGCCTTCAAGTCGTCGGGGCGGCTCCAGATCCAGGTGGGGAGCCCGGCGTCGTTTAAGACTTTGCGGCCCTGCGCGTCGCGTTCCCAACCCGGCACAAAGTGATCGCAGGCGCGGGGCTGTTCCTCGTAGTAGAGGAAGCCGTTGCCGTGCGTGAAGTGTTCCCGACTGCCGCAGTCCGGGCAGACCGGGTAGGCGTCGGCCGTTTCCAGGGCCGCTTTACGCAGCATGGCGACATGCCGGCGTAGCTCGGCCGTCGGCGCCTCGCTGCGGAGCAACTGAGCGCGGACGGCTTTGTAGGCGGCCAGGGCGGTCTTGAAGCGGTTGCGCTGCCCGGTGATTCCCTCCAGGATGGCGGGTTCCACATATTCGCCGGGCCTGATCTGACCCAGGGTATAGCGCGTGGCGATGCCGCGGGTCCAGCCGGAGCCCAGCTTGGCCGAGGTCTCGGAGACGACGGCGACGGCCTTGGGACCCAGGCGACCGGCGTGGAAATCATTGAGGAAACTGCGGACATCGTTGATATCCACACCGTTTTCCCCTTTGCCGATGCGGCGGATCTCGCGGGCCTGGGCGCCGGGGATCACTTCGGTGATCTCGCGGCACCACTTGTCGACGAGATGCGGGGGAGCGATGACGATGGCGGGGTATTTTCCTACCAGATCAATGACGGCCGAACCGATCGTGGTCTTCCCGCACCCCATTTCTCCCTGGACGATGGCATGTCTTTTGGAGAACAGGGTGCGGGTGAGGGCGATCGCGGCGTGCTTCTGGACATCGAGCAGCCCCGATTTCTGACCCGGAAGGGCGGCGCGCCCTTTCCCCAGGCTTTCGACGTGGGTCCACTCGGCCTCGGTGGGATGGAGATCGTAGCGGGGCTGATTCGCCAGGATCTTCCCGGCGATCGCTTCCCCGTACTCCTCCATGAAGTCGGTCAGTCCGGCCACATCGTCCTGGATCACCTGCACGCCGTCGGCGGAGAGCCGGCCCACCGAGGTGATGAACCGATCCTTGATGGTGGTGACGGTATCGCCTTCGTCGGTGATACTTTCGGAGTGATCCTGGACTTTGAGGACGCGGCCCTTGATCAGATGGCGCTGGCCGTGTTGCTCGATGACCATGGCGCCCATGACGCCGCTGCTCATCAGCATGGCGACGTGGCCCTTTTTCAAGGGGAGCGGCGGCTCGACGACCTGCGCCGTCTGGGGCTTGAAGGCCTCCAACAACGAGGCGGACCAGGGGAGTGCGCCAGCAGTCTGGATATCCTCGGCGGCTGACCGATCGATGCGGTAGAAGGTGGCGTTGGAGGTGGCCGACGGGATCGCCAGCGGCCAGCCGTCGGCAGGATCATCTAATGAAGGCAGATCGGCATCGCGCAGCAGCCGCAGGGCCTCGATCTCCTCTTCGGAGACGGCCAGCGGGCTGGAGCGGCGCCGGCCGAAGACCACGATCTGGCCGAAGCGCTCGAACTCGGGATCGGGGAAGCGGCGGACGGTCAGCTGGTCGAAGTATTCGACGAGCAGCCGGGCGACGGCTTTGAAGCCGAGGATGTGCTGCGGCACTACATAGACCAGCACACCCTGCTTTTGCAGGACGGGCAGGCTGGTGCGCAGGAATTCACTTTCCAGCCGGTGGTTGTCGCCGTCGAGATCGTGATCGTAGGGCGGGTTCAGGTAAAGCAGCCCAATGGACTCCTTGCTGACCCGCGTCGATTGCCAGGCGGTGTTGAACACGCGGTCCAACACCTGATCGGCCTCTCGCGCCCGGGCGGGGCTGAGTTCGACGCCCCAGGTCTCGGTCACGGCGCCTTGCGTTTGCAGGGAGGCCGCGAGCTGAGCCAGGGCCTTGCCTTCGCCGGCGCAGGGATCGAGCAGGCGCACGGCCTGTTTGCCGGCGGAGAGCCAGCGGGAAATCAATTCCACGACGGACGTGGGGCAGGCAAAGAAGCCCATTTTTTCAGCATTAATCAAGCGAGCCATTTCAACGGCCTCCCTTTCAAGGTTTTTGAGTTTAAGCAAGAGATGGGAAGAAACGCAGAGGCGCAGAGACCGCAGAGGGACGCAGAGATTTTTAATTTTTCTCTGCGTCTCTGCGGCTCTGCGTTAAAGAGGGTAATTCACAAGATTAGTTCGCCGCTTTGCAGCAGTTCTTCGATCAGGGTGAGCCAGAGTTTGTCGGGGGCGATCTTGTAGACCGCGGCGACATCCCCGGCGGCGAAACATTTCTTCACCAATCCGGCTTCGTCGCCAGCCCAGCGGAGCTTTTCGCCCCAGGCCGGCAGGACGCCGATCGGCAGAACGGCATTGAGCCGGACGGCGAACGCTTCATAGATGTCGTCGTCGGCCATTCCCTTGGGGATGACCAGATAGGCGACATCGGAAGCGTCCTGGCCCAGGGCCCGACGGTCGATGATCTGCAAGCGGGCGAGTCCGATATCCGGATCCACGACGGTGCTGCAGGTGGTGTAGTTGTGGCTGGAGCAGGCCGAGCCGTTGATGCCGCCCAACTGTTGGAAATCCAACCGGCGTTTGTGCGCCGTGTTGATACTCCCCCAGATCGAGCGGCAGGCGGTTTTGTGGCCGACCATCGAGAGGTAGACGATCTCCGTGGTGTCGTTGTCGACGGCGTAGCCCAGCAGGGGGACGGAGATTTCATCATTGGCGACCCGGGCCGGCGGCAGGGGCAGGCCCCGGCCGTTGACCCAGGGGTAATCCGGGGCGGCTTTTTGGCCGTAGAGTTCAGCAGGATAGGCGGGGACGCCGGCGCGGGCCAGCTCCTCGCGGATGATCCTCAGGACATTTTCCTGGGACTGGTAAGTGGCAAGGGGTGTCAGCCCGATATCCTGTTGGGTCAGGCGGCCTTCCCAGATCGGAGATTGCTCCTCGACCAGGGTCGGCGCGGCTCCTTCGTCCGGCATCCCCAGGTAGACCGTGGCTTGGCGCGTTACGGCGTCAAAGGTGGCGACGGCCAGCTGGGGGAGCTGAACTTCGGGCGGCGTGGCGCCGGGCTTGAGGGATTGGGTGACAAAGAGCCGGTAGGCCAGATAGCTGTAGAACTGACTGCCGTAGGCGAGAGCGGCCGGCTGGACGGCGCCCCAGGGGGCTTTGAGCGGGCCGGTATCGCGGCTGTCGCAGATCACATGGGGCAGACCGGGGATGGGGTGACGGCTGGTCGAGACCATCGTCGCCCGGTTCGAGCCGATCTGGCTGTAGGCGGTCAAGGCGCGGATAAAACTCGCGGCCTGATGGTCAGAGTAGAGCGGGATCAAATCTTGCACGTTCATGGAATCCTCCTGAAAGGTTTTGGGAATTCAGGAGGCGCGGTTTTCCCCGGAGGGAAGCAGCGCCTCCCTGACGGGGATAACTGGAAAATGGAAGCTGGAAGAATGGAAGTGCTAACTGGGGTTAAAGGATTTGAAAGGATGCTGGATAGACGGCGATACCGGCTTTCGCCAGCAGCCACCGGGTGCGATGCAAGGCCCCTGCCAGATCTCTGAAATAATCCCAGTTGAAGTAATCGTCGGGAATCAACGGCAGGGTGTAACGGCATTGGTCTCTTTCGGTGTAGACCCGGAGGACGCGATGAGAGTCCAGGACGGCCTGTCCCAGGACGGGGATTTGCGCCGGTGGAGGCAGCTCGCTTTCGGGGAGATGGGGCGAGACGAAAGCAAAGCGGCCGTCGAGGCGGCGGCCGAGGTTCCAGGCGGTGAAGGCCAGGCTCCAGGGCGTATCAAAGAGCTGCGGCAGACGGGATTGATAGTAGCTATCGGGCAGCAGCCAGAATCCCGGAATGGGATCGACGATGGTGCAGCAGACCTGCCGCACCGACAGGTGTTGGTGTTCATAGTAGGCAGCGTGATGGGTGAACAGATAGCGGACTTCAGCAATAAAGTTGAGGGCATGGGGATCGAAATAAGATTCAGACATGATTCCTCCAGGTTTTGAAATGACCGGGATGCGCAGGAATCCCTTGCGGGAGACCAGGTTGCGCCTCCCGCGAAGGGAACAAACGAGTTCATCTGTCGACGAAAGGCAGAGCCGTAAGGACAAAGAGGGGATTTCACCACGGAGGCACAGAGGACACAGAGAAGATTTCTTTGAGTTTCTTCTCGGCGTTCTTTGCGGCTCGGCGGTGAGATTTTCTGTTTTTGGAAATGGAAGAGATTTCACCGCTGAGTACGCAGAGATCGCAAAGAAGAGCAGCGAGAGAAAGCCATAGGCTTTCTCTCGCTGGCAAAGGTGGCCGTAGCCAAAGGGTGGACCGTAGTCCAGTCGCTGTCGGTTCATCGATGGGCGGTGAAGGTGTTCAGGGCTCCGCAGAGCAGCACGACACCGATCACGACCGCAGCGATGACGATCACAGCATAACCTGCCTGAACGGCAGTGTGCATCAAGGGGTTTAAAGCGTGAGTCAGTTCCATGGGTCTCTCCTGTTCTCAATTTTGAATTTGAACGAGAGAGACGCGCTTCCCCTGGGGGGGAGAGCTACGTCTCCCCCCGCAAGGGTTTAGTTTTTCCAGGTACGGGCCAGAGTGAGGGCCCGGTTAATCTCCAGCGCGAGATCGGCGGCGCTGGTCAGAGTATCGACGGGCCAGGAGCGGGAAATCTCCGGCCCGGAAAGCAGTAACGAAGTTCCGGCTTCCAGGATAGTCAGCAGGTACGATTCCGGCTGTCCTTCCTCCTGGATCAGGGGCTTGAATTGCAGCGTGGCCCAGGCGATCTTGGCGCCTTTGCCGGGCCAGGAGATGCCGGTGTAATCCGGGTCCTGGTGCAGACGGGGGGCCAGTTGATCGATGAGCGTGGCCAGCAGCCGACGCTGTTCAGCTAATCGCAAAGGCCGGGGCGTATCCTTGGGCCGCCGGGGCCGCCTGGGTTTGAACAACGCCATCTGGCTCATGCGGTCTCGCCGATCGGACCGATGCTCAGTTCATAGAGGCCTTCCCAATGGCCGCGCCGGCGAGTCGTGGGCCCGCATTGATGGGCGATGACGGCCAGGTTGTGCTCCTCCATGTAATCGCGGAGCTGCTGGATCGTCGCGCCGGGCTTGGGCGGGCGCCAGGTGGAATCCCTGGCCGTCATCACTTCCCAGCTTTCGGGATCGCGCAGGCTGAAGGACTCGATGGGATCGAACAACGCTTCGGGGTGCCAATCGGCCCACCAGAAGCGGATCTTGAGGGTGGGCGGCAGTTCAATTTTCGTCGCCATGGTTTTTGCTCCTCGGTAAGATTACCGGGGAGACCCGAGATGTCCCCTGGCGGGAGGACAATGGGCCTCCCCCTGGGGGATAAAAATCAATCAGGCGCCTTGCGGCCCTGGTTTTCCTGGGGTTGAAACCCCAGGCTACCCTAATTCGCCCTTTCAGGGCTTCAGAATGCGCCTTGTCAGGGAATCTCAGCCCTGAAGGGGCGACCTCAAGTAAGCCTGGGATGAAATCCCAGGTAACCGTTGCGCGGCGAGGTAGGCCGCCATTTCCAGAATCAGCTCGGTGGAGTACAGCAGGTCGAGGGCGGCTTCCGACGTTTTGGTCCAGCACCAGCAGGTCGCGGCTTCCAAAAGCCGGCCGCCCAGGGCCGGTTGCCGGCATTCTTCTCGAATAGCGGTTTCTTCTTCGAGGCTGAGATCGTGAAGAAGCCACTGGACATACCGTCCAGTGGCGCCGGCGGGACCCGGACAGAGCAGGGTCACTTCCAGCTTGCGGAATTTTCGATAGAACACCAGTTGAGTGACGGTTATCTCCCCGTCGAGATGCAAGATTGTGTCCATCGGGCGTTCCTGTTATGCCTCTTCGATCTCGTCGAAGCTATTCTCCGCGGATTGAGGCCCATCGCCTTTGAAAAGGCTGTGCCGGCGCGGGCGCGGCAGGGAGGCCGTCTGCAAGTGCAACTGGTCCACCGCTTCCTCGAAAAGCCAGGGCGCGAGGGCCATGGTTTGCATTTCGCGGATGGCGGAGCGCAGCGCGGAGATCCGGGTTTCCCAGCCGGCGATTTTGGCGTCGAGGAACAGCAGATCGTTGTGGCGGGAGATCACCGATTCCTGCTGATAGGCCCAGGTTTCATCGTCGGCCAGCAGGGCGGCGATGGCGACGGCGCGCTGTTGCTCGTTGGAGCCCAGCGTTTTCCAATCGACGACGCTCAGCAGCTCGACGCGGCGCTGTTCCAACTGGCGTTCCTGGGATTCCAGCGAGGCCTTGAGGGCGGCGCGTTCCACGTACATGCCGGAGACTTCGGCACAGAGGACGATCAGGTTTTCACGATAGGTTTCCATTTTTCTCCTCGAATTTGGGGTCGAGGGAAGCCCGGCATTTCTCCCGTGGGGGAGAGCACGGAGCTTCCCCCAAAGGAATCAACAAAAATATCAGAAGGGCAACGGGTCCAGACTGCCGTCCTGGGGCAGTTCCCAGATCCAAACGGTGTTGGGCAGGGGCTCCAGGAGCGGCAGGATTTCATAACGGGGCAGATCGTCGGCCCCGGGATAGTTCAGGTGAACGCGGACCTGCGGCTGCTCCTGGCAGAATTCTACCAGCCGGCTTACGCTGTCCCGGATGATCTCCAGATTCGATGCATCGGTGAAGCGGAGCCGGTTTTGGAACAGTCCCAGGCGCTTGCGCGGCCATCGGTCGGAAATGATGAGGTTATAGGCTGGGGTTTCGAGGTAGTAGAGGACATTGTACGCGGAGATGCTTTCTTCATCGATGGTATAGACGCAGACGGCATCCCCGAACGGCCCTTCGATCCCCGGCCAGCGGGTGCGGACCTGTCGCAGAATGCCGCGTTCCATGACCAGATGGCCTTGAAAATCCAGCATAGCGTGGGCCGTAATCAAGGTCAGGCCGGCCAGCCGGAGGGATTCCTCGGCCAACATATCGCCTTCAATGTAAATGGGCATGGTTGACTCCTTAAAACGGGGGCAGTTCCCAGATGGTTACCGTATCCGGCAAGGGATCGAGCAGCGGCTGAACCTCGCTGCGCTCCCGATGCCCCCAGCCGATGCCGGGGAAATTGAGATGCACCTGGGCGTCGGGATGAATCCGGCACCAGGTCCGCAAGCGATTCAGGCCGGCCTGGATCAGCAGCAGATCGGCCGGATCAAAGAAACGGCTTTTTACTTGAAAGGCTCCGATTCTTTTCTCCGGCCAGTCGGGGCTGATAAGCAGACAGTAGTCCGGGTACAGCGTATAGCTGCGCCCCTGGTGGATAAACGCGGTGATATCTGTGGCGATGTCGGTCCGAGCGGCCACGGCCTTACCCAGAGCCAGATCGAGCCCGGGCCAGGCGTCGCGGGCCTGACGGGCCACTCCCCGGCCCATTACCAACGCGCCGCGTTCATTGACCGAGGCGTTGGTTGTAATCAAGGTCAGGTCGGTGGCTGCGATTACTTCATCTGCCAGCATGTTACCCATAGCAAATTTCACCATGGTTTACTCCTTAAAACGGGGGATGAAACGAAGCCGGTTGCCCGGTTTCGGGATCGACCAGGCCGCTTTTGAGGACGGCGACGAGGTGTTTGCAAAGCGGGATGCGCCGATAGACGAAATCGGGGCAGTCGCAGGTCCAGAGATCGAGGGCTTCGTAATACTGAACGGCGCGATCGCCGACGCGAAAGGTGCCGGGGATGGATTCCTCGACTTTCAGATCGACGGCGCGATCGGCGCGCTCCAACAGTTCCAGGCCGCGGATCATACCGGCCGCCTGGTTGGTCAAACCGACGGTGTGTAGATTGGTTGCCATAGGGCCTCCTTAATGACTGGAGGCGCAGTTCCCCGATGGGGACATGCGCCCCGGCGGGGAAAAGAAAAGAGCCTGGAGGGATTCCAGGCTCTGGCAGAATCGTCCGAAGACGAAGGGGCGGAACCTGGCGCTGACCAAGTTATCCGTGGGGCTGCGGCGTGACGGCGCGCAGCAGGGCGATGCTGAGGCCAGCGACCCCGCCGAGCCAGTTCACGGAGAGCCCGCGATTCAAGACCAGGGTGCCGACGGCGGCTACCAGGATCAGCGCGATCGCATAGAAAACCTGGCGGGGATGGGTCCGCACCAGGGCTGATAATTTCACGGCGGCCGGTTGTACCCGGGCCATGATCCGGCTACCTGAAGATTTCACGCGATTCCACAGGGTCCGCAGGTTCATCTTGACCTCCTGGATCAATCTGGAAAGATTAAGGTAGGGGCGGCCGGACAGGCCGGTCGCCCCTCAACGACGAAGAGATGAGGGAGAGAACCTAAAAGGGGATGGAATCCTCTTCAGGAGCCGGGGCCGGCTGAGTAGCCTTGAGGGCTTTCAACGCGGCGACCGCCTGGGTGCAGGCCGGGGTCTCCCCGGCGTTGTGGCTGTTGCACCAATCCACGGTCCCTTTCAACGCCGCTTCATCGCGGGCGTCGAAGAGATTCTGGACGGTGCCGTTGGGGTACTTGGTGCTCTTGAAGGGCAGCGAGGCCGAATACTGGCCGGTGGTCGCGGGCGCCGGACGGGCCGGAGCGGCGGCGGGAGTCGGAGTCGAGGCGGCCGGGCGAGCTTTCGCCGGCGCTTCCTCGGTTTCACTGATCTCTCCTTCACCGTTGGGGCCTTTTGGGTTGTCCCAGGCCTTGCGCCAATCCTCGACCAGCGTCCAATCGACCAGGGCCAGAGCGTCATCGCCCACATAGGCCGTGTCCAGGTCGAAGTCGGCGGATTCATCCAGGACCACGGGCGTGATCCAGGATTTCTCCCCCTGGCCTTCGAGCCGGGGCTGGCCGGCATTGTAGACGGCGTAGAAGATGGTGGCGGGGGCCTTCTGGCCGGCTTTAGCCGTAGCCTTTTGGACCCGTTCCTTGTGCTTCTTCCAGGCATCGCTGAACGATTTCCCGGTCATGCCGGCGAAGGTCAGGACGACCAGCAGGGACTTTTCGAGGCCCTGCACCAGGCAGAGCGCCTGCAGCTTGCTGCGGGCGCCGGGGACATAGCCGGGGACGAAGTTCTCGTCCTTGATCCAGGCGAAGCGCGTGGCCAGCACGGCGGCCTTGACCAGGGTCGAAAAGGCCACCTGGATCTGCTCGTTGTTCTTCAGGTAGAAGCCGTGCATCCGGGCGTCGAGGGGGAAGTCGCCGGCGAGCTGCATCTGCTCATCGGGCATGGCGAAGCCGCCGCGGGGTTCGCGGGGCTCCAGCTTGGAACCGTCGTTCACCCACTGAATGAAGGGGAAGGACGCCTTATCGGTTGACTGCGGGACCTGAGTTGCACCATTTTGCCAAGACATTTCAAAATCCTCCTTGTGGATTCACCGAAAAATTGATTTTTGGATAAGACCATCAGGAGGCACACTGCTTACATTCATCCCTTTTCGGGAAGCAGTGTGTCTCCCCGAAAAGGAACCTTGGAAGTTTGGAAGAACGGAAGATGGAAGAGAGCGCCTTGTCGGGCCGTTCCTTCCAGTCTTCCAACTTCCAAACTTCCAATCTCAATAGACAGCGACCGTGAGTTATCCTCACGGCTCTGCCTTTCGTCATTTGACGAACTCGATATGGAATTGTTAAGGTTCCGTCCCGCCGGGCCCGCAGGTCCGGCCAGGGTAGGGCCGTAGCCCTGAGCTGCGTTCCAGCCGGGTGAAGCGCAGGTCACGACCACGGGAAACAAAAAGACCCCCTCCATGCAAAGGCCCTGAAAAGTCCAGGTGCCCTCACGCGGAGGGGGTCAATGTGTATACAAAGCGCTCAACCCGAAGGGAGCGAACTGAAAGATCCTGTAAAACAGAAGATCAGGATCGACCTTTCAAAATAATAGCACAGGCGTTTTGAAAGTCAAATCGAAGACGTTTTTCCTATTGGTCTTCCTGTGTTACACTTCTGTCACACCTGAAAGAGTATAATAATTAACCCAAGTTGCTACCTTGGAAGCTGATAAATAGAAAATCCATGGATTCTGCGCTATAGTTTAAGTGCTTAATCCCAAACTTAGCGGAGGATCCATGGACACTCAAATTATAGCGGCTTTTTGCATTTGTGCGGATGTGTTAAAGGGCTTGCGCCATCAGGAAGATAGCCAATGCCAGATGAGCGAT
>CAZCTC010000079.1:0-36556 GCA_964501335.1 uncultured Anaerolineales bacterium | reverse complement strand
GGACCCACACACTGTGGATCTACGACATGCGGACCAATGTCGATTTCACGCTCAAGCAGCGGCCGTTGATGCGCAGCGACCTCGATGAATTCGTGAGCAGCTATCATCCCGAAAACCGTCACGAACGCACCGCCACCTGGTCGGATGAGAATCCCGGCGGCCGCTGGCGGGCCTTCAACTACGACGAACTGATCGCCCGGGACAAAGTCAACCTGGACATCTTCTGGCTGCGGGACGAATCGTTGGAAGAAACGGCCAAGCTGCCCGATCCTCAAACCCTGGCCGCGGAGATCGTCGCCGAGCTGTCGGCGGCGCTGGAGCAGTTCAAGGCGATCGCGGATGAGCTGGAAGGATAACGGGAAAATATGCAGCTTATTCCTTACGAACGCTTCACCATCAAATCCACTTTGAGTCCGGAAAGGGCACTTCAAAAACTGACTAATGTTGTCGGGCCTAAACCCGAGTTTATGCAAATGAGAACCGACAGCAAACCCTATGAAGGAACCATCACAGAAACCCAATTTTCAATCCGTCGTACTATCAATTATCGCAACTCGTTCCTGCCCATGATCCAGGGTGAGATCCAGCCTGAAATGACGGGATGCTCTATCAAGTTCACCCTGTCGCTTCATATAATCGTACTCATCTTCATGGACATCTGGCTGGGCAGCATTGGGATATATTTTATCTCGTTAGTCGGCTCCTTCCTGTCTGCTCTAATGCAAGATAATTCCACCTTCCCCTCCTGGCAAGGTATCCCGTTTGCAGGCGGGATGTTTATTTTGGGTTACGCCCTGATGACCATTGCATTTAACTTCGAAGCAGGCAAATCCAAAGATTTTTTCCTTAAGTTGTTCCAGGGCCACCTGTCAAACGACACCGTTTGAGCCCCTTTTCGGGAAAATAGAAAGCTCAAAACTCATCATATAATAATTTCCGCAATCATCTAATCGGGAAAGGAATTCGAAAAATGAAACTGATATGGCAATTTGACCCGGCCGATGTGGAATTGATTCAGAGTTTCGTCGCACGCTATCAGGACAGCGAATTTGTGAAAGAACGCCGGCAAAAGAACCTGGCTCCAGTAAAGCCAGCTGTGACACCATCCATTGTCTGGCAAGAAATGATAGCCTGTCTGCTCACCACACAACAACGATCAGGTCCAGGAAGCCCTGTTTCCCGTTTCATCAAAACGGACCCCTTTCTTCTCAGGTACGATGTATGCCAACAACAATCCAATCTCACCCAATTTGCCACAGAGACTTTACAAGGGTTTAAAGGGATCCGTTGGCCCGAGCGCATCGCCTATTTTATCAATCAAAACTATGCCCTATTGGAAGACGGGCTTTGGGGAACAATCATGGCAGAACTCACCGGCTTACAAAACAGTGATGATGCCATGACGGAACGACGGGTTGCTCACTTGTTGGATAATCAACTTAAAGGTTTTGGGCCCAAACAATCACGGAATTTGCTCCAGGGGCTGGGATTGACCCGCTATGAAATTCCCCTGGATAGCCGCGCCATGAAAAAGCTAAATGAGTTCGGCTTCCCGGTCAAGCTTTCCCCGGGATGGCTGAGCGATTCCAACTCCTATGAATTTGTATTAGACGGCATTCAGCAACTGTGTCAGATATGTGAAATTACGCCGTGCATATTGGATGCTGCCATCTTCACGAGCTTCGACAGTGAGCCGGTAGAAACTACCCCACTTAGTTAAAAGCAATCGCAATGAATCCAGAATCTCTGAGAGCGATCAAAATCGAGCCGGGCTCGCCGATATGTGTCATGGGAGAAGATGGGCCGCATCCCTGGCTGGGCGGGCCTTATGTGGACGGAATCCTGACAAAATATCTGACCCTGGAGCATTATCTTTGGAGCACTTATGATCAACGCCCAAAGCCCAATTGGGATGTCGCCGCCTGGGTGTCATTATCGGCTCCTCTGGAAATCATCGCCAAAGATGCCTGGCCGCTTCCAGCCAGGATCGTCATTACAACGGAATGCTACTGGATTCAGGAAATGCTGGTTATCCAACGGTATCCCGACTTGCCATGGGAAGATGATGAATGGATGACAGTTGCTACCTTCGCCATCCTGGAGAAAGATTTCCTTGCCCGCGACAACCTGTGGGTGTCCGAGTGGAAAGACAAAACCGTCCAGCTGACCTCTCATTCCATTTTCAATGTGGGGAAGTGTAAGCGGTTGGATCTGCCAAGATATACAGCGCCGGAGCCGGCCTGAAAATATTTACCGACGTGATTTACCCCCGCTTAGCGGGCCTTTTTGAGCCTCAAAAAGGCCGTTTTACGTCGGTGATTTGGAATTCACTGTCAATAATATACGACGATGTTTTATGCAAGGGGAGTGTCGATGGAGATTTGGAGAGAGATTGGTATTTGGGTTCTTGTTGTAGGATTTTTCTGGGGATATTTTTTCATTGGACAAAAGCGTGCTACATCCAGTAGCACAAATATCATAATGGAAGTTCCCTCATGGATTAATATCCTTTGCGGAAACCCAAATTCCAATCAGCGCCTTGATTTCGGTTGCATGGTAATTCAGCTTTCGGCTGTAGCGGGGGGAATTCTGGGGATAGGTAGTTTCTTAGGAGCATTACCTCAACTTATGAGATTGAAGCTTTTGGCATTTTGGGGATTGACCCAACTTCCTCTTTACATTATTACCATCGTCATAGCTTTTATATGGAAAAAAGCAAAACGGTAGATACCCAACCTGGCAGGAGGATAAAACATTGAGAACTGAGTATCGTTTTGGCGAAACCGTGGCCTGGGATACCGATAAAGGCGAATTTCTGTTTGATCTGTGGGATCTATTGGGACACCGAAAGTATGATTTAGAAGAGCCCCTCAATGATCCCGAGTCTGTGATTTGGGCATTGTTCGATATGCTTCCTGCGGCGGAGATCGATGGATTTTCCAGCCTGTTCGAACAGGCGTTTTTATTACGAGAGTGTAAGCTGTTGATCGAGGGTCTACGAGAGATGAAGTTGTACCGTCTGGCCGATCTGTTTGCTGAGGCTTTGCTCATCTATGCCCGGGGAAATGTGAATATTACTGAGGAACAATTTGATAGTCTGGAAATAGCGCATCTTCTTCCTGAAAAGGAATTGCAGCGGTTTGAGGAATTAGAAGAGCAGTTTTGGGAGGAGGACAGCGAGCTATATCAGATTGCAATCCCAATGGTTGAGTATATCCAGGCGCACTATGATTCTTTTGCTGAGGATTTGCACCAGGTCCTATATCGATCGGATCGGGATTATCTACAGGCGCCGGAATAAATAAAGGAGATTCATGTATCTGGACAAAGCCAAAGCAACCGTTGAACAGTTCAATCTGGTCCTTCCTGGAAGCATCGTTCCCTGCACGATTGAAGAAGTCGAGGGTGTAGAGAAGCAGTTCGGAGTGAAATTGCCGGCGGCTTACAAAGAGTATCTTCTGTGGATGGGACGTGCGGCTAATCGATTCTTTATTGGGATCAATTGCTTTTACGAAGATCTGGAAGACAACCGGAGCACCGCCGTGGAAATTTTGAAGCGAGATAATCTTTGGAATGAATTCACCCAGGATGCTTTCTTCTTTTCCATGTATGACCAGTTCCAGTTCCACTTTTTCAAGCTTTCCGAAGGGGATGATCCGCGCGTTTTTCATTACATGGAAAATATTAAGGAACCGGGCCATGTAAACAAAGGGATTACCTTACTGGCTCCAAGTTTCAGCCGTTACATGGAAATGATGGCAGATGAAGATACAGGGCATTCGGTTGACTGGAGTACCCGTAAATAAAATCTATGGTTCATTGAGCGGATTTTAGGGAGATAAAAGATGAGAGAGTTTAATGAATTTGAGGCCCTCGAAAATCTTCCGCACTATCGTGAATTCACCTGCCCCATGTGCGGTCATAAACAAGAAGTCTATATTCTCCTTATTCATATAAATTGCGAGCAATGCAATTTCCGTGGGAAGTTAAGAGGGCATGGATCGATTGGTACAGAGATCGAAGACGTTATCGATGCCGTATTGGGTTGGATAGGCACAGGTAAAGAGTTTGAGTTGGCTATGGAGAGAAAAAGGGCTATTGATTTGTTCAATGAAGAAAATAGAAAATCCGACGAAAAAAATGAACAAGGAGCCCATGAATAAATCAAGGCAGGAAATAATTGAAGAGATCGCGGCTCTGGAAGGATATAGCTATAAACTCTGGAGCTATGAGTATAGTCATTCTCACCTTACCGTTCTTGGAGAGAAAGTGCTTGACGGACAACGCGCTATTTGTGCACTTATTAGATTCGGAGCGGTTGCTTATATACGAATGCCCAGGTTTTTCGGATATGCTCATTTTCGAACCGGCACGGAAGAAGAGTTGGAAGCCGCCATCAGTGAAGTTATTAATCCTTCCCGTCATACTTTGCAGGTAGGCTATCAGCTCTTTATTTTTGAAGGCCCCAATGTAAAGGCCTGGATATTAAGCTCGCTGATCGGCATTGAATACAAATGTCCCTGGCATAGCGACCAGGTCGAGGAGACTATGTGAACAGAACTCACATAGTTTGAGCTGAGCTTACCCCAAAAACTGGACCGCATGCTAAGTGGAAGGGGTGTGAAATTCTATCTTCATAGTGGTCCAAACAATGGGGGTAACCTTACAAATTATAGCGGCTTTTTGCATTTTTGAGGATGTGTTAAAGGGCTTGCGCCATCAGGAAGATAGCCAATGCCAGATGAGCGATGCTGAAATTATGACCACGGCCTTAGTGGCTGCGATGTACTACGACGGTAACTATGCCAGCGCCTGTGAAATGCTGAAAGAACAGGGCTATATCCCGAATATGTTAGGGCCCAGCCGTTTCAACCGCAGGCTGCATCGGATCAAAGAACTCTTCCTGACGGTATTTGCAGCGCTGGCGGAACATTGGAAAGAACTGAATACCGAATCGATCTATAGTGTGGACTCCTTTCCGGTGGCTGTGTGCGATAATTATCGGATTTCACGCTCCAAAATCTATCACGACGAGGCTTACCGGGGTCGCTGTGCCAGCAAAAAACGCTATTTCTATGGCGTCAAAGTCCATTTGTTGGTGACCCAGAACGGTTTACCGGTTGAAGTCCTGTTAACGCCGGGTTCGGTAGCGGATGTCACCACGTTGAAGTCGTTTGCTTTCGATTTACCCGCCGGTTCGACGGTGTATGCCGATCGCGGCTATACCGATTATAATTTTGAAGATGACTTTAACAGCGTCGATGGTGAAATTGGCAATCAATTCTTGCCCATGCGCCGGTCCAATTCTAAACGGCCTTTCCCGCCCTGGATTCGCTACTTGCAACATTGCCATCGCAAGATTGTCGAAACGGCGGGCAGCTTGGTAGAACGCTTAATGCCCAAATCTATCCATGCGGTAACCGCAGCTGGATTTGAACTCAAAGTCATCTTGTTTGTCCTAGCGAGCTCTCTTAAGTTCGCCAGGTGGCAACTTGGGTTATACTAATGAACGACCGCACAGCCGGCCATTTTTCAAATATTAGGAGTAAATGCCATGCCTCCTCTATCAAGCCTTACAATAACACTTTCATCGACAACCGTTCCAGCAATGGAAATCATCTCAACATTATTGCAAGCCGGGTGGAAAGTTGATACGGATGGTCTTATACATTTTTTACCTTTGGGCGACAAAGACGCGTTTGCATGGACCACACGAAGCGTTAACGATGTACAAATAGTGTTCGATATTATGAAGAAAAAAGAAGAGGCAGGAGAAATCATAGGTTTAGATCTCTTTTGGGAAGACGGATGCGGATTCGATATTTTATTTCATTCCAGAGAAAAGATTTCTTTTCTTCTTGATATTTATAGAAAGACTTTAGAAGAAGATCCAAGGTTAACCGATGTTAACTGGTACTTGATTCGAATTATTGCACCTCTACTTTCGGCGAGAATACCCATAGAGTTTATAGAATGGGACTATATTTGAGGTCTTGTTATTTATGTTTTTGTGCGCCTCAGAAGGCGCACAAAAACATCGCCCTTTCCAGAGCCCTCCCGGCAACACGATCTTCCCCCCTCTCCCTCCCGCGAGGGACCGGAGGCATATCAGGCAACTTAAGCCATTTGCAACCGCAATCACCCGGAAAAGAAGAGAAGAAAAAGCCCATTTTTTCGCGCGCCGCCTGCTTTTGGACGGCATGCAGCTGATCTTGAATAATGGACTGGATTTATCGAAGTGGTAACTTGAATTAAATAAGATGATTCAGGTAGCGCGGTTAAAGGGGGCACATACAATTGTGACAGGAATTTCGGATTCCGTAGCAGAAACCATCGTAGATTTAAATATCGATTGGTCAAAGGTAGAAACGTTACGAGATTTGCAGTCAGGGTTAATAGCAGCTTTGCACAGTGTGGGAATCCAGATAAGTCATAACAGGTAAAAAGAAAACCGTTTAATTAAGGAGAATGGAAATGAAATTGCGATTGCTGATGATATTGGGACTGACCATGCTTGCCGTCTGTGTGGTTACCCCGCTTTACGCCGGGGATGTGATTTTTCAATTAACCCAGGGTTACCAGGATACCCTGGCATTAGGTAAGGTGACAACCGTAACCAACACAACCATAACCTTCGAGAACACGACTGTTATTTCAGGTGAACCTCTTCCCCAAGTCATTGCAGTAGAAATCCCCGAACAGTTCATGGGATTGGCGACACCACGCTTTAATCCAGGGAACTACGCCATTCTTTCACTCGATAAAGAAGCTTTGTCATACACCATCGCATGGGGAGTCTTTAAAGTATCAACCCAGGATATGGCCACGCTAAAAATCAAATCCGGCACACTTAATTCGGGAGATTTAGCCGCCTTCCAGTGGTATATAAACACCGGCGAAACTGAATTTACCAGTGAAGGAGAAATAACCTACGTCAGACATGCCGATGGAACAAAAACCCAACTTTACCCGCCCGTGGCTGAGCAACTCAAAACGCAACTGAAAAGATTGACTTTAAGGAATCGTCACTGATCAGTTTTTTATCCACAGAAAAATTCCTTTATCAACAACGCGCCACCTTTTTCGGGTGGCGCGTTGTTGATGGGAAATCTATATCCAACCGATCGGTGGGCAAGGGCTACTTCTACCCGCCAACATATTTGCAGGTGGATCACAAGGACTGTATCTGCCGGCTAAAGCCGGTGGATCACAAGGACTAAAACGTCCGGCAATAGCTCCTTGCACATAGCCGCCGAATGCTCCCCATAAGAAAGCCAAAGCGATCAATACCACTAACCCTGACAAAAGCACAGCCCGGAATCGCATGTTTCCTCCTCATTGAAAATATAGAATCTCATCGCAACCTCAATAATGAGTATAGCATTAAGGCCGATCTATACAAAAAAGATCAACACTCCCATCCCCACCACCGCCGCTCCTCCTACCATCTTATCCATCCAGCTCCCCGTCTTAATGTGCGCCACCGTAATTCGGCCCAGTGGCCATAACAAAGGTATGCCGTCCGCCAGGCAATCCAATGCCAGGTGGGAGAGCCAGCCGGCCAGCACTGCGCCGGCGACGGCGATCGGCGCGACCTGAGAGACCAGCCAGCCCGCAGCGAGGGCCGACCAAAGCCAGTGAGTGAAGCCCCGGTGCCCAAACAGCCCCTTGATCTGCTCGCCGGCACCGGGGAGATTGATCTGGAGCCAGTCAGGGACCAGGCCGGCCAGGCCGCCGGCGACGGTGCAGAGGGCCAGCATAGCCGGATCATGCAGGCCGGCGCTGCGGGCCACGGCCAGCCCCGCCGCAGCGCCGGCCGCCAGATGCGTCTGGCCCATCATTTCTTACCGCCTTTCCGCCGGCGTTTCTTCCCGCCGCCTTTGATTTTCTTCACGGCCTTCTTCGCCACTCCGAAGACGCTGTTTATGAGCTTTCCCATGCTTCCTCCTGCGTTTCCAAAAATTCCAGCGTCCCCGCCGGCAGTTCGTGATCGGTCAGGAGCCGCAAGGCCCACCGCACTCTCAAAAAGAAAACTTCCAGACGTTGTTTCATGGCTTTTCCTGCTTTCCCGCAATCGGTTTATCTAAATTCGGATACGCCGCGCTGGATGGGGGGAAGAGAATTTTTTTGTGGGTATTTTGGGCGGCCTCGGAAGGCCGCCCAAAACACCTTCCCTGTTTTTGCTTCATTTCGTCATCTCCAGCTTTGTGCCCTGACAGGCCGGACAGCCGGCCCTGGCAAAACTCGTAATCTGCTCCGGCTCCACGGTCTGCTTGCACTGGGTGCAGCGCATCCCTTGGGCCCGGTTCTTCCAGAGCAGGAACTTCACGAACGCAACGCCCATCCAGTGCTCAACTTGTTGAGGAGTAGCCCAGGGAAACATCGGCTATCCTCCTACCGCCGCTTCAAAGCGGCGCTTTGCTTCGTCCGACATTGTGTAGTCGAAGACCTTGCACCGGCACTCCGGGCAGCCCAGCCGCGCCAGGCGTTGCAGATTCTCGCCTTTGAGATCCCGCCCACAGCTATGGCACTTTACGGCGGCCGATACCCGGAACATCACCGTCATGGCCTGCATTCCTTGCATAGACTTCAACATTCCAGCCTCCTATTCCAACTCATCGGTCTTGTTCAACCAGTGAAACAAGACATTGAACGCCGCTACCAGGATCAGCACGACGATCAGCAGCGGCCAGGTGTCGGTATTGCTCACAATGGCATAAATGGTGGTTCCCACCCGCCCAATCATATAGAAGAAATCCACATTGAAATGGATATTGTCCAGCGGGGATGGAACATGGTGGATAACAAAGGGTTGGACCTGCGATGGGATCGAACTCAGCGTCGAGGCGGTATCGCTCATGGAGGATACCGAAAATATCTGCGCATCTAACGTCGTGCTGCCGGTAATCGTTTCGGTAAAGTAGGTCACTGGATCACCCCCGGATTACATGGAACACAAACAGGATAATTTGCCAGATGAGCTTTAACGCGGCGATCGCCAGCATAATGACCCAGATCAACGCCTGGATGATAGAGACCCAGATGATCGCCGCCAGCACAAAGCCGACCAGGACATTCAGGAAGAGTACATCGATGCCCTCCCGCTTGAGGGCCCGGATGTAGGCCACCGGAGCGCCCAGCCCTTGCCCCAGAGCCCAGGCCATTTCCGGTAGCGAGGGCTGATCCGAGACCTGCGCCGGCCGGATCGGGCTGCTGCTCGGCCGATACCCGCCGTCGACAATGCCGCAGCTCTGCACCTGGTAGACGATGCCGGCGGAGATGGCCTTGCCGATCCAGGCAAAGGCCGGAGCGAAGAACCTATCTACCGCTGCAATCCATTCCCAGGCGGAATCCTCGCTGGGTTGCTCCGCCGAGGTCGTGCCCGGCTGCGCGTCCGGCGGTGGGGTAGGTTCCGCCCCGAGCACCGGTGCCGCCTGGAACAACCACCAACCCACAAAAATCGCCAGTATCCACCGTTTCATGAGCGCTCTCCTGATTTGAAGGTCCGGGCAAATTTGTTGATGGTCCAGATCACCAACTTCCGGGCCAGCCAGCCGATCAACAACATGGTCATCGGCAACATAAAGGTCGACGCCACCGTGGAATTGATGACGGCCAGGCCGACGGCGAAGCCGCTGTTGGCGTTCAGGTCGCCGGAAATATCCGCCGAGGCGATGGCCGAGTAGTACAGGGCCTGCACGAAGTAGATCATGACGTTCTTGATACAAATCGTGCCGTCGGCATAGCTGAAGATCGCCGTCATGACCCCCATGAACAACTCGCCCAACCGCATCAGGATATGCTTGACGACCATCCAGATCCGGTAGATGAAGACGCCCACCACGTCCCAGGCATCGATCAGCCAGTTGACGATCTTTTCCAGCGCACTGGCCAGGCCGTTGTAGAGATCCACCGACGCGCAGAGGATCGGATAGCCGACCCAGTCATAGAGCAGATTCCCCAGCCAGGCGAAGACATCCCCCAGCCACTTGATAAAAGCCTGGATAAAGGGGAAGAAGCCGGAGAAGAGATTCCAGGAAGGATCGATAGTCGGCAGCGCCGGGAAGGGCGTCTTGTGTCTGCCCTGGATGAAGGTGCCGTTGCCGTTGTCGCCTTCGCAGCCCGGCAGGCGCTCGATGGTCAGATGGGGGGTCCGACAATCCGGGAAGGCCCCGTAGTATTGCTGAGGATCGATCAAAATACCGCCCAGTTGCAGGGCCACAACGGCATTCCCGTTGTAACTGGTCAGCGTGTGCCCGATGAGCTGTCCGCGTTTTACGCTGACGGGTCTGGCCGATGAGCTGCCTTGCTCTACATTGCAGTAGATCGAGGTAGCCTGCATGTTGGTCTCGTCGTCGTAGAGGTATTTCCCATGGTCGATGTAGACGCAGTTCTTGTAACTCACGCCGTCCAACATCAGTCCTTCACTGGCTATACCCGGCCCTCCCGACATAGAAAAGGGGCGAATCGTCCCCGCGCCGATGGCATGGATCGGAATGCCGGGAGCGTTCCGGCCGATCAGCAGGGCCGGGAAGGCGGCGCGGTAGTCCTCTTTGACTTCCCAATCCCGTTCACAGACAGGGTGCCAGAAGAAGCGATCCCGGTAAGCGCCGGTGTAACCGCTGCCGTAGGTAAAGCAGAAGTCATTCAAGGTGACCGGAGCGACCGAGCGGAAGGTGAACTTGACCCGGCGCTCGGCAAAAGGCTCCATGTTGATCGAAAGCCGTTGCGTCCCTTTGACCACATCCAACCGGTGCGTCACTTTGTCGCCCCGGCCGGCATCGATGGTGATATACAAAATGGTCCCCTTGGCGCTGACGGCGGTGAACTCCAGGACCAGTTGTTTGGCCGTCAGATCGTCTCCGGTCGAAGCGTAGGAGTCCAGCGGATCGCCAAAGTTGTCGCCGGCGCCGCTGTAGCCGGAGCACATCCACCAGTAGACCCGCAGTTTGGGATCGGTAGGATTCTTCAGGTATTGCCGGCAGATCTCCGGCATCTGCCCGGGCAGATCGCCGCCGGGTTGCCAGGTGATCGGTGTCGTCGCCCCGAAGCCCATCACCACCGGATCGGTCCCCCCACCGCCCCCGCCCCAGGTGCCGTCGTAGACCGGAATAGTAATGGGAGCTGTAGAAGTGACCGGCTTCCAGCCGCCGAGGTTCTTACCCGGAACTATTACATTGTCCACCGTGACGGTCGGCGGCAGGGACATCGGGTCCGGCCCCGGCCAGCCGGGCCAGAGGCAGGGCGTCTCGCCGGGGTTCAGACAGAAGTTCCAGATCCGCACCGGTCCCAGGTCGCCGGGCCCCATGGTAATCACATCCCCCGGATCGAGCTGCATGCGATGGGCGACGGCCGTCTGGCCCGCTACCACATACTCCTTGGAGTTGGACGTGCCGCCTTCGACAAAGTAATTGGCTCCCATCAGGGGAGCCTCCAGCACCACATTGGCGACATAGCCGCCCGGCGTGAGCACCATGGTCGCTGCTGCACTGACCATCGAGCTGCGCGGCAGAATGTCGCCGGCATTCAGGCCGAAGTCTGCCAGCGTCATCAGACACTCGGTGGGCGTCACCGGAATAATGAATTGGGGATCGCAGATCTGCACATGGGCATAGCCGGTGCGATCCTCCGGCCCCCGGCCGAAGTCGTCGGCCTGCATTTCGACCAGCGTGGTCGAAACATTCGCACTTTCGTTGAGGACCAACACCGAAGTCGTGGTTTGCACCAGCGTATTCCAGGGGCCGTTGAGAAAGTAGATCATGATCTCGGGCCAGACGGCGTCGAGAGAATGGTATCGGACATAGGCAGTACAACCGCTGCCCCAGTAAGAGGATACCGTCGACGACACCGCCATATGGACGGTCAAGGTGGGGCTGGAGCCGGCGCAGATGAAATACCGTTTGTAGTTGTTGCTGCCGTCGACCCAGGTGCGGATGTCGTGAGAGAAACATCCACTGACCGTCTGGATCAGGGTGCCGTCCGCCGGATTGTTGCAGGAGAAAAAACCGTTCGAGGATTCATAGACCTGGAAAGGGCGATAGGTTCCCGTCGTTACGGTCATCGCCGCCGGCTGGGCGGACTGAACCAGGACCGGCGCCGCCGCCACCCTTTCCGGCAAGGCGATAATCAACCCGGCGCCGAGCACCAGCAGCGTCCACATCACTGCCAGCCATCGCGCCAGTCCACCCTTCCAACTTCCAATCTTCCAACTCCCAAGTCTCATAAGACCCTCACTGAACGGTAAATGACCAGGCATAGACGGTTTCGTTGGCGGTAATCGAGACGGCATAGGTTCCCGTCGTCAGCGGATCGGCCGGCAACATGACGATTCCCCCGACGCGGCCCAGCAGGAACCGACCCAGGTATTGCCGGTCACTGTTGAAATCGACGTAGGTGTGATCGCTGAAGAGACAGTAATCGATCGGGCTGCCGTTATAGGTCAGCGATGAATCCGAGACGAAGATATCCATCGAAGTGTGACCCAGCATCAGGACGATGGGCAGGCCGGCCGCGCCGGCCAGGTCGCACCCGGGCCGGGGATCGGGGAGCAGTTGCGTCGAGGTCAGGCTGCGGGCGATCTGCAACGGCACCGTCTGCCCGGAGCCGGGGAACTGCACCGGCCAGGCCGCCGGCTGTCCCTGGCGGCTCACATCCAGCACCGCCGCCATGCGTACCGCGCCGGCGCCGTCCAGGGCGCTGCCGTAGCCGGCGGCGCTCAGTCGAGGATCGATCAGCCCCAGGATGTAGAAAGGGTTGGAGCATAACTCCTGGACGGCAGATTCATCGCTGCGGCCCAGCACATTGCCGTCCGTCAGGATATCACTGCGCATTCCTGCCTCCGCGCCGGCTGCGCTGTAGCCGGGATGCAAGGGGTTTTCCTCGTGGCCGCTCTCGTCGTTGCGCACCAGATAGACCGCATGGGCCGTCGCCTCGCTGGAACTGTTGGGATCTTCGCTGACTTCACTCTGCCCGGCCAGGCTGCGGCAAAGGTTGAGCTGCGTCAGCCAGGTGGAAGAGCGCGTAGCCGTGACCCCCTGTTTGGCGACGATCGGCAAGTAGAGCACGGTCAACTGACCGGGTTCGGTTACGATATCCGGCGGCGCGGTGGGTTGTACGGTAGGGGATTCGGGCTCTGCGATGGGGGAATAGACCGGCGTGGCCAGCGCCGAAGTCAGGGTGTCGATCTGCCCGCCCAGGCCGATGATGGAACTGATCAGGTCGCCGATGGCCTCAAGGAGTGCCTGAAGCAAAGCAATCAATTGGGTCAACAGATCTATCTCCGTCGTCCCCTGGCAATCCAGAACCACATCGGTGACCTGCATGGCGTTCAAGACGGGATTGGTATAGTAGTACGAATGCAGAAGCAGTTCGTCGTTTCCGCTGCCGTGAAATGGAGTCGTAAAGGTAAAGGTTCCCGGAGTGCTCTCTATGTCGGTCAGGACGGTGGTCTCATTCCAGATCATCCCGAAATAGCCGGGATAGCCGCCGCTGGCCGTGACCGAGACCACCCCTTGACTGCAATAGGACGTGGTAATGACGATGCCGTTGTAACCCGACGTGCCGCTCACGACTGCATAGCCGGAAACGCCGCAGGTGGGATCGTTCCACAGGCCGCAATCATCGCCTTCATGCCATTCCCAGAGCACCTGCGCATAGATCAGGCCCGTCCAGAGCGCCAGCAACGCCAAAGCCAACCCCACCGAAAACGCCAGGCGTTTCACGGCACCACCTCACTGCGCACACCGTCGCAAACGATGAAGCCCGAAGCATAGCGATACATGGAAATGTTGGGCCCCAGCTTCGTGTCGCCGGCGGCAAAGATCTGCCCGTCATCGCCGGCCACCTGATAGGTCTCGCAGGTGAAAGCCTTCGTCCCGGCCGTGAAGCCCAACGTGACGGTCCCGGCTTTGCCCCCGTAGTAAATCAGGGCCTCACTGTTGGGATCGGCCGTGACCAGCGGAGCCAAAGTGGGGCCAGGCGCGGGCGGCTGCGTCTGGGGCGCAGCGCCCGGAGCCTGCCGCGAGAACGCTGTGAACAGCGCCAATCCCAAAAAGCCAACGATGAAAATCCCGACCTTAACGAGAAAGAACCACTTCGGCCGCGGCGGCCGCCGCAGCCTTACCGGATCGGGAGCCCCGGCCTGCCAGGGCACATACTCCGGGTCCAGGGTAATGACTGTGCGCCGCTTGGGCATGGTGAATGCTCCGGTTAGATAGCGTGACTGAACATCGCCGAAATCTTGTTGACCAGGCCGAAGCCCAGCCCGAAGCCGGCGCTGATCCCGATGATGGGCATCATCATAGTCACGACGCTATTGGCATAGCTGAAGATCAAATTGGTATCTACCGAAATACTGGCCATAATGGCACCTCCCTGTGCCTGAAATCAGATGGATTTTTAGACTCTCAACCGCCCGCTGCCGTTAAGGTTACGACTCACCTCCTTTCTCGCGGGGCGCTTCGGCGGATTGCCGGGCAACCCAGGCCCGAAACGGCGTCACCGCGGATAAGGTCAAGGTGATCCCGATAACCACCCCGACCGCCAGCTCCACCAGCGGCCGGGCGACCACCGCCGCAAAGGCTTCAAAGTCGCCGATCATATTGACTCCCATGATTTCCACAGCCGCACCAGGAGCACGCCCATCATATCGGCGACAATGGACACCGGAAACAACACCAGCAATCCCAAAACGATGATCGTCATCGTCGCCCCCACTCGCGGGTCCAGCGCGCAAACTGGATGAAGACCAGCAACAACAACGCCGCGAAGATCAGCAGATCCCCGAAGTCGGCCCGCGCCACCACCACCCCCTGCCCACCCGAGGGTAAGGTCGTGGTGTAAATCGTTGTGGTAAAGGTCTGCGTTTCAGTTATTGTTTCCATAGGACTCCTTTGGCCCTCATCCTCCCCCCTGCCCCTCCTTCCCCCAACGAACGACAGGGAAAGGATCTAAGTCTCCCGATCGATGCCGGCTCTGTGGGGGAAGGAGGGGAGCCGGACGCTCGTGATGCCGACTTCTGATCCCCCTTTCCCCCATCTGCGTCTTTGGGGGAAAGGGGGCAGGGGGATAGAGGGCCAGGGAGCTTCTGAGTGCTCGTAATGCCGGGTTCCGGTTTCTGATTCCCCTCTCGCCCTCTCCCACAAAGCAGGCGCCGATCGGGCGTAAACCAAAAAGATCCATTTTTTCGCGCGCCGTCTGCGGCGCGCGAAAAAATAAACAAAAAACTCTCTCTTCCTGCTTCGCACAGCGCGTCGTATCTGGCGAGAAAAGTGCCCTTTGCGGGACATAAGAAAGCCCTGGGGGAAGTGGGTGAGGGTCTGCCCACAGTTTGTGCGTTCTGTGGCAGGGCTTTTGCCTGTGTCCAGGGTGGGCAGTTCGGCTACAATATTCGCCACACAACACACACCACACAAGCCGCTCATTGCGTCACCTGCAACAGCCGGCGGGACTGCGTGCCGCGACCGGCTTCCAGCTTGAATTTGCGCCGGCCGATCTGGATCTCTTTGTCTTCAAAAGCGGCGGCAATTTCCCGGACCTGCTTTTCCGAGATCGATTTTCGGAAAGCTCCGTAGACCCGGCGCACATCGAACTTTCCTTCGTTCTCTTCCAAGGCCCAGCGGAAGAGATCCTCCGGCGTGACCTGGGGAATGACTGGTTTGCCGTCCGGCCCCAGCTCCACCAGACGCAGCCGGCCGCGCTTGTCGGTCTGGAGCCCGTAGAATTTTTCGTCTACCTGCAAAGGCTCTTTCCTTACCTGGATCTCCGCCACCCAGTTCCGCACATCTTCATGGGTGATCCCCTGCCCGCGGAAGCGGGCGTAGATCCGGTCGATGCCCAGATACCCGGCCTCTTCCGCCAAGACATACCGCGCCATATCCTGCCGGCTGACGCTGTGGTGGACTTCTTCAATCACCTTACCTTCGATGAGATTGCCCACCAGATCCTGGACAAAGGACTCGCTGACGAACGGCGCCTGGCAGACAAAGTGCTTCTGATCCTGCTGGAAGATCAGGCGCCCCGGCACGCCCAGGCCGGACGCGGCCGAATTATCCAGGATAACGCGGCTGTCGGCCTGCGACGCCGTATTGAAGGCAATGCGCGTCGGGAAGTTGGCTTTGATCAGGCCGGTGATCACATCGACGCTCGGCCGCTGGGTGGCAATCACCAGGTGGATGCCCGGCGCTCTGCCTCGGGCCGCGATGTCGGCCAGCAGGCGTTCCACTTCGGTGCGTTCCTTTTTGTCCAGCATCACATTGGCAATCTCGTCGATCACACAGATGATCCGGGGCAAATAGCGCGGGCCGTGGTGCTTGTAGTTCCAGCCGTTGAGGTCACGGACGTGGTCCTTTTTAAAGAGCTGGTTGCGCCGCTCCAGCTCGTAATAGAGCTGGAGCAGGAGCGGAGCCACATCTTCCCGCCGATCGTAGACCCGTGGCTCGATGATGAAGGCTTTCTTTTTCCCTGGCGCTTCGGGAACCGGCGCGGCCGTCGCGTCGATCCAGGCCAGGTTGTCGATGTCCACCGACTCCGCCGCCCCTTCCTCCGGCTCCGGCAGGGTCTCCAGCTTCGACTGCCGGCGCTGATCGTAAAGGTGCGGTACGCCCTCATAGACGCCCAGCTCGATGCCTCCTTTCAGGTCGCACAGCACCAGTCGGACCTGGGAAGGCTTCGACCGGCGCATCAGGCCGGTCAGCAAGTTGTGAATCATGACCGACTTGCCGAAGCCGGTCGCCCCGGCCACCAGGACATGCGGCGCATCGGCCAGGTCGAAATGGTAAAAACGCTGGTTGGACCCCATCCCCAGGGGAATATCCGTCATCCGGGCGCTGTCCGGCATCAGGTTGGCGACTTCGGCATATTCCAAATAGTTCGGGATCGAGGCCAGGCCGTTGGCCCGTTCCACGATCAACCAGAAGCCATGCTCATAATGGCTATACGCCCGCACCGGCGCGCCTACCGAAAGCCCGAGATCCTGTAAGACTTCCGGCTGGTCGATGTCCGAGGTTTTGACGCCCCTCGGCATCCGCACCGTGTCGATCCGCAAATAGATGGCGGCCGGTGTGGCTACCTTTTCTACAAAGCGAAGCTGTGAAATTTTCTTGGCCTTGCCGGCAGAGAACCAGGCCAGCTCCATCTGAGTCAGCCGGGCAATGAGCCGCTTGATGGCCCGGTTCATCTCCCGCTGCAAATCACGCTTCAGCCGGCGCGTGACCTTGAGCTTGTTGCGCTCCAGCTCTTGCAGCTCTTTGGCCTTTCGTTTCTCGTCAGCCAGGTCCATCCTGGTTTGATGTTCTGCCTCAGTTTCCGGCCGGGAAAACTTTAGCCAGGCCCACAGTCCTGGCTGCGCCGCAGACACCGGTTCAGGTTCAGCTATAACCTGCACATCCTCTGCCGCCGGGACATCATCCGGTGCATTTTGCACCGGCGCTACTGGCGACGGCCGCAGCCGGGCGATCAACGTGGCGACAAGGTTGGACATGGTTCGATTAACCATAACGCACTCCGCGCTACATCGCCGTCAGAAGTTTCATAATCAATGAGCGTTCCAGGACATTCCCGTAGGAACCGTTCCATCGTCCGGCGTTCATCAGGTGTACTCTGCGGCAACTCCGTGTCGATCACCCAGATCCGCCCAGTCGGCAACTGCTCCGGTCGGGCCAACGTCAACCCGAGGGCCTGCATGGTCTGCAATGACAGACCTTCGCGGATCCCACGATCGGGAGGCATGAACACGACCGGCAGATCCACATAAAGCAACGCCGGCAACATGGCCGATGTGGAGCTGTACAGGATATCTCCAGCTTGCTCCCGTTCGGAGATCAGTGTTAAAACCCGACTGTCGTTGATTTGCTTGCCGTTTAGATACCCGGCGTCCATTCCCAGACAGCCCAGGAACAATGCCGCCAGCACCAGGCGCTGCTCGATCCGCTCCCAAAGCAAAGATAGAGCGGCCGCCAGGAAAAACGCCGCCGGCACCAGCGACCGGTGCATCAGGATGCCGACGCCGGTAACCCAGGAAACCGCCACCAACAGCAAGGCCAGTCCCAACGTCCCCAGCAGCAAAGCCGGGGCCTTTCGATCGGCCTGGTATAAGGCCGGCATCAATGCCCAGGCCAATATCGGCATCATGACCAGGCAGAGCGGATCAATGTCCGGGAGCCAGGTAGGATAAAAGACTGCCCGGAATGTCATGTAAGCCAGCGTGCCTGCGTCCGGCAGCCAGGTCCAGTATCCGGCCTGGGCGACTTTAATCTGGTTCAGTAGAACGACAGCCCAGGGCAGCCAGGCTACCGCCGCCAGCGTGCCGGCCGTGGCCAGCTCGCCGATCACTCGCGGCTGCTTCCAACGCAGGATCAGGGTCATGCCGGCCAGGGTGGCGGCATAGAACAATCCCACGTTGTGGGTCCAGGCCAACGCCCCCAGGGCGAAGCCGCCGCCGAAGATCCGCACCCACCACCGGCGATCCGTCAGGGCCAGCAATCCGGCCATCACCTCGAATTCCAGCAAGGCGTACATCCTGGCCTCGGCGGCAAAGTAGATCAGGCTGGGAAAGTAGACCGCCAGTATCCCGGCCACCGCCATTTGTTTCAGGCTCAGCCCCAGTCGCTGCAACGCCATACCGAAAAGGATCAAGGTAATCAGGCTGAGGTACAACGAGAAAGACCGCGCCGCCGCTTCGACCGGCAGCGCCGCCCAGCACCACAACCAGGCTTTGAGTAAAAGGTAATACAGGGGGGGATGCACGTCACCGGCCGTGGCGGCCAGCAATTGCGGCAACGGCAGGCGCGCCACCAGGATGCTGAAGACTTCGTCATACCACAGCGCTTCCTTAGAAAGCGCCAGGTAGACCCGCAGCGCCAAGCCCGGCATAAGCGAGACCCAATAGCAATAGAATCGCCAGCCAGGGCCGCCACTTCGGAGGGAACAGCCAGATGATGATTGCACAAACCACCCCCACCATGAATAGACTGCCGGCTCGCGTATCCCGCGCCGCCACAAAGGAGGCCCACGCCATTTCAGCCTCCAGTACAGGAAGGACACCCCGTCATCAAGGCGTTCGCCATTGCCACGGCGACGCCGAAACAGAAAACGAAATACGGTGTAGCCAAAACCAGGAGCGCCGCCCACATGGCGTTGGGATGGTCGGCGGCCCAGGCCACCAGACCCCCAGTCCGGACAACTTCCGGTTGAGTTGCAGGTTCCGGTTGTACTTCCGGTGTTTGCGGCTCATCCATTGCCTATCCCCCGCTGAACAACGACTTCGCAAAGCCGAACAGACCGCCGACTGCCACCGCGCCGACTGTGGCGAAGATCACCCATGTCGGCACGCCCATGAAATAGAGGATCGCTACCAGCAACCCCGTCCCGGCGAACAACACCAGCAACCAGGCCCACCAGGGCAGGCTTTCCAACGCATCACGAATGTCGTCCATTTGAAACCTCCTGAGAATTTATGCTCAGCGCCAGGATTTCCAGCGCTGTTATCCCAACTAACGGATTGAAAAACGTAGAATCGACCAGTTGATGCAGCCCGAAGGCTGTCAGGGCCAGCAGCTCCCGGCGTTCCCCTGACACCGCTACCCGCCGCCATACCTTGACCACGGCCCAAAGCCAGGCCGCCGCGCCGATCAGTCCTTGCTCGGCCAGGACTGCCAACAGCGCATTGTCGGGATGGGACTTCCCCGCCTCGATCGACGAAAGCCAGTGATAAGTACCTGGGCCCCAGCCGATGAACGGCCGTTGTGAAAACAAAATTACCGCCTCGGACCACACTGAAACCCGCGCCGTTACCGTCTCCGGCCGTATCCAGATCAACGCCGCCACCAGGGCTGGGGCAATCATCAACGCGGCGACCTTTACCCGGCGCTCACTCCGTAATGCCACCATGGCCACCAGCAGGGCCAGCCAGGCGCCGCGGCTGCCGGTGATCCCCAAAGCCGCCAAGCCCACAAAAAGCCCAGGCCCCGGCAACCAGGGGATCAACAGCAGGAGCAGCGAGGCGTAAGCGTTGGGGTTCAGGCTCAGCACTTCCGGGCGCAGACCTTGCCGGAGCGCCGCAGCCAGGGGGAGAGCTGCGGCAACTCCGGCGACCACCCGTAAACCAGTTTCAAGGTACCGTACCGGCAATCGGACCATTGCCAGATACCACAGACCGTAACCGCACCAGACCAGGAACCAGAAGAATGAATCGGCCCGACAGATTGAGCCGATAGACGCAACAAGGAGCGCCAGAGCCGGCGCACCCCAGACGGCGCCGGAAGCGCTCCTTGTCAGTCTCTGGTTGGCGACCATGACACAATAGTAGCAGAGTGAGCCAGAGAAACCCACTAAAAAACTTAGGCAGTTAGTTAATATTAACTAATAATTCTATATTTGGCCGGCATTCCTTTCTTGGGTTGGTACATCTCAATCACGCCGATTTTACGCAAGTAGGCCAACGATTTCCATACTGTTGGTTCACTATATCCGGTCTGCTCTGCGAGAGACGTTATGGATGGATTATTATTATTTGACAGCATCCGCCGAATCTCTTCGTAGACAATGCGTTGAGCTCCTTTCAGCGTTTCTTCTATGGACAGGGGTTTACCGCGCCACCAGGTTCTCATAGCTCCTCCGTTGCGTAAGCATTGAAAACAGCGCTGCCGCCGCCACATAGACCGGCCAGAGGAAGAAGCCCCGGCCGGACCAGAACATGGCCAGATCGACCAACGCAATGCCGGCCAGCAGAGCACCGGTGCGCCGATCGGCCTCTGCCAGGCGCGCCGCCGCCGGCGCTGCGTAAATCACGTGATAGACCATTACATACGGCGAAGCCAGCAGGCCCAGAGCCAGCACCGCCAGCACGGATTCCCGCAAGTCATGGCGCTGCAGGACGGTGAAGCCCAGAGCCCCGATCCCGGCCGTGCCCAGCACCACCGGCCCGACGTTTCCCCAAGGGGAGGTCCGATAGACGGCCAGGCCCCAGGGCGAGATCAAGCCGTAGGGATCCGGATTGGGATGGGTCTGGAGATAGGCCACGAACCGCACCGGCCAATCCGGGCCGGCAAGCACCATGCCGACCGCCAGAGCCAGCGCCGGGAGGACGGCGATCTGCACCAGCTCGCGCCGTGGCCACCGCAGCACCGCCAGCCCCAGCAACAACGCCGGCAACAGGACATTGGTCGGCTTCATTCCCAGGATGACCAACGCCAGGCCGAAGAGCCAGGGCCGCCGCCGTTCCACCGCCAGGTAACCCAGCACCACGCCGGCCAGGATCAGAGCGTCCACCTGGCTGCACATAATCAGCCAGGCCGAGAACATGGTCGTGGTGGACAGCGCCACCGCCTGCCACCGCTGAGCGCCGGAAAGCGTGGTCACGGCCCAGACCAGGGCCAGGATGGAGACCACATTGAACGCCGCCTGGCCGACGATCGGCGGCAATGCTGCGAACGGAGCAAACGCCAGGACCGCCCAGGGCGCATAGTAGAAGGTCACCGCGTCGGTATAGAGCCGGGCCCCGCCCAGAACCTGGCGCACCGCCAAAGCGTAGACCGCGAAATCCGCAGGCCCGCGCAGCACGGAAGCCAGGATGAAGGGAAGTAAAAACAGGGCTGGAAACCACGATTTTCTCATCAAAACTCAGCCCTCCCTATTTTGAACTGTTACAACTGTTATTTCCGTTACAGCCGTTACAAAATAGGAGTTTTCTGTAACGAGTGTAACGTTTGTAACGGTTGTAACGGGACTAAGGCACAAGGCTTTAGTTTTCATGAGGATTGCCCGTGTTTTCTTCTTCCAGGGGGCGTACAATCCGCAGCACCCGCACCACGCCATCAGCGGTACGGAACAACCAGGTGCCTTTGTTCCCTTCACTTTCATTCGTATGCAGCATCCCCCGCTCCCGCAGCTTGGCCCGCAGGCCGCGCTCCGAATCGGGGAAGACCACGCCGCCGGCCCGGTAGAATTGCCAAATCGTACTGAAGGAGGTATCAGGGATGAGGTAGAGATATTTGGCGTCGTACCAGCCCAGGAAGGCGGCATTGGCCGTCCGGCGCTCCACCGGCGGCCAGTCGGGAGCGGTGCCGCCGTCGCGGTGGCGCAGATAGGCGGTGCCCTGGGCCAGCATCTGCTGCAAGGCGCTCATGTACATATCCACCGGTTGAGCTTCCACGACGACCTGATGCTGTTGATTCCCGATGTTCAGCAGGAGATCCCAGCACTCATCCCGCAACGCCTCGAACTGCTCTTCGTTCAGCACGCCGATCGCTTTGGCATATTCCAGCCCCATCTCGAAACCCAGAAAGACGACGGCTACATTCGCCGGCAGCCGCATGTGCGCTCCCTTGTTCTGCGCCGCCTCGATGTAGAGCCGGACCCGTTCCGGCAGCTCTTTCTCCAGCCGGGCATAATTCGACGAAAGCCAGAGCAAATAGCCGCCCATGGCATGGGAGTACAAAGGAGCCTCTTTGTCCTGGGCCCGGGTCAGCTTGCTGTTCAACCCGCCCTGGATCATGCCGGGATGGATCTCTACGGCAAAGAGCCGGGAAAGAATCGAGGTCCCCGGCGGCAACTGCTCCGCCGTGCTCAGGATGGCGCCGCGAGGCACTGAGGTGGTGCGGAGCTGCATATTGGACTGGCCCCGCCCCCGACCGGTGCGATTGCCCCAGGCCCGCAGCAGGCGGTCGGACTTCTTCTTGATGTCGTCGTTGCCCTGGACCGTGTTCTGCGTGGTGTAATCGTCGATCCACAGCAGGCAATCCTTGAGCAAGAAGGCTTTGCGTTCCAGGGAGAATTCCGTGTCGTTCCAACTGGCCGGCGGGGTGTTGTAGTTGAACCGGCCGAAGTGCGACATGGCCAGAGCCGTGATGGTCGATTTCATGGTGCCGGTGGTGCCGAAGAGCCAGAAGGTGAAGCTGGGCGGCACGATCGAGGCCAGGGGCGTGAGATAGATCAGCCCCCAGAGCGGCATCGTGACCTTGTGATCGGCCACGTCGAGAAAGCCCAGGCTGGCCTTCATCGCGTCTTCCACATTTTGCGGCGGGATGGGCATCCGATAATCTTTCAGGTCGGTGGGCAGGGCCACCGCCACCCCATCCAGGCCCACCGCGCCGTCGGCCGAGATGTAGGCCATCCGGCCGTCGATCCGGGTCCAACCTGTGTGCGCATACTGATGGATCATTTCTACCTCCCGGGATAAAGTTTGCAGGGCCGTCCGCAGGTGATCTTTGGTGGACGACCCGGCCGCCAACGCGGCCCGACTGCCCCATTTGGGCAAAATCCAGTTCATCTGTGTGAACTCGGCGGCCTCCACTTTGATGAGATGCAGCAGCGTGCCGTCGTTCAATTTGCCTTCTACCTCCAGATAGCGGGTCTGGAGTTCTCCGTCGTCCACTTCGATATCCGCCACGATCCGGGCGTCGAAGTTGCAGAGCGGGATCGTCGACTCTCCGCCGAAGCGATCGTGGTTTTTGCGGCAGATCTGTCCGGCGATCACCTCATAGACCGGCATCCCCGTCGAGTCGAGGCCGGCATTGTGCCGGGCCACCCGGAGCATGTCCTCAAAGGTGGTCGCCTTCATGCTCAGCGCGGAAAGGACGTTCTCCTTCCACCGCAGCAGCGCGAAGTTGTCCAAGGTGGTCATGGCCGCGAATAGCTCCTGCAAGGCCGTCTCCCGTTCGTCGCTGTCTTCCCGGGGCACGCGACGGATCAACAGCTGAATCCAGGGATCGGACTTCTTGAGCAGCTCGTCGGCCTCCTTCGGCGTGGCCCCGGCCCGGAGCCAGTCGTTGGCGTCTTTGTCTTTCTCCTGGAGCTTCGGCCAGGTTACCACGCGGATCTGAGCCGCCGTCAATCCTTCGGCCATCAGCGCCGCCGTCCATTGCGCCACGGCCTTCCGGCCGGCTTCGTCGTCGTCGAATCCCAGGATCACATTGGAGATCCGCTTCAGCTCGGCCACAAACCAGTCGTCGTGATGGGGCGAGCCGCAGCCGGCGGCCGCCATCGCCGGAACTTCCAACTGGCCCAGGCTCTCCGCATCGCCCTGACCTTCGACGACCACCACGCGGTCGCCGGTAGCGCGCCAGAGCCAGTTGAACATCGGCTGCTTCTTGCCGGCTTCCTCAGTCGGCAGGTTCCAATGGGCCTTCCCTTCGATAGACCGACAGGAATAGTAGATGATCCGGGAGAGCCAGCGGTGAGGATAGATCAACATCTTGCCCGGCGTCTTGAGCACGGCCTGCGCCAACGGGTGGCCCGGGTCGATCCGGGCCGCCGTCAGGACGGCCCGCAGCGCCGACACATCGCCGTCGTAGTATCCCAGGCCGGCCTTCTGGATGGTGCCGGGAATTTCTTTCCCTTTGTCGTCGACGGAAGTCGTCGTCCATCCCCGTTCGTCAATGACATAGCGCTCCGCCGGCGAGCCGGGAAAGCAACGCTGGAAGTAACGCACCGCAGCATCCAGGATCTCTTCCCGGGTCCGCCGCTCCTGAATCCTGGCCCGCTGGCGATCGGAAAGCGGCGTGACTTCCAGGCCGGCCAGGCTCGCCATTTCGTTCAAGGCCGTCCAGAAATCCAGCCCTTCGGACTGCATGACAAAATCGAAGAGATCCCCGCCCTTCCCGCAGCCGAAACAATGCCAGCGTTGCTCGTCGGGAAAGACGAAGAACGAAGGCGTCTTCTCTGAATGGAACGGGCAGAGCCCTTTCAGGTGATGCCCGGCTTTGTACAGTTCTACCCTGTGAGCCACGATATCTTCCAGGTGCAGGTGCTCTTTGATTTCGAGGATCGTGGACATTTTTCCCCCTTATGGATAGGCTTATTTCTTGCGTCAAAAAATAAGCCCTTATTTTTTGACGCAAGAAATTAGAACGTCAGATTGTCTAAAGCGTCGTCGATATCACTGTCGTCGGGTCCGTTTTCTGTCTGTGGGACCACGAGCCGGCCCGATCTCAGGGTGGCTTTGACGGCATTGGCTCGCTGGCGTGTTGGGACCTGGGACAGGAAGGCGATGAGGTCGTCGTCCTGCCCCGGGTAAAGCAGCAGCTTCAAGTTGTGGACGATGGGTTGCCGATCCAGCGGCGGCCGGCCGGCTCCAGGTGCCCGGTGTTTCTTAACCATGGCAGTTCCCCTTTTGAAATCAAGTCCTCGATGACCAGCAACACCAACAACGCGACTTTGAAAAACACCCAGGTGCATACAGAGGTCATGATCGCTACTTTCAGAATGAACAGTCTCCAGCGCTTCATGGCTACTTCCTCAGCCCGAACTTGAACAGCCCTCGCGCCGTGGCCAGGACCGGCAGATCCGGGAACCAGGCCCGCCCCTGGAATTTCCGGGTGAACATATCTTGCAAGAGCAAGGCCCCGCCGCCGACCACGATCACGGCCGCGAAGCGCTGCCAAGCGTTGCCCCACCGCTTGTTGATGGTGTCCGACACTTCGCTGGACCAGATCGGCAGGGCCTTGTTGATTCCCTCCAGCGTGCCGGCGCGGAGCTGGGCGTCCATCTCGCCCCGGCTGTATAAGTCGTTGGGATTGAGGATCTCCAGCAGCCGGCGCACCCCCATCGCCCGGCCGGCCGTGAACCGTTGCTGGATCTGCATGTTGTGGACCGCCAGCATTTCGATGGTGTTCATGCCTACCGAAAGAATGCCGATCTCCTTGCCGGCCAACACTTTGCGCTCCGGGATATATCGGCCGGCGTCGTCCAGCAACCAGTCCATCATCGCGCCGATCGGCTGCGACGTGACCTTCACCTTATCGATGTTCACCACGCTGGGCCGTCCGTCGGCCGTCCAGGCATGTTTTCCACTGAGCCAATCCTTGACGGCCTGCACATTAACGGCCGCTTCGTCGCCGGTCAGGGTCTCCAACGGCAGGCCGACGATCACGTTGAACTTCTCGTCCAGGCCGACGACGACTTTATCCAGAGCGGCACAGAGCAGGCCCTCCATTTCAGGCGCACCGGTGAAGCGATCGTGATCCAGGTTCTCCACCGGCCGGCCCCATTCGTGGGCCGTCGTGCCGACCAGGAAGCTGCCTTTATCGCTGACCAGATGGACGGGCCGCTCGGAGGTGGTCAGGCCGGCCAGGGACGAAACAGCGGCCGCGCCGTCGATCGCAATGATGGACGGCAGTTCTACAAAGCCGAAATCGCCGTACAGTTTAATGGCGCCGGCACCGGGATCGATGGCTAATAACATGGTAGTCATGGGTTTTTCTCCTTTTGATTTAGTTTTCGGTTCTGGGACCGATCTTGATAAGTCTGGTTACCGGGACCTGGTGGTATTTCCAGCGGTAGTCGATGATGTAGGCCAGGGCCCCGTTCATCGAAAAAGCTTTGATGATGCCGGCTTCTTCGTCGGTGCCTTCGCCCCAGTAGACGGCATCGTTGATTTGAAATTCGGGATGGGTTTCGTTGGTTTCGGTCATGGGATTGTGGTCCTCCTTGGTGAGTTTTTGTGGGGGGGTGGCCCTCACCCCCTCAATCCCCCTCTCCCTTTTTTTGTTGCGCAAAGTCGACGCGATTTTTCCAGGCTGCTTTTCCGGTTGCTCCGGCGAGTTGTGCGGGAGGGAGAGGGGGAGGCCGGAGCGGAGCTGTGGGTTCTGCCCCTCTCCCTCTGAATTTGCCGGCGCGATCGACCAGACGGATTGTCGAGTTGAATCGCGGCGGTACGATACGGCAAGATAAGGGAGAGGGGGCAGGGGGTGAGGGCTTCCGGCCAGCCTCGCCTTCATCCTAAAACAACTCCATCTGCTGCACTTCTTCAGCCAGGTGGACTTTCTCCACCTGGATCCCGTTTTTCCGGGCGTATTCTTCCACCCAGGACTCGGCCAGCTCGCGGGTGTTCTCGATGGCCTGTTTCCGGCCGGCGCCGTGGTTCCTGCCATGACAGACACAGGTACATTTGTCGTCCTGGGCGTCGTAGCACTTGGCGTCACACCGTTGCACACACTTGCCCTCAGCGTTGAACACGGCGATTAAGGTAGTCATCTGGCTGCCGTCCTATTTCTGGCCACCATCTTGTTTCTGGCCCTCATCCTCCCCCTGTCCCCCTCCTCGCGAAGCACCCCAACGAACAAATTGGATAAGCGTCTGGTTCCCGATCGGCGGCTGCTCTGTGGGGGAAGGAGGGGGGAACTTGCAGCGGCGTTTGTCGGCCAGCTCCCCCTGCCTCTCCCATCTGCGTCTTTGGGAGAGGCAGGGGGACGGGGGGATGGTGAGGGCCTGGACCTCCGCTCATTCCGGGCTCCTTTCGGTGGTGTGGTGTGGTGTGGTTGGTGTACGGGGGGCTCCACCACCATCCACCACCGCCCCAGGGTGGGGGAGGTACTGCCGGAGGAAATCCCGACCGGTGGGAGAAAGCTTGTACCCGGCGTTGGTTCCGCCGCCGGCCGGCCAGAGCAGCCCCCCATCGACCATTTTGTGCTGCAGGTCGTTGAACTGTCCATCCGAGAAGGTCTTTTGCTTTCCGGTGGTCCACTCCCGCCGGGAGAAGGGCCGGCGCTCCATAAAGATGCCCCAGGCCAGGGCGCGGAGCTGATCGGTACTGGCCGGGATATCGTCATAGGTGATCCGTTCGACGTTGCCCTGGGCATCCTTGTGCAAGGTCTCCACCGTCACGCGCTGATGCTCTACCTTGCCGATCTTCCCGTCGCCGTCGAGATCGGTGTTGGTCCACCGTTCGACCTTGCGCAGCAGATCGACGAGATCGACCAGCCGCCAGGCCCAGACGGCCGCCGTGGCCACGACGGCAGAGACGGCCGGCACCGTCCAGGGCCAGGACCAGGCCAGGGTGGGAATGGCGACCAGTACACCGGCCATCGCACCGCTGGCGAGGGATTGATACAACGGAACGATCACATCGCCGGCGACGGTGGGCGTGCGGGCCGGCTGCTGGAAGTAGGCTTCGGTCCACTGCTCGGGGATCATTGCGCCAGCGACGGCCCCCACTCCGGGAACCGGACGATAAGCGGTGCGCTGAGCGATACCGTCCGGCCGACGGTGCATGGCAGGCCGCGGTATACCGAGGGCCTGGGCCAGGAGATCCATCTTCTCAGGGTCGGCGCCGCTCAGCAGGGTCTCTTCAGGGATGACGCGCACAGAGCCGCCGCAGTGCGGGCAGGTAAAGGTGTCATTGTTTTCCATTTTTCACCTTTCGCTGGTACGCTTCCAAGATCTTGATAATGAGGGACCAGAGCACAGTCATGGTGATTATGGTCGCGGCCACGGCCGATAGGCTGTCGTGAGTGATCCACTGCCAAAACATGAACAGCCCAAAGTGCAACGCCACAATCCAGGACATCACGTTTGCCACGAAGACGCAGGTTTCAAGCTCGTCCATGCTTCATCCCTTCCAGACAGGAGTCACAAAGGCCCGACTTGGAAATCTCGAAGGCTTCTTCCCCGTCGTGGAATTCGTAGCACTCCGGGCAGATCCCGTGCTGGCGGGCGTGCCATTCGCAGTAATGGACCGTGGTCCCATCGGGGCGTCGGCAGGAAAAACCGATGTAAAAGCAAAAGGGTTCGTCGCAAACGGGGATGGTTTCGTTAGTCTGAGCCACCACCCGGCACCGATCGTCAGGACCAACCTGCCGGGTCAGCAGACGCCAGGCCGTCCGCAGATGACCGGGCCAGTCTCCACAACAAACAGCGTCGAAAAGCAAATCCAGCATGGCACCCCCCTTGGAAAAGTCAATAAAAAATGATATTAAGATTTGCAGGAGAAAAGCTCAATGGTATAATGAATTTGTCTTGGGTGTGGGAGCTTCCTACCCTGGCGTCCCCTCAGCCTGGGGTATGCAGGTCTGAGGGGTTTTTTCTATGTCGGTTTCCTGGCTTTTATGGTAATCCCGTCCCAAAGAGATCAAAAACAGAATCGCGGTGCGCAAAGCTTTCTCGTCTTCCGGTAGATCGGATTGCTGGATCTCGGCAATCCGGAGGTAGATTACACGTTGAAAGTATTGCATGAAACGCTACCTTGTTCCTTCTTCACACGATCTTCTTCTAATTGACTATACCGTTCTTTCAATCGACGACGCACAATAGTAGAAATCGTTTCACCCGCAACTTTTGCGTCGACAGTAATTGTCGAATAAAGATCATGAGGTATCCGAACACTAAGCGAAACAGTGTCACTAAACTTGCTCATATAACTAAACCTCACAGTTGTGAATTTTTATCCTCAACCGTGAATATTGTATTACAAAATCACACAAGTGTCAAGAAGTTTACCCGAGTAATTGGATTGTATTATAAAATGGCAAATGTGTTTAACCATTGGCTACTCGAAGAAATGCAGAAACGCGGTTTGAGTAACAAAGAACTCGCAAGCCGTGCCAACATTAGTACCTCAATGATCAGTATGATCCTTTCCGGACAAAGAAATCCCAGTTATGAATCGTGCGTTTCTATAGCTAAAGCCCTAACTCTTCCCCCAGAATATGTGTTCCAACAAGCTAACATACCCTTTGTTAATTCCTCGGTGGAAGATGATTCTAAAGGGAAAAGAGCGATCACTTTATTTAATGAATTAAATCCAGAAGATAAAGATCATGTTCTGGAATATTTAGAGTTTTTAGCAGAGCGACGCCGGCGTCAATCCTAACTAACTTTAATAACTTAATTTTGATCTCGCCCAAGAGGCGAGATTTCTTTTAATAAGGCTGCCACGATTTATTTTGATCTGATTCTCGGTTGCATCGTGCAGGGAGAAAGAGAGTAAATGCTAGACCGCGGCTGGCCCTCATCCTCATCCCCCACCCCTTCTCCTTCTCCCAACGAACAAAATGGATAAGGGCTAAGTAATCCGATCGATGCCGACTTTGTGGGAGAAGGAGAAGGGGCTTTTCGGCGCTCGGTGAACGATTTCCCCCTTCCCTTCCCCCATAAACAAATCAACTAACAGAAACAAAATCGCCTTTCCAAAATGTTCGTTGGGGGAAGGGAAGGGGGACAGGGGGTTAGGATGAGGGCCCAAGGCTGCGGTCTGGCCCTCACCCCCTCATTCCCCCTCCCCCTTGTTTTGTTTTAAAGGGGCCAACACGAGCTGTGTAGATCTGATTTCAGGTTGCATCGCGCGCCAGGCGGGAGGGGGAGGGGGAAGCCGGATTTGCTTCCCCTCTCCCTGTGAGACTGCTGGCCACGGAACTTAACAACGGGTTAGATTGGATCGCGGCGCTTCACTACTGCAAAATAAGGGAGAGGGGGCAGGGGGTGAGGGCTTATGAAGCGTTACCAGGGACGAATTCGGGCTTCGATTGTAGTGCAGGATCAGGCTAAAGAACTTCGTCGTCAGGAAACGCCGGCCGAACAGATACTCTGGCAGGCACTGCGAGGCCGGCAGTTGGCAGGGTTTAAATTTCGCAGGCAGCATCCTTTGGGCCGATACATCGTAGATTTTTGTTGCCCCGAACGCCAATTGATTGTGGAATTAGATGGCGGCATCCACGATACTCGAATTATAGAAGATACTCAACGTACCCAGGGTTTGGAAACGTGGGGATATCGCCTCCTGCGCTTCCGCAATGAGCAGATTCAGGAACACCTGACCGAAGTGCTGGGAGAGATCCGGCGGGCGGTGGAAACCATCTCAAATAGAAATCTATAATGACAGAGGTTCATCATGTCCAACTCATCCCGTAAAGCTTCATCCAACACTCCAAAGCCCGTCGCCCAGCCGATCCCGGCTCCCGTCCCACCGGAGCCCAAGGAGAAAACCGAAACTTTCCAGGAAATCCTCCTGAAGTGGGTCACTCCCATCGTTACGGTCGGTGCCGTCTTGATCTTGTATGCCGACTGGCTGTATACCTCCGCTTTCTATTCCACCCTCGGCGTTTCCGAATTGGCCTATTCCATGTTTACCCGAACCCCCAGCCATTTTATGGGAGTCCTTGTTTCTTTTACTGAAGTGCTTCTGCTGGGCTTTATGGCCTTTGTGGCTTTCTGTATTGCCTGGACGGTGTTTTCTACTTTTGGACAGAAACTGCAAGGGGGTATTTCCAATGATCGAGGCGGGATCTATCTCATCTATATTGTGTTTTATGGGCTCGTTTTAGAAGGAGTTGTTCTTTCCGTAGGTGCGAACCTGACTTTCGAAAATCGGCGCGATATTTTAATGGGCATATTTACCGCGAGCGCGCTCGTACTTTTTTTCTTTTATCTTTTGTGGAGAGAAAAAAAGGTCCCAATCGGACTTTCTGTTTTTGGAGTGGGAGTAGTTCTGCTTGTGGCTTTCGTACATTTCAGTTTGCTTACAGAACATGCGGGTAAAAAAGATGGACTTAATGTCATGGATGGAAAAACCGTCCGGTATCTGGGCGTCATGGCCGTGATGGATCGGCCCTTTACTTTTCCCTCCGATGAGATCGGCTCTTTACAGAAATCGGAACAATCGTGGATCTATTGGTCGAAGCAATCTTCCGTCTCTACCTCGCTCTACGTTCCCTCTTTGCAATATATCGGCGCCGACGATACCAACGCTTTTTTCCTGGACATCCCCGCCCGGCTGGTCCATAGAGTGCCGAAGAGCAGTATCTCGGAATTGATCTTTTTCAATCCCGATCGGAATGCCGGCGATCGGATTCAGCAGCAGGTCGATGCGTTCATCTCTACCTTGCCGACGCCGGCCGCGCCTGTTCGAGGAGGGGGAACGGCGACTCCGGGACCTTGAACGGTAAGTAGGGGCCTGTCAAGCGACAACTAGAAATTGGCTCTTCCGCAATTTAAAGCAAAATTAAGGCTACAAATTTTCTGCTACTCTAGATCCTATAGACAATATTTTATTTTTAAATATTTATAAAGGAAAATTTAGATGAAAAAGGTAGTATTTAATTCCGTTAAATTTCTTATCTTGTTAGGTGTTTTAATATTTATCTTGGATGTTTTCGTATCATGCTTTGACTATATAAGAAAATGGAAAATAGAAGCAGATATAAGGGCGAATTTATATTCTGGTGTTACCCTTGAAGAGGTAGAAAAATATTTAACCGATGAAAAATTTAATTATAGTGTGTATGAGGACGGTAATATTACAGCGGCAAGGAGTCGTAATATTTCAAAAGGTGCCAAAGAGGTTTTAACCATAAAAATATATTTCAATTTTGAAAAGAAAGTTGATAATGTGAGTATTGATTTTAGTTATGCGGGCTGGTAAGATGCGGTATTCTTTCCGTAATATGTCGATGATTGCGGAAATGGGAAGAGCCATCTATAGCTCTTTAACAGATCAAATATGGAACCCTAAGTTCATAGTGTGATAGCAATGAATAAAAAAGCACTCATTGTCGCTTCGCTTGTTTTCTTTTGTATTATCTGCTATGGCGTTTTTCGTGTTTACGGTGATTATGAATGGAACCTTCTCAAGATTGAAGAGCAACAGATTAAGGCAAATATAAGATCGAATCTATACCCAGGATTAAGTTATGAAGAAGTAGTAGCATATTTGACTGAAGAAAAGGTCCCATTTTCCTGGCGTGAAGAAGAAGAAATGATTATTGCGTTAATTGAGGGAGTATACAAGTACAATGACAGCGGAGCTGCTTCTGTACATGTATATTTTGATTCCAACCGCATAGTTACAGACGTGACGATTGAATTTGTTTTTGATGTGGCACCAGATGTATCGCCTCAATAAGTAGGAAGCCGTTTTTGGGGAGGAACCCATACCTTATTCGTCATTCAGATTTTCGAAAGTATTCAAACATGTCCGTAAACGCTTGGCCAGTTCATTGTGGCATTGTTGTCCTTTTGTGCAGGCATGAAGTGTTTCTAGAAAATTTCCATTCCAACCTTCGTGAGATCCCGTAACATTTTCCCATCCAGTTTCCCATATTTTTCGTAGTTTCTTTTCCTTTATCTTTGAAGTTACAATTGGATTATCATTGTTTAGTTTTCTGAAGCCAATTTCGTAAAAATAGGCATTTAAATTTCCTAAAGCAATATTTATTCTGGTGAGTTCCTCAGATGCTTTTTTATCGAGTTTCTCAGATTTGTTAAAATCACTGAAAACAGCTATGTCGTAATTGTCGATGAAATCGTGCAAGTTTTCAAATTCTGCTTTTTTGAGTGAAATTCCGGATGGTTTGTGGTAGTAAGTCATTGTTAATCTCCTTGTTAAATTAGTAGATAATTCTGGAAGGAAAGGTGAGAGCCCTTTCCATACATTACTATATCATATAGGGTGTGACAGAGGTGTGACAGATAACGACTAATCCTTTAAATCAAGTTGCTTACCCCTCCTCCCATTCCCCCACATCGCTCCATCCCGCCAGCGCGATCTTCCGATATTCCGTCCACCACTGGCCCGGGTCACGGCTTGATAATGTGAGATGATTGAGTGGAAGTGGTGTACAATTCTAACCTCATTTTTCAAGGGAGCCTGAAATTCTTTTTCGGAGTAAAAGGGAGTATTTTTAGGAGGACTATTTAAAATCTCATGAGTTCATCATTAATATTTTTTATAATGCTTGGCATTGTTTTAATCGTGTCAATTTTGCTCGGGTCTATCGCACAATATGGAGAATTACAGCGAAAAATAAGTGACCCTCGTGCGTCTTTATCGGAAGAAAACTGGAGGATTTCACCTCGATCTAAACAGATTATAGTAGCCATTATTGTATTAATTATGGCTATTTTTGCAGTATATAGTCAAGTTTATTTTGTGCGGGCTTTTGATCTTCTTAAAAGTGACGGCGTTCAGGGCACAGCAACTATTACCAGATTTTATGTAGTTTCTGATAAAAACCAGACGGATTATTCCGTTCAATATGTTTTTAAGATTGAGAATACCGAAAAGCTTACTCAGCAATATAAGGGAAGTGGCAGTGTTTCGGAATCTTTATATAAAAGTTTGTCTGTGGGTAAGAATATAGACATTCTATATTCCAGGAGTCATCCTGAGATAAATTGCCCTCAATCTAAATGCGATTTGCTGGAACCCAATTATTTTTTTGGTGTAGTGGCCAGTATTTTATGTATAATCTCATTTGTTAATTTTTTTAAGGCCTTTAAAAGGCCGTGAGATTCAAAATTTTTTCTTTATTATATTTAAAATATAATAAAAAATAATGCGCAACCGCAATTTAACCCGTGAAATTAGTTATAAATATACTATGTATGTGTTTCTGGACTGTTTTTTTGAAGTGATAGAGCAGTTTAGGATTCTGAGTGAAAAATATCAGTCCGTTTTCTATTCCCCCACATCGCTCCATCCCGCCAGCGCGATCTTCCGATATTCTGTCCACCACCGGGCCGGGTCGTCTCCCGGCCCGGCCCGATAGTGGGCCTCGGCCAGGCTTTCCGCAATCGCCCGGGCCGCTCCCTTGCAATCTTCCCATTCCTCCAGGCTGTCGAAGGTCGCCTGGACCGAGCCGTCCGGCGGCGTTCCCACTTCGCCGGCGTGACGATTCCCCGCCAGTCCCCCGGCAAAATATTACGGTCGCCGACCAGCTCGCCGGTTGGAAGCCATAGGGATCGCATCATAGATCCATCGGCGGCTCCACTCTGGGTTGAACCTGTGCGGCTTTCTTCGCCTGACTCGCCCGGCGAGCCGGCTGTTTAACGACAACTATAATTAGAATCTTCCGCAAATTGCGTGAAAAGCTACAGCGAAAAATGTGTATACAACAGAGTCCCGAGTTGTTCCTGCGCATAAGCCAGGCAGGCCCGTGCCCGTGTTTGCCAGGCTACCGACGGGGGTTGGCAGTCAGGGGGCGGACGGAAGACCTTGTTGGCCTGCCCCGGCAACTGGCCGGCGCCGGTGTACTGCTCGTCGCCGTCGAAGGTGGCGCCCAAGGCTTTCAAGGCGGCCCATTTTTCGCTTTCAGTGATCCCCGGTTGGATGAAGGTCAGGAAATTCCCGGCATCTCCTGATTGGTTGCAGCGCCGGCAATACCAGCGGCCTTTCCCGGCAGTTTTGTGATGGAGCCAGACGGTGAACCGATCCCGGCCGGCGCACACCGGGCAGGGACCTTTGTATTCTTCAAGTAATAGGGAAAATCCCCCCAAGAACTGGGAATTCAAGGAAAACAAAAAACTGATAAAATGGTGACCATGTTAGAAAACCTGGATCTCAGTGGAATTCAAGAAATGTAGGATTGCAAGATCATCGATCTGTTGCTGAGTATTGTCGAGTGGAAAAAGCTGCAGAGGCTTTTTGATTTTCGGCCAACTTTGGGGCGCTTAAAACCGACTTTTTCAGCGGATTCATAAAAACATACAATTTCGAGAGATTAATAAAAGGAGTATCTCGATGAAAAACGGTGATAATTTTGCAAGAAGTATGATAATTGCATTTATAATTTGCCCTGCTTTTGTATGTCTTTTTGTAGGTGCTACTAATATTTTTTTAAGTTATTTAGATAAAGCAAGAAAAGAAAGAATTGAGGCAGATATAAAGGCAAATTTATATCCGGGTCTTACCTTTGAAGAGGCAGAAAAATATTTAACGGACAAAAAAATTGATTATAGTGTGTATGAGGATGGTAATATGGTAGCAGTAATCAGAAATAATATTTCAATGGAGGCCATTGAGCACATTACAATAGATATATATTTTAACTCTGACAAGAAAATTGATAGCGTGAGTATTGATTATAATTATATTGGTTGGTGAAATGTGGTGGTTTTCCTATAAGATATTAATGACCGAGGAACGGGAAGATCCATCAATAGCCCTTTAACAGATCAAATATGATAACCATTCCAGTCATTCCCTTTCCAGGGGGGACCCTGAATAGTTACCTAAACTTTTTCCATTCCCCCACATTACTCCACCCCGCCAGCAGCGCGATCTTCCGATATTCCGTCCACCACCGGGCCGGGTCATCTCCCGGCCCGGCCTGAGAATGAACTATACACAATAATAAAGAAATAAAAAATCAATGAGACAAAAATTCTCATTTTTCATAACCACATTTCTCTCTTTTCTGATCGGCCTGGCAATGATGTTCAGCGGATTAATACCGGCGTGGTTTATTTTAAAACCGGATGCCGTGCAAGGCTGGTTTATGGAAACTTTAGCCCAGGCTGCCTGTCAGAGGTTTCTTGTAGCTGCTGTAATCGGCATTGTTTTTCTACCGTTTGTTCTAAGCGGGTTTACTTTTGAGGACAAACTTCAAAGTAATCAGCCCCCTTTTCCCATAAAAGAAACCTTGAACTCATGTTTCTCTGTGACTGGAATGATTTATGTATTGGGATTTCTTTTATCCCTTTTTTTTAACTCGTTTGCCAAAGGATTTCTATGGGCCGGCGGCATGGCCATTATGATAGGTAGCGTATACTCAACTCTATTTGGAACCGTATTACTCTGTTCTATCCTCGGAGAAATTATCTTCCGACTGGGATTATATGACAGTGCATGATAGTAAATGACTTTAGGGTTAAAAAATGTACGGCTACTACCCCTATACTCCAGGTCGCTAAACAAAAGGAAAGAACAAAATGGCATTTGAAGATATCATCGCACCGAATAGCCCTGTTCGTGGTGTGATCCTTCTTCTAGCAGCCTGTCGGAGAAATGAGCTCTTTAACATCGGAAAAAGCCAAAGCGGGCTTTTTTAAAGGCCCCCGCGGGCTTTCA